>NZ_JBICZE010000006.1:380868-627709 GCF_043201735.1 Kitasatospora sp. NPDC048286
CGCCGGGCGCCCCCCGGCCGCGCGCCCCCCCCCCCCGCCCCCCCCCCCGCCCCGGGGGGCCCCCGGGGGGGGGCCCCCCCGGCCCCCCCCCCCCCCCGGGCCCCGCCGCCGGGGGGGGCCCCCCCCCACGGCGGTGCCGGTCAGCGCAGGTAGTCGACCAGGCCGGCCGGCTTGAGCCCGGCGGCGTCGGCGGCGGCGAGGGCGCGCTGGAGGTCGACGGCGAGGGTGTCGGTCCAGTGCATCAGGACGACGTCGCCCGGCTGCAGCAGGCCAGGGTGCCAGATGTTGGACGCGCCCCAGCTGAAGTCCGCGTCGGCGGTGAGCACGGTGCGGATGCCGCAGTTGGCGGCGGCCTGGAGGGTGTCGGCGTTCCAGGCGAAGAACGGCGGGCGGAAGAACGTCGGCGCGGTGCCGAAGAGGCGGGTCATGGCGTCCCGGGCGTCGCAGATCTCGACCTGCTGCTGTTCCAGCGGGAGTTTGCCGAGGTCGGCGTGGGAGACGCTGTGGTCCTGGACCGAGGAGCCGGGCACGGCGGTGACCCGCCGGAAGAAGGCCGGGTCGGCGGCGGCCGGCATCGGTAGCGGGAAGGCGGTGATCGGCAGCCGGTGGTCGGCGATGAACCGCTCCGCCTCGGGGGTGCGCTGCCAGCCGTCGTCCACGGTGAAGAAGACGACCTTGTCGTCGGTGGGGACGGAGCCCGCGGCGACGGCCGGGGCGGGCGCGGGGCCGTCCACCCGGACGTCGTCCACCGAGAACGGGCCCTGCTGGTACCAGCCGTGCACGTACAGTCGGACGCTGTGCGCGTTCGGGCCGGTGGTGAACCGGGTGCTCAGCCGCTGCCAGCCGCCGCCGGTGCTCTCCGTCCAGGCGGGCGCGACGTCCTTGCCGGTGCCGGTGGCGCCCAGGTAGACGAAGTCGCCGCGCACCCACGCGGAGGCGGTGTAGGTGGTGCCGGGCTGGACCGCGACGGTCTGCGCGCACTCGCCGGTGGAGTCGGCGTTCGCCGGGGTGACGGTCAGCGCCGAGGCACCGGTGTGCGGGGCGGTGGCGGTGACGGCCGCCTCGGCCGGTCCGCCGGTGCAGGTCCAGCCGGGGATGCTGCCCCAGTCGGCGAGGTCGGGGGAGGGTGCCTCGAAGCCGGGGTTGGTGGCGAGGTTGACGGTCTGTGCGGCCTGGGTGGTCTGCGCGGTTGGTGCGGCCTGCGTGCTCGGCGCGGTGAGGCCGGTGAGGCCGGTGAGCAGCGCGGCCGAGGCGGCCAGCGCGGACAGGCGCATGGACATCGACACGTGGGGACTCCAGCAGGTGGGGGCACGCCCGTGGGGAGGGCGTGAGCGGAATCGGACCGTGGAACTCGGGAACGTGTCGCAACAATGGACTAGACCAATAGGGTCGTCAAGGGAACGGCGGATGAACCCGGTGGTCGTCGCTCGGCCACCGCGCCCGCGACACAAGGGGCAAGACGGTACGTCAGGGACCGCACGGACAGGTCGGGTTCGGGCGGGCAGGCCGGTTCAGGACAGGTACAGCTCCTCGATGTCCGCCGCGTAGTGCTCGGCGATCGCCGCCCGCCGCAGTTTGAGTGAAGGGGTCAGCAGCCCCTGCTCCTCACTGAACTCCCGTGGCAGCAGCCGGAACGCGCGGATCGATTCGGCCCGTGAGACCGCCGTGTTCGCGGCCGCCACCGCACGCTGCACCTCCACGTGCAGGTCCTCGTCCGCGAGCACCGTCCAGGGGTCCCGCTGCTCCCACCCGCGCGACTTCAGCCAGTGCGCCAGCGCCGCCGGGTCGAGCGTGATCAGCGCCGCCACGTACGGCCGGTCGTCGCCCACCACCAGACACTGGGAGACCAGCGGGTGCGCCTCGACCCGCTCCTCCAGGGCCGCCGGGGCCAGGTTCTTGCCACTGCTGGTGACGATGAGGTCCTTCTTGCGGCCGGTGATGCTGAGGTAGCCGTCCTCGTCCAGTCGGCCCAGGTCGCCGGTCGCGAACCAGCCGTCGACCAGGGACTCGGCCGTGCAGCGCGGATGGTTGAGGTAGCCGCCGAAGACCGAGCCGCCGCGCACCCACACCTCGCCGTCGTCGGCGATCGCCACCGAGGCGCCCGGCACCGGCTGCCCGACCGTGCCGAGCTTCTGCCGGCCGACCGGGTTGCCGGTGATCGCGGCGGTGGTCTCGGTCAGCCCGTAGCCCTCGTACAACTGGAGGCCGGCGCCGGTGAAGAACAGACCCAGTTCGCGCCGGAGCGTGGAGCCCCCGCACATCACGCTGCGCACCCGGCCGCCGAGCACCGCCCGCAGTTTTGGGTAGACCGTCCGCTCGTACGCGAGGTGACGCAGCCGCAGGGCCGCGCCCGGGCCGGGGCCGCGGCCGAACGCCTTCTGCTCCCGGGCGGAGGCCCAGTCGACGGCCACCTGTCGCGCCTGTTCGAAGAGTTCGCCGCGTCCGGCGTCCTCGGCGGCCCGCCGGGCCTGCCGGAAGATCTTCTCGAAGACGTACGGGACGGCGTGCAGGAAGGTCGGGCGGAAGGTCTCCAGCGCGGGCAGCAGCGCGTCGGTGGAGACCTCGGGGACGTGCCCGATCCGGAAGCCGCCGCGGATCGCCGCGATCTGCACGGCCCGTCCGTAGACGTGCGCGAGCGGCAGGAACAGCAGGGTGGCGGGACGGCCGCCGCCGGTGTCGCGCAGGACGTCCCCCCAGCCGGCGAGCAGGGCGTCGGCCTCGGCGGCCAGGTTGGCGTGGGTGATCAGGCAGCCCTTGGGGCGGCCGGTGGTGCCCGAGGTGTAGACGACCGTGGCGATGTTCTCGGCGGCGACGCCGAGGCGCTGGCGGTGCACCAGGGCGTCGGGCACGCCGCGGCCGTCCTCGGTGATCGCGGCGACGCAGTCGCGGTCCAGCTGCCAGATTCCGGTGAGGTCGGGCAGCGCGTCGCAGACCGCGCCGACCGTCATCGCGGCGTCCTCGTCCTCGACCAGGCAGGCCACCGCCTGGGTCTCGGCGAGGATCCAGCGCACCTGCTCGGCGGCGGCGGTGGGGTAGACGGGGACGGTGATCGCGCCGATCGACCAGAGTGCGTAGTCGAACAGTGTCCACTCGTAGCGGGTGCGGGACATCAGGGCGACCCGGTCGCCGTAGCGCACGCCATGGGTGAGCAGGCCCTTGGCCAGGGCGAGCACCTGGGCCCGGAACTCCCGGGCGGTGACGTCCCGCCACTGGCCGTCCTCGGCCCGCCGGGACAGCTGGACCAGGTCGGGGGTGCGCTCGGCGGTGTCGTAGAGGGAGTCGGCGAGTCCTCCGGTGGCCTCGGACGCGGCCGGGGCGGGAGTGGTGAACTCGCGCACGGTCCTCCCCAGTTCGGTGCCGGTGGTACGGGGTGGGCCGAAACTATCGGATCGTCCCGGCACTGCCCAGGGTTGTGACGGTGACGCGACGAGATCGGCACGGGTCGCCTCGGGTGGTGCCGCCCACGGGGAGGCGCGGGGGAGGAATCGCGGAGGACGCGGGGGAGGAACCGGGGAGGACGCGGAGGAGGAACCGGGGAGGAACCGGGGAGGACACGGGGCCCGCTGTCAACCCCGCCGTCCGGGCACCGGCGGGCGTCACCGCCTCTCGAAGGAGTGGTGACGGCGTAGTAGAGTCTCGCAGACCTGTGGCCGGGAACCCTCCTCCGACCTTTCCCTCAGCACCTCCACGCCGCCCCACGCCGCTGTCCGGCCCGGCCCCACGCCACCCCACCGCTCCCCGTCCACGCCTGGCCATCCCCGACCGAGGACTCCATGCGTCTGCGCAGCAGCTCGATCCGCGCGAAGATCATCGCGCTGCTCCTGGTGCCCATCGTCGCGCTCGCCGCCCTGTGGGCGTACGCGACGATCGCCACCACCGGGGACGTCTGGAGCCAGCTCGGCATCAGCCGTACGTACAAGGAGTTCGCGGGCCCGGTCGACCAGTACACCGGCGACCTGCAGAACGAGCGCCGCGCCGCCGTCCAGCGGCTGGCGGACCCGCGCTCGCCGGTCGCCAGGGAGGCCTACGAACAGGCCAAGGCCGCCACCGACCGCAGCCTGGAGGTGCTGCGGCAGAAGAAGGACGGCTCCGCGGGCAAGCTCTCCGCCCCCCAGCGCGGCCGCTTCGTGCAGATCATCGCGGCCGCCGACCAGCTCGGACCGCTGCGCGCCCAGGTCGGCCGCTCCGCGCTGAACTGGGAGTTCGCGCTGGGCCAGTACAGCGACCTGGTCAAGCCGGTGTTCGGCTTCCGGTCCGCCTACGTCGCCCGGCAGAGCGGCCAGCTCCCCCGCCAGGGCACCATCCTGATCGAGCTGGTGCGCGCCCGCGAGTACCTGTCGCAGGAGGACGCGGCGATGGAGGGCCTGCGCACCGGCGTCGCCAAGCCCACCGCCGAGCAGTACCAGGCCGCGCTGGACGCCCTGCACAACCAGCAGGCGCTGTTCACCGTCTACGTCGCCGAGCTGGACCCCGCCGACCAGTCCGACTACATCGCGCTGCGCGGCGGCGAGGCCTGGGGCGCGCTCGCCCGCGCCGAGGCGGACTTCGTCGGCGCCGGCGGCCCCGACCGGGTGGTGCAGGCGCTCAACAGCGACTCCTGGCGGGAGACCGCCGACCGGGCGCTCGGCGACCTCGCCTCGATCAACAGCCGGATCTCCGCCGGGCTGGACGAGCGCGCGCGGTCCACCTCGATGGGACTGCTGTGGCGCGGCGGCATCGCCGGTGCCATCGGCCTGGTCGCCGTGGTGCTGTCGATCATGATCTCGTTCCGGATCGGCCGGGGCCTGGCCCGGCAGCTGATCGGCCTGCGCAACGCGGCCGACGAGCTGGCCGGCACCCGGCTGCCGTCCGTCATGCTGCGGCTGCGCCGCGGCGAGCCGGTGGACGTGGCCACCGAGGCCCCCGAGCTGCACTTCGGGGACTCCGAGATCGGCCAGGTCGGCCAGGCCTTCAACGCGGTGCAGCGGGCCGCCGTCGAGGCCGCCGTCGAACAGGCCGAACTGCGGCGCGGGGTCTCGGCGGTCTTCGTCAACCTGGCCCGGCGCAGCCAGGTGCTGCTGCACCGCCAGCTCACCCTGCTCGACACCATGGAGCGTCGCACCGAGAACCCGGCGGAGCTGGAGGACCTCTTCAAGGTCGACCACCTCACCACCCGCATGCGCCGGCACGCCGAGGGCCTGATCATCCTGGCCGGCGGTTCGCCCGGGCGTGCCTGGCGCAAGCCGGTCCGGATGGTGGACGTGGTCCGGGCGGCGGTCGGCGAGGTCGAGGACTACGCCCGGGTGATCGTCCGGCCGTTCCCCGGCACCGGCCTGCTCGGCAGCGCCGTCGCGGACGTCACCCACCTGGTCGCCGAACTCGTCGAGAACGCCGCGGTGTTCTCCCCGCCGAGCACCCAGGTCACCGTCCAGGGCGAGGTGGTGGCGCACGGCTTCGCGCTGGAGATCGACGACCGCGGCCTCGGGCTGAGCGAGCAGCTGCTCGCCGAGATCAACGAACGCCTCGCCGTGGAGCAGGAGTTCGACCTCGCCGACACCGACCGGCTGGGCCTGTTCGTGGTCAGCCGGCTGGCCCGCCGGCACGGCATCCGGGTGCACCTGCGGCCGTCCCCGTACGGCGGGACGACGGCGGTGGTGCTGATCCCGCGCGAGCTGCTCGCGGAGGCTCCGGACGGGACGCCGGAGCCGGGCGCGGCCGGGCAGCGGCCCGCGGCGGGCGGCCGGCGCGGGCAGCGGGACCTGGTCGCGGTGCCGGGGTCGGGGGGAGCCACCCCGTCGGCGGCCACGCTCGGGTCCGGCGGTGCCGGGGCCGGTACGGCTACCCGAGGTCGCACGGGAGCCGGCGCCGACGGCGGCGCGGGTGGCCTGGCCGGCAAGCACCGCGGGACGACGGGCGGGCCGAGGCCCTCCACGCCCGACGCGGGCCGTACGCCGGGCGGGCTGCCGCGCCGGGCCTCCCGGAGCAGGGGCGGGCCGGTGCTGGTCCCCGCTCCCGCGGCGGACACCGAGGACGCGCCGGGGACGGGCCGTCACCGGCGGGAGGACGCCGTGGTGGCCGCGGCCGAGGCGGCCGTCGCGGCTGCAGGTGCGGTTGCCGGTCCGGCCGGGGCCGGTCCGGCGGTGGCGGACGGCGACGACGCCACCGGCGCCGTCGGGTGGGCCGACGCTGCTCCTGCTCCCGCTCCCGTCGTGGACGCCGCGCCGCTCCGGACGGCGGGCGGCCTGCCCCGGCGGGTCCGGCAGGCGAACCTGGCGCCGCAGCTCAGGGACCAGCTCACGGAACAGCTGAAGGAACGGTTCCGCAACGGGTCCGAAACCGACGGCGGGGAGACCCGCGAGGTCAGGGAGCGCTCGCCCGAGGAGGCCCGGGCCACCTTCGCCTCGTTCCAGCGCGGCTTCACCAAGGGGCGGGGCGCCACGGCTCCGGCGGACCGCACGGGTGCGTCCACCGGCGCGTCCACGGGTCGCACCGGTGCGCCGGCGGACCGCCCCGGTGCTCCGTTGACGGATCGTCCCGGCACGCCCGACGATCGTCCCGGACGGACGGAGGGACGGTCCACCGCCGTACCGGTCTGGCAGCCGCCGGACCGGTCCCGGCGGGCGATCGGCCCGGCGCCCGCCCCGGCGGCGCTGCCCGCGCCGCAGGACACCGGCCGGGCGCCGCTCGCGCGTCGGGTGCCGCCCGGGCAGCCGGTCCGCCGGAGCCCGGACACCGGTGCGCCCGCGCCACCCGCCGTACTCGCGCCACCTGCCGTACCTGCTCCACCCGTCGTACCCGCGCCACCTGTCGTACCTGCTCCACACGCACCACCCGCTCCACACGCACCACCCGCTCCAGCGGAAGGAACTGATTCATGACCACGTCGATGCAGTCGCCCGGGGACCTCAACTGGCTCCTGGACGACCTGGTGGGGCGCGTCGCGGCCCTGCGGCACGCGGTGATCCTCTCCAACGACGGCCTGGCCACCGGTGCCTCCCGCGACCTCGACCGCGAGGACGCCGAGCACCTGGCCGCCGTCGCCGCCGGGTTCCACAGCCTGGCGAAGGGCGCCGGGGGGCACTTCAAGGTCGGTGGCGTCCGGCAGACCATGATCGAGCTGGACGAGGCCTTCCTCTTCATCACGGCCGCCGGCGACGGCAGCTGCCTGGCCGTGCTGAGCGAGGCCGAGGCGGACATCGGCCAGATCGCGTACGAGATGGCGCTGCTGGTCAAGCGGGTCGGCGAGCACATGGCCGCCGAACCGCGCACCGAAACCGCCCCGCCGGTGAGATGAGCGGTCCGATGGCGGATCCGAAGGCGGATGTGCCGGACGGTCCCGAGACGCCGGACGGCCCCCAGGTGCCGGTGGGCACGGCCGGGCCGTCCGGCGTCGGCGGTTCTGCCGGTGCCGACGGTCCGGGGGGCCCGGGCGGCTCGGGCGGCTCGGGTGGTCCGGGGGATCCGGGGGATCCGGGCAGTCCTGGCGGTCCGGAGGCCGTGGCGGGGGACGGGAAGGCGGACCCGGACGGGCCCGACGTCGACCTGTTCCGGCCGCGCACCCCGGTCGACGACCGCTGGTTCGACGACGAGGCGGGCCCGGTGGTGCGGCTCTACTCGATGACCCGCGGCCGCACCCGGCCGGTCGAGGAGGGGCTGTTCGACCTGATCTCACTGGTCACCGCCGTCGATCCCGGGCCGGTCGCGGGGGCCGTGCCCGCGCACGTCCTCGACCCGGAGCACCAGACGCTGCTCACCCTGTGCCGCCGCGAGCCGCTCTCCGTCGCCGAGCTCGGCTCCTACACCGACCTGCCGGTCAGCGTGGTGCGGGTACTGCTCGGCGACCTCTACGACGCCGAACTGATCAGCGTCACCCGACCCGTTCCGCTCGCCGAGCTGCCGGACGAGCGCCTGCTGCGAGACGTGATCAATGGACTCCGTGCGCTCTGACCCCCACCCCCACCCGGTCGCCACCGGGCCGCACCGGGACGACACCGCGCCCCGTCCGGCGAACGTCAACGACCCGCGCTGGCGCGGCGGTCCGGCCGTCGCGGTGAAGATCCTCGTCGCGGGCGGCTTCGGCGCCGGCAAGACCACCCTGGTCGGCTCGGTCAGCGAGATCCGGCCGCTGCGCACCGAGGAGGAGCTCAGCGAGCTGGGCCGCCCGGTGGACGACACCTCGGGGGTGGAGGCGAAGCGCACCACCACCGTGGCGATGGACTTCGGCCGGATCGACCTGCGGCCGGGGCTCGCGCTCTACCTGTTCGGCACGCCCGGGCAGGACCGGTTCTGGTTCGTCTGGGACGAGTTGGCCCGCGGCGCGCTCGGTGCCCTGGTGCTCGCGGACACCCGGCGGCTGGCCGACTGTTTTCCCTCGGTGGACTTCTTCGAGCAGCGCGGCATCCCGTTCCTGGTCGCGGTGAACTGCTTCGAGGGCACCGAACGGTTCGCGCCGGACGAGGTCCGCGAGGCGCTCGACCTCGACCGGGACATTCCGGTGCTGCTCTGCGACGCGCGGGTGCGGCAGGACGGCAAGGACCTCCTCGTCGCGCTGGTCGAGCACGTCGCGTCCCTCAGACGCCGCGCCACGGTCGGCGCCTGAGGGCGGCTCGGCCCCGGTCCGGATCCTGACCCGCCCGGCCCAGCCCGGCTCCGGTATGGCCCGCCCGGCCCGGCTCGGCCCGGCTCCGGTATGGCCCGCCCGGCCCGGCTCGGCCCGGCTCCGGTATGGCCCGGCCCGGCGCGGTTCGGTACCGATCCGACGAAGGCCGTGAGCCGACCGTTGTTCCGCCGTGCGACGACTCGGCAGGTGGACGCGCCGACCTGCGCGTTCCGCCGGCCGTCTCATTCGACTGTCCACATCCCGGACGATCACTGTGCGGAAGGTTGCCTAGACCGCCCCGGCCGTGGAAGGCTCTGTGGTCGAAGGCCGCCCGGCCGTGCTGTCGGGAGCGCCGGAAACGCCACGTTCACACGGGCGTTGCGACCGGCGGACGGCCTTCGACGAACCGGCGAGGCATCATCGGCGGGCACCGGCAGCGGTGCGCCGCCGGGTGGAGAACGAAGGGGGAGGGCAGCAGAATGACCGTCGGCCGACGACGCATCATCACCGCCGCGCCCGTCTCCCCGACCTCCGGCGCCCTCATGCCCGGCTTCCTCGTGCCCGGCGCCTCCATGTCCGGCGCCGCCGTGCCCGGTCCCGCCGATCCGGCGCTCACCGTCCGCCGTTACATCGACCACGCGCTGATCTGCAGCGCGTGTTGTCGCTGACCGGCCTGACCTTCCCGGTACGTCCCCGGCGCTGACGGCCCACCCGGCCCACCGCCCGACGCGCCGCCGATACCCGTCGACCAGGCCGTAGCGGACCGCCCGTCCGGCGTGCCCGCGGCCGACCAACCGGACCCGCCCAGCGGAGAGAGCACCAGTGAACATCGTCTGCCCCAGCACCGCCCCCGGCCTCGTCGGCCGTACCCGAACGACCGGGTCGGCCCCCGCGATGCGCGCGGGTGGACGGACCGGGCGGTGGAACCGGTGCGGGAGCCGTGCCGCGGACAGCCGACGGGGTCGCCCCGACCTCGAGCCGTTCTGGCCGTCCCGGCAGCCGCACCTGTTCGATCAGACGTGTCCCGGCTCGCCCAGCGCGTCCCGGCCCGCCGCCCGCTGACCCGGTCCGACCCGGTCCAGCCCAGGCAGTACGCCCGGTCGACGCGCAGACGACTCCACCCCGTCCGTCACGCGCGAAATGAGCGGCACACCATGTCTTCTTCCTCCACGGCCACCCTGCCCCTGCCCGCCGCGACCCCGCACCTGCGCGCGGTCCGCTCCGTCCCTCCGGTCTCCTCCGTTCCCGTCACCGTTCCCGTCACCGTGCCGGTCGGTCCCGGCGTGCCCGGGGCCGCCGGGCCGTCCGTCCCCTCGGCGCCGACGTCCGCCCGCTGGCCCGGGGCGGCGGCCCGTGCGCCCCATGTCGGTCCGGCCCGTGCGCCCCACGCCGGGCCGACCCACGCCGGTCCGGTTCGTCCGGCGGCCGTCCCGGCCCCCGCCGTCGCCCAGCCGGGCGCGGTGGCCCCGCAGGTGCCCCAGGCGCTGCTCGCCGCGCTGCCGGAGGGGGCGGCCGTCGTCGCCACCCTGCCGCAGGGCGTGCTGCCGCAGGGACTGCTGGCGCAGTACGGCACGCAGACCGGCGGCGCGAACGGCGGCCCGCTGGTCGGGTACCTGGTGCTGGTGCCGGCCGAGAGCCTGGCGGCGGGGACCGCGGGCCCGGGGGCGGCCGGCCTGTCGGGCGGTCCTGCCGCTGCCGGGATCGCCGGCTCCGGGGGGCACGCCGCCTCGGGGGTCCGTCCGGTCCGCCCGGCGGGACGCGGCATCGCCGTCGACACCGAGCGGCGCAACGCCTACGTCGACGGGCGGCTGCTCGACCTCACGTACCTGGAGTTCGAGCTGTTGGCCCACCTCACCGAGCACCCGCAGCGGGTGCACACCCGGGACCACCTGGTCTCCGCGGTCTGGGGCTACGGCCACGTCGGGGACGGGCGAACGGTCGACGTGCACGTCGCCCGGCTGCGCCGCAAGCTCGGACCGGCCTACCGGGACACCATCGTGACGGTCCGCCGGGTCGGCTACAAGTACACCCCGGCCGCGGTCTGACGGCGGGCCGTCGCCGTTCGGTCCGGCAGCGGACCGCTCGTCCCGGATGTGGACGGGCGGTCCGCTGCTTCATCGCGCTTCGGTTTGTCGTGCTTCGGTTCGTCGCGCTTCGGTTTGTCGTGCTTCGGCTCGTGGTGTTCCGGCTCGTGGTGTTCCGCCGGACCGTCAGGGGCGCTGGTCCGGCGGCAGGAGGAGGACGGCGAGGGCGTCGGCGCAGCTGCGGGCGTGGCTGAGGAACCAGTCCAGCCGGTCGTCGGTGAGGTGCGCGGGCGTCGAGCGGACCGCCAGGGCGAACCGCGCCTGCCCGGCGCCGTCCAGGACGGGTACGGCCACGGTCCGCACCCCGGCCGCCGACTCGCCGTCGTTGAGCGCGTGACCGGCCGTCCGCACCTTCGCCAACTCCTGGCTCAGCGCGGCGGGTTCGGTGATCGTGCGGTCGGTGAAGGAGGGCAGCGGGCCGAGTGTCGACGGTGCCGTCTCATTCGGGCGGGGCCAGGCCAGCAGGACCTTGCCGAGCGCCGTGGAGTGCAGCGGGCGGCGCAGGCCCAGTCCGGTGTCCGGGCGGACCGAGCCGCCGACCAGGATCACCGCGTGGGCGCCGCTGCGGATGGCCAGGTCGGCCGTCGCCTTGGTGCGCCTGGACAGCAGCTCCAGCTCGGGTCCGGCGAGGTGCAGCCCGCGCTGGTGGAAGGTGAGCTGGCCGAGCTCGGCGACCGCCGGACCGAGCCGGTAGCGGACGGTCTGCTCGTCCTGCTCCAGGAACCCGGCGCTGACCAGCGTGCGGGCCAGCCGGTGCGCGGTGGAGACCGACAGGCCCATCCGGCGGGCCAGGTCCGAGGCGCTCAGGTCGGGGCCGTTGTCGTGGAAGCAGTGCAGCAGTCCGAGCGCGCGCTGGACGGCCTGCGCACCGGCCGGCGGACTCTGGACGGCGGTGGCGGCCTCGGCCATGGCACCTCGCGTTTCGGTAGGAACTCCGGACGGGCGGCCGGAGGCGGGGTCTCAGCGTAGGGCAGCCAGTGCTGCGGGAATGTGTCGATGACGTTGCAATGGAATGGCGTTGATGAACAACTGATCCCACCATGTGGCAAAAGCTTGCTTCCGGCTCGCCCGCCGTGGAACGCTCCTCGTGTCGCGCCGGACGGCCACTCGGCCCGGGCGGCGCCCGCCCCGACTCCACGGAAGGAGAAGCACCGTGACGTCCCACCGGTGTCTCCCCTTCCGCGCGTGTTGTCGCTGACCGACCCCTCCACGCCCGTCCCGTCCTGCATCGTGGCGTACAACTCCCTTGTGCACTAGGCCTCCTGGGCCATCGTGCGGTGATCGCTCCCGACCTCCTCCGGCCGTCGCCGGAGCCCCCGTAGAGGACCAACTCCGTTGTCCAGTCGCATCCAGAACCCCTCCGCGCTTCCCGACACCCTCTGGTTCACCCGCTGCCCGGTGCCCACCGCGACCGGGATCGCCGCCGACCAGGGCCGGCTCGCCCGCGAGTTCGCCGCCGACGGCATCGCCGTCCGCTCGCTGCAGGACGCTCCGCCCGAGGTGGCCGCAGACCACCACTACACCCACGCGCTGACCGGCCTGTTCCGGGAGGGCGGCAACGTCCCCGCCCTGTGGGCCCGTTCGCGCGGCGAGGCGACCAGGCTGATCGGCCTCACCTGGATCGAGGAGCGCCAGGTGGTGCTGGTCCGGGCCGGTAGCGGCGTCACCGGGCCGGAGCAGCTGCGCGGGCTGCGGCTGGCGGTCCCACATCATGACATCGGCATCGACTTCTGGCGGGCCATGGCGCTGGCCGGCTTCCGCGGCGCCCTCGGGCTCGCGGGCCTCACCCTGGCGGACGCCGAACCGGTGGACGTACCCGGGATCCCCGGCGGCGGGCAGTGGTCCGCCGAACTGGCCGCACTGCGGGACGGCACGGTGGACGCCGTGTACGTGAAGGGGGCGCTCGCCGTCGAGGCGGCCCGCCGGATCGGTGCGGAGGTGGCCGTGGAACTGGACGCGGCGCCCGACCGCCGGAGCCGGGTCAACAACGGCACACCCCGGCCGATCACCGTCCACCAGCGGCTGCTGGACGAGCATCCCGAACTGGTCGCCCGTTTCCTCGCGGTGCTGCTGGAGTCCGCCGACTGGGCGGCGGAGCACCCGGAGGAGGTGGGCCGGATCCTGCGGGTCGAGACCGGCGCGGGGGCCGAGGGCGTCGCCGGAGCCTATGCGCCGGGCAGCCACCGGACCCTGCACCTGGACCTGTCGGGGGAGCGGCTGGACCTGCTGGCGCTGCAGGAACGATTCCTCAGGGAGCAGGGCTTCCTCGCCGCGCCGGTGGACGTGCAGGCGTGGGTCGACCCGGAGCCGCTCCACGCGGCCCGCGAACTGCTGCGGGTGCGGCGTTCGGGCGGGGGCGGGGGCGGGGGCGCGGGCACGGGCGGGGGCGCCGGGGCGGGTGTCGGTGCCGGTGCCGGCGGCGTTCAGATCACAGACTTCAGCTGACGGCGTTCAGCTAACAGATTTCGAAAGTTGTCAGCTGTCATCTGTCCGCTGCCATCTGTCACCCACCTGGAGAATCCCCGTGAAGACCTCCCGTCTCGTCCTCGCCGCCACCGCGCTGCTCGCCTCCACCGCCCTGGCCGCCTGCGGCTCGTCCGCCGACGGGGCCAAGGCCTCCGCCGGGGGCGGGACCGACGGCAGGGCCGACGTCGTGCTCCGCCTGCCCGACCCCGGCAACAACGGCTTCCTCGCCCGAGGCAAGAAGGACGGCTCGCTGGACCAGGCCCTGGCCGCCGTCCACGCCAAGGTCGCCTGGACCGGCAGCGCCGGCCCCTTCGCCCCCGCCGCCCAGGCCCTCTCCGCCGACCAACTGGACGTCGCCCAGGGCTCGATCACCTCGGCCGTCGCCGCACTCGCCCAGAAGCCAGGCTTCAAGCTGTTCGCCCAGACCGCGCCCGACGGCGTCGGCGAGGGGATCCTGGTGAAGAACGACTCACCCGTCAAGACCGTCCAGGACCTGGTCGGCAGGAAGGTCGCCGTCTCCCAGGGCGGCACCAGCGAATACCTGCTCCTCAAGGCGCTCGCGAAGAACGGCGTCCCGGCTGACAAGGTGGAACGGGTCTACCTGCGCGCCGACCAGACCTCCGGCGTCTTCAACTCCGGCCAGGTGGACGCCTGGGCGACCTGGAACACCTTCTCGACACCCGCCATCGCCAACACCGGAGCGCACTTCCTGGTCAACGGCCAGGAGGTCGGCTCCGACAACTACGCCGTCTGGGCGGTGCGCAACGGCTTCGCCGACAAGCACCCCGAGGTGGTGAAGGCCTTCTACGGCTACCTGCGCGAGAACGGCGAGAAGGAGAATGCCGACCCGGCCGGCTACCTCAACGTGTTCACCGACGCCGGTCCGACCGCCGTCACCCCCGCCGAGAAGGATGTCGCCGTGAACGTCAGCCGGCAGGGCACCCCGGCCGACGCCATCTCCGACGCCGACACCGCCCGCTTCGCCACCGTCGCCCGGTTCTTCGCCGACCAGAAGGTCACCAAGCAACTGGTGGACGTCAAGCCGTACCTGATCGACGTCAACAAGCTCGGGGACGGACCCAAGTGACCACCACAACCGAGGAGTTCCCACCGGCGGAAACCCGGGTGGCACTGGCCGCCGGCCTGGTCGCCCCACAGAGCCGGCGCCCCCGCCCCCGCCCCCGCGCGCTCGCCGTGACCCTGCGCACCATCGGTCCGCTCGCCCTGCTCGGTGGCTGGGCGCTCGCCTCCGCCACCGGCGCGCTGACCCAGGACGTGCTCGCCTCACCCGCCCAGGTCGCCCAGGCCGTAGGGGAGTTGTGGGGCAACGGTCAGCTGACCGACGCCCTGTCCGTCTCCCTCACCCGCGCCGGGCTGGGCCTGTTCTTCGGTGCGACCACCGGACTGGTGCTCGGTGTGGTCACCGGATTCACCCGCCTCGGCGAGGAGTTGCTCGACTCCGCGATCCAGGTCCTGCGCACCGTCCCGTTCCTGGCCCTCGTCCCGCTGTTCATGGTGTGGTTCGGCATCACCGAGACCGCGAAGGTGGCCCTGATCGCGGTCGCCACCAGCTTCCCGATGTACGTGTCCGCCTCGGGCGGAGTCCGCAGCACCGACCGCAAGCTGGTCGAGGCGATGCGCAGCTTCGGCCTCGGCCGTTGGGCGATCGTGCGCACGGTCGTGCTGCCCGGCGCGCTGCCCTCGCTGCTGTCCGGACTGCGCCTGTCGATGACGCTCAGCGTGATCGCCCTGATCGCCGCCGAGGAGATCAACTCCACCGAAGGCATCGGATACCTGATGGCCCAGGCGCAGAACTACTCGCGCACCGACGTCCTCGCCGTCTGCATCCTGATCTACGGGCTGCTCGGCCTCGCCGCCGACGGCATCGTCCGAGTCCTGGAACGCGTGCTCATGCCGTGGCGCCAGGCCGTCCAGGGAGCGGCCCGATGACCACAGACCCGACCGGCACCGCCACGCTCGCCCCCTCCGCCACGCCCGCGCCCGCCTCCGGGCCCGAGGAGGCCGTCCCGGCCGTCCACCTGCGAGGTCTGCGCCGGGTGTTCGGCACCAGGGCGGTCCTCGACGGGATCGACCTCTCCATCGTCCGCGGCGAGTTCGTCGCCCTGCTGGGCGCCAGCGGCACCGGCAAGACCACGCTGCTGCGCATCCTCGGGGCGCTCGACCGGGCCGACGAGGGAACCGTGCTCGTCCCCCCGGTGCGCACGGTGGTGTTCCAGGAGCCTCGACTGGTGCCGTCCAAACGGGTGCTCGCCAACGTCACGGTCGGTCTGCCACGCGGCGCCGCGACCCGGGAGACCGGGCTCAAGGCGCTCGCCGAGGTCGGCCTGGAGCGGCACGCCGACGCCTGGCCCGCCACCCTCTCGGGCGGTGAGGCCCAGCGTGTCGCACTCGCCAGGGCGCTCGTCCGGGAACCGCGACTCCTGCTCCTCGACGAACCGTTCGCCGCCCTCGACGCGCTCACCCGGCTGCGCATGCAGGACCTCGTCGGCGACCTGGTGCGCCGCCACCGCCCGGCCGTGCTGCTGGTCACCCACGACGTGGACGAGGCCGTACGGCTCGCCGACCGGGTCGTGGTGCTGCGCGACGGCCTGCTCGCCCGGGACGAAGCCGTCACCGTCGAGCGCCCGCGCGACCCGGCCGACCCAGCCTTCGCGGACCTCCGGCGCCGGCTGCTCGCCGACCTCGGCGTCCACTGACGCCCACCGACATTCACCGACATCCACCGACGTTCACTGACGTTCACTGACGTCCGTGCACCACCGAACTCCCCCGCGATTCCGCCGTATTCTCCGACATCCGACAAACCGAGCCCGCACCACCGGAGTTGACCAGATGACCGTCACCCTCGGCGTCCACGCCAGCAACCCCTCGCTCTACTACCTCGCCCGACTCCCGTACCTGGACGAGGAACTGGCGCCGCTCGGCGAGACCGGCGCCTTCCACCACTACACGGACGGCACCCGCACCGGAACGCTGCTCGCCGAGGGCGTCATCGACTTCGGCGGCACCGGCTCCACCCCGCCGATCACCGCCCAGGCGGCCGGCCACGACCTGGTCTACGCGGCGGTCTCCGCACCCCGCCCGGACCACGGCGCCCTGCTGGTGCTGGACTCCGGCCCGGTGCGGACGGTCGCCGACCTCAAGGGCGCCACCGTCGTCCTCGCCGTGGGCTCCTGGCAGACCCATCTGCTCGCCAAGGCCCTGCACGCGCAGGGGCTTTCGTACGGCGACGACGTCACCCCGGTGCGCCCGGCAGCCGGCGAGGACCAGTCCCGGCGGCTGCGCGACGGCGAGATCGCCGGCTGGATCGCCCAGGGCGCCGAACTCGCCGCCGCCCGCCGCACCGGCGAGTTCCGCGAACTGGTCCGCACCGCCGACGTCATCACCGACCGCTCGGTGTTCTTCACCCGCAGGGACTTCGCGACCGGGCGCCCCGAGGTCGTCGCCGCGATCGCGACCGCACTGCGCCGGGCGGACGACTGGGCGGCCGCCCACCCGACCGAGGCCGCCGCGATCGCCGCCGAGGAGCTGGGCGGCACGGCCGCCGACTGGCAGGCCGCGCTGGTCGCACTGCCCTGGCGACTGGAGCCCGCCACCGCCGCGTTCGTCGCCGAGCAGCAGGAGGCCGCGGACATCTTCCACGGCGCGGGCTTCGTCGACCGGGCGCTGACCGTCGCCGACGCCCACCTCCCCGCGCTGGAGGCCCCGGTGGCCGCCGCGCTCACGAAGGCGGTCTGAGCCGTGGCCTCCGAAGTCCTCTGGTACATCATCCCGCGCGAGGGACACTACCCCTGGGAACCGGCCGGGCGCCGCCCGGTCGACCTCCGCTACCTCCAGCAACTGGCGGGCAGCGTCGAGCGGTTGGGCTACACCGGCGCGCTGCTCGCGACCGACCTGTACGACGTCTGGACCCTCGGCAGCGCACTCGCCGCCGCCACCACCCCGGCCTTCAAGCCGCTGCTGGCCGTCCACCCCGGTCTGGTCTCGCCCACCCTGCTGGCCAAGATGGCGCTCAGCTTCGACCACCTGCACGGCGGTCGGCTGCGCTTCAACGTGGTGAACGGTTCGACCGCGCAGCTGCGCGAGTACGGGCTGGACGTCGGGCACGACGACCGGTACCGGCTCAGCGGAGAGTACTGGTCGATCGTCAAGCGCCTCACGGCGGGTGAAGTGTTCGACCACAAGGGAGAGTTCTACGAACTGAAGGACGCGGGCGCGAGCCTGCGCGAGCTGGCCCCGGTGCAGCCCGGCGGCATCCCGCTCTGGTTCGGCGGCAGTTCGGCGGCCGGCATCGAGATGGCCGCCCGGCACGTGGATGTCTACCTGACCTGGGGCGAGCCGCCGCACCTGCTCAAGGAGAAGTTGGACCTGGTCCGCGAGCGCGCCGCCGCCCACGGCCGGAGCCTGCGGATCGGGCTGCGGCTGCACCTGATCGTCCGCGACACCGAGGACGAGGCCTGGGCGGCCGCCGACCGGCTGCTGGACGTCACCAGCGAGGCCACGTACGCGCGTCAGCTGGGCGGGGCGAAGGGGGAGGACGGGGTCGGCTGGCAGCGGCAGTTCCGCCAGCACGGCGGCAAGGTGCCGGCGCGGGCCCGGGAGCTGGAGGCCTACCCCAACCTCTGGCCGGGGATGAGCCTGTTCCGCCCGGGCCCCGGCACGGCTGTGGTCGGATCGACGGCCCAGGTGATCGAGCGCCTGCAGGAGTTCGAGGCGCTGGGCGTCGACACCTTCATCCTCTCGGGCAATCCGCTGCTGGAGGAGGCTCACCGGGTTGCAGAAACGGTTCTGCCCGCCCTGGGTATCAAGCGGCCGGCGCCAAACGGTTGATGCCCGACGGCTGACAGGTGACAAGCGACGGATAACAGATGACAGCTGACAGATCTTGAAATCTGTCAGCCGTCATCTGTCGATCGTCAGCCGTCACCTGCCAGCCCCCACCCGCCCGCAGGCGCCACGCCCTCTCAGCGGCTCAGCCGGTCGATCTCCGCCAGCTCCTCCGCCGTCAGCGGCCCGCCGGCCAGCGCGTCGAGGTTCTGGTCCAGCTGGGCCACGCTGCTCGCGCCGACGATCACCGAGACCACCCGCGGGTCCCGCAGCACCCAGCACAGCGCCAGCTGCGCCAGCGTCTGCCCGCGCCGCTCGGCGACCTTGGCCAGCGCCCGCAGCTGCTCCAGCTTCTGCCCGGTCAGCGCCTCCTCGGTGAGGAACTTCCCGACCGACATCCGCGAGCCCGCCGGCACCTCCCCGGACAGGTAGCGGTCGGTCAGCAGCCCCTGCGCCAGCGGCGAGTAGGCGATCAGGCTGGTCCCGGTGTCGCCCACCGCGTCCAGCACGCCGGCGTCCTCCACGTACCGGTTGAGGATCGAGTACGCCGACTGGTTCAGCAGTACCGGCGTCCCCAGCTCGCGCAGGATCGCCACCGCCTCCCGGTGCTGCTCCGCCGGGTAGTTGGAGATCGCGGCGTACAGCGCCTTGCCGGAGCGCACCGCGCTGTCGAGCGCCCCCATCGTCTCCTCGATCGGGGTGTCCGGGTCGTACCGGTGCGAGTAGAAGACGTCCACGTAGTCCAGCCCCATCCGGTCCAGCGACTGGTCGAGGCTGGCCAGCAGGTACTTGCGGCTGCCGCCGTTGCCGTACGGG
Organism: Kitasatospora sp. NPDC048286; assembly: GCF_043201735.1. Lineage (NCBI taxonomy): Bacteria > Bacillati > Actinomycetota > Actinomycetes > Kitasatosporales > Streptomycetaceae > Kitasatospora > Kitasatospora sp. NPDC048286. The sequence goes on from NZ_JBICZE010000006.1 coordinate 399,661, forward strand.
CCGGGCCACATGTCCCAGCCGGCCTTGGTGGCGATGAACAGCTCGTCCCGGTACGGCCGGAAGTCCTGGGCGAACAGGTAGCCGAAGTTGCGCTCGGCGCTGCCGTACGGCGGGCCGTAGTTGTTCGCCAGGTCGAAGTGGGTGACACCCCGGTCGAAGGCCCGGCGCAGCACCGCCCGCTGCACCTCCAGCGGCTGGGCGTCACCGAAGTTGTGCCAGAGCCCGAGCGAGACGGCGGGCAGCTGGACACCGCTGCGGCCGGCCTTCCGGTAGGTCATCGAGTCATAGCGGTCATCGGTGGCGAGGTAGCTCATGCCGGACATCTTGCCAGCCGACCGCGGCGGAGCGGGCCCTTGCCCCCGTTCCCGGCCGATGCCTATGCTCGCCGCGGATCGTGTGCGTGCGAGGCGAGGGGGAGGCGAGATGGCAGTCCGGACCGTGACCGCCGCCGCAGCCCGCCGCTGTTGTCGCCGCCACCGCAGCACCGACCGCTGACGCCCCCCACGCGCCCTGCCGCCCCGAGCGGCCCGCCGCCCGCCCCGTCAGCCACGCCGCCGGTGCAGCCGTGAGACCGCGGCGCCGGACCACACACCGGCTTCCCGGCCTCCGCACGGTTCACCCCGGCCCCGGCTCCGCCCGGCGCGTCCCCGGGCGGACCCGTCCCCGACCTGCCCCCCGGACCGGCCCGACCCGAGTCCGACCCGAGCCCGACCGAGTCCGACCCGAGCGCCCAAGGAGACCCGCCGTGCGGTTCACCGTCTCGTCCCTCGTCGCCAACGCCCCCGACCCGGTCACCGGCGTCCGACGTACTCCACAACAGAAGCTGCGCAACGTCATCGACCAGGCGGTCCTCGCCGAGCAACTCGGCTACGACGGCTACGGCGTGGGGGAGCGCCACGGCGAGCCGTTCCTCTCCCCGGCACCGCCCCTGCTGCTCGGCGCGATCGCCGCCCGCACCTCCACCATCCGACTGTTCACCGCGGTGACGGTGCTCAGCGTCCTCGACCCGGTCCGGGTGGCCGAGGACTACGCGATGCTCGACCAACTCTCCGGAGGCCGCGTTGAGTTGATCGTCGGCAAGGGCAACGATCCGCGGCACTTCGGGCTGTTCGGGCTCCCCGAGGAGCGCCAGTGGGAGGCGCTCGCCGAGAACTACGGCCTGCTGCGCAGGCTCTGGCGTGAGGAGAGCGTGACCTGGGAGGGTTCGACCCGCCCGCCGCTCACGGACGCCACCGTCTGGCCGCGCCCGTTCCAGGACCCGATCCCGGTGTGGCACGGCAGCGCGACCAGCACGCGGTCCACCGACCTCGCGGCCCGGCACGGCGACCCGCTCTTCTCTGCCAACTCCTTCCACCCGCTGGAGAAGTACCGGGCGCTGGTCGAGCACTACCGCGAGCGCTGGGAGCACTACGGCCACGACCCGGCGCGGGCCAGGGTGGGCGCGGGCTTCGGCGGACTGTACGTCGCCAAGCGCTCGCAGGACGCCGTCGAGGGCTTCCGCCCGTACTGGAACGCGCTGTTCGACTCGGCCGCCGGCCGGCACAGCAACTCGCCGTTCACGTCGCTCGAGGACGCCCTGGAGCGCGGTTCGGCGCTCGTCGGCAGCCCACAGCAGGTGATCGAGAAGATCCACCGCTACCACGAGGCGTTCGGCAACGAGGTGGTCGGCATCGGGGTGGATGCGCTCACCGAGGAGGCGCAGCGCGAGCAACTGGAGCTGTTCGCAAGCGAGGTGGCGCCCGAGGTCCGCCGCGCGCTGTCCTAGCCGCGCGGCTCCGACGCCCGCCCGCGCAGTGCGCCGTGCACCCCCTACGCGGCGTGATGCCGACCACCGTCCGTGACGTGACGCGCGCCACCTGGCGCGCCGGAATGCCGTTCGGCGGTGCGGGGGATGACGAACGGTCGAGGGGCCGTGGCCGCCGGGGGGCGGCGCACGGCCCTCGATCGTCCCACCCGCGGCGGAGGCCCCGCGGAGGCCGTGCGGCGGGCTCGAGGATGCCCCGAGGGGGCGCCGGGGAGATCCGCCGAGAGTCCGGGCGGGGTCCGCACTGGCCGACTGTACCTACTGGTATGTACAGTGCTCCGCATGAGCACCCAGGACCGCCTCATCGAGAGCACCCAGGACCTCCTCTGGGAGCGTGGATACGTCGGCACCAGCCCCAAGGCCATCCAGCAGCGCTCCGGAGTCGGCCAGGGCAGCATGTACCACCACTTCGCCGGCAAACCCGACCTCGCCGCCGCCGCCCTGCGCCGCAGCGCCGAGCAGATGCGGGGCGTCGCCGAGGCCGACCTCGCCGCCCCCGGCACCGCCCACGACCGGATCGCCGCCTACCTGCTCCGCGACCGCGACGTCCTGCGCGGCTGCCGGATCGGCCGGATGGCCCAGGATCCGGACGTGGTCGCGGACCCGCACCTGCGCGCGCCCGTCGAGGAGACCTTCGACTGGCTGCGCGGCCGGATCGCCGGACTGATCGCCGAAGGCCAGGCGGCCGGCGAGTTCGCCCCCGCCCTCGACCCGGCCGACACCGCCGCCGCCGTGGTCGCCGTCGTTCAGGGCGGCTACGTCCTGGCCCGCGCCGCCGACAGCGCCGAGCCGTTCGACCGGGCCGTCCGCGGCGCCCTCGGCCTGCTCGCGGCACACCGCACGGCCTGACGCCCCGAGCCCGTCCGTCGGACAACCTGCCCGTCGACCCCGAGGAGCCCCGCCGTGCACGCCATGCAGTACGAGATCACCCTCCCCGCCGACTACGACATGGGCGTCATCCGCCGGCGCGTCGCCGACAAGGGCCACCTGCTCGACGCCCATCCGGGCCTCGGCCTCAAGGCCTACCTGGTCCGCGAGCGCGGCCGGCACGGCTCACCCGTCAACCAGTACGCCCCGTTCTACCTCTGGCGCACCGCCGAGGGCATGAACGGCTTCCTCTGGGGGCCGGGCTTCCGCGGTCTGAGTGCGGACTTCGGCCGCCCCGCCGTCCGGCACTGGCTCGGCGCGGGCCTGGTGCACGGCGCGTCGGCAGTGCCTGCGGCGTCGGCGGGACCGGTAGGACTGGTAGGACTGGAAGGACCGGTACGAGTGGCCGAGACGGCCGGGCCGCCGACCACCGCCACCCGGGAGACCGTACGACTGCCGGAATCCGCCGACCCGGCCGAGGCCGTCGAACGGGCCATCGCCGAGCTGCCCGCGCACCCGGCCCTGCACACCGCCGCCGTGGCCGTCGACCCGAGCCGCTGGGAACTGCTGAGCTTCGTCCTCTGGCACGGCCCGGCACCCGAGGACGTGCCCGGCGTCCGGTACCAGGTGCTGCACCTGTCCCGCCCCGAACTCGACCGGCTGCCGGCCGGCCGCCACTGGTGAAAGGACCCACCGCCCCGATGTCCCCCGCGACTGCTCCCGCCGGCCCAGGCGGCACCGATCTCTCCAACCGCACCAACCGCACCAACCGCACCGATCTCACCAATCTCACCAATCTCACTGAGGCCCCGCTCGACCGAGCGGCCGGCCGGGCCCTGCTCGCCGACCTTGCCGGCCCGGGCGCCGCTGGCACCCTCGGTAGCCTGGACGCCCTCGCCCCCGGCTTCCCCGACTGGATCGTCACCAGCCTCTTCGGCGGCATCTACCAGCGCCCCGGCCTCGCCCTGCGCGACCGCCAGATCGCCAACCTGGCCGCCCTCACCGCCCTCGGCGGAGTCGAGCCGCAGCTCGCCGACCACGTCCGCTACAGCCGGCGGATCGGCCTGACGGAAATGGAGATCACCGAGGTCATGGTGGGCCTCGCCCCGTACGTCGGTCTCCCCAAGGCGCTGGCCGGCCTGCGCGTCGCCGCCGCCACCTTCGCGGAGAGCACCGCCGAGACCGCCGCCTCCGACGACGAAACCGCCGCCCCGGAGAACGCTGCCGAGACCGCCACCACGAACGCCACCACCGCCGAGGCCGAGGCATGAGCCGTACCGTCCGTACGGTCCTCGGCGACCTGGACCCCGCCGCCCTCGGGGTCACCGACTCCCACGACCACCTCTTCATCCGCAGCCCGCTGCTCCCCGGCCAGGAGCTGGACGACCCGGACGCGGCCGAGGACGTCCTGCGCGCCTACGCCGCCGCCGGTGGCCGCGCCTTCGTCCAGTGGACCCCGCTCGGCCTGGGCCGGGGCGCGGACTCCCTCGCCGCGCTCTCCCGTGCGACCGGCGTGCACGTCGTCGCCGCCACCGGCGCGCACCAGGCGGTTCACTACGCGCAGGGCTTCTTTCCCGAGTCCGACGAGGTGGCGGCGGAGGCGGCGGAGCGCCCCGGCCCGTACGCCGACCTCGCGGAACGTTTCGTCGCCGAACTCACCATCGGTCTGCCCGGTGCGCCCGAGGGGGTCCGGGCCGGGTTGATCAAGGTCGCGGGCGACCCGGGGCCCGCCGGCCGGCACACCCGGTGGACGCTGGCCGCGGCCGCCGAAGCCCACCACGCCACCGGCGCGCCTATCGCCGTCCACCTCGAAGCCGACGGCGCGCCGCACTGGATCCTGGACCAGCTGTACGGTCGGCACGGCGTCCGGCCCGACCGGATCATCCTCGGCCACCTCACCCGGCTGCCCGACCGCGCGCTGCACCGTGCCCTGGCCGCCGAGGGCGTCCACCTCGCCCTCGACTGCCCTTCCCGGGCCGGCCATCCCGGCGACCACGACGCCTTCGAAGTGATCGCCGACCTGGTCGAGGCGGGGCACGCCCACCGGTTGCTCCTCGGCGCCGACACCACCACCCGGACCGCCCGCGCGGCCGGCGGCCCGGTCCGCCTGCTCACCGAACTCGCCCCGCGCCTCGCCCGCAGCCACGGCCCCGAACTGCTCGAACTGCTCCTCACCACCAACCCGGCCGCCGCCTTCGCCGCCGACTGGCGCACGCCGTAAGCCATCCGGGCCGCCGCGGCGGGACCGGGCCGACAGCCGTCGGGTGCGCCCTCTACGGTGCCGCACATGGTGACGCTGACGCTCAGGACCCTGACGACCGCCGACTGGCCGCTCTGGCGGGACCTCCGCCTCGCCGCCCTCACCGACGCGCCGGACGCCTTCAAGGCGGGCCTCGCCGACTGGCGCCGGGGCGGCGAGGACCGCTGGCGTGACCGGCTCCGCATCCCGGGCGCCCACCACGTCGCGGCGCTCCTGGACGGCGATCCGGTCGGTCTGGCCGGCGGCCTCCCCGGATCGCCGGACGGCGTACGGGAGTTGCGCTCGCTCCGGGTGGCCCCGCGGGCGCGCGGCCGGGGTGTCGCCGACCGGCTCGTCGAGGAGGTCGAGCGCTGGGCCCGGGACAGCGGCGGCACCACGCTGCGCCTCGCCGTCCTCCCCGGCAACGAAGCCGCGTTCGCCCTCTACCGCCGCCACGGCTTCGCCCCGCTCGCGGAGCGCGGTGACCTGCTCGCCGACGGGGTCACCCGGGAAGTGCTCCTGGCGAAGCCCCTGCGGTGACGGCGGCCGCCGCCGCGGCGGCGTGGGGGAACGCGAAGGCGGGGCCTGTGCCGTACGGGGGACGGCACAGGCCCTGCCTTCCATCGGACCGACGAGTCGACCGACGAGTCCACCGACCGGTCACATGTGGGTGCCGCCGTCGATGCGGAGCTCGGTGCCGGTGACGAAGGCGCCGTCGTCGGAGGCGAGCATAGCGATCACGCCGGCCACCGTCTCCGGGCCGGCGAAGCCCTGGCCGAGGGCGGGGGAGAGCTTGGCCAGCAGGCTGAGGTCGGCGTCGGCGGGCAGGCCCGGGTTGTGGGTCATGCCGCTGTCGATGCTGCCCGGCGCGACGCAGACCGCGCGCAGGCCCTGCTTCGAGTACTCCGAGGCGATGGCGTGGGTGAAGGACTGGATGCCGCCCTTGGTCGCGGCGTACGCGGCCATGTAGGGGTGGGCGAAGCTCGCGGAGGTGGAGCTGAAGTTGACCACCACGCCCTTGCCGCCGGCCAGCAGCGCGGGGAGCGCCTCGCGGGTCATCAGGAAGGTGCCGGTCAGGTTCACCGCGAGGAGCTTGTTCCAGAACTCCAGGCTGGTCTCGTGGGTGTGCGCGGAGCGGAGGATGCCGGCCGCGTTGACCAGCACGTCCAGACCACCCAGGCCGGAGATCGCCTCGGCGACGCCCGCGACGACGGCCGCCTCGTCCGAGATGTCCAGCACCTGGATGGTCAGGCGGTCCGCGGTGCCCTCGGTGGTGGCGCGGTCCAGGGTCTTCTCCAGGCCGTCCTCGTTGACGTCGACGGCGACGACGTTCCCGCCCTCGGCGAGGATCCGGTGCACGGTGGCCTGGCCGATGCCCGAGCCGCCGCCGGTGATCAGGACGTTCCGTCCGTTGAAGCGCTCCATGGTGGTCTCCGTTCGTTCGCGGTCTCTCGATCTCGATCGACACGGTACGCCTCAGTGACACGTTGTGCCAAAAAGTCCATTCATGCCGATACGGCGTGACGTGCCACCGAGTCGCGACGTGTCTCCTTGGCATCCGCCCGCGTAGGCTGGCCCCGTGACCGGACGCCCGACCCTGACCCAGCGCCGCCGTGAGGCCACTCGGCTGGAGATCGCCCGCACCGCCGCCGCGCTCTTCGCCGAGCGGGGAGCGGAGGCGACCACCGCGGAGGAGATCGCCGTCGCCGCGGGCATCTCGCTGCGCACCTTCTACCGGTACTTCTCCGTCAAGGAGGACGCCGTCGCCCCGCTGCTCGCGGCGGGCGGGCAGGAGTGGGTGGAGCTGTTCGTGGCGAGCCCCGCGGACCTGCCGCTGCGGGAGGCGCTGGAGCGCGCGGCGGTCGCGTCGCTGACCCCGGCCGACGAGGCGCGGGTCGAGATGATGCGGTGGGCCCGCGGCCTGCTGCGCGATCCGAAGCTGAGCGCCACCTGGCAGCGCGTCTACGCCGACTCGGAGGAGCGGCTGCGGGCCGCCCTCACCGAGCGCTGCCCGGACGGCACCGACCCGCTGGAGATCCGGCTGGCGGCCGCCGCCGCGACCGCGGCGATCCGGGTGGCCCTGGAACAGTGGGCCTCCTCCGGCGCGGCCCTCGCCGGCCCCGGCTCCCCACAGGACCTCGGTGCGCGCTGCATGCGCGAGCTCACGGCGGGGCTGCGGCTCTGGGAGCGGGTGGCGGACGGGGCGGGCGGCTGAGCCGGCGGGTGACAGGGGGCCGGTGGTCGGTGGCGGACGACAGATGACAGATGACAGGCGGCAGATGGCGGCTGACAGAGTTCAGATGACAACTTTCGAAATCTGTTATCTGAAAGTTGTCATCCGTTCGCCCCTCTCCCCGTAACCTCCCAGCCGCGATCAGCTTCCTCCCAGCCGGCGTTAGGGTTGTTCCTCGTGCCCCGGCGGGGGAACCGGGGTGACCTCCTCGGATGTCCCCAGCGGAGGGGACTGGAGTTCGAGGCGTGGGAGCAAGCAGGACATGGGTCTGACAAGCCACAAGGTGCTGGCGTTGACCGCACTGATCGCGGTCGTGATGATGGTCGGCACGGTCTGGTTGTGGCCCAGGCTCGCGAAGAGAACCTGGCAGGCGGTACTCGGCCGGATCGGCGCCCTGCTCGCCACCCAGCTCGCGGTGCTCGCCGCGCTCGGCCTGGTCGCCAACAACTACTTCGCCTTCTACAGCAGTTGGGACGACCTGCTGGGCACCGGCGAGACCGGCCCGGTGGTCATCCACAACAAGGCGGACGCCTCCGGCCGGCTGATGGTGGAGACGATGGGCCAGGCCTCGGTCAAGGGCGGCGGCGCGATGGGCCGCGAGCCCGCCCAGTCCGGCGAGATCCGCAAGATCCGGATCGACGGCGCGGTCAGCCGGCTGTCCACCGAGGGCTACGTCTACCTGCCCCCGCAGTACTTCCAGCCGCAGTACGCCCAGAAGCAGTTCCCGGCGGTGATCGTCAGCACCGGATTCCCAGGAATCGCCGAGAATCTGATCACCCGCTTCAACTACCCGGGCGCCGCGCTCAAGCTGCTGCAGGAAGGGCGGATGCAGCCGACCGTCATGGTCCTGGTGCGCCCCTCGCCCGCGATGCCGCAGGACACCGAGTGCGAGGACGTCCCGAACGGCCCGCAGTCCGACACCTACTTCACCAAGGACGTGCCCTCGGCGATCCAGGCCAGCTTCCGGGTCTCCACCGACCCGCAGGCCTGGGCGTTCATGGGCAACTCGACCGGCGGCTACTGCGCGCTCAAGCTGGCCATGCGCCACCCGGACGTCTTCCCGACCGCCGTCGCCCTCTCCGCCTACTACGACGCCGCCGACGACCCGACCACGGGTGACCTCTTCGGCGGCAGCAAGCAGCGCCGCGACGAGGCCAACCTGTTCTGGCGGCTGAAGAACCTGCCGCAGCCGAAGGTCTCCGTGCTGCTGGCCGGCACCAAGAAGGGCGACGGCAACTACCGGCAGGAGACCGAGGCCTTCGTCGACGCGGTGCAGAGCCCGATGAAGGTCTCGTACAGCATGCTGGAGAACGGCGGCCACAACTTCGAGACCTGGAGCGCCCTGCTGCCCTCCTCGCTGGAGTGGCTGTCCCAGCACCTCAAGGTGCCGAACCAGGCGGCGTGAAACCGGACGACCGAACCCCCGGAGCAACGGCCCCGGAGGTTCGGTCGTTCAGTCGGACCGGGCCGTTCGGTCGGACCGGCTCGTACGGTTCGTTCCGCGGCCGTACGGCTCCGACAGCGCGGCGGTCCCGCCGCTCAGGCCACCCGCTCCAGCGTCCCGGTGTGCAGCTCGCCGACCCGGCCGCCCTCGCCCTCGAAGGTCCAGAAGGCGCGGACCGTCAGCTTGCCGAGGTCCATCACGTGGCTGACGGTGATCCCGCTCTGCTCCGTCCAGCTGACGAAGTAGATCTCCGGCGCGACCTCGGCGACGTGCAGCCGCACGTCCTCCCACTGGCCCGCGGACTCGCCGAGGCCCTCCCAGCGCAGCCGCGTGCCGTCGGCCGAGTAGGTGTTGCGGAAGGCCGCGCCGTTGTCGGCCCGGAAGAGGTAGGTGCGGCCGGCGAAGGCGGGCAGGGGCGCGGTCATGGTGGGGCGGGTCCTCGTCTCTGTCAGGTCGTGGCGAGCACCCGGTCGGGCTCGCCGCTCTTGTGCACGGCGGATGATGTCCGACGTCCAATTTATCCGACCGGGCGCAGTCGGTCAGGCACTCGCCACGGTACGGTCCGCCACCACGCGGTCGCCCGGGTGTGCGACCGGCACATGGGCAGGGCCGCGCGCCGGTCCTACCGTCCGGCCATGAGACGTACCCCCACACGCCCCAGCCCGACCACGCGCCCCGGCAGGAGGCGCGGCCCCACCGCCCTCGCCGCCGTGCTGCTGACCCTGGCCGCCGCCCTCCTCGGCACCCCCACCACCGCCCAGGCGGGCACGGCCCAGGTCACGGCCACGGCCCCCCTCACCCTGGAAGCCACCTTCCCCACCCCCGGCAACGGCTGGGCCAAGGTCGAGCGCTACCTCGACACCACCTCCGGCTTCGGCGCCGAGCAGTTCCCCTCCGACGGCCGCGGCGACCAGGACGGAGCCCGCCGGACGTACTTCGGCACCGCCCGGCCCTCCTCCGCCCGCTTCCTGCTGTACTCCGCCGCCGGCTGGGACACCGGCAGCCAGGCCACCCCCGTCCTGCTGGTCCACGGCGCCAACGACAACGCCGACCGCGCCTGGGCGAACCCGGGGGAGAGCGGCACCTGCGGTGCCGCGAGCTGCCCGTCGACCGGGCTCGCCCAGTACCTCGCCGGCAACGGCCGCCGGGTCTTCGCGATCGGCTTCGCCCACAAGCACGGCGACAACCTGCTCCAGGCACAGGCCGTCGGCGACGCCGTCGCACTGATCCGGGCCCGGCTCGGGGTCCCCCAGGTCGACGTGGTGGCCTGGAGCAAGGGCGAGGTCGCCGCCCGGGCGTACGTGTCCTCGGTGAAGCCCTCCTGGGGGAGGGCGTACGCGGGCGACGTGCGCCGGCTGATCACGCTCGGCGGTCCGCACGGCGGGCTCGACTACGTGTACGCGCACGGCTGGGACTTCGACCTGGTCACCTGGCCGGCCTGCGGCGGCACCGCCAACGCGCCGTCCCCGCACCTCTACATGACCTGCTACGGCACGTACACCTCGCAGCCCTGCCTCGGGGTGCTGCCGAGCGGCGGCTACGACTGCTACCCGGGCCAGCGCCAGCTGCTCGCCCGCTGGGACGGCACCTACGGGGTGGACACCACCGCGCAGGACTGGTGGACCACCTACTATGGCGGCCAGGGCTTCTACACCTCCGGCCAGGGCATCCAGGCGGCGATCGACGCGGGCTCGCTGATCGCCCCGCTCCGGCAGGCCGGCATTCCGGCCTCGGTGCGCACCTACCTGCTGGCGGGCGGGTCCGCCGACATCCCGGGCGTGCTCAACGAGGGCCGCGGGCCGAGCGACGGCCTGGTCTTCACCGCGAGCGCGCTGGACACCACCGGCATCGCGACGGTCGGCGGAACCCGGCTGCTCACCGGCCTCAACCACCTGGAACTCGCCTGGGCACCGGACGCGGCGAGCCAGGTCAACGCCTGGCTCGACTGAGTCGGGAAAGCCGATCAACTCGACTGCCGCGCAGCGTCGTTGATCGCAACCGGTCCACCCCGCGCCGCAGCGGAACTCCCCGATCACCGTCGCCCGGTCGGCAAGGCCACCCCTGCCGACCGGGCCACGTGACTCAGGAACCGGCAGCCGTCTCGACCACCGTGATGTCGAACGGCTGCCGGTTGTTGCCCTCGTTCCGGTCGTCCGCACTGCGCACCGTGACCGAGCCGCCGCTCAGCCTGCCCGCCGGCAACTCCGGGTCGAGCCGGACCGGGATGAGGGCGGTCGCGCTGCGCCCCTCCCGCAGCCCGGGCCCGAACACGCAGCGCACCACGCGGCCGCGGCCCGTCACCTGGCAGTCGGACGGGAAGAACGGACCCTCGGGGCTGACCCCCTCCGGCAGGCTGACCAGGACCGTGAACGGGGAGGCGGTGGTCTCCGGGCCCCCGTTGCCGACGAAGGCGCGGACGGTCGTGGTGCCGCCGGGTGTCGCCGTGTCCGGGTCCGACCGGACCACCTCCAGGTCGGAGGCGGACGGCCGCCGCGCGACGGCGGGCGCGGGCAGCGTGGAGGCCTCGGACGTTCCGGATCCGGCATCGGACCCGGCGTCGGACCCGGAACCCGCTCCTGGCTTCGCCCCGGGAATTACTAGTGCGGGAAGGGTGGAGGCCCCCGGCGTCGCCGGTGCCGGCAAGGTGGAGGCCCCCGGCGTCACCGGCGCGGGCAGGGTGGAGGCCCCGGGAATCACCAGTGCGGGAAGGGTGGAGGCTCCGGGAGTCGCCGGTGCCGGCAGGGTGGAGGCCCCCGGCGTCACCGGCGCGGGCAGGGTGGACGGTGTACCCGTCGTGAGGACCTCCACCGCGGGCCGGGGCTCGGGCCGGCGCAGCGCCCAGGACGGGTCGCTGGCCAGCACCGTCACCGCGCACCCCGCCGCCACGGCCGCGACCAGCCCGGCCCCGCCGAACCCGCGGCCGCCCGCGGCGCGCCGTACGCTGCCATCCCGTACGCCGTCACCCCGTGTGCCGTCACCCCGTACGTCCTCGCCTCGTACGTCGGCATCGCGTACCCCGCCGCCCGGTGCGGCCTCCCACACGTCCCGGTGCTGCTGCTCCATCCCCGCTCACCCTGCCCTCGTGTCCCGGCCGCCCGCGCCGTCGCGGGCCGCGTCGGCACCAGGGTGGCGGAGCCGTCGCCGGAGCCCGGTGGCAACCCGCCCGCCGTCCGCTCGAACGGATGACGCGGCGCGCCGACCCGACCGGGTCGGCCGGCAAGGGTGGTTGACGGGATGTCAGGGGGCGAGGACCTGCCCCAGCCGGGTCGCGATCTGGTGCATCACCGGTACCAGGGAGGCGGCCCCGTCCTGCTCCTCCAGGGCGCGGATCCGGGCCTCCGGTCCGGAGACCGAGAGCGCGGTGGGCGTCGGCGCGCCCGGGACGGCGAGCGCGATGCAGCGGACGCCGATCTCCTGCTCCTGGTCGTCGACCACGTAGCCGCGTTCGCGGGCCTCGGCGAGCTGGCGCATCAGCTCCTGCGGGTCGGTGACCGTGTACTCGGTGTGCGCGGGCAGCGGGTTGGGGCCGAGGACGGCGCGGGCCTCGTCCTCGGGCAGCTGGGCGAGCAGCGCCTTGCCGACGCCGGTGCAGTGCGGCTGCACCCGTCGGCCGACCTCGGTGAACATCCGCATCGAGCGGCGCGACTGCACCTGCCCGACGTACACCACCTCACCGCCCTCCAGTACCGCCAGGTTGGCGGTCTCGCCGGTGGCCTCCATGAGTTCGGCCAGGTAGGGGCGGGCCCAGCTGCCGAGCAGGCGGCCGGCCGTCTCGCCGAGCCGGATCAGCCGGGGGCCGAGGGTGTAGCGGCGTGTGGTGTCCTGACGGACATAGCCCTGCTGGACGAGGGTACGAACCAGCCGGTGGATGGTCGGCATCGGGAGGCCGGAACTGGTGGAGAGCTCGCTGAGGGTGGCCACGCCGCCGGAGTCGGCCAGCGCCTCCAGGAGCTGGAAGGCGCGTTCGACGGACTGCACGCCGCCGCTCGCGCGGTCCGTGCCTGTCGTCGATGCTGGGTCGGGGGTCGCGACCACCGGTGTTTCCTTCGCTGTCGGGGAGGAGTGGATTCCCGGCGATCCCTTCAACAAATCGTTGAAATTCTGTATCGCGGAAACTAGTCTCCACCTTACAGAATCGAACCCGCCGACCGGCGGGTGCCGATCGCGGAAGTTCCCCGAGGAAGTTCCTGCCGGAGCTCCCCTCGCCAGGCTCAACCGTCTTAGGAGTGTCCTGCTCATGGCTGCAGATCAGGGGTCCGTCGGTTCCTCCCCCGCCGCTCCGGTCGTCACCGTCGCCGGTCCTCGCGTCCACCGGTCGGAGGAGGTGCTCACCGCGGAGGCGACCGCCTTCGTCACCGGGCTCCACCGCGCCTTCGAGGGGCGCCGACAGGAGCTGCTGGCCAGGCGGAAGGCCCGCCGCGCCGAGATCGCCGCCGCCGGGACCCTGGACTTCCTCCCCGAGACCGCCGCGGTCCGGGCCGCGGACTGGAAGGTCGCCGAGGCACCCCGCGCGCTCCAGGACCGCCGGGTCGAGATCACCGGCCCGACCGACCGCAAGATGGTCGTCAACGCGCTCAACTCCGGGGCGCGGATCTGGCTCGCGGACTTCGAGGACGCCACCTCGCCGACCTGGGAGAACGTGATCGGCGGCCAGGTCAACCTGATCGACGCCTTCGAGGGCCGGATCGACTTCACCAGCGCCGCGGGCAAGGCCTACACCCTCAAGCCCGCCGCCGAACTCGCCACCGTCGTGGTCCGCCCGCGCGGCTGGCACCTGGACGAGAACCACCTGCTGGTCGACGGCACTCCGGTGGCCGGCGCGTTCGTCGACTTCGGCCTCTACTTCTTCCACAACGCCGCCCGGCTGCTGGCCAAGGGCGCCGAGGACCCCAACTCCGGCCCGTACTTCTACCTGCCGAAGACCGAGAGCCACCTCGAGGCCCGGCTGTGGAACGACGTGTTCACCCACGCCCAGGCCGAACTCGGCATCCCGCACGGCACGATCCGGGCGACCGTCCTGATCGAGACCATCACCGCCGCGTTCGAGATGGACGAGATCCTCCACGAGCTGCGCGACCACGCGGCCGGCCTCAACGCCGGACGCTGGGACTACCTGTTCTCGATCGTCAAGAACTTCCGCGACGCCGGCGAGCACTACATCCTGCCCGACCGCAACAGCGTCACCATGGCCTCGCCGTTCATGGCCGCCTACACCCGGCTGCTGGTGCAGACCTGCCACCGGCGCGGCGCCCACGCGATCGGCGGCATGGCCGCGTTCATCCCGAGCCGCCGCGACCCGGAGGTCAACGCGGCCGCGCTGGAGAAGGTCAAGGCGGACAAGGACCGCGAGGCCGGCAACGGCTTCGACGGCTCCTGGGTCGCCCACCCCGACCTGGTGCCCGTCGCCCGGGCCTGCTTCGACGCGGTGCTCGGCGAGCGGCCCCACCAGAAGGACAACCCCGGCCCGGCCGAACCGGTCACCGCCGCCCAACTGCTCGACATCGCCGGCGCCGGCGGCAACTGCACCCACGCCGGGCTGCACAACGCCGTCCAGGTCGGCATCCGCTACATCGAGGCCTGGCTGCGCGGACTCGGGGCCGTCGGCATCTTCAACATGATGGAGGACGCCGCCACCGCCGAGATCTCCCGCTCGCAGATCTGGCAGTGGATCCACAACGGGGTCGTGCTGTCCGACACCGGCGAGAAGACCACCGTCGAACTGGTCCGCGCCCTGGTCGCCACCGAGCTCGCCGAACTCCGCGCCGAACTGGGGGAGGAGGCCTACCGCGCCGGCCGCTGGCGCGAGGCCGCCCGGCTCTTCGAACAGGTCGCCCTGGCCGAGGAGTTCGTGGACTTCCTGACCCTCCCCGCGCTCCCCCTGCTGGGCTGAGCCCCCGGCCGGCCCGGCCCCGTTCTGTTTCGCCCGTACGGAACGGCCTCCCTCGTCTTCCCGCCCAGGAGTCGAACCCATGGCACGCATCTTCTTCAACGGCCAGGCGATGGTCGGCGGCCCCTTCCACGCGAAGGTCGCCGACGCGCTGGTCGGGCCGGCCCGGACCGCGCCCGGCTACCGCTTCTTCTCCATCGACGACGTGTGCCCCGGCCTCCTGCGCGACCCCGCCGTCGACACCGCGATCGACGGCGAGCTGTACGACATCAGCCTGGAACACTTGCGGGACGTCATCCTCCCCGGCGAGCCGCGCGAACTGGAGCTGGGAGTGATCGAGCTGGAGGACGGCTCCGCGTGCCTGTCCATGCTGCTCGCCCGGGGCGAGCTGGAGCGCGGCGTCCACCGCGAGATCACCCATCACGGTGGCTGGCGCGCCTATCTGGCCACGCTGGGGCGAACGGCCTGACGGCTGACAGTCGACGGCCGACGGATGACAGCTGACAACTTTCGTCATCTGTCATCCGTCATCGGTCGGCCGTCAGCTGTTCGCCGTCATCCGTCGACCGCCCGTCGCCAGGTCGTCCCCCAGCCCGCTGCGCCGGTAGAGGACGCTGCGCCCGTGCCGGGCGCGCTCCAGCAGGCCGGCGGCGGTCAGAGCGCCGAGGTGGCGGCTGACCGCCGCCGGGGTGACGCCGAGCCGGTGGGCCAGTTCGGTGGTGCTCGCCGGGGTCTCCAGCAGGATGAGCAGCCTCGCCCGGGGCGCGCCGATCAGTCCCGCGAGCGCCGAGCCCTGCTCCGGCGGGCGCCGCCCCGTCCCCGCGTCCTCGCCCATCGTGGCCTTGCCCCGCGCCGGGTACGTGATGAGCGGCGGCCCGCCCTGGGTGATGTCGGTGACCGCCCCGAGCGCGAACAGCGTCGGCATCAGTACGAGCCCCCGCTCGGCGACGTCCACCGTGGTCCCCAGTGCCTTGGTGGCGGGGTGCGGGTCGACGAGCCGCAGGACGCCGGCCTGCCAGGACAGCCGGCCGTCGAGGTCGGCGAACAGCCCCTCGGCGCCGTGCTCGGAGAGCCGTCGCCCCCGGTACGCGATGTCCGCCTCCAGCACCGAGCGCGCCCGCGGCCACCACGCGGGGGCGAGGCACTGCGTCCAGTAGGCCTCCAGCGCCCCGGCCACCCGGGCGGTGAGCGCCGACGGATCGTCGACCAGCTCGGCCAGCACCGGCGGTAGCGCGTTCCCGGCGCTGCGGTTCGCGGTCAGCACGTCCGTCCGTACGACCTCGGGCGGGGTGGCGATCAGATCGTCAACGCCCAATCGGAACTCGAACATTGACCGTAACGGTAAAAGAATTCCACCGCGCCCGGAACCCCGCTGTCCTGCTGCCATGACTTCCGCCGCGGCGCGTCCGCCCTCCGCCTCCCGCCCTGGCCTCCTCGGCCGACTGCTCCCGGACGATCCGCTGCTGCGCGGGCTGGCCCTGATGAGCCTGGTGAACACCGTCGGCAACGGCCTGTTCGTGACGGTGAGCGTGCTGTTCCTCACCCGGTCGGTGGGGCTGACGCCCGGCCGGGTCGCGCTCGGGCTCACCGCCGCCGGGGCGTGCGGGGTGTTCGCCGGCGTGCCGATGGGGCGGCTCGCGGACAAGGTCGGCAGCAAGCGGCTGCTGCTCGTGATCGGGCCGCTGGAGGCGGCGGCCGTGCTCGGGTACGCGTTCGTGCGTTCCTTCGTCGCGTACGTGGTGCTGGCGTGTGTGGCGACGGTGCTGGAGCGCGGAGCGGCGGCGGTGCGCAGCGTGCTGATCGCGCGGGCGCTTCCCGCCGAACGGCAGGTTCGGGCCCGGGCGTTGCTGCGGTCGGTGATGAACGCGGGGCTCGTCGTCGGATCCACCGGCGCGGCGGTCGCCCTCCAGGCGAACACCTATGCGGGGTACGTGACGATGATGGCCCTGGACGCGGCGAGCTTCCTGGGCGCGGCGGCCCTGCTGGCCGGCCTGACCCTCCCGTCGGAGGAGCGGAGGCGGACACCCGGGGCGGCAACGGAGAAACACCGAACGGCACTTCGGGACCGGCGCTACCTGGTGGTCACCGCCCTGCACGCGGTGCTGGAGCTCCAACTGGCCGTCCTCACGGTCGGGATGCCGCTCTGGATCGTGCTGGCGACGGACGCGCCGGCCGCCGTGGTCGCCGCCGTCAACGTGGTCAACTGCCTCCTGGTGGTGGTGTTCCAGGTCCGCGCGAGCCGCGGTGTCGACAGCGTTCCGACGGCCGCGCGGGCCTGCTCCCGGGGAGGCGCGGTGCTGGCCGCCGCCTGTCTCGTCTACGCGGCGGCCCAGTACAGCCCGGCGGCCGCGGCGGCGGCGACGGCCCTGGCCGGCGCCCTGGTCCACAGCCTCGGCGAACTCCTCACCTCAGCCGGTGGCTGGACCCTCAGCCTGGACCTGGCCGATCCGCGGTCGCACGGCGAGTACCAGGGCGTCTTCATGAGCGGCCAGGCCGCCGCGCACGTCCTCGGCCCGCTGGTGATCAGCCTGACCGTCGTCGCGCACGGCGCCGTCGGCTGGCTCGTGCTCGCCGGTCTCTTCGCCCTCGCCGGAGTCACGCTGGTACCGGCCTCGCGGGTACCGGCCTCCCCGCATCCGGCAGCGTGAGGAGCGCCTCCCCGAGTGGGCCGCGGGTCCGGACCCTCGCCGCGGGTCCGGGCCTGCGGTCCGCGCATCGACGACGGCGAACAGATGACAGCGGAGAGATGACGGCGAACAGATAACAGATGACGAAAGTTGTCAGCCGTCATCTGTCCGCTCCCTCCCCGGATGCCCCGGAGCCCGATGCGGGCGTCAGACCGGACGAGCCGCCAGCTCGCGGGCGGCCCGCGCACAGTCGCGTGCGATCCGGTCCTCGTCGACGGTGGTCAGCTGCCCCTTCTCGACCACCGCGTTGCCGTTGACGAACAGCACCGACAGCGGCGGCAGCGCGCCGAAGGTGAGCGCGGCGACCGGGTCGGCGATCGACGAGTGCATGATCCCGTCGATCTTCCACAGCGCAAGGTCGGCCAGCTTGCCGGCCTCGACCGAGCCGATCTCGTCCTGCCGCCCGAGCACCCGGGCGCCGCCCATGGTGCCCAGGCGCAGCGCCTGCCGCCCGGTGAGCGCGGTGGGGGAGCCGTGCAGCCGGTTGATCAGCAGCGCGTTGCGCAGCTCGGTGCCCAGTTCGCCGGACTCGTTGGAGGCAGTGCCGTCCACCCCGAGCCCGACCGGGACGCCGGCCCGGAGCATGTCGGGCACCCGGGCGATGCCTGCCGCCAGGCGGGCGTTGGAGGACGGGCAGTGGGCGACACCGGTGCCGGTCTGGGCGAACTTGGCGATGTCGGAGTCGTTCATGTGCACGCAGTGCGCCATCCAGACGTCCTCGCCGAGCCAGCCCACCGACTCGAAGTAGTCGGTCGGCCCCATGCCGAACAGCTCCCTGCAGAACTGTTCCTCCTCGGCCGTCTCCGAGCCGTGGGTGTGCAGCCGGACGCCCTTGCGGCGGGCGAGTTCGGCGGACCGGCGGAGCAGCTCGGTGGAGACGGAGAAGGGCGAGCACGGCGCAATCGCGATGTGCAGCATCGAGCCGAAGGAGGAGTCGTGGTACCGGTCCACGGCGGCCTCGGACGCGGCCAGGATGTCGTCCGGTTCCTCGACCGCGTGGTCCGGCGGCAGCCCGCCGTCCTTCCGGGAGCGGTCCATCGAGCCGCGCAGGGCGGTGAAGCGCAGGCCGAGTTCCCGGACGGCCTCGATGGAGGCGCCGAGGACGTCGCCGCCGTCCTTCGGGAAGACGTAGTGGTGGTCGGCGGCGGTGGTGCAGCCGGACTTGAGCAGCGCGGCGGCGGAGCCCTGGCTGGCCGGGTGCACGAGCTTCTCGTCGACCCTCGCCCAGGTCGGGTAGAGGGCGACCAGCCAGTCGAACAGGATGTGGTCCTGGGCCAGGCCGCGGGTGATCCACTGGTAGAAGTGGTGGTGGGTGTTGACCAGGCCGGGGGTGACGAGGTGGCCCTCGCCGTCGATTCGGCGCACCACGTCGTCCAGCCACGCGGGGGCGGGGCCGTCGCCCACCGCCTCGATGGTGTTGCCGAGAATGACGACGTGGCCGCGGGCGTACTCGGTGTCGTTCGCGTCCACGGTGGCGATCGCGACGTTCTCGATCACGATCCGCTGGTCGCCGGGTGGGGGCTGGACTGCCATGTGTGACTCCTAGGGGAGGGCCGGAGGGAGCGCGCGCCGCACGGTGCACGCCCCTCCCCGGGCCGGTCAGGACGGTCTCGCCGTCGGAACCGTCGGAACCGCCGGACCCGGCGCGTCGGAGGCCGGTCCGGACCCGGGCCGGCGGGCGGCGCCGACGTGGTGGAAGAGCAGGTTGAGCAGGACGGCCATCACGCAGCCGGCCGAGATCCCCGAGTGCAGCAGGGTCCGGGCGGCCTCCGGGAAGGAGTCGTAGAACGTCGGCGCGGCGATCGGGATGATGCCGACACCGAGCGAGACCGACACCAGGACGGTGTGCGAGTTGGACTCCATGCCCGCCTCCGCGAGTGTGCGGATGCCGCTGGCCGCGACCGTGCCGAAGAGCACGATCCCGGCGCCGCCGAGGACGGGCTGCGGAACCAGCGAGACGACCGAGCCCAGCACGGGGAACAGCCCCAACACGACCAGGATGCCTCCGCCGGCCGCGACCACGAAGCGGCTGCGGATCCTCGTCAGCGCCACCAGCCCGATGTTCTGGGCGAAGGCGCTGGCAGCGAAGCCGTTGAAGACGGGACTGAGCGCGGTGGCCAGACCGTCCGCCCGCAGGCCGGCGGCGAGGGTGGGTTCGTCCGCCTCGCGGTCGACGATCCGGCCGAGGGCGAGCATGTCGGCGGTGGACTCGGTCATCGAGACCACCATGACGATGCACATCGAGACGATCGCGGCGGCGTCGAACAGGGGCGCGCCGAAGTGGAACGGGGAGGGGAGCGCGAAGATCTTCGCGTTCTGGACCGAGCCGAAGTGGGCCAGCCCCAGCGGGAGGGCGATCAGGGTGCCGAGCGCCAGGCCGACGAGCAGTGACAGCTGCTGCCAGAAACCGCGCAGCAGCCGGTTGCAGAGCACCACCGCGACGAGGGTGATCGCGGCGAGTCCGACGGCCCGCATGGAGCCGTACCCGGGGGCGCCCGGTGAACCGCCGCGCGCCCAGTTGACCGCCACCGGGAGCAGGGACACCCCGATGAGGGTGATCACGGTGCCCTGGACGACCGGGGGGAAGAACCGGATGAGCCTGCAGAAGTACGGCGCCGCGAGGAAGCACAGGAGCCCCGCGACGATCACCGCTCCGAAGATCACCGGGAGGGCGTGCTTCGGTCCGTGCTCCTTCGCTATGGCGATCATGGGCGCGACCCCCGCGAAGGAGACACCGTTCACGAACGGCAGTCGCGCACCGACCCTCCAGACGCCGAGCGTCTGGAGGAGCGTGGCCAGTCCGGCGGTGAACAGGCTGGCCGAGATGAGCAGGGCGAGCTCGGCGGGGGAGAGCCCGACGCCGGCGCCGACGATGAGCGGGGGTGCGACGACCCCGGCGTACATCGCGGCGACGTGCTGGAGTCCGGTGGAGAACAGCTTCACCGGCGGCAGCAACTCGTCCACGGGGTGGGTCCCGGCCCGGGGCGGCTTGCCGGGCAGGTGTGCCGCCGCGCCGTCCGGGCCGCGCGTTCTCGGTGGGGTGGAACCGCCGTCTGTACTGCTGGTGTTGCTGGGTGCCATGTCGAGCCCCTCTTGTGCCCGTGGCTCCCGGCGCGCCCGTGGCGCTGGAGTGCGGCCGGTACTGCTGTGACCGAGGGTGGGACGGCGGTGCGGGGTTCCCTCGGCCGGCCCCTCCAGTGCCCCGGGCCGGCCGCCGCGAGGCAGACACGAACTCCGGTGGGTGGGGGTGGGGGTGGGGGTGGAGAAACAGCTGGTACGGGTGGAGCGTGCGGTGTTGCCCGAGCCGGAACGCGGGGTGGAACGACCGGTGCTGTTCGGAGCGGAACGACAAGTGGAACGCGAGGGCCGGCTGGCGCGGCGCTTCCGGGCGGCGTCCACCTGGTGGGGGAGGTCAGGCGACCGGGATGACCGGGACGACGCCCTCGCGGTGCACGGTGCCCTCGATCAGGCCGTACATGCGGTCCGCGGCGTAGTAGACCTCGTTCTCGTTCCTGAGGCCGAACGGCTCCAGGTCGACCAGGAAGTGGTGCTTGTTCGGCAGTTCGAGGCGGACCTCGTCCACCTCGGCGCGGTTGTCGAGGACCCGGGTGCCCATCGCGTGCAGGGTCTGCTGCAGCGAGTAGGAGTAGGTCTCGGCGAAGGCCTCCAGCAGGTGCCGCTTCACCTGGGTGTAGGAGCGGTTCCAGTCGGGCTGGGTCTCGCCGCCCCGCCCGCTGTGGCCGAACTTCCACCGGGCGGTGACCTGGGTGGCGAGGATGCGGTCGTACGCCTCCTCGAGGGTGGTGTAGCCGTCCTTGATGTAGCCCCAGAACTCCGAGTTGGTGGAGTTCATGACGACCAGATCCTTCAGGCCCGAGATGACCCGGACGGACTCCCCGTCGTAGACGATCTCGCTGGTACGGACCTCCTGGCCGCTGCGGACGAAGGAGTGTCCCATCTCCATCTCCTCCTCCTCCTTCGAGCCGATGAAGCCGGCCGAGCCGTCCGGCGTCCGGATCCGCTCCCAGGCGTACTCCTCGATCCGGATCCGGGCGCCGTGCACGACGCCGCGCTCGGTGTCGTCGACGAAGTGGCGGGCCAGGAGGATGCCGAACGCCTCGGCCGACTCGATGCCGTACTCCTTGGCGAAGGCGTAGACGGTGTTCTTGATGGTGTCGGTGGGCAGGCAGTTGGCGTTGGACCCGGTGAGGTGGACGTCGTCGAACTCGCCGCGCAGCGAGACCGAGACGTTCAGGTCCTTGATCTCGTGCCGGGCGGAGTCGCGGTGGACCCGGACGATGCGGTTCTCCGCCTTGCCGTACTGGTTCTGACCGAGCACGTGGGCCATGACGTGGCTCCTAGGCTTTCCAGGTCGGTCCACTAGCTTCCGCGGTAGACCGAGTATCCGAACGGACTGAGCAGCAGCGGCACGTGGTAGTGGTGCTGTTCGGGCGCGACCGTGAAGACGATCGAGACCTCGGGGAAGAACGGAGGCTCGGAGGACTCGGGCGCGTGGTACGCGCCGGTGTCGAAGAGCAGTCGGACGACCGAGCCCGCCTCCACGGCCGGCAGGTCCCTGGCCCGGCCGTCGGAGTCCGTGGCGCAGGTGCCGAGCACCTGCCAGCCACCCTCGGTGTGCAGTGCGAGCTCGACCGGAACGCCTTCGGCCGGCCGGCCGAGGCTGGTGTCGAGCACGTGGGTGGAGATGCCAGTCATGGGTGAAGTGGCCTTACCTATGGCGTAGATGACGAAGCGTCAGTTGTATAAGGGGGGCGGGTGGATGTGAATCTGGACGCCCGGCCAGGGCGATATCGCCACGGATATGACGAATCGTCAGGACGGGTGTCAGGGTGTGTCGAGCAGGCGGTCGAGCCGGATGTCGTTGATCTTGCGAAGCTCCTCGCGGACGATCTCCGCCTCGGTGGCCGCGTCGTTGGGGTGGCGCTCGCGCAGGGCGGCGAGCAGGCCGACCGCGGAGCGGCCGGTCGCGCAGATCAGGAACACGTGGCCGAACTTGACCTCGTAGGCGGCGTTGGCCTCGTCCAGCTCGTCGAGGACCGCCCGGTCCAGGCCCCGGATTCCGGCCTGTTCGCGCTCGGAGGTGGCGTCGCCCGCCAGGGGCTCGCCGATCCGGGCATGGCCGGCCATCGCGTCGCGCAGGTCCTCGGCCGTCAGTGATGCCACGGCGGCCGCGTTGGCGGCGAGCAGGGCCTCGCGGTCGGACCAGGGCTTGTCCGCCGCGACCGCGGCGGCCCAGCGGGGGCTGGAGCAGACCTCCAGCAGGATCCCTTCCAGCTCCGCGGCATCGGCCGCGGCCAGAGCGTCAAGGGTGTGGGGGTGGTTGGTCACGAGTGGACCTCCTGGAGAGTGGTGCCACCCGGAAAAGCTAGATCGGGCCCACCCGGTCGTCAACACTTTGTTGAACGATTGGTGGCTGCGTTTCGAACGGGGCCGCGATGCCGGGCCCTTTCGTGTGCGATTCGCCAAGTGTGCCCCGCCGCAAGCCGATCCAGTCCTGTCGGGTCGGCGGGGTCACCCGTTCGGAAGCCCCGCAGCGGGGTCCGGGTGCGCCCCGGAGGGCGCCGAACCGGGCGTCAGGACGACTTCGCGCTGTCCTGGCGGTTCAGGTAGTTGTACACGGTGAAGCGGCTGACACCCAGGGCCGAGGCGACGGTCTCCACGCCGTGGCGGACGGTGAACGCGCCGCGTTCCTCCAGCAGGGCGACGACCCGCTGCTTCTCCACCCGGTCGAGCTCGGCCAGCGGGCGGCCGTCGAACTGGCGGGTCATCTCGGTGAGCATCCGGTCCAGCGCGCTGCCCAGGTGCGGCAGCCGGACGGCCAGGGCGGGGGCGCCCTCCCACTCCAGGACCACGTCGTCGGGCTTCGCCTCGTCCAGGGGGACGGGCGTCGCGCCGACCGCGGCCAGCAGCGGCTTCACCGCCGCGGCGAGCGGGTGTTCCACGTTCTCGGTCACGGCGTACCGTCCTCCTTGCCCAGCACGCTGACCTGGACCGAGATCCGGGTCGCCCCGGCGTCCAGGGTCTCCTTGAGCAGCTTGGTCACCGCGGCCAGGACCTGCTCGGCCTCGCCCTCCGCGCCGGTGCCGAAGGGGCCGACGGACACGGCCAGGCCGGCCGCGTCGACGACCTCGCGAGCCGCCGCGGCGTGCTCCGGGAACGTGTCCAGTTCGAACGGTTCTGTCGTGAACTCCACCATCAATCGCACGGGGTCACTGTAGCGAGCGGGGGTCCGCACGGGGCAGGGGCTTGGGTGATCGAACGGTCCGGCCCCCGCGAGCGGCGACAGTCCGGGCCCGCGAGCCGCGAGGTGGCTTCAACAAAGTGTTGCAACTCCCTTGACAGTCGCTCGGTGGGCCGGAGATGCTTCCACCATCTTCCATCACACAGAATCCCTCTTCCGTATCGTGGAAATTGAGGCGGAGGGAAGAGGGCTGAGAGGGGAGTAGTGACGTGACGGCGGCTGCCAAGCACGGCTTCACGGTCAACCTGTCGATCCTGTTCGGCGAACTGCCGCTCCTGGAGCGGCCCGCCGCGGCCGCCGCGGCCGGATTCACCGCCGCCGAACTGTGGTGGCCCTTCGGGGCGGAGCACAACCCCTCGCGGGCCGAACTGGACGCGCTGCGCAGGGCGTTCACCCAGGCCGGCGTGCAGCTCACCGGCCTCAACCTGCTGGACGACCTGAGCGAGGGCGCCCGCGGGACCGTCTCGCTACCGTCCGAGCGGGACCGCTACCGCGCCAACGTCCCGGTGGCCGCGGAACTCGCCGCCTCGCTCGGCGCCACCGCGCTCAACGCGCTGTACGGCAACCGGGTCGAGGGCGTCGACCCGGCCGAGCAGGACGCGCTCGCGCTGGAGCACCTGGTGCTCGCCGCGCGGGCCGCGTACGGGGTCGGCGCCGTCCTGCTGATCGAGGCCCTGAACGAGGCCGAGTCGCCGGACTACCCGCTGGTCTCGGCCGCCGCCGCGGTCGAGGTGGTCGACGGGGTCAACGCCGCCACCGGCCTGGGGAACGCCAGGTTCCTCTGCGACCTGTACCACCTGGCCAGGAACGGCGAGGACCCGGCGGCGGTCATCGACACGTACGCCGACCGCATCGGCCACGTCCAGATCGCCGACACCCCGGGCCGCAACGAGCCCGGCACCGGCGAGCTGGACTTCGAGGACCTGTTCGCCCGGCTCACCGCCGCGGGCTACACCGGCGTGATCGGCCTGGAGTACCGCCCCTCCACCGGGATCAGCGCTGACAGCTTCGGGTGGCTGCCGCGCGAACTGCGCACCGCCGCCAGGTAGTGGAGCCGATGAGCGTCACCCCGCCGCGTGCCGCCGAGCCGCGAGCCACCCGGGGAAGCGTCGCGGAGCCGCGTGCCGCCGAGCCGCGAGCGACCCGGGGAAGCGTCGCCGAGCCGCGAGCCGTCCGAGCCGCGATCCCCCGGCGGAAGCGCCGCCGACCCACCCGATCCCCCCGCCCGCACACACAAGGAGCTCGACGCGATGAGCCGCAGGATCGCCTTCATCGGCCTCGGCATCATGGGCGGCCCGATGGCCGCCAACCTGGTCAGGGCCGGCCACCACGTCACCGGCTTCAACCTCACCCGGCCCCCGATCGACGCCCTGGTCGCGGTCGGCGGCCACAGGGCCACTGGCATCGCGGACGCGGTGCGGGGCGCCGAGGTCGTCATCACCATGGTCCCGGCCGACCCGCAGGTCGAGCAGGTTGTCCTGGGCGAGGGCGGCGTGCTGGAGAACGCCGGGCCCGGCACCCTGCTGATCGACATGTCCTCGATCACCCCGCAGACCTCGATCAAGGTCGAGGCCGTCGCCAGGGAGAAGGGCGTCCGCACCCTGGACGCTCCGGTCTCCGGCGGCGAGGCGGGCGCCGTCGAGGCCGTCCTGTCGATCATGGTCGGCGGGGCCGCCGAGGACTTCGCCGAGGCCGAGCCGCTGTTCGGCGCGCTGGGCACCACGGTCGTCCACGTCGGCCCGTCCGGCGCCGGCCAGACCGTCAAGGCCGCCAACCAGCTGATCGTCGCGGCCAACCTCCAGGTGCTCGCCGAGGCCGTGGTGTTCCTGGAGAACGCCGGCGTCGACCTCGCGTCCGCGCTGGACGTGCTCGGCGGCGGCCTGGCCGGCTCCACCGTGCTCGACCGCAAGAAGGCGAACATGCTGAACCGCGAGTTCGCGCCCGGTTTCCGGATCGACCTGCACCACAAGGACATGGGCATCGTCACCGACGCCGCCCGCGCCGTGGGCGCCGTGCTGCCGGTCGGCGCCGTGGTGGCCCAGCTGGTCGCCTCCGCCCGCGCCAACGGCGACGGCTCGCTCGACCACTCGGCGCTGCTGCGCGGCGTCGAGCGGCTCTCCGGCCGCGAGGTCGGCTGACACCCCGGGGGCTCCCGAGCGGAGCTCCCGTCCCCGAACTCCTCCTGGCGGCCGTGTACCCGTTCCGGTCGTGCCCGCGCCGCCAGGAGGCCGCACTCGACCGGCGAGCGGGCCGGGGCTCATCCGCCCGCCCGCCGGTCGAACCAGGCCGGCGACGCGTACGTCCCACTGTGGGGGCACCTCGATCGAGCCCGGTACGCGTCGCCCGGCTCCGTCCCCGCCGAGGGCCGCCTCCGTACGCCCGGCCACGCCGACCGAGGGGGCTCGCACCCCGGGCCACCCGGGCCCATGCTGGACGCACGCCCGTCGGGCGCACATCTGCCGGGCGCACGCCTGTCGGACGCGCGCCCGACGGACGCACGCCGCAGGACCACCGCCAGACCCGTACGGAAACGAGGACCGCTCCATGCCACCCACCCCCCACCAGGGCCATGTGGTCGTCGCCCCCGACAAGTTCAAGGGCAGCCTGGAGGGCGCCGAGGCGGCGGCCCGGATCGCCGCCGGCATCCGGCGCGCCGCGCCCGGCACCGAGGTGCGCGAACTGCCCGTCGCCGACGGCGGCGAGGGCACCCTGGCCGCCGCGCTCGCGGCCGGCTTCAGCAGGGTCCCGGCCGAGGTGGCCGGCCCGACCGGACTGCCGGTGGACGCCGCGCTGGCCGTCCGGGACGACACCGCCGTGGTCGAGCTGGCGCAGGCCTCGGGCCTGGCCCGGCTGCCCGGCGGCCGGGCCGCCCCGCTCACGGCCGGGTCCTACGGGGTCGGCCAGCTGATCGCCAAGGCGGTCTCGCTCGGTGTCAAGCGGATCGTCCTGGGACTCGGCGGCAGCGCCTGTACGGACGGCGGTGCCGGCATGGTGCAGGCCCTCGGGGCGCGACTGCGCGACGCAGACGGAGCCGAACTCCCGGCCGGTGGCGCCGCGTTGCGCCGGCTCGCGGAGATCGACCCCGGCCCGCTGGCCGACGCCCTGGGCGGGGTCGAGGTCGTGGTGGCCTGCGACGTGGACAACCCGCTGCTCGGGCCGCGCGGCGCCGCCGCCGTCTACGGCCCGCAGAAGGGCGCCGACGGCGCGGACCTGGTGGCGCTGGAAGCGGGGCTGACCCGGTTCGCCGACCTGGTCGCCGAGGCCACCGGGCGGGACGTCCGGGAGGCGCCCGGCGCCGGCGCCGCCGGAGGGGTGGGCTTCGCCGCCCTGGCCCTGCTCGGCGCGACCGTACGACCCGGCATCGAGCTGCTGCTCGACCTGTTGGACTTCGACGCGGCCGTGCGCGGGGCACGCCTCGTCGTGACCGGTGAGGGCTGCCTGGACGCGCAGACGCTGCACGGCAAGGCCCCCGCCGGGGTCGCCGCGGCCGCGGCCCGGGCCGGGGTCCGGGTGGCCGCCGTGGCGGGTCGGCTGGAACTCACCGAACCCGAGTGGCGCGCCGCCGGCTTCACCGCCGTGATCGCCCTGACCGACCTGATCGACTCGACCGACCCGACCGACCCGACCGACCCGACCGGCCAGACCGACCTGACCGACCCGACCGACCTGGCCGAGCGGCCGGGGGAGAGCATGGCCAGGGCCGCCGAGCTGGCCGAACTCGCGGGGGAGCGGCTGGCCCAGCGCCTGCTGTCGGGCTGACCCCGTGCGCGCGGAGCCGCCGGACGCCCCCGACCCTCCAACACCCATCCATTGACGTTTTGTTGAAGGCAGGCCTAGGCTCCCGGCAATCCTTCGCCTCCACCCGTGTTCGCGCACTCCCGACTCCCAGGTTCCGGAGGTCTCCCATGCCCTTCAGCCAGCCGGCGGTGATCCGCTCCCGACGGGCGGTCCTGCCCGACGGCGAGCACCCCGCGGACGTGCTGATCCAGGACGGGAGGATCGTCCGGACGGCCCCGCACGGCTCGCTCACGGCCGGCGACGGCGAACTCGTCGACCTCGGCGACACCGCGCTGCTGCCGGGCCTGGTCGACACCCACGTGCACGTCAACGAGCCCGGCCGCACCGAGTGGGAGGGCTTCGCCACCGCCACCCGGGCCGCCGCGGCCGGCGGCGTCACCACGATCGTCGACATGCCGCTCAACTCGATCCCGCCCACCACCACGGTGGCCGGGCTGGCGGCCAAGCGGAAGGCCGCCGAGGGCCAGGCCTGGGTCGACCTCGGGTTCTGGGGCGGCGCCGTCCCCGGCAACCTCGCGGACCTCGAACCCCTGTACCGGGAGGGCGTGTTCGGCTTCAAGAGCTTCCTCGCCCCCTCCGGGGTGGAGGAGTTCCCGCACCTCGAGGCCGCCGATCTGGCGGCGGCACTGGCCGAGCAGGCCCGGATCGGGGCGCTGGCGATCATCCACGCCGAGGACCCGGCCGTGCTCGCCGCCGCCCCGCAGCAACCCGGCGTCCACTACCGGGACTTCCTGGCCTCGCGGCCCGCCGACGCGGAGACCGCCGCCGTCGCCCACCTGCTCGCGGCGCTGTACCGGACCGGCGCCCACCGCACCGGCGCCCGGGTGCACGTCCTGCACGTCTCCTCCGCCGCCGTGCTGCCGCTGCTGCGGCGGGCCCGCGAGGACGGCGTACGGGTGACCGCCGAGACCTGTCCGCACTACCTGACCCTTGCCGCCGAGCAGGTGCCGGACGGCGACACCGCCTTCAAGTGCTGTCCGCCGATCCGCGACGAGGTCAACCGGGACGCGCTCTGGCAGGCCCTGGCGAACGGCGAGTTCATCGCCGTCGTCTCCGACCACTCACCGTCCACCCCCGACCTCAAACTGCTGCCCGAGTACGGCGGCAGCGGCGACTTCGCGGCCGCCTGGGGCGGCATCGCCTCGCTCCAGCTCGGCCTGCCGGCCGTCTGGACCGAGGCCCGCCGACGCGGCCACACCCTGGCCGACGTGGTGCGCTGGATGTCCGCCGGACCGGCCTCCCTGGTCGGCCTCACCGGCACCAAGGGCGCCATCGCCGCCGGCCACGACGCGGACCTGGTCGCCTTCGATCCCGACGGCGAGTTCGCCGTCCGGGCGAGCGGGCTGCACCACCGCAACCCGGTCACCCCGTACGCGGGCCGGACCCTCACCGGCGCGGTGCGCACCACCTGGCTGCGCGGCCGCGCGGTGGACCCCGCCGCCCGCCCCTTCGGCCGACAGCTCGTCCGGCCGCACTCCCACCCCGATCCCACCTCACCACCACCCCGTCCGAACGCGCCCAAGGAGAGTCAGTGACCACTGCCGGCACCCCGAGTGCTCCCTTCACCGAGCTGGTCGACCTGGCCTCCCGACCGCTCGGCGCGGGCGTCGTCGCCACCAACGAGGACACCTTCGCGGACGCCGAGAACCTGCTGGTCGCCGCGCCGGCCGAGTTCCGCCCGCACACCTTCGGCCACAAGGGCCAGATCATGGACGGCTGGGAGTCCAGGCGTCGTCGCGGAGTCTCCGCCGAGCAACCGCACCCCACCGACGCGGACCACGACTGGGCGATCGTCCGGCTCGGCGCCGCCGGGGTGATCCGCGGCGTGGTCGTGGACACCGCCCACTTCACCGGCAACCACCCGGAGTCCGCCTCGGTCGAGGCCGCGTCCGTCCCCGGCCACCCCTCGCCCGAGGAACTCCGGGCCGCCGAGTGGACCACGATCGTGCCGCGCACCGGGCTCAGGGGCGACACCGCCCACGAGTTCGCCGTCGCGGACGGCACCCGCTACACCCACGTGCGGCTGAACATCTTCCCGGACGGCGGTGTCGCCCGGCTGCGGGTGCACGGCGAGGTGCTCCCGGACCCGCGCGAACTCGAAGGTCTCACCTTCGACTTGGCCGCCCAGGAGTACGGCGGCGTGGCCGAGGCGGCGTCCGACCGCTACTACTCCTCCCCGCACAACCTGAACGCTCCCGGCCGCGCCTCCGTCATGGGCGACGGTTGGGAGACCCGGCGTCGGCGCGACAAGGCCAACGACTGGGTGCGGATCGCCCTGGCCGGGGGCGGTGAGGTCCTGGCCGTCGAAGTGGACACCTCCTGCTTCGTCGCCAACGCCCCCGGCTGGGCCGACCTGATCGGCTTCGACGCCTCGACCGGGGCCGACCCGGCCGACGGCGAATGGTTCGAACTCCTGCCCCGCACCCGGCTCCAGCCCGACACCCGGCACCGCTTCCGGCTCGACGCCGGCCGCCCGGTGACCCACGTGCGCATCAACGTCCACCCGGACGGCGGCCTGGCCCGCCTCCGGCTCACCGGCCGCCTCACCGAGGCCGGTCGCACGGCCCTCGCGCTGCGCTGGTTCGACGCCCTCCCGGCCGCCGAGGCCCGTGCCGCCCTCGCCGCGGCCGGTGCCGCCGCCGGCGAGGCCGCCGCGCTGACCGCCGCCCGCCCGGTCGTCGACCCGACCGGGGCCGCGACCGTCGTCCGGATCCTGCTCGGCTAGTCGACGGCCCGTCGGTTCATCTCCGGCACCACGAGCCCAACTCGTACGGCGGCCCGGCCCGGACCCGGTGACGCGCCGTCCGCGCCGCCGGCCCCGCCACCGCTGGCCCCACCGCCGCCGGCCCCGCCACCGCCCGCACTCCTGCCCGGCGGTCGCGGAACGCGCCCCTCCCTCCTGGGTCGTGGGGGAGGGGCCGTCGCGTCCGCCCAGGTCGGCGGACGGGGCTACACGGATTGTTCACGGATATGTACGGACGGCAGCCGTCGGAGCCGCCGGGTCGATAGGCTGGTGCGTGCCCGCGGTCGCTCCGTGGGGGGGACATCGGAAGGGGACGACATGTCGACACCAGCCCCGGGTCGTCACGCCGCGCTTGACCAGGGTCCGACGGGCCCGTTCACCTCCCTCCAGCACGCCCTCAGACTGCTGGAGGCGGTCGACCGCCACCCCGACGGCGCCACCCTGGTGGCCCTCGCCCGGGAGACCTCGCTCGGGCTGCCCACCGTGCGGCGGCTCGCCGAGATCCTGGAGGTCGAGGGCTATCTCCAGTGCCAGGACGGGGGTTGGCTGCTGGGCGGCACCTTCGCGCTGCTCGGTCAGCACAACCGGGAGCAGCTGGTGAAGGCCAGGCTCAACCGCAAACTGGCGGAACTCCGGGACGAGTTGGGCGCCGCGGTGTACTTCAGCCGGTACCACGACGGCGAGTTGTCGGTGGAGGCGGTCTCGGCCGCCGACTACGCCCCGGCCGTGCAGGAGTGGGTGGACTTCAAGGCGACCGCGCACGCGAGCGCGATCGGCAAGTGCCTGCTCAGCCAGCTGGACGTGGACGCCCGGCGCGACCACCTCTCCCGGCACCCGGTCGCCCGGCTCACCTCCCGTACCGTCACCGACGCCGACCAGCTGTTGCACCGGCTGGAGCGACAGCCGGCCACGGTGCCGGTGCTCGACATCCAGGAGTACGCGCTGGGCACGGTGTGCGCGGCGGTGCCGATCACGGCGGGCAGCACGGTCGGCTGTCTGGCCACCTCGATGCCGGCGGACAACATCCACAAGCTGAAGGCCGCCGCCGAGCTGCTGGCGGCCCGGGCGGCGCCGCTGATGCTGGCGATGGCGGTCTGACGGCGGGTCGGCGGCCGCGCACGCGGGTCAGGGGAAGCCCTGCCGGGAAACCGGTGGGGCTTCCCGCGTTTCCCGTGGCGTCGGACGGTGCACATCACTTATTAGACTCGATGTCGATAAGGGTGGGCGAAACCCTTGTCCCCACGGCTACCCGCGAGTACGTTTCCCTGGAGCCGAGCCGCCGCCCCCAGGTCAGGAGGGCCTGCCATGCCCCGTTCCACCCCCGTCCCCGCCCTCGCCGCCCCCGCCGCGCGCGTGCACGACAGCCTCGTCCTGGAGCCCCGGGACGTCCGCTTCGACTGGGCCCGGCTGCCGCTGCACTGGATCCCGGACGAGCCGATGGCCACCCACGTCATCAACGTGCTGCACCTGCTGCTGCCCGAGGGGGAGCGCTGGTTCGTCAAGGTGTTCAAGGAGGCGCTGCCGCTCATCCGGGACGAGCAACTGCGCGAGGAGGTCCTCGGATTCATCGGGCAGGAGGCCATCCACGCCGAGGCGCACCAGGAGGTCCTGGACCACCTGCTCGGCCAGGGGCTCGACCCGAGGCCGTACGTCCGGCAGATCTCCTGGCTGTTCCAGCGCGTCCTCGGCGACAAGCCGGGGCTGACGGCGGCCCAGCAGCGGGAGAACGTCATCGAGCGGGTCGCCTTCATCGCGGCGATCGAGCACTTCACCGCCTTCCTCGGCAACTGGGCCCTCAACTCCCCGGGTCTGGACCGGGCCAAGGCCGACCCGACGATGCTGGACCTGCTGCGCTGGCACGGCGCGGAGGAGGTCGAGCACCGCAGCGTCGCCTACGACCTGATGGTCCACCTGGACCCGGGCTACCTGCGCCGGGTGCGCGGGATGGTGATCTCGGGGCCGCTGCTGGTCCACCTCTGGGTGCGCGGCGCCCGCTTCCTGCTCGCCGCCGACCCCACCCTGGAGGGGCGGCTCAAGCCCACCTGGCGGGAAGCGAGCCGGATCGCCAGACGCGGACTGCTGCCGGACCCGTTCAGGTCGATCCGCTCCGGGCTGCGCTACCTGCGGCCGGGCTACCACCCGACCCAGGAGGGCTCGTCCAGCCAGGCGCTGGGCTACCTCGCCACCTCCCCGGCCGCCCGTGCGGCCGCCGGGCGCGGCTGACGGCCGACAGGTTTCAGCGAACAGATGACGTCATCTGTTCGCTGAACTCTGTTCGCCGAAACCTGAACGCTGAACGCTGACATCCGAAACCTGTCAGCTGTCGCCCGCCGCCCGCCCGCCGCCCCGCTCCCACCCCAAGGACCCCGCCGGATGGACCAGCCCACCCCGCCCCCCGACCTCTACGGCCGCCCCCGCGCCGACGGCTTCATGCGCCGGCTCACCGCCTTCGGCGACCGCTACCCCCCGGCCCTCGGCGGCCCGTTGCTGCGCCGCAACCCCCGCCGCCCGTACAGCCGCCCCACCCCCGCGCTCCGCCTGGTCGTCGCCGAGCGCCGCCAACTGGCCGCCGACGTCGTCGAGTTGACTCTCGCCGACCCCTCCGGCAGTCCGCTGCCCGGCTGGCAGCCCGGCGCCCACCTGCGCCTCGTCCTGCCCTCCGGTCGCGAGCGCCACTACTCCCTCAGCGGCGACCCGGCCGACCGCACCGCCTACCGCATCGCCGTTCGACGGCTGCCGGAGGGCGGCGGCGGGTCCGTCGAGGTCCACGACGCCCTGCACCCCGGCACCCGGCTCACCGCCCGTCGCCCGCGCAACGGCTTCGCCTTCTGCGCCGAGCCCGCCGTCCTCCTGCTGGCCGGCGGCATCGGCATCACCCCGCTGCTTCCGATGGCCCGCGAGGCGCAGCGCCACGGCCTGGACTGGCGCCTGGTGCACGTCGGCCGCAGCGCCGACACCCTCCCGTACACGGACGAGCTGCGCGCCCTCGATCCGCGCCGGGTGGTGCTGCGCACCGACGACGAGCACGGCGGCGTCCCCACCGGCTCCGAACTGCTCGCCCACGCCCCACGCGGCGCCGCCGTCTACTGCTGCGGCCCGGCCCCGATGCTCACCGCCGTGCAGCGCGCCCTGGACGGCTCCCCGGTCGCCTCGCTGCACTTCGAGCGCTTCGGCGCCGCCCCGATCACCGACGGCGAGCCCTTCACCGTCCGCCTCGGCACCGACGGCCCCGCCCTCGACGTCCCCGCCGACCGCTCCGCCCTGGACGTGCTGCGCGAGGCCCGCCCGGACCTCCCGTACTCCTGCCACCAGGGCTTCTGCGGCACCTGCGAGGTCCGTGTGCTGGCCGGCTCGCCCGACCACCGGGACCGCCGCCTCACCCCCGAGCAGCGTGCCGACGGCGCCCTGCTGCCCTGCGTCTCCCGGGCCGCCGAGGGCGAGACCCTCGTGCTGGACCTCTAGAAGGAGCCCCTCACCATGGCGAAAGCGACCCCCGCCTTCCGCTACACCGAGCGCGACCTCACCCGCTTCCGCGAGACCCAGCAACTCGCCTACCACTGCGCCGAACAGGTCGCCGCCTGGATCGAACCCGGCGTCACCGAGCGGCAGGCCACCGCCGAGCTGCGCCGCCGCCTGGTCGCCGCCGGGGTGCAGGACTTCTTCCACGTCCCCTTCGCCTGGTTCGGCGACCGGACGGCGTTCCGGCACTTCCACACCCCGCTGCAGTTCTTCGCCGGCAACCGCCGGCTGGAGGAGGGCATGCCGTACGTGCTGGACTGCGCGCCCGTGGTGGACGGCTACACCGCCGACATCGGCTACGGCGGCAAGGTCGGCGAGAACCGGGTCTGGGACCGCCTGGCCGCCGACCTCGAGGTCTACCGCGAGCTGATCCTCCAGGAGGTGCGGGCCCGCAAGCCGCTCTCCGACGTGTACGCCGCGGTCGACGCCCAGATCGCCGCGCACGGTTACGACAACCGCCACCAGGTGTACCCGGGCCGGGTGATCGGCCACCAGGTCACCCGCAACACCGCGCGCGGCCCCGCCGGGGTGAACGTCTTCGGCTTCGGCGTGCGCACCCTCCAGACCCTCGGTCGTGAGCTGATCTCCGAGCGGCTGCACGGCCGTTCACCGCTCTGGGCGGACGGGCGCTCGTCCCGGCACGCGCCCACCCCGGGCCTGTGGGCGGTCGAACCGCACATCGGCTTCCGGGGCGTGGGCATCAAGTTCGAGGAACTGCTGGTGGTCACCGAGGACGACGCCTACTGGCTCGACGACGACCTGCCGCACGTCCGCCGCTGGAGCGCGACCACCGAGCAGACTGTCACCGAGAGCACCGCCACCGAGAGCACCGCCGCCCAGAGCACCGCCGCCCAGAACACCGCCGCCACCGAGCCGACCACCCTGGAGGCCACCCGATGACGAGCCCGTCGCAGCGCGGCCCGGCGCAGACCCCGGTGCAGCGCCCGTCGCAGACCCCGGCGGCGCCCCCGGTGCGCCGCCGGACCGTCCACTCCGGCGGCCTCCCGCTCGCCGTCTTCGAGCAGGGCGACCCGGACGCCCCCACCGTCCTCCTCGTACACGGCTACCCCGACACCCACGCCGTCTGGGACGACATCGCCGCCGACCTCGCCCGTGACCACCACGTGGTCCGCTACGACGTGCGCGGCGCCGGCGAGTCCGCCGCCCCCGCCGACCGGTCCGGCTACCGCCTGGAGTACCTCGCCGAGGACCTGTTCGCCGTCGCCGACGCCGTCAGCCCGGACCGTCCGGTCCACCTGGTCGCCCACGACTGGGGCTCGATCCAGTCCTGGGAGGCCGTCACCGCACCCGGCGCCGAGCGCCGGATCGCCTCGTACACGACCCTGTCCGGCCCCAGCCTGGACCACATGGGCTACTGGCTGCGCCACCGGCTGCGCCGCCCCACCCCGCGCCACCTCAAGCAGCTGCTGCACCAGGGCCTGCACTCCTGGTACATCACCGCCTTCCACCTGCCCTACCTCGCCCCCGGCGTCTGGCGCCTCGGCCTGGCCCGGGCCTGGCCGCGGGTGCTGCGCGACCTGGAGCACGTCACCCCGCGCGCCGACCACCCGCAGCCCAGCCTGCGCCGCGACGCGGTCCGCGGCATCGAGCTGTACCGGGCCAACTTCCGCCCCACCCTGGGCAGTCCGCGCGAGCGGCCGACCGAGGTGCCGGTCCAGCTGATCACCCTCACCCGGGACCGGTACGTCGGCACTTACCTCTCCGAGGGGCTGGAGCGCTGGGCACCCGAACTGACCCGCAGGACGCTGCACGCCGGCCACTGGTCGGCGCTGCTGGAGAAGGGAGCCACCGTGGCCGGGATGGTCCGCGAGTTCACCACCCGCATCGACGCGGGGCAGGTCCGAGGCGCCGAGGGCGATGGCCGGCTGGTCGTGGTCACCGGCGGCGGCAGCGGCATCGGCCGGGCCACCGCGCTCGCCTTCGCCGAGGACGGCGCCCGGGTGGTGGTCTGCGACCTCGACCTCGCGGCCGCCGAGCGCACCGCCGAACTCGCCTCGCTGATCGGTGCGAAGGCGCACGCCTACCGGGTGGACGTCTCCGACGGCGCCGCGATGGACGCCTTCGCGCAGACCGTCGCCGCCGAGCACGGCGTGCCCGACGTCATGGTCAACAACGCGGGCATCGGGCACTCCGGGACGTTCCTGCAGACCACCGAGAAGGAGTGGCAGCGGGTCCTGGACGTCAACCTCTGGGGCGTGATCCACGGCTGCCGCGCCTTCGGCACCCTGATGGCCGACCGCGGCCAGGGCGGCCACATCGTCAACGTCTCCTCCGCCGCCGCCTACCTGCCCTCCAAGGCGCTCACCGCCTACGCCACCAGCAAGGCCGCGGTGTTCATGCTCTCCGACTGCCTGCGCGCCGAGTTCGTCGCCCACGGCATCGGCGTTTCCACCATCTGCCCGGGCATCGTCAACACCAACATCACCCGCACCTCCACCTTCTCCGCCACCACCTCCACCGAGCAGGCCGCCAAGCAGGCCCGCGCTGCCAGGCTCTACGCCCGCCGCGGCTTCCCCCCGGAGAAGGTCGCCACCGCCATCCTCACCGCCGTCCGCACCGGCCGCCCCGTCGTCCCCGTCACCCCCGAGGCCAAGGCCGCCCGCTTCCTCTCCCGCCTCAGCCCCGGCCTCCTGCGCCTCGCCGCCCGCCTCAACGTCACCTGACCGGGTGAACGGCGTCCGATCCGGCCATATGGGCCTGTGATATCAGCTAGGCTCGACTTAGATATCGCAGGCCCCACTCCGCCTTGGGAGGCCGACCATGGCCCGTACGGTGATAGACGTCAATGACGAACTGCTGGCCGAGGCTGCCGAGATCCTCGGTACGACGACCAAGGTCGCCACTGTCAATGCCGCGCTTGAGGACCTCGTGAAGCGCCGCAAGCGTCAGGCTTTCATGGCCTGGCTCGCCGAGGGTGGGCTGCCCGATCTCACCGGACCGGTGGAAAAGGGTGAATGAGCGACTCCTGATCGACAAGTCGGCCTTTGCTCGCTACTCCAAGCCGGCCGTCAGATCCGTGCTCGACCCGCTGATCAGCAGGGGGCTTGTCGCGATCTGTGGTGCTGTCGAACTGGAGATCATGCACAGCGCCCGCTCCAAGGCCGACGCCCTGGAGATCCGCGAGGGACTGAGCGGCTTCGACTGGCTGCCCACGCCCGACGAGGTGTGGGACCGCGCCATCGAGGTGCAGGCCCTCCTGACCAGCTCCGGCAACTGGCGGGCACTGTCGGTGCCGGACCTCGTCATCGCGGCCACCGCCGAGCGCCACGGCGCCACCGTGCTCCACTACGACGGCGACTTCGACATGATCGCCGCCGTCACCGGCCAGCCGACCGAGTGGGTCGTCCCCCCGGGGTCGGCGGACTGAGGGCCAGCCGACCGGTGAGGGCCCTCCGGGGCCGCGAGAGCGGCTGTGAGAGCATCGAGGCCCATGGAGATGACAACGGCCCTGTGGTCCTTCGCCCTCGTCGTGGGGCTGCTGACACTCACCCCCGGTCTCGACACCGCGCTGATCCTGCGGACCTCGGCGCTGGGGCGGCGCCGGCAGGCGTGGGGGGTCGTGCTGGGGATCCAGACCGGGACGCTGCTCTGGGGGACGCTGACCTCGGCCGGGGTGACGGCGCTGCTGACCGCCTCGCAGGTGGGGTACGAGATCCTGCGCTGGGCGGGCGCGGCGTACCTGGTGTGGATGGGCATCGGGATGCTGCGCAACCGGGGCGGTGAGGCGGCGGCCGAGGAGGAGCCGGAGGACGGCGGGTTCGCGCACGGCTGGCGGCGGGGCACGCTGACCAACCTGCTGAACCCCAAGGTCGGGGTCTTCTACGTGGCCGTGCTGCCGCAGTTCATCCCGGCCGGGGCCCCGCACTTCGCCGCCGGCGTGGCGCTGACCTGCGTGCACGTCGTGGAGGGCCTGCTCTGGTCGACCGTCCTGGTGGGCTTCGCCCAGGTGTTGCGCGGCTGGCTGCGCCGGCCGGCCGCCCGACGGCTGATGGACCGGGTGACCGGCGCGGTCGTGGTGGGTTTCGGCGTGAAGCTGGCACTGGCCGACTGACCCCGCTCGTTCCTGTTCATCCCCGTTCGTCCCTGTTCGTCCCCGCTCAGGCCGCGTGAGTATGGGGTTCCGGCCCGCCCGCGGTGGCGCCCCCGACGCCCCCGACGCCCTCGATGCCCTCGACGCCCCCGTCACCCTCCGCCTCCGGGCGGGGCAGGTCGTGGTGGATCGGCCCGTCCGAGGCGCTCAGCGGCAGGCAGCTGCCGCCGCGCCGGTGGGCGACGATCTCGGCGGCGACCGAGACCGCCGTCTCCTCCGGGGTGCGGGAGCCGAGGTCCAGGCCGATCGGGGAGCGCAGCCGGGCCAGCTCGGCCTCGGTGAGCCCCACCTCGCGCAGCCGGGCCACGCGTTCGCGGTCGGTGCGGCGCGAGCCCATCGCGCCGACGTAGCCGACCGGCAGCCGCAGGGCGCGCTCCAGCAGCGGGATGTCGAACTTGGCATCGTGGGTGAGCACGCACAGCACGGTGCGCCCGTCGATCCGGCCGAGCTGGGAGTCCAGGTAGCGGTGCGGCCAGTCGATCACCACCTCGTCGGCCTCGGGGAAGCGACGGGCGGTGGCGAAGACCGGCCGGGCGTCGCAGACGGTCACGTGGTAGCCGAGGAACTTGCCGATCCGCACCACCGCGGCCGCGAAGTCGATCGCCCCGAAGACCAGCATCCGCGGCGCGGGCACGTACGACTCGACGAAGCAGGTGACGGTGCCCCGCCGGCGGTCGTCGCAGGGGCGTCCGTCCAGGCCGAGTACGAGCCGGCCGGTGCGTCCGGCCTCCAGCATCGCCCGGGCCTGCGCGACGACCGCCCGCTGCAGGCCGCCGACCGTCGACGGGGCCGGCGAGAGCGCGCCCTCGACGTCGTCGGCGGTGACCGCCAGGGTGGCCCCGACCAGCCCGTCCGGCCCGGCGATCACCCGCACCAGGGTCACCGGTGTGCCCGCCGCGACGTGGGCGATCCCGGCGTCCAGTCCGGTGTCGGCCCCGGGCACCACCGGCTGGACGAAGACGTCCAGGACGCCGCCGCAGGTCAGCCCCACCGCGAAGGCGTCCTCGTCGCTGTACCCGAAGCGTTCCAGGGCCGGCCGGCCGCTCGCGATGGCGGCCTGGCACAGCTCGTACACCGCGCCCTCGACGCACCCGCCGGAGACGCTGCCCACCGCCTCGCCGTCGGCGTCCACGGCCAGCGCGGCTCCGGGGTCGCGCGGAGCGCTGCCGGAGACGCCGACCACGGTGGCCACGGCGAAGGAACGCCCGGTCGCGTGCCAGGCCAGCAGCTGCTCGGCGATGTCCTGCATGGGGTGAGGCTCCTTACACGGTTTCGACAGTAGCGGGCGGCGCCGCCGTACGGGAAACGATCCCGTACAACAGCGGTGCCGCCCAAGGCCGCTGCCCAGGGCGCTACTGCGCGAGGCCGTGCTGTCCGCCGAGCCCCCGGCCGGGGGCCCGGCCCGGCCGCTCGGTGGTCAGGTGCTCCGGTCGCACCGGGATCCGGTTGAGCGCCAGCCCAGTGGCGTCGCGGATGGCGGCCACGATGGACGGCGTCGCCGAGACGGTCGGCGCCTCGCCGACCCCGCGCAGCCCGTACGGCGCGTTGGGGTCGGGCAGTTCGAGCAGTTCCACCGGGATCGGCGGGGTGTCCAGGATGGTGGGGATCAGGTAGTCGGTGAAGGAGGCGTTGCGCACCTTGCCGTCCCGCAGGACGATCTCCTCCATCACCGCGAGGCCCAGCGCCTGGGTGCAGCCGCCCTGGATCTGGCCGACCACGGAGAGCGGGTTGAGCGCCTTGCCGACGTCCTGGACGGCGGTGAGCTCGACCACCTTGACCAGGCCCAGTTCCACGTCCACGTCCACCACCGCGCGGTTGGCGCAGAAGGAGTACTGGACGTGGCCGAAGCCCTGGCCGGTCTCCCTGTCGAAGGGCTGCGTGGGCCGGTGGCGGTGTACGCGGGTCTGCTCGACGGCCCCGTCGCCGAGCAGGTCGACGACGGGGACCAGCACGCCGGCGCTCCTCGACACCACCTTGCCGCCGGCCAGCACCAGGTCGTCGTGGGTCCAGCCGTAGCGCCGGCGGCCCCGGTCGAGCAGTTCCCGGCGCACCGCCTCGGCGGCCAGCTTCACCGCGCCGCCGGTCATGTACGTCTGGCGCGAGGCGGAGGTCGAGCCGGCCGAGCCCACCGAGGTGTCGGCCGGGTGGATGGTGACGTGCTCGACGCCCAGCTCGGTGCGGGCGATCTGGGCGTGCACGGTGACGCCGCCCTGGCCGACCTCGGCCGCCGCGGTGTGCACCATGGCGACCGGCTCACCGCCGATCGCCTCCAGCCGCACCCGGGCGGTGGAGTAGTCGTCGAACCCCTCGGAGAAGCCGACGTTCTTGATCCCGACCGAGTAGCCGACGCCGCGCACGATCCCCTCGCCGTGCGAGGTGTTGGACAGCCCGCCGGGCAGCCGGCGCAGGTCGGGGCGCTCGGAGTCCAGCGGCGGCGGAAGCGGCATCTCCTTGGCCCGGCGCAGCAGTTCGGCGACCGGAGCGGGCGCGTCGATCTGCTGCCCGGTGGGCATGGAGTCGCCCTGCGAGACGGCGTTGAGCTGCCGCAACTCCACCGGGTCCATGCCCAGTTCGGCGGCCAGCTTGTCCATCTGCGACTCGTAGCCGAACGCCGCCTGCACCGCGCCGAAGCCGCGCATCGCCCCGCAGGACGGGTTGTTGCTGTACAGCGCGAGGGCGTGCATCCGCACGTTCGGGATCACGTACGGGCCGTGCCCGAGCGAGGCCGCGTTGCCGACCACGGCGGGGGAGGTGGAGGCGTACGCGCCGCCGTCCAGCACGATCCGGCAGTCGGCGAAGACCAGCTTGCCGTCCCGGGTGGCGCCGTGCTCGTAGTGCATCCGCGCGGGGTGGCGGTGCACGTGGCCGAAGAAGGACTCGTCCCGGGAGTAGACGATCTTGACCGGTTTGCCGGTGCGCTGGGCCAGCAGACAGGCGTGGATCTGCATCGACAGGTCCTCGCGGCCGCCGAACGCGCCGCCGACGCCGGCCAGGGTGAGCCGGAC
The DNA here is from genome assembly GCF_043201735.1 of Kitasatospora sp. NPDC048286. Lineage (NCBI taxonomy): Bacteria > Bacillati > Actinomycetota > Actinomycetes > Kitasatosporales > Streptomycetaceae > Kitasatospora > Kitasatospora sp. NPDC048286. The sequence goes on from NZ_JBICZE010000006.1 coordinate 440,260, forward strand.
CTTCTCCTCCGGCAGGCCGAGCACCGGAGCCATCTGCCGGCGGTCCGCGTGCAGCCACTGGGTGGCGACGTAGAGGTCGACGCCGCCGTCCTCGGCGGGCACCGCGAGGCCGGACTCCGGGCCGAGGAAGGCCTGGTCCTGCATGCCGACCTCGTAGTCGCCGCTGACGATCACGTCGGCCAGCGCCCGCACCTCGTCGGTCACGCCGCGGCCGGAGACCAGCCGCTGCTCGTGGCAGATGTTGCCGTACGCATGGGACTTGTACGCCTGCGGCTCGTGCACGTACCCGTACGTCTCCGGGTCGAGGCACTGCTCCTCGGTGACGATCGGGGTGAGCACCTCGTACTCGACCGCGATCTTCCTCACCGCGCGCCGGGCCGTCTCCGGGTGGTCGGCCGCGACCAGCGCGACGGGCTCGCCGTGGTAGCGGATCCGGTCGATTGCCAGGGCCGGCTGGTCCTGGACGTCCAGGCCGTAGTACTTGGAGCCGGGGATGTCCTCGTGGGTCAGCACCGCGTACACCCCGGGCACCTTGAGCGCCTCGGAGAGGTCCACCGAGAGGATGTTCGCCCGGGGGTGCGGCGAGCGCAGCGCCGTGCCCCACAGCATGTCCTCGTGCCAGAGGTCGGAGGAGTAGGCGAACTCGCCCCGGACCTTCAGGTTGCCGTCCGGGCGCAGCGGTGAGCCGCCGATGCCGTCCTTGGACGCCTGGTCGATGCTCCGGAGGTTCTTCTGCCCCTGGATGGTCCGCCCGCCCGTGCCACCGCTCTCCGCGCCGCCCGTGCCACCGCCCGCCGCACCGTTCATCGCGCACCGGCCTTCCCCGCGCCGCCCATGCGGGCCGAGGCCAGCCGCACCGCGTCCATGATCTTCTCGTAGCCCGTGCAGCGGCACAGGTTGCCGGACAGCGCCTCGCGGATGTCGTCGTCGCTCGGCTGCGGGTCGTCCGCCAGCAGCGCGTCGGTCTGCACCAGCAGCCCGGGGGTGCAGAAGCCGCACTGGACGGCGCCGGCGTCGACGAACGCCTGCTGGACCGGGCCCAGTTCGCCGTCCTGCCCGCTCAGGCCCTCGACCGTGCGCACCTCGCGGTCCTGCACCTGTCCGGCCGCGACCAGGCAGGAGCAGACCGGGACGCCGTCGAGGTAGACGGTGCAGGAGCCGCACTCGCCCTGCTCGCAGGCGTTCTTCGAGCCCGGCAGGCCGACCCGCTCGCGCAGCACGTACAGCAGGCTCTCGCCCTCCCACACGTCGTCGGCCTCGACCGGCTTGCCGTTGGCGGTGAAAGTGACCCTCATGCCGCGCTCCTGATCTGCTTGCCGTAGTCGTTCCAGGTCCAGGTGAGGGTGCGGCGGGCCATCACGGCGAGCGCGTGCCGGCGGTAGTCGGCGGTGCCCCGGACGTCGTCGATCGGCGAGGCCGCGGCCTTCACCAACTCGCCGAAGCGCCGGACCACCTCGGCGCCCAGCGGCTCCCCGGACTCCCACAGGCCCCGCTCGGCGAGCACGCCCCGGAGGTACTCCTCGGCCTCGACGGCACGGCGCGGCGTGGGCGCGGCCGAGCCGATACCGGTGCCGACGGTGCCGTTCCGCGGGTGCAGGGCAAGCCCGAACGCGCAGACCGCGATCACCATGGCGTTGCGGGTGCCGATCTTCGAGAACTGCTGCGGCCCGTCCGCCACCGGGACGTGCACGGCCCGGATCAGCTCGTCGGCCGCCAGGCAGTTGCGCTTCACCCCGGTGTAGAAGTCGTCGATCGGGATCATCCGGGTGCCGCGCACCGAGGCCGCCTCGACGAACACGTCCCGCCCGGCCGCCAGCAGCGCCGGGTGCGAATCGCCGGCCGGGGAGGCCGCGCCGAGGTTGCCGCCGACGCTGCCGCGGTTGCGGATCTGCGGCGAGCCGACGGTGCGGGCCGCCAGCGCCAGCCCGGGCAGCGGGCCGGACAGCTCCGCGATGATCCGGGTGTAGGAGACGGCGGCGCCGAGCCGGACGACACCGCCGTCCTCGGACCACGAGGTGAGTTCGGCGATGCGGTTCAGGTCGAGGATCGCGGACGGCCGGTGCATGTCGAAGTTCAGCTCGACCATGACGTCCGTGCCGCCCGACAGGGGCAGCGCCGTCGGCTGTTCGGCCTTCACCGCGAGCGCCTCGTCCCAGGTGGCGGGCCGAAGGAACTCCATGCGGGTGTCTCCTCACGTCGTCGCCCGCCGGGTGTCCGGTGGCGTGTCGCCCAGTGAACCGCTGTGACGCGGCCCACTGGCAGTCACCGATGGCATGAAGCCCCGGCTGTGAGCCCGCCCGGCATCCTGTACGTTCCTCTAAGGAGGGGAATCCCGCAGCCCAGGTGTTCGCCGGGTGCTACCTACGACCGTAATCCCGGCCGTGACGCGAGGGCTACGGACCCGCACACGCCCCTACGGCCAGGCCCTATCGTTACCCCTTCGTTCCTTCCCCCAAGCCCCGTTAAGGAGTCCGCGGATGCGCGTCCGTGACCTGCTCGCCCCCGGCGCCCCGGGACTGCGCCTGCTCGCGGCCGAGGAAGAGCTGGACCGGCAGGTCAGCGGTGTGATGACGACGGACCTCCAGGACCCGGGCCGCTACCTGCACGGTGGCGAACTGGTGCTCACCGGCATGCTCTGGCGCACCGTCCCGGCCGACTCCGAGCGCTTCGTCCGCACCCTCGCGGCCGGCGGCGCGGTCGCTCTCGCGGCCGGCCAGGCCGAGGTCGGGCCGGTGCCCGAGGACCTGGTCGAGGCCTGCCGCCGGCACCGGATGCCGCTGCTCGTCGTCCCCGACGACGTCGCCTTCGGCACCGTCACCGAGTTCGTCGGGCGCCAGCTCTCCGCCGACCGCGCGGCCGACCTCGCCGCCCTGGTCGACCGGCACCGCCTGCTGGTCTCGGCGGCCGGCGGCGGCGGACTGGACGCGGTGCTGGACCTGCTCGGCGGCGACCTCGACCTGGACTGCTGGGTGCTCACCCCGACCGGCGCGGTGATCGCCGGCCCCGCCGACCGGCTCTGCGCCCAGGACCGCGACCAGCTGGTCCGCACCCACCTCGCCGCCCAGCGCCAGCGCCGCCGCCCCCCGCACCGGGCCCGGCTGGCGGACGGCTCGTACTCGCTGCTGCCCGCCCCGGCCCCGGTCCCCGACTCGGAGCCCACCCCCGCCCCCGCTGCCGGCGAGCCCGACGCGCCGCCGGCCGACTGCCCGCCGGCCGACTGGGTGCTCGTGGTCGCCGGCGACGTCACCGAGTGGACCACCAAGCGCCAGCAGCTCGCCGAGAACCTCGCCCGGCTGGTCGCCGCCGAGCGCCACCGCCGCGACGAGGGCCGCCGGCTGCGCCGCCGCCTCGCCGACGAGGTGCTCGCCCTGCTGCGCCGCGACGCCGACCCGGCCGAGATCAGCCGCAGCCTGTACGCCTCCTCGGCGATGGCCGCCCGCTACGAGGGCCCCGGGCGCAAGTCCCAGGCGCAGGACGACTCCTGGCTGGTGATCAGCGCCGAGGGCACCGGCCTGCCGGAGGGCGCCGTACGGGCGGTGCTGGAGGAGGCCCTCGGCGGCACCGACGACCGCGCCCTGATCGCCGGAACGGGCACCGGCGCCGTGGTGGTGCTGCCCGCCCTGGACGGCCCGGTGCCCGCCGACACGCTGCGCGAACTGCTCGCCCCGCTGGAGGCCGGGCTCGGCGCCGACGACCGGATCACCCTCGGCGTCTCCGCCCCCGCCTCCGGGGCCGGCGGCCTGCGCGGCGCCCTGGAGGAGGCCCGGCACGCCCGCCGGATCGCCGCCTCCCGGAGCGGCCGGGTCTGCGTCGCGGGCCCCGAGGAGCTCGCCTCGCACGTCCTGCTGCTGGCCGCCGTCCCGGACGAGGTGCGCCGCGCCTTCCGCGGCCGGCTGCTGGACAAGGTGATCGCGTACGACACGGAGCACCAGGCGGACCTGGTCCGCACCCTGGAGGCCTTCCTGCGCTCGGACGGCTCCTGGACCCGCTGCGCCGCGCAGCTGCACGTCCACGTGAACACCCTGCGGTACCGGATCGGCCGGATCGAGGAGCTGACCGGGCGTGACCTCTCCCGGCTGGAGGACCGGGTGGACTTCTACCTGGCGCTGGAGCTGGCCTGACGCCGCACCCGCCCGGACATGCGACAGGGCCCGCCGCGACCACGGTCGCGGCGGGCCCTGCCCGTACGGTTCGCTACTGCCGGTCGGTCACTGCACCGGGATGACGGAGGTCAGCCACTGGAAGGCGGACGGGACCATCTTCTTCCACTGCTCGGTGGTGTGCGGGCCGGAGCCCTCCTCGACCTGGACGGTGGTCGGGGCCTTGGCCGCGGTGCGGATCGCCTCGCCGTCCTCGAAGCCGTCCCCCTTGGAGCCGCTGACCAGCAGGGCGACCTTCGGCGGCTGCGCGGCGGTCTTCAGGATGTTGACCGGGTTGTTGGCCTCGCGCAGCTTGGCGTCCTTGCCGACCAGGGAGTCCGGCTCCTGGGCCGGGTCGTTGTAGCCGGACATCGCGATGGCGGCCCGGTACCGGTTGGGGTGGGCCAGCGACAGCTTGGCCGCGCAGTGGGCGCCGGCCGAGTAGCCGGCGATCGCCCAGCGGTCCGCGGACGGGTCGGCGCGGAAGTTGTCCAGCACCATCTGCGGGACGTCGCGGGTGATCCAGGCGTCGGCGTTGATCTTGCCGGGGATGTCGGTGCAGCCCGCGTCCTGGTTGTTCAGCAGCTTCGTGCGGGGCGAGACCAGGATGAACGGGGCGACCTTGCCCTGCTGCATCAGCGGCTTGAGCTGGTCGGAGACCTTGAGGGTGCCGTACCAGGTGGAGGAGGAGCCGGGGTAGCCGGGGATCAGCTCGACCACGGGGAACTTCTTGTCCTTGAACGCCGGGTCGTTGTACTGCGGCGGCAGCCAGACCAGCACCTCGCCGTCGACGCCGGAGACCTGGCCCTTGAGCTCGGTCCGCTGCACGTCCTTCGGTACCGCCGGGTCGTCGACGCCGCCGAAGCTCTGCTTGACCTTCGGCGGCTCCTTGGCGGCGTCGGCGGCGCTCTGGCCCGGTGCGGCCGCGGCCGGGTCGACCGGGGTCACCACGGGCACCGCGCGGACGTGGTTGCCGGTGCCGAGCAGGTCGTCCCAGTTGCCGTAGATCAGGTTGGCGTTGTTGACCATCACGAAGACCATCAGGACGGCCGTGACCTGGCAGAACATGATCATGACGATCCGAGTGAGGTACCGCACCGGCTCGGGGCCGCCGACCTTCCCCCAGAACAGCAGCGCCACCGCGATGGAGACCGGCACCAGGATGACGGTGAGGAGGAAGAATGGCGTACCTGTCAGTTCCATCGATTCTCGTATCCGGGTCGCACGCCGCCCGGGCCCCACTCGCCCGGACGCACGTCAATGGCATCAGACGGCGATGGACCGATGATCGGTTGCCGTCCGAATCTGTGCGGAACCTGAGAGGAACATCACGTTCTCGTGATGAACCCCCTTCGGATCGGCGCCTAAGTCTGCCACCCGAACGGACGCCGTCCGGACCAGGTGCTCAGCGAACTACCAGGAAAGGTCCCCCGGGGCACCATACCTCCCAGGCCGTTCGAGCTGCCGGGCGAGGCGGTGCGATCGCGTGCGGCCCGGGCAGGGAGACTATGGGGATGAGCATCACCCGCTTTCGCCCGTCCCGCCGCTTCTGGCCCGTGTGCGCCGTTCTGGCACTCGCGGTCACCGCGGCCGGTTGCAGCAGTACCGGAGGCAGACGCGCCGAGGAGGCCCGCGCCAAGGCCGCGGCCACCGGCGGCAGCGCCGTCACCACCCCGCGCTGGAAGGTCGCCATGGTGACCCACGCCGGAGCCGGCGACGCCTTCTGGGACACTGTGCGCAAGGGCGCCGAGCAGGCCGCCGCCAAGGACAACATCACCTTCCTGTACTCCAACGACGCGCAGACCCAGAACCAGGTCCAGCTCGTCCAGGCCGCCATCGACCAGAAGGTCGACGGCCTGCTGGTCACCCTCGCCAAGGGCGACGCCATGGCCGACGTCCTCGGCAAGGCCAAGGCCGCCGGCATCCCCGTGATCACGATCAACTCCGGTCAGGAGTTCTCGCAGAAGTTCGGCGCGCTGACCCACGTCGGCCAGGACGAGTCCACCGCCGGCCAGGCGGCCGGCGCCGAGCTGGCCTCGCGCGGCCGCAAGAACACCCTCTGCGTGATCCACGAGCAGGGCAACGTCGGCCAGGAGCAGCGCTGCTCCGGCGCCCAGTCCAAGGCCGGCGGAACGTTCCAGGTGCTCTACGTCAACGGCGTCGACATGCCCGACGCCCGCGCCGCGATCTCCGCCAAGCTCCAGGCCGACCCGTCCATCGACACCGTGCTCACCCTCTCCGGCCCGATGGCCGCCACCGGCCTCCAGGCCATCCAGGACGCCCACCGCGGCGTCGAGCTGGACACCTTCGACCTGGGCACCCAGGTGGTGTCCGGGCTGAAGTCCGGCAGCGTCGGCTTCGCCGTCGACCAGCAGCCCTACCTCCAGGGCTACACGGGCGTCGACCTGATCTGGCTGTACAAGTACAACCTGAACATGCTCGGCGGCGGCAAGCCCGTCGAGACCGGCCCGCAGATCCTGACCAAGGACAACGCCGACGCGCTCGCCGAGTACGTCGCGAGGGGGACCAGGTGAGCACCCCCGACCTCCTCGCCAGGGACGGCCTGCTCGACGACCGTCCGGCGGCCCTGCGGCGGCTCCTCGCCCGCCCCGAGCTCGGCTCGCTGATCGCCGCCGTCGCGGTCTTCGCGGTCTTCGCCGCCGTCGCCGAACCCTTCCTGCGGGTCTCCTCGATGGGCACCGTGCTGTACGCGGCCTCCACCATCGGGATCATGGCGGTGCCGGTCTCGCTGCTGATGATCGGCGGCGAGTTCGACCTCTCGGCCGGCGTGCTGGTCACCACCGCCGCGCTGACCTCCTCGATGGTCTCGTACCAGTTCACCGCGGTGACCTGGGTCGGCGTGCTGGTCTCGCTGGCGACCACGCTGGCCATCGGCTGGTTCAACGGCTGGATGCTCGGCCGCACCAGGCTGCCCAGCTTCATCGTCACGCTCGGCACCTTCCTGATGCTGACCGGCGCCAACCTGGGCGTCACCAAGGCGATCTCCGGCACCGTCTCCACCAGGTCGATCGCCGACATGGAGGGCTTCGCCTCCTGCCGGTGGCTGTTCGCCTCCGAGGTCACCATCGGCGGACTGGCGATCAAGGCCACCGTCTGGTGGTGGCTCGGCCTGCTCGTGGTCGGCAGCTGGGTGCTGCTGCGCACCCGCTTCGGCAACTGGATCTTCGCGGTCGGCGGCGACGCGGACGCGGCCCGCGCGGTCGGCGTGCCGGTCGCCCGGACGAAGACCCTGCTCTACCTGGGCGTCGGCTTCGGCGCCTGGGTGCTCGGCCAGCACCTGCTGTTCTCCTTCGACACCGTGCAGTCCGGCGAGGGCGTCGGCAACGAGCTGATCTACATCGTCGCGGCCGTCATCGGCGGCTGCCTGATCACCGGCGGCTACGGCTCGGTGGTCGGCTCCGCGCTCGGCGCGCTGATCTTCGGCATGGCCAGCAAGGGGATCATCTACGCCCAGTGGAACCCGGACTGGTTCAAGTTCTTCCTCGGCGCGATGCTGCTGCTGGCCGCGCTGCTGAACGCCTACGTCAAGCGCCGGGCCGAGCGGGGGCCGCGATGAGCAAGGACGTTTCGGCGGCCTCCACGGCCTCCACGGCCTCCATCGGGGACGAGCTGCTCTCCCTGGACGGCGTGGGCAAGAGCTACGGCACCGTCCGGGCGCTGCAGGACGTCTCGCTGACCCTGCGGGCCGGCGAGATCAGCTGCGTGCTCGGCGACAACGGGGCCGGCAAGTCCACCCTGATCAAGATCATCTCGGGGCTGCACCAGCACGACGAGGGCACCCTGACCGTCGGTGGCGAGGAGGTCCGCTTCGCCTCCCCGCGCCAGGCCCTGGACCGCGGCATCGCCACGGTCTACCAGGACCTTGCGGTCGTCCCGCTGATGCCGGTCTGGCGCAACTTCTTCCTCGGCTCCGAGCAGGGCATGCGCCGCTGGGGCGGCCTGCGGCTGGACGCCGACGGGATGCGCGCCACCACCCGCGAGGCGCTCGCCAGGATGGGCATCGACCTGCACGACGTCGACCGGCCGATCGGCACCCTCTCCGGCGGACAGCGCCAGTGCGTGGCGATCGCCCGCGCGGTGCACTTCGGGGCCAGGGTGCTGATCCTGGACGAGCCCACCGCCGCGCTCGGCGTCAAGCAGTCCGGGGTGGTGCTCAAGTACGTCACCGCCGCCCGCGACGCCGGACTCGGGGTCGTGCTGATCACCCACAACCCGCACCACGCGTACCTGGTCGGCGACCACTTCACGCTGCTCAAGCGGGGGCGGATGGCGGGCAGCCACCCGCGAGCCGAGATCAGCCTCGAACAGCTCACCACCGAGATGGCCGGCGGCTCCGACCTCGCGGAGCTCTCGCACGAGCTGGCCAGGCCGTCCGTCTCCGGTCCGTCCGTCTCCAATCCGTTCGCCACCGGCCCCTCCGACTCCGGAGATTCCGACTCCGATCCGTCCGACCCCCGTGAGGAGCGTCCGCAGCTGTGACCAGCTCCCAAGGCAGCACCCGGCCGCCCGTCCTGCCCACCCTGCTCGGCCTCGGCCCGCGCGCCGAGCGTCGCCGCCGCGCCCTGCCCGCCGGGATACTGCGACTGCCCACCATCGGCGTCGACATCGGCGGCACCAAGGTGGTCGCCGGGGTGGTGGACGGCGAGGGCAAGGTGCTGGAGAAGCTGCGCACGGACACGCCGCACAAGAGCAAGAGCCCCAAGGTCGTCGAGGACGTCATCGTCGACCTGGTGCTCCAGCTCGCCGACCGGCACGACGTCCACGCCGTCGGCATCGGCGCGGCCGGCTGGGTCGACGCCGACCGCTCCAAGGTGCTGTTCGCCCCGCACCTCAACTGGCGCAACGAGCCGCTCCAGGAGGCGCTCAGCGAGCGGCTGCGGTTCCCGGTGATCGTGGAGAACGACGCCAACGCGGCCGCCTGGGCCGAGTGGCGCTTCGGCGCCGGCCGCGGCGAGGACCACATGGTGATGCTGACCCTGGGCACCGGCATCGGCGGCGCGGTGGTCCGGGACGGCTACGTGGACCGCGGCAAGTACGGCCTGGCGGGCGAGTTCGGGCACATGCAGGTGCTGCCCGGCGGCCACCGCTGCCCGTGCGGCAACCGGGGCTGCTGGGAGCAGTACTCCTCCGGCAACGCGCTGGTGCGCGACGCGCGCGAACTGGTCGCCGAGGAGTCGCCGGTGGTGCAGCCGCTGCTGGCCCGGGCCGGCGGCACGGTCGAGGGCATCACCGGGCCGCTGGTCACCGAGGCCGCCCAGGACGGCGACGCGACCGCGACCGAGCTGCTCTACGAGGTCGGCACCTGGCTCGGCGTCGGCATCGCCAACCTGGCCGCCGCGCTGGACCCGGGCCGCTTCGTGATCGGCGGCGGGGTCTCCGAGGCGGGCGACCTGCTGCTCGGCCCCGCCCGGGACACCTTCCGCCGTACCCTCACCGGACGGGGCTTCCGCCCGGAGGCCGCCATCGTGCACGCCGCCCTCGGCAACGAGGCCGGCCTGGTCGGCGCGGCCGACCTGGCCCGGCAGGTGGCGCGGCGCTTCCGCACGATCAAGCGGCGGCGGGTGGAGCGCAGCGCGCTGTAGCGGGGAGCCGCTGACGACGAACGGCCGACGACGAACGGCCGACAGCCGATAGCTGACAACAAACAGCCGACAGATTTCAGCCGACAGATTTCGTTTTCTGTCATCTGAAACCTGTCGGCTGTTGCCGTTCCGCTTCCACCGGATCTGCCCCGCCGACCCGTCAACTACCCATTGATATCGGCGCGGTGTGGTTGTCGGATCATGCCTCCTGTGGAACAACTGATGAGTTGACGTCGACTCAGGAGGACTCGCATGAGAGCTCTGGCCCGTCTCGCGCCGTCTCTGTTACTCACCACCGCACTGGTCTGGTCCGGCGTCGGACCGGCCGGCGCCGCGGCCCCGCCGTCGAAGGTGCCGGAGGCGGTGGGCTGGGGCGGGGCGGTGGCCACCGTCGACGCCGACGCCACCGCCGCCGGCATCGAGGTGCTGCGCAACGGCGGCAACGCGGTGGACGCGGCCGTCGCCGCTGCCGCGGCCCTCGGGGTCACCGAGCCGTACTCCTCCGGCATCGGCGGCGGCGGGTACTTCGTCTACTACGACCACGCCACCGGCCGGGTGCACACCATCGACGGCCGCGAGACCGCCGGCCGCACCGCCGACAGCGGCCTCTTCCTGGAGGACGGCAAACCCCTGGCCTTCGCCGACGCCGTCACCAGCGGCCTGTCCGTCGGCGTCCCGGGCACCCCCGCCACCTGGGACGCCGCGCTGCGCCACTGGGGCACCCGCTCGCTCGCCCGGAACCTCGAACCGGCCGAGCGGATCGCCGACAACGGCTTCGTCGTGGACGACACCTTCCGCAACCAGACCGCCGACAACTACGCCCGGTTCAAGGACTTCCCGGCGACCGCCAAGCTCTACCTGCCGAACGGCAAGCCCCCCGAGACCGGCAGCGTGCAGCGCAACCCCGACCTCGCCGCCACCTACCGGCTGCTCGCCAAGGACGGCGTCAAGGCCTTCTACCAGGGCGAGTTGGCCCGGGACATCGCCGACACCGTGCAGCACCCGCCGGTCGACCCGGCCTCCGGCCGGGGCGTCCGCCCCGGCAAGGTCGACACCACCGACCTCGCCGACTACCGGGTCCGCGACCAGGCGCCCACCCACGTCTCCCACGGCGCCTACGACGTCTACGCGATGGCCCCGTCCAGCTCCGGCGGCACCACCGTCGGCGAGGCGCTCAACATCCTGGAGGACGGCGGCGACGTCTCCGCCTACAGCAGCACCCAGTACTACCACCACTTCCTGGAGGCCTCCCGGATCTCCTTCGCCGACCGCAACCGGTGGGTCGGCGACCCGGCCTTCACCGACGTCCCCACCAGGCAGCTGCTCTCCGAGCGCCACGCCGCCGCCCGGGCCTGCCTGATCAGCCCGGACCACGCGCTCACCAGCCCGCTCGCCCCCGGCGACCCGAGCCACCCCGCGCCCTGCGCCGACACCGGCCAGGCCGTCCCCGAGCCGTACGAGGGCCCCAACACCACCCACCTGACGGTCGCCGACCGATGGGGCAACATCGTCTCCTACACGCTCACCATCGAGCAGACCGGCGGCAGCGGCATCACCGTCCCCGGCCGGGGCTTCCTGCTCAACAACGAGCTGACCGACTTCGACTTCACCCCGCTCGCCCCGGGCGTCCCCGACCCCAACCTGCCGGGCCCGGGCAAGCGGCCGCGCTCCTCGATGTCCCCGACGATCGTGCTGCGCGACGGCGAGCCGCTGCTCGCCACCGGCAGCCCGGGAGGCGCGACCATCATCACCACCACCCTCCAGGTGCTGCTCGGGCGGCTCGACCGGGGCCTGAGCCTGGAGCAGGCCATCGCCGCGCCGCGCGCCAGCCAGCGCAACAGCGCCGCGACCCAGGCCGAGCCCGGCTTCCTGGCCCTGCCCGAACGGGCCGCGCTGGAGGGCCTCGGGCACAGCTTCGTCAACGGCGGCGAGATCGGCGCCGCCACCGGCGTGGAACGGCTGCCGGATGGCCGCTGGGTGGCCGCCGCGGAACCGGTGCGGCGCGGCGGCGGCTCGGCCGCGGTGGTCCGGCCCGCACGCTGATCGGACCGGCCTGTCGGTGCCGGGCGGTATGTTCGGGGTGGGCCTCCCGGGAGGGGAGGCCCACCCCGTCCGTCATGCCCGTCCGCACATCCGTCGCACACCCGTCCGCACCGAACCACCGGGAAGGCCGCCCGCCGTGACCGTCCGCATCGCCACCTGGAACATCAACTCCGTCACCGCGCGGCTGCCCAAGCTCCTGGAGTGGCTGGAGAGCGCCAAGCCCGACGTGCTCTGCCTCCAGGAGCTCAAGTGCGCGGCCGACGCCTTCCCGTACGAGGCGGTCCGCGAGCTCGGCTACGAGACGGCCGCGCACGGCACCGGCCGCTGGAACGGCGTCGCGATCGTCTCCCGGCTCGGCCTGGAGGACGTCGTGCGCGGCCTGCCCGACCAGCCCGGCTACCTCGCCGACGGCGCCCTGCTGCCCGAGGTCGAGCCGCGCGCCGTCGCCGCCACCTGCGGCCCGGTCCGGGTCTGGTCGGTGTACGTGCCCAACGGCCGCGAGGTCGGCCACGCGCACTACCGGTACAAGCTGGAGTGGCTGGAGGCGCTGCGCAAGGCCGCCGCCGAGGACGCCGCCGGCTCCCGCCCGTTCGCCGTCCTCGGGGACTTCAACATCGCCCCGACCGACGAGGACGTCTTCGACACCGCCGCCTTCGAGGGCCTCACCCACGTCACCCCGGTCGAGCGCGCCGCGCTCACGGCCCTCGGCGAGATCGGCCTCCAGGACGTGCTGCCCCGCCCGCTCAAGTACGACCGCCCCTACACCTACTGGGACTACCGCCAGCTGGCCTTCCCCAAGAACCGCGGCATGCGGATCGACCTCACCTACGCCAACAAGCCCTTCGCCGACGCCGTCACCGACAGCTACGTGGACCGCGAGGCCCGCAAGGGCAAGGGCACCTCGGACCACGCGCCGGTCGTGGTGGACCTCGACCTCTGATCCGCTCGGCGGGCGGCACGGCAGTGGGCACGGCGGCGCCATGACCGGCATCACAGCGGGTCATGGGCCGTAACCCGAACGGGTGTGAGCGCTGGCCGGGCGTGAGGCGGGTACCTACCGTCGGTGAATGACCGGGTGCGGTTGATTGACCACGTGGACATGGGAGTCCCCGGCCGCGCCCGAGAATCCCGGAGGTTCCGGCATGCGCCCCATGTGTACGGCCGCCGCCGCCCTGATCGGCGCGACGGTGCTGACCAGCCTGACGGCCCCCCTCGCATCCGCCAGGGACGGCTCCGCCTCGGTCAGCCCGTCCCAGGCCGCACCGGGCCAGACCGTGACGGTCACGGTCTCCTGCGAGAAGTCGGACAAGCCCGACGCCAAGACCATCACCGCCCGCTCCGCCGCCTTCGAAGGCGGTCCGGCGACCCTCACCCTGGGCCCCGACGGCAAGCACAGCGGCTCCGCCCGGCTGGCCGACCAGCACGCCGGGGACAGCAGGGTCGACGGCACCTGCCCGGACGGCGGGGCCTTCGCCACCACCGTGACCTCCACCACCCCCGACAGGAGCCTCGGCGAGTGGGGCGAGGCCGCGGGGGAGTGGGCCGGCTCGCTCGGGCAGTCCGGCGCCGACAGCCGGCAGGTCGCCCCGCACGGCTCCGTGCAGACCGGCCTCGGCGGCTCGGTCGCGGCGAACCCGGCGGAACTGGCCGGCGGCCTCGCGCTGGTCGCGGGCGGCGTCGGCGGCTTCTGGCTGCTGCGGAGGCGCGGTGCCTGAGGCCTCGCCCCGCGCCCGAGGGCGCGTCCCCGTGTCGTGCCGCCGGAACCCTTGAGGATCGGCGGTGCGGCGGCATGTCGGACGGTCGGACGGTCCGGTGATCCGGCGACCCGGCTGTCCGGTGATCCGACGACCCGGCGGTCAGGAGATCAGGCGGTCTGCGGCCCGGCGCCCTCGCCGGCCTCGCGGTGGAGCCGCTCCTGGTGCCGGAGGGTGCCGTCCGCCAGCAGGTACTGGGCCAGCACATAGGTCGCCATGATCCAGAACTGATGGCCCGGCAGCTCCCGCCACTTCGCCAGCTGGGTGGCGATCAGCGTGTCGGAGAGCAGGAACAGCGCCCCGCCCAGCCCGGTCCGCCAGCCCAGCCCGGCCGAGGTGACGGCCGTCGAGGCCAGCAGCAGGCTGTAGCCGGCCACCGGCACGCGCAGGTCCCCGAGGTCCGGCCAGAGCTGCCCGACCAGGGCCACCCAGGCCGTCGCGTACGCGGCCGCGACCACCAGGGCCCGGCGGCGGTCACTGAGCGCGCCGCGCTGGACGAACATCGTCACGTAGCAGACGTGCGCCGCCGCGAACGAGCCCATGCCCGCGAGGAACGCGGGGTCGTTCTTCAGCTGGAGCAGCACGTCCCCGCCCGCGCTCAGCAGCAGCGCCGGCGCCAGCAGCTTCGGCGCCTCCCGTCCGGCCTTCGCGGCCGCCGTCACGCTGTGCGCGGCCAGCAGTGGCATCAGGGCCGGCTTGGTGGCGTTCTGGAGCACCGAGACACCGGAGGCGATCGCGCCCAGGTGCGCCGCCGAGGTGGCCGCGAAGCCGCCCAGCAGGCCGGTGGCCGAGCGCAGGCGTGCTCCGAGGCCGACGCGGTTGGTGGTACGGACGGTCATGCGTGCGCCTCTCGGTGATCTGCTGCTTAGGACCGACCCTAGAGGAGCCGGAGCGGCGGCGGAAGAGTCGGTTACCGGTGCGTAACCCCCGTCGGGCGTGGCGGATGACGGGGCGGCCGGTTAGCGGAGCGCGGGCGCCCGCTTCGAGGGCTCTTGCGGAGAGTTCCTCAGGAGGGCGGTTGCTGCCGTCGGGTGACCCGGGCACCGTCTAGTCTGGACCCCGACATGGATCAGCAGGAGTACGCGGTCGGCGCCACCCGGGTGGCCGCCGGCAGGCCGGACGGACGTACGGGCGGGGCAGGACGGGGAACCGCCGACGCCGTCCTCGCCGTACGCGAAGCCGGGCCCGCCGCCGACGTCACGCTCTCGCCCGACCCCGGACTGCTGCGCCTGGCCCACTGGTTCGCCGCCGCCACCCCCGGCACCGCCGACGACCTCTGCGCCGCCTCCTTCGGCCTCTACCCGGCGCGCCACCTCGGCGGCGCCGCCGAACCCGCCGCCGAGCCCGGCGTCAGCTGGTGGCACGGCCCCACCGCGCACGGCGCCACACCCGTCCGCCCCCGCGAGGACCGCACCGACGGCGGCCTGCGCCGCGCCCGGCGCGACGACGCCGCACTGCCCGTCGTCCGGTCAGGTGCCAAGCCGGGCAGGCCGGGTCGGCATCGCAGGCCCGAGGGCACGCCGGTGGCGCGGCTCACCGTGACGGCGCAGGATCGTTCCGGCGAGGAGCTCCCCGCGGCCGAACGCCGGATCGCCGCCCGGCTGTTGCTCGCCCATCCGCTGGTCACTGCCTCCGGCCCGCACGCCGACGGCTTCCCGCTGATCCGCCGTCACCGAGACTGGCTCGCCGAGCGCTTCGACACCCTGCTCGGCTACCGCCTCGTGGTCGGCCCCTGGCACGCCCGGCTCTGCAAGGCCGGCCTCGGCGCCGACGCCGCCCGCCGCCTCGAACACCCCGTCACCGGCGCGCCGTTCACCCCGGCCGGTTACGCCCAACTCGCCCTCGCGCTGGCCCTGTTGGTCGACGCCCCGGAGGAGCTGGGACACCGGCGGCTGCTCGACGCGATGGGCGCCGCCGCACCCGAACTCGCCGCCGAACCGGCCGACCTCGACATGGCGCTGGCCGCGCTGGCCGGCTGGCAGGTGCTCGGCGAGCTGCCCGCCGACCCGGCCGACGACTCCTTCGTGCTGACCGTGGACCGCGAACTCGCCCGGGCCGTCCCGGCCGGCCCGCCCGCCCTCGCCGACGACGCCGACGACCTGATCCGCCGCGCCGCCGAGGCCGAACCCGCCACCGCCGTCCGCCGCCTGCTCGCCGAGACGCCCGCCGTCCTGGCCGCCGACCTCCCCGAGGACCACCGGGCCTGGCTGACCGAGCACCGGCTCAGCGGCCCGGCGGCGCTCGCCGAGTTCCTCGGCCTCGAGGCCGAACTCCGGGCCGAGGGCGTCGCCCTGCTCGACCCGGCCGCCGAACTCACCGACCTCGCCCTCCCCGGCGCCGGCACCCTCGCCCAGGCCGCCCTGCTGCTGGTCGAGCGCCTGGTGGAGGAGGTCCGCCCGCTGCCCGGCGAGACGGTGGCCGGCGACGTCGTGATCCCGGACGCGCTGATAGACGGAGTCCTCGGCGACATCGCGGACGAGTACGGCCTCCCCGCCCGCTACCTCGCCGACCGCACCGCCCTGCGGCGCGACGCCCTCGACCTGCTCCACCGCCTCGCCCTGATCGCCCCCACCCCCCACCCCACCCGGCCCCCGGCCTGGCGCCTGCGCCCCCCGGCGGCCCGCTTCGCCCCGGCACCCGACCTCCACCCCACTCCCGGCACCGGCCGCCACTCCCGCCCCGGCCCGTTCGTCCCGCTCCCGCCCGGCCCCCGCACCGAACAGCGGGCGTAGCGGGGCCTGCGCCCCCCGGCGGCCCGCTTCGCCTCGGCGCCCGATCTTCACCCCGTCCCGGTTACCGGCCGCCCGTCACGCCTCGGCGCCCGACCTCCACCCCGTCCCCGGTATCGGCCGTCACTCCCGTCCCGGCCCGCTCGTCGCGCCCGTCAGTGACCGGCCGGGGGGGTACCCGCTCGGTGGTGGCGGAAAGCAAGAAGCACCGCGTCCGGTGTGGGACCGCGGTGCCGGGTGGGGCGGGTTGCTACTTGCTGGCGGAGGCGCTGGTGACGGGGCCGTGTTCGACGGTTTCCACGGTGGCGCCGACGCCCAGGGTGCCGAGGGCGATCGAGGCGAGGACGGCGGTGACGGCGAGCAGCCGGCGGTGCCGTTGGGGCAGGGGGAAGCGCGGTTCCTGGAAGGGCGCCTGAGGGCTGGCGTTCATGACAGGGAGGTTTCCAGGGCGGTGTGAACGGTCGGTACGCGCGGGTGAAGTCCGGACGGGGGTTGGGCGTCGGTTGGCCGCATATGCCCCACCCGTCGCCGGGCGGGGCATATGTGCTGGTCAGCGGCGTGTGTTCGACTCGCCGACGACCTCGCGGACGGCGTCCCGCAGGCCGTGCGGCGGGTGGAGGCGGGAGGGGCCGGCGGCCGGGTCCTCGCGGAGCTCCTTCACCAGCGAGACGCACAGCAGTAGCATCACCACCACGAACGGCAGTGCGACCAGGATCGTCGCGTTCTGGAGCGCGGTGAGTCCGCCGGCCAGCAGCAGGGCCGCCGCGACGCCGCCCATGAGTACGCCCCAGACCACCACCAGCCAGGTGCGCGGGTGCAGCGAGCCCCGGCTGGAGAGCGAGCCGAGCACCAGCGAGGCGGAGTCGGCGCTGGTGATGAAGAAGGTCATCACCAGCAGCACCGCGATCACGCTGGTCACCGAGCCGAGCGGCAGCGAGCGCAGCATCTCGAACAGCGAGGCCTCCGGGCCCTGCGGGATGGTCGCGACGAGGTCGGCCGCACCGGTGGTGACCAGCCGGATCGCCGTGCCGCCCATCACGCAGAACCAGATGACCGTCGCCCCGCTGGGCACCAGCAGCACGCCGAGCAGGAATTGCCGGACGGTGCGGCCGCGCGAGATCCGCGCGATGAAGGTGCCGACGAAGGGCGCCCAGGACAGCCACCAGGCCCAGTAGAAGATCGTCCAGGAGCCGAGCCAGGCCTCGTCGGTGAAGGCGCCGGTCTGGGTGGACATCACGAGCAGGTCGGAGAGGTAACCGCCGACCGAGGAGGGGATCGCGTCGAGGGCGAACACCGTCGGGCCGAACACGAAGACGAAGAGCATGATCAGCGAGGCCAGGACGACGTTCGCGGTGGAGAGCCACTTCACGCCCTTGTGCACCCCGGAGAACGCGGAGACCACGAACGCGGCGGTCAGCGAGCCGATGATGACCAACTGGGCGTTCTGGGTGTTGCGGACGGAGGAGATGTAGCCGAGCCCGTCGGCGACCTGGAGCGCGCCGAGGCCGAGGCTGGTCGCGGAGCCGAAGACGGTCGCGAACACGGCCAGCAGGTCGATCGTCCGCCCCGGCCAGCCGTCCGCGCCGCGCTGCCCGATCAGCGGGACGAAGGCGGCGGAGATCCGGTTGCCCCGGCCCTTGCGGAAGGCGGTGTAGGCGAGGGCCAGGCCGCCGACCGCGTAGATCGCCCACGGGTGCAGGGTCCAGTGGAAGAGCGAGAACTCCAGGGCCTGCTGGGCGGCGGCCGCGCTCTGCGGTGCCAGACCGGAGCCGGGCTGCGGGGTGGCGAAGAGCTGGAGCGGCTCGCCGACGCCGTAGAACATCAGGCCGATGCCCATGCCGGCGCTGAACATCATGGCGATCCAGGCGAGGTTGGAGAACTCCGGCCGGTCGTCGTCGCGGCCGAGCCTGATCCGGCCGAACCGGCTGAACGCGAGCAGCACGCTGAGCACCAGGAAGACGTCGGCGGCCACCACGAACAGCCAGCCGAAGTTGTGCAGCACCCAGCCGAGCGCCGTGTCGGAGGTGCGGCCGAGCGAGTCCTCGGCGAAGACGCCCCAGGCGACCACCGCCAGGACCAGGACCGCGCCGATGCCGAACACCGCCCGGTCGGCCGGAAGGGTCGCGGCGGGTTCGTCGGGCTCCTTCGCGGGCTGGTCGGGCGGGGGTGGCTGGCTGCTCATCGGATGGACCTCTCGACATACTCGGGGGGCTCGGCACGCTCGGAATCAAGCTGTATGTCGCACTATGTCCAGTTCACTCCGCCGGTGGCGGGACGGCGCGCCGGGGACGCGCCGGGTCGGGATTCACGTCCCGTCAGGCCGCCCGCCCCTCGCCGTAGCCGTGCCCGGACTCGTGCCCGGAGTCGTGTGCGGTGGTGATGTAGTGGGAGAGCGCGCGGCGGTTGCGGGTGAGGTCCTCGATCCGGGAGTCCAGGTCGGCGAGTTCGTCGTGCAGGATGGCGAGCAGCTGCGGGCAGGCCTCCAGGACGGGGACGGGGCCGGTGGCGCAGGGCAGCAGCTCGGCGATGACCCGGGTGCTCAGGCCGGCCGCGAGCAGGCTGCGGATCTGCCACACCCGGACGGTGTCCTCCTCGCCGTACTCGCGGTGGCCGGCCGTCGTCCGGCCCGGCCGGAGCAGGCCCTGCTCCTCGTAGTAGCGGAGCAGGCGGGTGGACACCCCGGTCAGGCGGGCGAGTTCTCCGATGCGCATGACCGGGCGAACGCCGCCGCCCGTCGGGGTGTTCCCGGGCGGCCTCGACTCGCTGTGAACTCCGCTGCCACGCCCGGCGGTTCGGGAGCGGAATCGGCCATCTACGGCTGTTCGCAGGTGAGTTCGGACGCGGGCCGGGGTTTCCCCGAGGGTCGGAACGGTAGGAGTCCAGACGGTGAGAAGGTCGGGCCGGGGAACGGGGGCCCGTCCAGGACGGCCTTCACGCCCCGGACGTGGTCGCGCGCACAGCCGAACCTCCAACGCTGACACGGAAGGAACACCGTTCATGGACAACGAGGTCCGTATTCCGAACGAAGCAACCCCGACACAGGACACACCGGCACGGGACGCCAGGGCACGGGACACCCGGGCACAGGACACCCGGACACCCGACGCCCCGGCGCGTGCGGCCGGGGACGGTGTGCCGCCCGCCGACGGCGTGGAGCGCCGGACGCTGCTGCGGATGGCCACCGCCGCCGGGGTGCTCGCCGCGCCGGTCCCGGCTGTCCCGGCGCTCGCCCCGGGCCGGGCGGCGGCCGCCGACGAGGGGGCCACGCCGGGCCCCGCGCCCGCCGCCGGGTCCTCGTCCGTGCCCGGGATCGTCAAACCGCTGCCCGCCGAGTGGTTCGTGTCGCGCGGCACCAACGCCGAGACGCGCTGGGACGCCTTCCGCGACGCCGACGGCGACGCCGTCGTCGGCCGCCACGTCCCGGTAGAACGGTTCTTCGTCCGCAACCACACCAGCACCCCGCTGATCGACCCCGACACCTGGCGCCTGCGGCTCTTCGGCAGCGGCCTGCGCGGCGGCCCGACGGCCGAGCACCCGGTCGAGTTCGGCCTCGAGGAGCTGCGGGAGCTGCCCTCCACCCGGATCAGCGCGCTGATCGAGTGCGCCGGCAACGGCCGCAGCTACTACGCCGGCCAGCAGGGCCAGCCCGTCCCGGGCACGCCGTGGACGCTGGGCGGCGTCGGCTCGGCGAGCTGGCGGGGCGTCCGGCTGGCCGAGGTGCTGCGGGCCGCGGGGCTGACCGGTGCGGCGGTGGACGTGCTGCCCGTCGGCCTGGACCCGGACTACGTCGTCGGCGGCACCAACTACGGCCCGGTGCGCCGCCCGTTGCCGATCGCCAAGGCGCTGGACGACGTGCTGCTCGCGTACGAGATGAACGGCGAGCCGCTGACCCCGGACCACGGCGCGCCGGCCCGGCTGGTGGTGCCCGGCTGGGTGGGCATCGCCTCGATCAAGTGGGTGGGCAGCCTGGAGGTCGCCGACCGTCCGCTGTACTCGCCGTGGAACACCGACTTCTACCGGATGTTCGGCCCGGACTACCCGCCCGGCGGTGGCGAGCCGCTCACCACCCAGGTGGTCAAGAGCGCGTTCGAGCTGGCGGCGGGCGCGCGGCTGGCGGCGGGCCGCCGGCACCGGCTGCGCGGGCGCTCGTGGTCCGGAGCGGCGGCGGTGCGCCGGGTCGAGGTGAGCGCCGACGGCGGCCGGACGTGGCGGCGCGCCGACCTGCGCGACGAGCCGCGGGCGGACGGCTGGACGCGCTGGAGCATCGACTGGCGCCCCGAGCGGCCCGGCCGGTACGAGCTGCGCGCCCGCGCGACGGACCGCCGGGGCAACACCCAGCCCGAGCGGGCGGTGTTCAACCGGGAGGGCTACCTGTTCGGAGCGGTGGTGGCCCACCCCGTGACGGCGGTCTGAGCGCTGTCGGTGTCCTGAGCCGTGTGCCCTGGGCCGCGCTGGCGCCTTGGGTCGCGCCGGTCGTCCGGGGCCGGCGGACGCTCAGCCGGTGGACTGGACCTCGTACGGGGCCGGGTAGCGCGTCTCGTACGGGTTCAGCACCAGCCGCACCACGTCCTCCAGGCGGCGCCGGGCGTCCCCGAGGGTGGTGCGGCCGGTCACCCAGGCGGTCAGCTCGCCCTGCCAGGCGTGGGCGACGATGTGCCGCACCAGGTCGCTCGCGGCGGCCGGCACCTCGGCCGTCACGGCCTGCAGGGCGGTGCTGTCGGCCCGGGCCATGCCCTGCAGCGCCTCGCTGGCGAACGGGTCGGTGGAGGCGGCCACGGCCACCCGTAGCCGGGCGAGTTCGGGCTGCCGCTGGTAGGCCCGCATCCCGCCCCGGACGAACCGCACCGCCCGGTCGGTGGCCCCCAGTCCGGCTCTCGGCCCGCGCAGCTCCGCCACCAGGTCGGCCAGCAGCAGGCGATGCCACTCGGCGATCGCCGCTGCCAGGAGGTGGTCCTTGGAGGAGAAGTAGCGGTACGCCGTCCCCAGGGCGACTCCGGACCGCTCGCAGACCTGCTTCATCTGCATCCGCTCGACGCCGATCTCGTTCACCAGGGCGAGCGCGGCCGCGATCAGGTTTTCGCGGCGTTCGAGCTGACGCGGAGACATCGCCTCCACCGGCCGTGGTGACAGGTCAACCTTGGTCACCCGCACCATGATACGGGCCGGGGCCGCTCAGGAGTATGACGCCGTCCGGCCCCCTTCCGTTCGTGCGGTGGTCACCGGGCCGCGAGGGCGTCACGAGGGGTCGCGGATCAGCGCCTCCTGGACGGCGGAGGCGACCAGCCGGCCGTCCAGGTCGTAGAACTCGCCGAGCGCCAGGCCCCGGCCGTCCGAGGAGGACGGGCTGCGCTGGGCGAACAGCAGCCACTCGTCGGCCCGGAACGGGCGGTGGAACCACATGGCGTGGTCCAGCGAGGCCATCACCAGCCGGGGCGGTTCGGTGCGCTGGAAGAAGTTCGGCTGCACGTTCAGCCCGGCGGTGGAGGCCAGGGTGAGGTCGGACAGATAGGTGAGGGCGCCGGCGTGCAGCAGTGGGTCGCCGTCCGGCAGCGGGGAGGCGGTGCGCATCCAGACGAAGTGCTGGAGCAGACCGGGAACGGCCGGCGGCAGTCCCGGGGCGTCCGCCGGGACGAACCGCACGTCGAGGTCGCGGAAGCCGCCGCCCGCGGCGAGCGCCCGGCGCACCTCCTCGGGCAGCCGGGCGACGGCGTTCGGCAGCGACTCGGGGTGGGGCAGCGGAGGGACCTCGCGCTGGCGGTCGGGGGCCGGCTCGGGGTGCTTGAAGGACGCCGAGAGGGTGAAGATCTCGTTGCGCCCCTGGAGCGCCGTCACCCGGCGGGTGGTGTACGACACGCCGTCGCGGACCCGCTCGACCAGGTAGTCGATCGGGTGCTCCGGGGAGCCCGGCAGCAGGAAGTAGCCGTGCAGCGAGTGCACCGGACGCTGCTTGCGGGAGGTGCGCCCGGCGGCGACGAGCGCCTGCGCGGCCACATGGCCGCCGAAGGCCCGCATCGGGGCGCCGGCATGGCAGTGGCCCCGGAACGTGTTCTCGTCCAGCTGCTCGATCTCCAGCAGCTCGGCGAACGGGGCGGCCGGCCGGGCGTGCCGTTCGGCCCGGACATGGGGTTCGGTCAGGTCGGTCACGAGGCCATAGTGGCAGAAGCCAACCGTGCCGCGGTGTGACCTGGGTAACGTCGTCGCGATGGCCGTCGGATGACATAGAACACGTTCCAGTTCGATTCTCGGGTCGAGGGCACGGGAGGCCGGTCCGAGGCCGGGACCGAGGCGGGGTCGGTGCCGTCCCGAGGCGGGGCCGGTGCCGCCCCGACGGATTGTCAGTGCCCTCACCTAGCGTGCTCGGCATGACGCAATCCGCACACGCGTACGCCTATCTGCGCCCGTCGGCCGTCCTGGACGGCGCCGACGGCCGGTGCCTCGACCTGGCCACCTCCGGCGGCGCCACCCCGCTCGGCGCCGCCGCCAACCCGCGCTTCTTCGCGGGCTTCCTGGCGGATCCGGCGCCGGCCGCCGCGGCCCTGCTCGCGGTCGCGGACGTCGCCGCCGCGCGCTACTACCAGCCGCAGCTGCGCGCCTCGCTCGACCCGGTGGTCACCGCCAACGGGGACCGGCTGCGCTTCGAGTCCTTCTCGGGCTGCTGCGGCGTCTACGCCCGGCTCGACGTGCTCCAGGCCGGGCTCGACGGGGACGAGATCGGCCACGGCACCACCAACGTGGACGTCAACAACCCGCTGCGCGAGGCGCTGACCAGGATCGGCCCCGCCGACCCGCTGCACCTCGCGGTCGGGCCGGACGCGCTGGAGGTCACCACCTTCGACGGCCCGCTGGTCGAGAAGAAGGTCCCGCTGCCGGAGCGCTGGCTGCGCGGCTTCGCCGAGACCCAGGTGGTGGCCGCCGGCTTCGAGCTGCGCGCCGAGCTGCCCGCCGCCGAGGCGGTCCGCTTCCTGCGCTCGCTGCCGCGGGCCGGGCGCGGCGGGCGGGCCTGCGTCGGCTGGGTCGTCCCGGCCGGGACGTCACTGCGGCCGACCACCCGTCCGGTCCCCGGCGCGGTCTGCCTTCCCGGGCCCGAGCGGCTGGTCGCGCTCCAGCGGGTGCTGCGGCACGCGCTCGCCCTGCGGGTGTACGGGCCGGTGGCGGCCGGGCAGCCCACCGCCTCCGCCTGGGAGGCGGTGCTGCCCGGCATGCGGCTGACCCTGACGCTGTCGCCGGACGCGTCCCGGGGCTTCTCCGGCGAGGGCGGCGTGCTCGACTCGCTCGCCACCGCGGCGGCCGAGCGGGACGCCGAGCTGATCGCGGTGCTGCTCGCCTGGGAGCCCCGGATCGAGGTCGGGGACCTCGCCGCCCAGTCCGGGCTGAGCCCCGAGCGGGTCCGCGCCGCGCTCACCCGGCTGGGCACCGCCGGGCAGATCGGCTACGACGCCGCCGAGGCCGCGTACTTCCACCGGCAGCTCCCGTACGACGCCGGGCGGGCCGAGACGGCCAACCCCCGGCTGCGGGCCGCCGGGGCACTGGTCGCGGCGGGCGCGGTGCGGTTCGAGGAGGGCGGGGCGACGGCCGTCGTCACCGTGGACGACCACATCCAGCGGGTGCGCACGGACGCGTCGGGGCGGTCGAGCTGCACCTGCCTGTGGTGGGGCAAGTACCGGGGCGGGCGCGGGCCGTGCAAGCACGCGCTGGCGGTCGGGATGGTGCGGGACGCGGCCGCCGGGGCCGTGTCGTCCGCCGGGGCCGTGGAGACGGCCGGGACCGTGGAGGCCACCGGGGCTGCGGGGACGAAGGGGGCCGGAGCGTGAGCACGACCTCGGGCACCGAGCGCCAGGGGCCGGTCGACGAGCTGCTCGCCGCCGTCCGGTCCGGTCGGCTGGCGCGGATACCGGAGCTGCTGGCCGCCCTGGACGCGGCCCAGCGGCGGGCCTGTCTGCCCGCCCTCAAGGAGCTGCGCAAGGAACTGCGCCAGGACTGGTCACGGGAGTCGGCCGAGGTCAAGGGCAGGCTGCTGGTGGCCGGGGCCGGCTGCCACGCCGGCCCGGCCGGCGCCGCCACCTGGCTGGCCGGCAGCGACTTCGGCGTCCGGGACTGGGCCCGGAACTCCGTGCTGCACCAGGTCATCGAGGCGCAGCCGGTGGAGTGGCAGGTCGAGGTGGTCACCCGGCTCGCCGCCCGGCCGGTGCGGAGCTGGGGCTGGTCGATGTACCCGGTGATCGAGGCGGTGGTCCGGCGCACCGGCTGCGAGGTGCCGCGCGGCGAGTCCTTCGTCCGGAGCTGGATGGACCACATCGACGAAACGGGCGGCCCGCGCCCGACGCTGGCCGACGTGCTGCGCGAGGACGCCTTCACCCCGGTGCTGCTGCCCGAGCTGTTCGAACTCGCCGATGTCGGCTACACGTTGACCTTCCGGCTCAGCCCGCGCCCCGGCGACATCTGGACGGAGGCGATCGGCGAACTGGCCGCGGCCGGAGTGGTGGACCGCGCCCAGCTGCTCGACCGCTGCCTCGCCCGGCTGCTGCGCGGCGGCAAGGCCACCGACCAGCGGGCCTTCCTGGAGGTGCTGCGGGCGCTCGCCCCGACGACCGAGGAGTACGCGGCCAGGGTGCGCGACGTGGTGGCGCTGCTGGACGGCCTGTCGGTGATCGCCGGGCACGCCCAGGACGTCCTCGCCGGGCTGGACGAGGCCGGCCTGATCGAGCCCGAGGTGCTCGCCGAGGCCTCGGCGGTGGTGCTGTTCCGGAACGAGAAGAAGCTGGTCCGCGCCCAGCTGGCCTGGTTGGAGAAGGCCGCCCGGCGCGCGCCCGCGCGTTCGGGACCGGTGGTGCTGGCCGCGGCAGAGGCCTTCGGACATCCGGACACGGCCCTCCAGGAGCGGGCACTGAACGTGGTGGCCCGTCACCTGAAGGCGGCGGGGGAGGCGGTGCTGGCGGAGCTGCGCTCCGCCGCCGAGACGCTCAACCCGGCCCACCACCGGCGCGCGGGCGAGCTGTTCGGGGCGCCGGTCGGCGGCGACGGGGACGACCCGGACACCGGGTGGAACGAAGTCCTGCCGCCTGCCCCCGAGCCGCGCCCGCTCGGCGCGCCGATCGGCTCGGCGGCCGAACTCGCGGAGGAACTGTCCGCCCTGCTCGCGGCGCGCGAGCCCGGCATGGCGGCCTTCGAACGGGTGCTGGACGGGCTGGTCCGGCTGACCCACCGGGACCGGGCGGCGCTGGTCGAGGCGCTGGAGCCGGTCCGCCGGGTGCACCCGTGGCGCGGCACCGGCAGCTGGGGGGACTGCACGCCCCGGGAGATCCTCTTCGTGGTGGCCGCGGTGGCCGGTGAGCTCCCGCCGCGCCGGTTCTGGGACTCCCTCCGCGGAAGGGACGGCTCGGCGCTGCGCGGCCCGGGCACCACCGTGCCCGGGGCCGTTCTCGCCGCCCGGCTGGAGGAGGCGGCCTGGCAGGTGACGGCCACCCGGCCGCCGTACCTGCTCGCCACCCCGACCGATGCCACCGGCGCGCTGGACCTGGCCGTGCTGGTCGAGCGGATCGCCGGGTACGAGGCGGCGGGTGTCACACCGGGGAAGGCAGACCTGTCCCAGGCCCTGCTGCGGGTCGGGCCGGTGGCGGTTGGGCCGGTGACAGACGGGTCGGTGGCAGAGGGGGCGGCGCTGAAGGCCGCCGAGGCGCTCACCTCCCCGGCCGGGCGCCGGCTGGCGCACTGGCTGCGCACCGGCGGACTGCACGGTCAGCCGTCCAAGCGGGTGCTGTTCGCGCCCGGCCAGGGGCTGCGGCGCACCAACGTGTACGGGAACCGCTGGTGGGAGGAGATCGAGCGGATCGCCGTCGCCCAGCCGGGCATCGGCGCCGGGCCGGTGGGGCCGGGCGGCGAACGCCTCCCCAGCGAGTTCCTGGCCCTGCTGGACGGCACCGAGCCCAGCGTGGCCCGCGCCCGCAAGGTGTACGACTGGAGCCGGCGGCCCGTCGCGCACTGGTTCGCGATGCTCCCCTGGCACCGGGAGGAGCTGGCCGCGCGCTGGCTCGACCCCTTCGCCGAGGGCGCCGACCGGGACGAGCGCGGGGCCGCCGGCCACCTCCCGCTGCTCGCCGAGGCCGGCGGCCAGGCCGGGCTCGCGCTGCACCTGGCGCTGGCGTACGGCCTGGGCGCCCGGCACGTCGAGGACCGGACGGCGGCGGTGGACGCCCTGCTGGTGCTCGCCGCGCGCGGCGACCTGGACGGCGCGCTGCTCGGCCGCGAACTCGGGGCCCTGGTGGCCTGCGGCACGGTGACGGCCGGCCGGCTGGGAGCGGCGCTCACCCTGGCGGCGGAGAGCGGTGCCCGGGCGACGGTCTGGTCGGTGCTCGGGGCGGCCCTGCCGGCCCTGCTGGGGGAGGCCGATCCGTCGACGCGCGGGCTGGGCGACCTGATCGCGCTGGCCACCGACTGCGCCCGGCGCACCGGCGCCCGCGGGCCGGTCGCCGAGGTGACGGCGGCGGCCGGGCGCGGCGGCGCGGGCCGGGTGGTCAAGGAGGCCCGGGCGCTACGGGACGTCCTCGCGGGCTGAAGGGCTGAAGGGCTGAAGGGCTGAAGTGCTGAGGGGCCGGGCCGTTGACGGGCCGGGTGGTCGACGGGCCGCGGTGCGGGATCGGGGTGGCGCGGGCCCGGGGTGGTGCGGGGTCCGGTGCGGGGCGGGCCTAGGGTGGGCGGGACCTTCCGCCTGCCCTGCCCACCGGAGCGCCCGTGCTGCACCTTCGCCTGATCGTCCCGCCCGACCTCCGGAACCGCGTGCTGGACTGCCTGGACGAGGTCGTCGGGGTGACACACGTCGTCCTGCTCCCGGACGCGGCCGTCCGGCCCGCCGGCGACGTGGTGCTCTGCGACGTGGCCCGCGAGGCGGCGGACGAGGTCCTGGGCGCGCTGCGCGCCACGGGGCTGGCCGAGCGCGGCGCGATCGACGTCTCGGCGGTCGAGCTGACCCTCTCGGCGGCGGCCGAGGAGGCCGAGCGGCTGGCCCCCGGGGAGGGGGCGGACGCGCTGGTGTGGGAGTCGGTCTCCGAGATCACCCACGAGGAGTCCACCCTCACGTGGGTGTTCCTGGCCTTCCTCACCACCGCCACCATGCTCGCGGCCTGTGGCGCGGTGCTGGACAGCGCGATCCTGATCGTCGGCGCGATGGCCGTCGGACCGGAGTTCGGGCCGCTGGCCGGGCTCTGCGTGGCGGTCGTCCAGCGACGGCTGCGCCCGGCACTGCGATCGTTGAACGCGCTGGTGACGGGTTTCGTGGTGGCGATGGGGCTGACCGTCTGCTTCGGGATGCTGATGGAAGGCCTCGGGCTGTTCAGCGAGGCGAAGTTCGACGCCGTGCGGCCGAACACCTCGTTCATCTGGCAGCCGGACGCGACCTCCTTCGTGGTCGCCTTCCTGGCGGGCGTCGCGGGGCTGCTCTCGCTCACCTCCTCGAAGGCCGGGGCCCTGGTCGGCGTGGCGATCTCGGTCACCACCGTGCCCGCCGCGGCCAATGCGGCCGTCGCCCTCGGCTACGGCGACGTCAAGCAGTTCTGGGGCTCCAGCGCGCAGCTGCTGCTGAACCTGCTGGGGATCGTGCTGGCCGGGGTGCTGACCCTGTTGGTTCAGCAGGCGGCTTGGGCGGTGATCCGGCGTCGGCGGGTGACGGCGAAGGGGTGACGGGTTTCAGCTGACGACTTTCAGCTGACGGATTTCAGCGAACAGATTTTGAAATCTGTTCGCTGAAAGTCGTCGCCTGTTCGCGCGCCCCGCCCCCGCCCGCCGCCACCCCTTCGCCCGGCCGCCGCTCGTCGACCAGCGGCGGGACGTCGCGCGGGGCGACGGCGACGGCGCGCCACCACAGGCGCAGGGCGGGCGGGCGCGCGGGTTCGAAGGGCTTGCCGGGGCGGGGCACCGCGAGCCGGGCACCGAGCGCCTGGGCCGCGGTGACCACCCGCTCCGCGGGCTCCTCCCAGGGGTGCAGCGCGAGGTTGAAGGTGCACCAGTGGATCGGCAGCAGCAGCTCGCCGCCCAGGTCCAGGTGCGCCCGCACTCCCTCCTCGGGGGTCATGTGCACCTCGGGCCAGAAGTCGCTGTACGCGCCGACCTGCATCATCGTCGCGTCGAACGGGCCGAGCCGGCGGCCGATCTCGGCGAAGCCGGGGAAGTAGCCGGTGTCCCCGCTGTGGAAGATCCGCCGTCCGCCGCCGGCCACCACCCAGGACGCCCACAGGAACAGCGAGCTGGTGCGCGGCCCGCGGCTGCAGTAGTGCCGGGCCGGTGTGGCGGTCAGGGTCAGCCCGGCGACCTCGGCCGACTCCCACCAGTCCAGTTCGACGATCCGCGCGGCCGGTACGCCCCAGTGCTCCAGGTGCGCCCCGACCCCGAGCGGCACGGCGAACACCGCGTCCGTCCCGATCAGAGCCCGGACGGTGTCCATGTCGAGGTGGTCGTAGTGGTCGTGGGAGATCACGACCACGTCCACCGGCCCGAGTTCGGACAGCGGCAGCGGCACCGGGTGCAGCCGTTTGGGCCCGGTCCAGGAGAAGGGGGAGCAGCGCTCGCCCCAGACCGGGTCGAGCAGCACCCGCCGCCCGCCGATCTCGGCCAGCACGGAGGCGTGCCCCAGCCAGGTCAGCCGCAGCCCGGACTCCGGCGGCGCGGCCAGGTCGACCGGGAGCAGCCGGTGCAGCGGAATGGCGGCGGTCGGCCTCCGGC
The DNA here is from genome assembly GCF_043201735.1 of Kitasatospora sp. NPDC048286. Taxonomy (NCBI): domain Bacteria; kingdom Bacillati; phylum Actinomycetota; class Actinomycetes; order Kitasatosporales; family Streptomycetaceae; genus Kitasatospora; species Kitasatospora sp. NPDC048286. The sequence goes on from NZ_JBICZE010000006.1 coordinate 469,239, forward strand.
GGGCCTTGTCCCCGGTCAGCTGGGCGTGGGTGATCTCCAGCGGGCTGCGCTCGTACACCAGGCGGCGGGTGGGCACCGGGTTGCGGAAGGCGCCGTCGGCGAACTGCGGGGAGCGGCGGATGCGGGCCAGCCGCTCGCCCCTGGGTTCGGCGCCGAAGGGGTCGGTCCGGACCCGGTGCCAGGCGGCCCGGGGCAGTCCGGCCAGACCGGGGACGGCGCGCTCGGCGGCGGGGCCGGTGGCCGGCGGGACGAACTGCGAGGACAGACCGGCGAGGCGGGAGAACCACGGGGCTGGGCGGGGCACGGCTCCTCCAGGGACGGTCACGGCTACCGGGCGGGCCGGGGCGTGCAGCGCAGCGCCAGATGGGGCTGCTGCGATACGACAACCATCTCGTCGGAGGTTACTCGTCGTGGGCCGTCCGGACCTGGTGGAGAGCCCGGCGCGGTCCAATCGGGGGACCCGGGAGGAACGGGCCGCACGCCGCCGCCCGGGCCCGCCCGCTCCGCTCCGCCCGGCCCCGCACGCCTGCCGGTCCGGGCACGCACGCCGTCGGCCCGGGCCCGCGTGGGCGCGCTCCCGTCAGGCGTAGAAGCGGGTGATCGTCTCCGCGACGCAGTGCGGCTTGGTGCTCCCCTCGCTGACCACGGTGAACCGCACCACCGCCTGGACGCCGCCCGGCACCTCGGTGGCCGAGAGCAGCTCGGCGGTGGCCCGGATCGCGGTGCCCACCGGCACCGGGGCCGGGAAGCGCACCTTGTCGGAGCCGTAGTTCAGCGCCATCCGCACGCCCTCGACGGCGTAGCACTCCTTCGCCAGCACCGGGATCATCGACTGAGTCAGGTAGCCGTGCGCGATGGTCGAGCCGAACTGGCTGTCCTTGGCCCGCTCCGGGTCCACGTGGATCCACTGGTGGTCGCCGGTCGCCTCGGCGAACAGGTCGATCCGCCGCTGCTCGATGGTGTGCCACTGGCTGGTGCCCAGCTCGGTGCCGACGGCGGCGGTCAGCTCGGCGAGGGAGGCGAAGGTCGTCACGGTGAGCTCCTGGTGGGGACGGGCCCGGGGAGGGATCAGGACGCCGGAAGCGTATGCCTACCCACCGGTATCTGTCAGGAGCCGAACGGAAAACCGGTGTTCACGGGCCCGGCGTCCGCGCTCCCCAGGCCCACCTGCCCGGCGTCCATCCGCCCGGCGTCCGAAGGTCGCCGCGTCTGGCGGGCCGGGGCGCCCGGCCCGGTCGGGAACAGTCGGCGGCCGCTCACCAGCTCCGGCACCAGCGCGACGAACAGCGGCTCCGGATCGCCCACCCAGGGCCGCAGTCCGGAGCGCAGCACCCGCCGGATCTGCTCGGGGTCGGTCATCACGTCGGCCCGTCCGTGCACCAGGACGCTCCACCCGGTGCGGGTGACCGGGTCCAGCAGATCCGCCTGGAAGGCCACCACCGTGCCGTCAAGCCCGCGCGCGGTGGCACTTCCACGGCGCACGGCGAGCACCAGCCGCCCGTCCAGGACCTCGAAGGAGACCGGAAGGACGGCCGGCAGCGCGTGCTCGGTGTACACCACGCGCCCGACGGGCACGGTGCTGAGCAGCCGCAGGCACTCGGCCTCGCTCAGGGTCTCCACACGGTCCTCACGCTCCATGCGTCCGATCGTCCTCGGTCGGCGCGCGTACCGATAGGGCCCATGGTCCCTGAGCGGACGGGCCGGGAGCCCCGTCGGAGGCCCTCGGGGGCGGTAGCCTGCCCGGCGGGTGGAGAAACGGTGGAGGAGGGGGACGGCCGGATGGCGGGCGGGGTCGATCTGGTGGTGATCGGGGCGGACGGCGGCCCCGACCGGGCCTTCGGGGGTGCGGCGCTCGCACCGGACGGCGCCCGGCTGCTCGCCGAGGTGCTGCCCGGGATGTGCTTCGACACCGGAGCGGCCGGTTGCAGGGTCACCACGGTGCCGCCGGACGCGGACGCCAACGCCATGCTCACCGCCGTCCGGGACGCCGCCCAGCACCCCGGCCGCTGGCTGTTGGTCTGCCTGGTCGGCCAGTTGGTGGCCGACCCGCGCGGGCGCCGGCTCGCCCTGGTCACCGCCGGCAGCACCGCCGACAACGCCTACCGCCGGGGCCTGGCCTGGGACTGGGTGGTCAGCGCGATGGTGCACGGTGACCAGGAGGAGGCCCTGCTGCTGGTCGACGCGGTGGCCGACCGGGACACCTGGGCGGCGGTGGAGAACGGCGAGGACGGCGCCGGCGAACTGCTGAGCTACTCCAGGGTTCCGCTGTGGGGCCGGATCGGCCGCTACGCCCCGGGGAACCGTTACACCCCGGGCAGACGCGGCCGGGACGCCGTACTGCCGGGCGGGGAGGGCTCGTTCAGCCGGGCTCTGACCACCGTCCTGCGCCAGGGCGTCCCGGGTGCCCCCGCGGCCGTCGCCCCGCTCGATCTCCAGCCGGCCGTGGCCGCGCTGACGGGCGGTGGAGAACCGGTCGGTAGTTCGGGTGCGCCTGGCGCGCGCCTGCTCGTTCCGCCGCACGCCGGGCGGCTTCTGATGCGCAATCGGGCCGCGGTTCGGGGCGCATTGGCCGGATTGTCGCTTTCCGAGGAACTGTTGGCCGTTCTGTGGCGGGAAAGTGCCCCGACGGAACCGCCTTCCGCGTAAGGTCAGGGGGCCTGAGGTGTTGCCGTGATGGGGTGGGTTGGCGAAGAATCGATCCCCAGCGGAAACACCGGCGGGACGGCGGAATTCTCCTGGCGGCCGTGGATCACGGATCAGGTCGGTCGCAATGAGGTGGGGCCATGCGGCAGCGCGGAAATGTGTTGCGCCCTGGGGCGGTTGGGGTCGGTGGGGCGGTACTGGTGTTGCTGCTCGGCGCCTGTGCGAGCGGTGGTGCGGGTGGTTCCGTCGATCGCCTCGGGTCGGCTGCGCCCACCGTCGCGGGAGTGGATCCGCTAACTCCTTCGAGTGGTTCGGTAAACGGCTCGATCGCGCCGACCAGCGGCCCGGAAGGGGCCATGGGGCGGCTGGCCCTGAAGGCGTATCAGGATTGGTGGCAGGCCCAGGCGGACGTCTTCGGGCGTGCGGATTCGGACGGCTACGGACTGGAGCAGTACTCCTCCGGCCGGGCGCTGTCCGACAGTCTGGTAAGCCTTCGTCAACTGCGCGACGCCAAAGCGGTGATGACCGGAACGCCGCGCAATTCCGCGGTGGTCAAGGTCATCGACCTGAAATCCGATCCGCAGACCGCCGTGATCGAGGACTGCGTCGACCTGTCGGACTGGCACCGCGTCGATGCCGTGACCGGGGCCGCCAAGGATCCCGGATCCCGGCTGAACCGGTACGTCGCGACCGCGTCCCTGCGCTGGTTCCAAGCACATTGGTTGATCAACGACTTCAAGCGGGAGGTGGACCGGACATGCTGAACGCGCGGAAACCGGCCCGGCGGATCGCGATCGCCGTGTCGATGTCGGCCGGACTGCTGCTGTCCTCGGCGGTGAACGCGTCCGCGGACGAACCACCGGGCGGCGGGGCCGAACAGTGCTACCCGACCGTGATCTGCGTGGACGTCCACTCCGGTGGAACGACCCCCGGGCCCGGCGGATCCCAGCCCGGCGGCGGCGGTTCGGACACCGGGCCGCAGCTGTGCGACTACCACCAGGTCACGTGGGCCTGCCACGACCCCGAGCTGGGCTGGTTCAGCAGCAGCAAGGGCTGCTACTTCCGCCCGCTGGACAACCCGCCGGCCGCGGGCGACCCGGCGTGGGGCGGCCACGACCCGAAGGACGGCGCGCTCTACACGAAGGTCTGCCCGCAGACCGACGGGGGCATGGACGGCGCCGAGATCGTCTTCGAGGCCACCACGCCGGGGCAGGACGTCACCACGGAGGCCAGGGTCATCGAGCGGGCCACCGACCAGGTCCACTTCACGCCGCCGGTGGGCCGGGCCGCACCCCAGAACACCGCGGTGGTCAACGCCCCGGTCTGGCTCTGGGCGGACGGCGCCGCGCTGCCGGGCGTCGGCCACGCGGAGCTCGCGGGCATCGCGGTCACCGTCACGCCCCGGCTGGTGAAGGCGGACTGGAGCTTCGGCGGCAACCTCCAGACCTCCTGCGCCACGACCGGCACGCCGTACGACCCCAAGTACGGCGACGCGAAGTCCCCGGACTGCGGCTACGAGTTCAGGACCAGCTCGGCCGGCGAGAAGAACGGCGTCTTCAACGCCACGGTGACGATGCAGTGGGAGGCCACCGTGGTGGTCACCGGAGGGCCGAACCCGCGGACGTTCAAGCTCCGGGGCATCAGGCGGAGCAGCGTTCCCTTCCAGCTCAAGGTCGCCGAGATGCAGGTGCTCAACTGAGCGCGCCCGACCGGGAGCGGCCGGCCGGCCGCTCCCGGGTGGTGGCGCCGGTACGGCGATTCACACACTGACCAGCCAGACCAGCCAGACCAGCCAGACCAGCCAGACCAGCCTGACCGGCCAGACGAGCCGGAGACGAACGAGGGAAGGGCGGAACCCGGTGGAGAACCGTACGTTCGCGACGCCGGGATCCGGCACCTCCGCGGGCGCGGCGGCGTCCGTGCCGCTCCCGGAGCAGCCGGAGCAGGGCGGCCGGGGCAAGGGCCGGGGACGGGCCGTGCCGCACGCGCCCGGGCGGACCATGCGGGCGCGGCGGCGGCGCCCGGCGGTGCTGGCGATGGCGGTCGCGCTGATCGCGGCCGGCGGGCTGGGCGGGGCCGTCCTCTACAACAGCACCGGCCAACGGGTCGCGGTGCTGGCACTGGCCCGGGACGTGCCGTGGGGACAGGTGATCACGGAGGACGACCTGGTGGTCGCCCGGATCGCGGGAGACCCGGCGCTGCACCCGGTGTCGGCCCAGGACCGGGCGAAGGCGGTCGGCATGCGGGCCGCCACCGACCTCAAGCGCGGCGCGATGCTCACCGGCTCCGACCTCGCCCAGGGCCTGTCGCTGCAGCCCGGGCAGATCGTCGTCGGCGTGTCGGCCAAGCGCAGCCAGCTGCCCGCCAGCCGGCTGCAGCCCGGCGTCCAGCTGGTCATCGTCTTCACCCCCGACAACGGCCGAGCCGACTCGCTGCCCGCCACGGTGATCACCGTCGGCCGGGTGGACACCGACGGCAGCCAGGTGATCGACGTGGCGGTCGGCACCGCGGACGGGCCCCGGCTGGCGCAGTGGGTGGCGAGCGGGCGGATCCAGGTACTGCTCGCGCCCCGCGGCGCGGCGGCCGGAGCCCCCGCGGCCGGTGCCCCCGCCGGCGGCGCCGCGCCGGCCCCGGCGACGAGCGGCGCGCCCTCGGCCGCCGCCGGCACCCCGGGCGCCCCCGCACCCGGGGCTGCCACCCCGGGCGCCGCCACCTCCGGCGGCGCCTCGCCCGGAGCGCCGGCCGCGACGGGCGGTGCCTGATGGCCGTGATCGCGGTGGTCGGCGGCCCGGGCGCACCGGGAGCGACCACCACCGCCCTGGCGCTGCTGCTGTCCTGGCCGCTGCAGCCCGGCCGGCGGATCCTGCTGGTCGAGGCCGACCCGGACGGCGGCGCGGTGCTCGCCGGCGCCCTGGAGGGCCGGGTCGAGGCGGTGTACGGGCTGCGCAACCTGGCCGTCGCCGACCGCCGCGGGCTGCTCGCGCAGACCATCTGGGAGCAGCTGATCGACCTCTCGCCCGAGGGCGGCGCCGAGCGGCTGCTGCTGCCCGGGCTGACCGACCCCACCCAGGCGCCCGGCCTCGCCTACACCTGGGAGCCGCTCGCCGAACTGCTGCGCGGCGTGGAACAGCAGGGCTACGACGTCATCGTGGACCTCGGCCGCTCCGGTGCCAGCGGCCACAGCGCGGTGCTGGCCCGCCGCGCCGACGTGGTGGTGGCGACCGTGCGCACCACGCTGCGCGGGCTGAGCTCGGTCCGGCCCCGGCTCGCCGCCCTGGCCGAGGACCTGGCCTCGGCCGGCACCGGGGCGGACGCGCTCGGGCTGCTGCTGGTCGCCGAGGGGCCGTACATGCGGGCGGAGGTGTCCCGAGAGCTCGGACTGCCGGTGCTCGGGGTGCTGCCGCACGCCCTCCGGACGGCGAAGGTGCTCTCCGACGGCGGGGACACCACCGACCGGCGGTTCATCCGTTCGGAGCTGATGCGGACGGCGCGGTCGGCGGCGGACGAGGTGCAGCTGCTGATCCGCCGTCGGCGCCAGCGGCTCGCGCCGGGCGTCGCGCAGGACGCGGCGCCGGCCCAGCTGACGGCCGGCGGTGCGGCGGGCGGTCCGGCGGCCCCGGTCGCGGCGGCGGTGCCGACGCCCCCCGTTCCGACGGCTCCGGCCCCGGCGTCCCCCGTCCCGACGGCTCCGATGCCGGCCCCGCCGATACCGGCCCCGCCCGTGCCGATGGCGCCGCAGCAGTCGATGCCGTCGCAGCCCTCGCCGCCGTCGCACCCCTCGCACCCCTCGCCGCCGTCCCAGCCGTCGATGCCCGTGCCCTCGGCCGGGCCCACGCCCTCGCCCGCGCCGGGCCCGTACGGGCAGTCCGCGTACGGGCAGGGCGGCCGGCCGGGGTACGCGCAGCCGGGGTACGACCAAGCCGGGTACGTCTCGGGTGGTGGGTACGGGCAGGGCGGCCACGGCCAGGCCCCGTACGCCTCGGGCGGGTACGGCGCGGCGGCCCACGGCCACTCCGCGCAGGGCCAGTCTGCGCAGGGCCAGTCCATACAGGGTCAGTCCATGCAGGGCCAGTACGCACAAGGACAGTTCACACAGGGCCAGTTCACGCACGGCCGGTCCGGCTACGGGACGGCCGAGGGCGAGCAGCCCTCCTACAGCCCGCCGCAGCCCGTCCCGCCGGTGATCACCACAGGACCGGTGGCGCCGCTGGCCGGGCTCGCTCCGCAGCCGGCCGCGCCGGCGCCGTTCCCGGCCCACGTCCAGTCCGCCCCGTACGGTGAGCCGGACGACCGGTACCCACTCCAGCAGCCGAGCGTGACGGACCGTCGGGACGATCCCGACGGTCCGTACCCGCCGAACCCCGGGGAGGTGCTCCGTGCGCGGTAGCCCCCTGCACCAGCGTCCCGCCTCCGATCCGGCCGCACTGCCCTGGACCACACCGGTGCCGGCGCCGGCAGCCGGGCCGGTCGCCCCGCCGCACGGGTACCAGCCCGGCCCGGTCGCGCCCCAGCCGGCCGCCGCCCAGCCCGTCGCGCCGCAGCCCGTCCCGCCCGGCACGGCCGGGCCCACCGCCGTGCCCTCCCAGCTGCCCTCGCTGGACCTGCGCGGTGCCGCCACCAGGCCCGCCGTCGACCCGCAGGTCGCCCGCGAGCTCAAGCGCCAGGTCGCGGCCGAACTGCACCAGCAGATCACCCGGTTGACCGCCGCCTCCGGCTCCGATCCGGACCGCGCCACCCGCCGCCAGCGCGGCCGGGCGCTGATCGAGGAGGCCGTCGCCCGGTGGTCCGACGCGTACGCCCAGACCCACGGCATCCCGCCCACCCGGGAGCAGGACCGCGCCCTCGCCGAGGCCGTCTTCGACCTGCTGTTCCGGGCCGGCCGGCTCCAGCCCTACCTGGACGACCCGGAGATCGAGAACATCCTGATCAACGGCTGTGACGACGTCTGGGTCTCCAAGGTGCACCAACCCCTGCGCCAGGTACCGCCGGTGGCCGACAGCGACGCCGAACTCGTCGAGCTGCTCCAGGACCTGGCCCGCCAGCACGGCGGCGGCGAGCGCAGCCTGTCCACCGCCAGCCCGACCCTCGCGCTGCGCCTGGAGGGCGGCATGCGCCTCCAGGCGCTCACCGAGGTGACGCCCCGCCCGTACGTGGCGATCCGACGCCACCGGGTGGCCTCCGCGACCCTGCCCGAGATGGTCGAACTCGGCACCCTGGACGCCACCTTGGCGGCCTTCCTGGCCGCCGCGATCCGGGCCAGGAAGAACGTCATGATCACCGGCACCCAGGGCGTCGGCAAGACCAGTCTGCTGCGCGCGATGGCCGCCGAGATCCCGCCGGACGAGCGGATCGGCACCCTGGAGTCGGAGTTCGAACTCTGGCTGCACACCCTCGGCCACCTGCGCCAGGTCGTCCCGATGGAGGCCAGGGAGGGCAACGGCGAACGCGTCGAAGGGCGCCTGGCCGGGGAGTTGAGCATCGGCGACCTCATCCCGGCCGCGCTGCGCATGACGCTCTCCCGGATCATCGTCGGGGAGGTCCGCTCCGGCGAGGTCGTCCCGATGCTGCGGGTCATGACCAACGGCGAGGGCGGCTCGATGTGCACCCTGCACGCCCGCGGCCCGCACATGGTCGTCGACCGCATCGCCGAACTCTGCCTGGAATACGGCTCGCACATGACCGACTCACTCGCCTACCGGCTCACCGCCAACGCCCTGGACCTCATCGTGCACGTCACCATGGTCGACGAGACCGCCGTCGGCGGCCGCCGGCACCGCTTCGTGTCCCACGTCCTGGAGGTCACCGGCCTCGGGGAGAGCGGCCGGCCCGCGCTGAACACCGTCTTCGGCCCCCGGCCGGACCTCGGCGAGCCGCGGGCCGTCCCGCACACCCCGCCGCAGTGCCTGGACGACCTGCGCCGGGCCGGCTTCGACGCCTCGCTGCTCGGCTCCCGGTACGGGAGTTGGGCCACCCCGCTGCAGCTGCGGATCGGCGGTGGCGCGCGGTGATGCTGCTCTTCGCCCTGTGCGGGCTGGCGCTCGCGGGCGGCCTGGTCGCCCTGGTGGTCTGGGCCCGCGGCAGCGAGCCCGGCGATGAGGACGGGGCCGAACCGGCGGTCAACCCGCTGGCCGGCCGCCTCCACGTGTTCTGGTACGGCGCCCCCGGGGCGGCCGCGAACCGGATGGTGCGGCTGCGCCGCGTCCAACTGCCGCTCGCGCTCGCCGGGGCGCCGCTGGCCTGGCTGTTCACCGGCATCCCGCTGACCGCGCTGCTGGTGCCGCTGGCCGTCTTCGGCCTGCCCTGGCTGTTCGACACCACCCGCCCGGACACCCACCGGATCGAGCGGCTGGAGGCGCTCTCCGAGTGGACCCAGCGGATCGCCGACGTGCTGCTGCTCGGCGTCGGCCTCAACCAGGCCATCGTCACCAGCCGCCGCACCGCCCCGGCCGCCCTGGAGGACGAGATCGGCGAACTGGCCGCCCGGCTGCAGGCCCGCTGGCGGCCCGAGGAGGCGCTGCGCGCCTTCGCCGACAGCCTCGCCGACGCCACCGCCGACAAGGTCCTCGCCGCGCTCGTGCTGCGGGCCGGGGACAGCGGCCCCGGACTCGCCCGCACCCTCTCCGACATGGCCGACTCGGTGCGCGAGGAGGTCCGCCAGCGCCGCGCCATCGAGGCCGACCGGGCCAAGCACCGGACCACCATCCGCTGGCTGGTCGGCATCATCGTGCTGGTCGTCACGGTCGGCTCCTTCAACACCGAGTACACCCGGCCGTACGGGACCTTCCTCGGCCAGGTGGTGCTCGCCGTCGTCGCCGCCCTGTTCGTGGCGATCATCGCCTGGATGCGGGCGCTGGCCTCCCACCCGCCGGTGCCCCGGCTGCTGACACCGGACCGGCGCAGCAGGAGCGGGCGGCGGTCCGCCGCAGCGGCGACCGAGCCGGAGCCGGCCGAACTGCTCGGGGAGGTCCGGTGATCTCCCCCTGGTCCGTGCTGGCCGGCGCCGCCGCGGCCGGCGGCCTCGCCCTCCTGGTCGCCGAACTGCGCCCGGCGCCACCGGACCTGCGCCAGGCGCTGGACCGGTTGCACGCCACCCCCGCCGACCGCGAGCAGCACCCGGACGAGCGGCCCCGCTGGTACGACCGGATCGGCGAACGGTCCGTCCACCTGCGCGGGGTCTCCGTCCCGCGCCGCGAACTCTCCCTGATCGGCCGCACCCCGGCCCGGTTCATGGTGCACAAACTGCTGTTCGCCGCGCTCGGCCTGATGCTCCCCGCCTACCTGGGCGCGATGGCCGTGCTGATGGACGTCGGCCTGCCGTTCGCGCTGCCGCTGGTCATCGGCCCGCTGCTGGCCGGACTGCTCTGGTTCGTCCCGGACGCCATCGTGCGCGGCGAGGCCAAGGAGGCGCGCACCGAGTACCTGCACGGCATCGCCGCCTACCTGGAACTCGTCGCGATGGAGCGGGCCGCCGACTGCGGCCCCGCCGAGGCGCTGCGCCGGGCCGCCTCGGTCGGGCAGGGCGCGGTGTTCCGGCGGATCCGCGACGCCCTGGAACGCGCGGCCACCGACCGGCTCCCGCCGTGGGCCGGACTCGACGCGCTGGCCGAGGAGTTGGGGCTGAGCCCGCTCCAGGACGTGGCCGACATCATGCGGCTGTCCGGCAACGACGGCGCCGCCGTGTACGACACCCTGCGGGCCCGCGCCAAGGGCCTGCGCGGGGAACTGCTCGCCGAGGACCTCGCCCGCGCGAACGCCGACAGCGAACGGATGGTCGCGCCGGGGGCCGCGCTGACCCTGCTGATGACCGTCCTGATCGTCTTTCCCGCCCTGCACCAGATGCTCAACTGACCGCGCCCACCGCCTCGTTCACGTCCTTCTGGGCCCTATCGGCCCGGTCGGAGCAGCCGGCACCACCCGCCACACCACACCACACCGCCACACCCCCGGAGACCCCGATGACCGTACGACTCGTCCAGCTGGCAGACCGGGTGCTGCGCCCCGTCCTGCTACCGGTCCAGTTCGCGCTGCTGCTGTTCACCTTCCGGCTCGGCCGGCTGCGGGCCGCCCGCGCGCGCGGCGACCGCGGTGCGATCAGCATCGAACTCGCCCTGGCCATCATCGCGTTGGTGTTCGTCGCGGGCGCCGTGGCGACCGCGCTCTACCTGCTGAAGGACAAGGTCGTCAAGAAGGTCCAGCAGGACCCGAACATGCCGGGCGGCGGCGCGGGCGCGGGCGGCGCCACCCCGTGACGCGTCCTGCTCTCCGCCGCAGGGGCGACCGGGGGGCGATGAGCCTGAGCCTGGCCATCGTCTTCCCGGTCGTCCTGCTGCTCCTGCTGCTCGTCGTCCAGGCCGCGCTGATCTGGTACGACCGGCAGGTCGCGCTCACCGCCGCCCGCGAGGGCGTGGACGCCGGCCGGGTGCAGGGCAGTGCGACGGACGGCGAGAAGAACGAGGCGGCCCAGCGGCAGGCCCGCGACTTCCTCGACCGGCAGGGCGTGCACGGGTACACGGTGCGTACCGACGGCAGCACGGCACAGACCGTCAGGGTCACCGTGCAGCTGACCCCGCCGCTGCTGATACCCGGGCTCAGGGCGCCCGCCGTCACCCAGTTCGCCGAGGCGCCGCGAGAGCGCTTCGTGGCGCCGGTGGTGACGCCGTGACGGGCGTGGCGGGCGTGGCGGGGGCACCGGGCGTACCGGGGGCGCCGGGGGCACAGGGGGCACCGGGCGGCGGTCGCCGGCCGCGGTCCCGTCTCCGGCTCCGGTCGCGTCCACGTCCGCGCAGGCGGGACCGGGGCGGGATCGCGATCGAGGCGGCGATCGTCGTGCCGGGCGTGGTCGGACTCGTCCTGGTGGCCATCGCCGCCGGGCGGGTGCAGTCCACGGCCGGCACCGTGGAGGCCGCCGCCCGGGCCGCGGCCAGGACCGCCTCCCTGCAGCGCAGCGTGGACGGCATGGACCAGCCGGCCAGGGACTCCGCCCTCGCGACGCTGCGCCAGCAGGGCGTGTCCTGCCGCAACGGGGACGTGCGGGTCGGCAGGGGGGAACTGAACCTGCCGGGCGGACCGGTCACGACCGTCACCGTCACGGTGGTCTGCGACGTGGAACTGGCCGACCTGCTCGGCGGACCGTCCGGGGTACCCGTGACGAAGCACCTCGTCGGCGAGTTCACCTCGGTGGTGGACCGTTACCGGGGCACATGACGGCGCGCGGCGCCGTCACCCGGAAGACGGGGGATTGGAGACGGCCCGTGCGGGGGAGACGCAAGCGGAGAGCGCTCGGGGGATGACACAACGGTACCGAGCGGCGCCCGGTGGGGGCCGGTGGGGAGAGCATCGTGCGAAGTGGGGGGAGGGGACGGGAGTGGTGAGCCGTCTGCGGCGACGGCTGTCGGCGCGCCGGTCCGACCGGGGCGCGGTGGCCCTCTTCGTGGCGATCTGCGCGGCGTACGTCGTGCTCGTCATCGCCCTGGTGATCGACGCCGGCGGCCGGCTGCGGGTCGCCGAGCGGACCGACGCCTACGCCCTGGAGGCCGCGCGGGTCGGCGGCCAGCAGCTCGACCGGGCGGCCGTCCTGCAGGGCAAGGGCTTCAAGGTCCAGGAGAAGTACGTCCGGGACGCCGCAGACGCCTACCTCGCCCTGTACGGCCTGCGGGCGGGCGAGGTCGAGTTCTCCGGCGACGGCAAGGTCGTCACCGTCACCGTGCGGGCCGACTACCGCCCGGTCCTGCTGGGCGCCCTCGGGGAACGGAAGGTAACGGGCAAGGGCAGTGCGACCCTCGTCCACGGAGTCGAGAAAGCGGAGACCGACTGATGGCCGCGCCACGTGCCAAGGACCAGGCCCGTACCGCCCAGGCCCGTACCGGCCGGGCCGGGACGTCCCATCGCGCCGGCGGCGCCCGAGGGCCCGCCGCCCCGGGGCCCCGACCACCCCGCGGGCGCGGCCGTGCCGTGATCACCGCGCTCGGCGCGCTGGTCGCCCTGCTCGCCCTGCTGCTCGGTGTCCCCGCGCTGCTGCTGTACGGCACGGAGGCGGTCGCCGGGATGGGCGAGGTCGCCTCGGGCGGGGTGGGCGAGGCGCTCACCAGTCCGGACGACGGAAGCCTGTTCCTGTGGGCGCTGGTGGTCGTCGGCTGGATCGCCTGGGCCTGCTTCGCGCTCTCCGTCCTGCTGGAGATCCCCGCCCAGCTGCGCGGCCGGATCGCCCGCCGCATCCCCGCCTTCGGCTGGAGCCAGCGGCTCGCGGCCGGGCTGGTCGGCTCGGTGCTCGCGCTGGTGCCGGTGGCCGGTTCGGCCTTCGCGGCCGTTCCCGATCAGGCCCACGGGTCCGTCGCCCAGGCCCAGTTGGCGCCGGGCGGCGTGCAGCGTGCCGCACTGCCCACCGCGCAGGCCGCGCCGGCCCTGACGCCGGCCGCCGAGCAGCAGGCCACCTACACGGTGCGGGACGCCCGCCCGGCCGACAGCCTGTGGTCCATCGCCGAGCGCCAACTGGGCTCGGGGGAACGGTGGATGGAGATCGCCAAGCTCAACGACGGCCGGGTGATGGGCGATTCGGGCGTCCGCTTCGACGCCGAGCGGCCGATCCAGCCCGGCTGGGAGCTGCTGATGCCGGCGGACGCCAAGCCTGACGAGGCGAGGACACCGGCGCCGGCTCCCGCCCCGGCTCCCTCGGGGGACGCCGCGCAGGGCACGCCGCAGAGCGCGCCGCAGGGGGCCCCGCAGGCCGGGACGGAGGCCGGTGGCCCCGGTGGTGCGGGCGGTTCCGGTGGGCAGCACACCATCACCGTCCAGGCCGGGGAGAGCCTGTCGACCATCGCCCAGCGGGAGCTGGGGGACGGGGAGCAGTGGCCGAAGCTGTTCGAGGCGAACAAGGGGGCGCAGGCCCCGGACGGCGAGCAGCTGACGGATCCGGACGTGGTGGTGCCGGGGATGGTGCTCACGGTGCCGGGGGCGGGGGCCGCCACTCCGGCGCCCGCTCCTGCTCCTGCTCCTGCTCCCGCTCCCGTGGACCAGGCGCCTGCTCCCGCTCCGGCGCCCGCTCCGGCTCCGGCCGCCGGGGACCAGGCCGCGGCGCAGACCCCGGCGCCGGGCGCTCCCGCGCAGGGCGCGCCGCAGTCGACCCCGGTGCCCGCGCCCACGCACGCGCCGGCGCACGCGCCCGCCGCGCACGCCGACCCGGCCGCCGACGACGACTACAGTGTGGCCCTCTCGGCCTCCACCGTCGGCGTCCTGCTCGCCGCCATCATGGTCGGCGCCGTCGCCCACAAGCGCGGCACCCAGCAGCGCGCCCGCCGCCCCCGGCACCGCATCGCGATGCCCGAGGCCGGGGCCGCCGCCTTCGAGAACGAACTGATGGCCCGCCAGGACCAGGCCGGACTGGAACTGCTGGACCGCGCCCTGCGCACCCTGGCCCGCAACACCGTGCGCGGCGGCAAGCGGCTGCCCGCCATCGTCGCCGCCCGGATCACCCAGGGCCAGACCGTCGAACTGCACCTGTCCGGCCCGGCCACCCCGATCGCGCCGTTCCGCGCCGCCCACGCCGCCAACGTGTGGTGGTGCAGCGCCGACTCGGGCGACCTGCTCACCCCCGGCCAGGCCCGGAAGACCCCCGCGCCGTACCCCGCGCTCGTCACCCTCGGCACCTCGCCGGACGGCTCGGTCGTCCTCGCCGACCTGGAGGCCGTCCGGCTGCTCCACCTGTCCGGCCACCCGGACGACGCCCGGGACGTGCTGCGCACCCTCGCCATCGAACTGGCCCACAGCCCGCTCGCCGACCGGCTCCACCTGCACCTGGTGGACCTCGCCGAGGAGGTGCCGATCAGCGGCCCGGCCGCCGAACGCGTGCACCGCCACCCCACCCTGGAGGCCGCGCTCGCCGCCCTCGGCCCGCGCACCGCCAAGGCCCGCGCCACCCTGGTCGCCGCCGAGGCCACCAGTCCGCGCGAGGCCCGCAGCCGCGGCCAGGCCGACGAGTCCTGGACGCCCGAGATCGTGCTCTGCGCCCACCAGCCCGGCGGGGACGTCCCCGCCGAGCTCGGGCGCCTGCTCGACGCCCGCCCGCGCACCTGCGTCGCCGTCATCACCCGCGCCCCCGAGCGCGGCACCGGCCCGGTTGCCCGCTGGACCCTTCCGACCTCCGGCCAGGCCGCGATCCCCGGCCTGCACCTCACGGTCGAGCTGCAGCGTCTCGACGTGCAGCAGTACGACCAGGTCGCCGAGCTGCTCCGGGTCGCCGACGACACCACCCAGCACCCGGCCCCGGCCTGGACCCTGGACGGACCGGAGGACGACACCGACACCACCGAACTGCCCGCCGCCGTACCGGTGCTGGCCGCCGTCGGGGCCTCGGTCGCCTCGGCGGTCTCGGCGGTCGGCGGGGCGTCGGCTGGTAGCGGCCCGGGCGGAGGTGCTTCGGGCGCGGGCGCCTCGGGCGGAGGCGCCGCTCGTGGCGGGGCCGCGGTGGGCGGGACGGACGAGGGCGCGGACGCGGCTGCCGGTCCCCGGCTGCTCGCCCGGGTCATCGGCACCGGGGCCAGCCCGTTCGCGGGCACCGATCCGGTGGCGCCGGCCCCGGCGACTGCCGCCCTGCCGCCCGCGGCTCCGACTTCGGCTCCGGTTCCGGCTCAGGTGCCGGCCGGCCCGGCGCGGTTCGTCGTCAACGGGCAGGGACGGCAGGCGGCCACCGACGAGACCACCCGCGACCTGCGACGGCCTGACCCGACGGAGGGCGACGGGGCGGACGAGCCGGGGGACTCCGCTTCGGAGTCCACGGCGACGGTCGTGCTCGCCGTCCAGCCCGTCGTGCCGCAGCCCGTCGTGCCGCGGCCGGTGGCGGTGGATCCGGTGGCGGCGGAGCCGACCGGCTCGACGACCGTCGAGGAGTCGGCGCCGCGGGCCGAGCACGCTCCGGAGTCCACTTCGGAGTCCACTTCGGAGGCGGCTTCGGAGTCCGCCGCCGGGACCGGGCCCGCCGGGGCCGCCGGGTTCGCGGAGGCCGTCGAAACCACGGACGCGGTCGGTACGGAGGAACCGGCGCCCGCCGTCGAGCCCGGCCCCGCCGCCGTCGCCCAGGTCGCCCGGACGACGCCCGGTCGCAGCGACAGCGACGACCTGCTCGCCATCCTCCGCTCCCCGGAGGCGCACGCCCCGCGCAACGCCCCCCGGATCCGGTTGCTCGGCCCGGTGGACGTCGCGGGAGCCCTCGGCGCCGCCGCACCCGGCGCGCTGCCCCGGCTCACCGAGCTCGCCGTCTACCTGGCGCTGCGGCCGGGTTCCGAACTCCACGTACTCGACCACGACCTGCACCCCGGGGCGGCGCACCTCGACCCGCACCCCACCGCGGCCGACGCCAGGAGTCCGCTGTCGGCCAAACTCTCCGACCTGGCCGACTGGTTCGGCACCTCGCCGGAGGGCCGCGCTTTCCTGCCCACCGAGGGCACCGAGGGCTACGCCTTCGCCCCGGCGGTCACCTGCGACTGGGACGAGTTCCGCGGCCTCTACCGGCGCGGCATGCGCAGCACCAGTGCCACCGCCGACGCGGCCCTCGCCCACGCCCTGGCCCTGGTCCGCGGCGCACCGTTCGCCGAGGCCCCGCCGGCCTCGTACGGCTGGGCGGAGGCCGAGCGGCAGGACATGATCGCGGCGATCGTCGACACGGCCCACGAACTGGCCGCCCGCCGCCTGCAGTACGGCGACCACCGCAGCGCCGAGGCCGCCGTCTTCCGCGGCCTCGCCGTCGCCCCGGACGTCGAACTGCTGCACCGGGACCTCTTCTACGCCTACGCCTCGGCCGGCGCCCGGGACCAACTCCTGCGCGCCGTCAATCGGTTGGACGCGCTCAGCCGCCGCACCGGCCGGGACCTGGACGCCGACACCGTCGCCCTGCTGCGGGACCTGCTCGCGGGGTCCTGAAGCGGACCGCCGACTGCCCGGTCACTCCCCACAGGGGTGGCCGGGCGGTCGAGTTGACGGGCCGGCGGCCGATGTGGCGGCCGTGTGGACGTCTCGCACGGATGTGGCCGGCGGGTGGGAAGGGGATGGCGGCCGGTCAGACCGTCCGCAGCCAGGTGTCCAGGGCCGTGAAGTCCGCTTCGGTGAGCCCTCGTCGGGGGTCCACCCGGTGGAGCAGGGCGCGGGCGGGGGAGTGCGCGGCGACCCAGCGGTCGTCGGCCTCGGTGATCTCGTCGTCCACCCAGGCGAACGGCCGTCCGTCCGCCCATTCGACCAGCGCACGGGTCTTCCAGTGCAGACCGTCCGGCCCGTCGGGCCAGTCCGGGGTGTCCGTGTCGTCCACCGGCCAGTCCACGACGGGCAGTCGGGGCAGACCGAGCCAGGGCGCGAGGCACTCGTTGGCGTCCTCCAGCCAGGTCGTGGCCCAGACCGGCTCGGCCGGCAGGCGCAGCAGTCGCGGCCCCAACTCCGGGTCCACGCGGGCGATCAGCGGGTTCCCGGCCGGGGCAGTGTCGGACGGGAGGTACGGGCTGCGGTAGGTGGGGTAGCCGCCCGGGGGCGGGTCACCGAAGGGGATCAGCGGGCCGTCCACGTCGAGGAACAGCAGGGGGCGATCGGGATCGATCATGGCGGCACCATAGCGGGACGGGGCGGGCGGTGGGCCGCCGATCGGCCACCCGGCCTGGAACGGGTGAGCCGGGATCTCGTAGGGTGGCGCGCACGGAGTGTGGTGGCAGGCACCACGCAGGCGAGGGCATCAGACGCCGCGGGAGCGGCGGGGCGGGGCGGTGACCAGGAGATGGCGGAGACGACAGCGGTTTCCGGAGGTCCCGACCCGGCAGCGGACTCGGGTCCCTGGGACGCCGTACCGCCGCCCCCGCGCCTCCCGGCCGAGGACCACCCGCCCGGTCCCGCCGCGCTGTACGAGCCGCCGCCGGCGCCTCCGGCCGCCCCCGCCCCCGTCCCGGCGCCCGCTCCGGTCGCCACCTCCGTGCCGGGCGCCGCGCAACCGGTCGGGCAGGCGCCCGCGCCGCCGCCCGCGCCCCCGGCGGCACCGCCCGTTCCGCCCACCGGATGGACCCTCACCGGGCTGCCCGCCGCCGGGGCCCTGTCCTCGGCGACCCCGCCGCCGTTCCCGGTCCAGAGCGCGGCGCCGGTCGCCGCCGTCGGTGCGGGCGGTGCCGGCAGCGCCGGTGGCACCGGCGGGCTCGGTGCCGCGCCGCGCGGGCGGATCCTGGTGATCGAGGGCGGGTACGGCACCTCCGGCCGCCGCACCTGGGGCCGTGGCGGGCCGACCCAGGCGCCGGTGCTCTCGGCGATGCTCGCCGCCGTCTCGCCGCAGGTGCTCCTCGCCGCGGACGCGGTGGACGCCGTCCACCTCCCCGGTGCCGGCGACCCGCACACCGTCCTCGCCCACCTGCGCGCCGCCTCCCGCCACCCCGGACCGCTGCTGATCCACCTGGGCGGCCACGTCGTCGCCGACAAGCGCGGCGGACAGCTCCAACTGACCCTGCGCGACGCCAAGCAGGACGGCCTCCCCTGGCCGGCCATCGCCGCCGAGCTGAGCCACCGTCCGGCCGAGTGGCAGACCCTCGTCATCGCCGACCTGAGTGCCGACCAGAACGCCTGGCCGTACCTCCAGGGCACCGTCTCGCCGCTCAGCGAGGGCATCCCGCTGTGGGCGGTGGTCAGTCCGGACCCGGAGCAGATCGGAACCTTCACCCGCGCACTGATCGAGGCGCTGCACGGCGGTCGGCCGGGTGCGGGCGAGGTGCTCGCGCCGGAGCAGCTGCGGCAGCAGGTGTACTCGGTGCTGCGTCCGGACGTGGTCATCCTGGCCACGCACGCCCCGGACCGGCCGTTCTTCCGCAATACGGCCCGTCGCGGCGAGGGCCTGCCGGCCGAGGTTCCGCCGGTGCCGGTGCCGGCATCGACGGCCTCGATGTCGGCGGTGTCGGCGGTTCGGGCGGCCGGTGTGGTGCCCTCCGACATGTCGTCGCCCCCGGCGCCGCCGCTACCGCGTCCGGGGGAGCCACGGGACGCGGTCCCCGAGTGGCCGGTGCCGGCTCCGGTCGCGGTGCCCGCGCCGCCGGCCGGGGCCCCGGCGGCCGCAGGCGGTCCGGTCAGCCTGGTCAAGCCGGGCGTTCCGCCCACTGCGCCGCGGCCGGCCCGTCCGGTCAGCCTGCTGAAGGCGGGCGAGACAGCGGCGGCCCCGGGCGTGACCCTGCTCAAGCCCTCCCCGGCCGACGCCGTGCCCGAGGACAGCACGCCCCCGGCGGGTGTCACGCTCCTCAAGTCCCGGCCGGAACCGACGGGTGAGGCCGTCGCCGAGCCCGAACTCCCGCAGGAGGAGGCCGTGGTGGCCTCCGAGGTCGCGGTCGGGGAGGCCGTCGCGGAGGCGCGCGAGGCTGTCGGGGAGCCCGAGGCCGGGATCGAGACGGCGTCCGAGGCCGAGGTCGAGTCCGAGGTCGAGGTCGAGGTGGCGTCCGAGGCGGCGTCCGAGGCCGAGGCGGAGCCCGGAACCGCGGAGGAGCCCGGGGACGCCGTCCCGGTGGAGCCCGCGTTGACGGACGAGGTGCCCGTCGAGGAGGAGCCCGTCGACGTCGTTCCGGCCGAGGAGGCAACTGCTGACGAGCTGTCGGCCGACGCCGCGCCGCAGGACGAGGGGCCGCAGGACGAGGTGCCGGTCAGCGAGGCCACCGCCGACGCGCCGATGGCCGACGAGGCTCCGGCTCCGGCTCCGGTCGACACTCCGGTCGACGCCACTGCCGAAGCCCCGGCCGACGAGGACGGCGCGGCCGGTCCGCCCCGCGCGGACTACCGCGAGGTGATCGGACGGATCGTCCGTAGCGCCGACGTCGGGGACCACGCCGCCGCCACCGATCTGGCCTTCGCCCTCGAACTGGAGGCGATCGCCGAGCACGGCGCCGTCTCCGAGCCGGTGCTGCAGGTCCGGCAGGTCCGGGCGCACGTCTGCCGGCTCGCGGGCCGGACGGCCGAGGCCGCGGACATCTACCGCGAGGTGGCCCTGACGCTGCTCCGCTCGCAGGGCCCGGACCACCCGGAGACCCAGCGGGCGGCCACCAACGCCGAGGCCTGCTGGCGGGCCATCACCGACCGTGCGGAGGCCATCCGGATCGCCCCGGAGATCATCGAACTGCGCGCCTACCTCCCGGGCGCCGACGGCCGCAAGCTCCGCGCCGCCGAGCGCTACCTCGCCCAGCTCGCCGCCACCGGCTGACCGACCGCCGACGGACAACAGCGGACGGAAGGCAGCAGACGGAAAACAGCGAACAGCTGACAGATTTCAAAATCTGTCAGCTGTTCGTTGTCGTCTGTTATCTGTTACCTGTCACCCATCGCCCGCATCACCTGCCACGGGCGACCCGCCCGCTCACCGACCTGCGATCGCGTGCACGAACTGCGTTCCGTCGATGGTGCCCAGGCCGCTGGCGAGGTCGTAGCCCTCGGTGGCGTTGTAGCCGGTGACGCCGTCCCAGCCGTTGTCGCCCTGCTTCACGTCCACGATGCCGCTCCACTTGCTCGGCAGCAGGTTCATGCCGTACAGGCGCCAGTTGAGCTGGCCGAGGCGGTGCCCGGCGAGCTGGTCGGCGAGCGCGACGACGCCCGAGAACAGCGGAGTGGCCTCGCTGGTGCCGCCGGTGAGGTGCCAGCCGACGGAGGTCGGGTCGTAGGACTCGTAGGTCCAGGCGGCGCCGTCCACGGCCGCGCTCATGCTGATGTCCGGGGTGCCGCGGTGGTTGCCGGTGACGCCGGCGACACCCGCCTGGTACCACGGGCGCTCGAAGATGCCCGAGACGCCACCGCCGCCGGCGCCGGACTTGTCGTGCCACACCTTGTCGGGCGCGGTGCGGTTGCCGGAGTCGTCCAGGGTGAGCTGGGTGCCGCCGATGGAGGTGACCAGCGGGTCCGAGGACGGCCAGGAGTTGACCTTGTACGGGTACAGGTCGGTGCCGTTCTCCTTGGCGTCGGTGGCACCGTTGTCGCCGGAGGCGGCCAGCACGGTCACGTTGTGGTCAGCGGCGGCCTGGAAGGCGTAGCGCAGGTCGGTGAGCGACTTGAAGTCGCCCTTGTCGTACCCCGGGAAGGTGTTCTCGGTGGCGCCGAAGCTCTGCGAGATGACGTCGGCGCGGCCGGCCTTGATGAGGGCCTTCTCGGCGTCCATCATCTCGGGCAGGCCGGTGGTGCCCTCGGTCTCGGCGACGCCGGTCTCGACCAGGATGATGTGCGCGTCGGGGGCGATCGCGTGGGCGTACTCGACGTCCAGGGTGGTCTCGCCCGCCCAGCCGGTGTGGTCGGGGTTCTTCGGGTCCCAGGTGGGGACGTTGCCCCACTTGACCACCTCGACGTTGGTGTCCGGGATGCCCCACTGCTTGTCGAAGACCTCCAGGTCGTGCTGGATGGTCGGGGAGCCGAAGGAGTCGACGATGACGATCGTGCGGCCCTTGCCGGTGATGCCCTCCTGGTACAGCGGGTTCAGGTTGTAGGCGGCCCGGTACTGCAGCGGCGAGTAGCAGTGGATGCCGACCTGGCTGACGCACTGGGTGGTGCTCAGCGGGGCGGGGCGGCCCTGGGCGCTGTGCTGCCCGAAGGAGGCGGGGCGCACGTGGACGCCCGTGAGGTCGTGGGCGGGGGCGGCGATCGCGGTGCCGGCGGCCGGTACGGCGACGGTGCCGGCCGTGAGGGCGGTGGCCCCCACGGCGAGCAGGGCCAGGGCGCGGCGGAGGGTGGCGGGGCTGCCCATGGGGCTCCTTGGGGCGCAGGGCCTGACCTGGTTCGGTCGGGTCGGTCCGGCCATCCCATCGAGAGCTGCATGATCATGCCATAGTCATTTGGTGGGGTCGTACGATTGAGGCCATGGTCATGCTCGGCCACGCGAAAAGGTAAAGGCCGTCCCAGGGGAAAGTAACCTCCCACCTGGGGCAGCCAGGTGATGACCCGTCAGAAATCTGCCCGACCGTGCCGTCTCCTGGCATCGGTGCCTCGCCGTCAGACCTGGCGGGCGCAGGACGTGAGGCGATCGGCGAGCGCGATGACGAGGTCGCGCAGCGCGTCGGGGCGCTCGATGACGAACGGCCGGTCGAGCGAGGCGAGGACCCGGGGCAACCAGTCGAGCTCCTGCGCCCGCAGCTCGACGCGCAGCCAGTGCCCGGCCGCCGGGTCCTGGCCGGCCGCGGGCTCGTGCTCCTCCAGGCTCGCGACGCTCGCGGGCAGGTGCGCGCGGATCTGCTCGACCGTCCCGTGGATCCGCAAGGTCACCTCGTGCCGGTACTCGGCCGTGGCGAACCCCGACAGCACGCGCTCGGCCGGAGCGGGACCCACGGGCGCTTCGAACGAGCCGGGCAGGGCCCTCGCGGCCGCGATGCGATCGAGCCGGAAGGTCCGGTCCTCGCCGACCCCGGCGTCCTCGCCCGTCACGTACCACCGGCCCGCATGGGCGACGATCCCGTACGCGTGCAGTGTGCGTTCGCTGCGCCGTCCGTCGCGGTCGGTGTAGCGGATCGAGACCGGCCGGCGGTGGCGCACCGCATCGGCGATGGTGAGCAGGATCCCGGCGTCCGGCTGGTCCAGCTCGCCGGGCTGATCCGTGAAGGCGAGCGCATCCAGGAGGGCGTCGAGCCGGCGGGCGATGTGCTTGGGCAGCACCCGCCGGATCTTCGCCGAGGCCGTCTCGTTCGCCGTGCGCTCCGCCGTCGTCAGTCCTGCCCGGCGGCCGGCGACCAGGCCGAGCAGCACGGCCAGCGCCTCGTCGTCGCTGAGCATGAGCGGAGGCAGTCGGTACCCGGGGGCCAGCCGGTACCCGCCGTAGCGGCCGCGCACCGACTCCACGGGCACGTCCAGGTCGATCAGCTGGTCCACGTACCGCCGCACGGTGCGCCCTTCGACGCCGAGACGGTCGGCGAGTTCGGCCACGGTCCGGGTGCCGCCCGACTGCAGCAGCTCCAGGAGCGTCAGCACGCGGCCGGTGGGTCGGGACATGTTCGCAGCCTAACGCGAATAGAGGACCGATTCTGTCCACTAATCCTCCTAGCCTGCGACGTGCACGCCTCCAGCACAGCCAAGGAGATTCCCATGGACTTCGTCTCGATCCGCATCATCACCGGCGACGTCGCACGCCTCGTCGAGTTCTACGAGCGGGCGACGGGGATTCGGGCGGTACGGGCCACCGAGGACTTCGCCGAACTCAGGACCGCGGGCGCGACCCTCGCGATCGCCAGTACCCGCACCGTCCCGCTGTTCGCCCCGGGCTCCGCCCGCCCGGCGGACAACCACAGCGTGATCACCGAGTTCCTCGTCGACGACGTGGACCGCGTTCACCGGAACCTGACCGGCTTCGTCACCGACTTCGTCAACGAACCCACCACGATGCCCTGGGGCAACCGGTCGCTGCTGTTCCGCGACCCCGACGGTAACCTCGTCAACTTCTTCACCCCCGTCACCCCGGAGGCCATCGAGAAGTTCGCACGCTGACGCCACGCACGGCCGCTCACCGGGAGCGCTGAGATCTCGGGCTCCCGGTGAGCGGCCGCCGGGTCCAGGAGCCGCCACCGGCGGGGGCAGCGGACCGCGCCGCTGCCCCCGAACGACGTCCGCGCTCCCGCGGCGGCTCACCGTCGAGGGCGCCGAGGAACCGGCGTCCTGAGACAACACGCCTAGCGCGCACCGCCGTTGACGTACAGCGTCTGTCCGCTGACGTAGGAGGCCTCCTCGCTGGCCAGGAAGGCGACGACCGAGGCGATCTCCTCCGGCTGCCCGACCCGGCGCAGCGGCGTCCGGGCGGCGACCTCGGTCTGGTGGTCCTCGGCGCTGCTGCCGACCCGCTCGGCGGTGGCGGCGGTCATCGCGGTGGCGATGTACCCGGGCGCGACGGCGTTGACGTTGATGTTGAACGGCCCGAGCTCGATCGCCAGGGTCGCGGTGAGGCCCTGGATGCCGGCCTTGGCGGCCGCGTAGTTGGCCTGGCCCCGGTTGCCGAGGGCGGAGCGCGAACTGAGCGAGACGATCTTCCCGTACTTCTGCGCCACCATGTACTTCTGCGCGACGTGGCTGCAGTTGTACGCGCTGGTCAGGTTGACCGTCAGCACCGCGTCCCAGTCGGACTTCGGCATCTTGAAGAACAGGTTGTCCCGGGTGATCCCGGCGTTGTTGACGAGGATGTGCACCCCGCCGAGGTCCGCCGCGACCTGCGCGAACACCGCCTCCACGGCGTCGTAGTCGGCCACGTCGCAGCCGTACGCCCGGGCGGTGCCGCCCTTGGCGGTGATCTCGGCGACCGTCCCGGCCGCCCGCTCGGCGGTGAGGTCGACGACGGCGACCGCCGCGCCCTCCTCCGCCAGCCGGCGGGCGGTGGCCGCCCCGATGCCCTGCGCCGCTCCGGTCACCACGGCGACCTTCCCCGCGAACCGCGTCATGTGAACTCCTTGGAAGTTGGATCAACAGGCGACGAGCGACGAGTGGCAGGCGACAGCTGACATCGGACGGCGAACGGATGACAGATGACAGATAACAGATTTCGTCATCTGTCATCCGCCATCCGTCATCTGTTCGCCGCCACCCGTCAGCCGCCTCCCCGCCACCGCCGGTCGTCAGACGTTCTCGACCAGCACGGCCGTACCCTGCCCGACACCCACGCACATGGTGGCCAGGCCGCGCCGGGCGCCGGTACGGCGCATCCGGTGCAACAGGGTGGTGAGGATGCGTGCGCCGGAGCCGCCCAGGGGGTGGCCGAGCGCGATCGCGCCGCCGCTGGGGTTGACCACCTCCTCGGCCCGCTCCGGGCTGAACCCGATGCCGTCGGCGGAGGCGAGCGCCTGGGCGGCGAAGGCCTCGTTCAGCTCGGCGGTGTCCAGGTCGGCGAGCGACCAGCCGGCCCGCGCGAGCACCTTCGCCGTGGCCGGCACCGGCCCGATGCCCATGACGTCCGGGTGCACCCCGGCCGAGGCCCCGGCCACGTACCGGCCGAGCGGCCGGAGCCCGAGGTCGCGCAGCGCCTCCTCGCCGACCAGGAGCAACCCGGCCGCGCCGTCGTTCATCGGCGAGGCGTTCCCGGCGGTGACGGTGCCCC
The DNA here is from genome assembly GCF_043201735.1 of Kitasatospora sp. NPDC048286. NCBI lineage: Bacteria > Bacillati > Actinomycetota > Actinomycetes > Kitasatosporales > Streptomycetaceae > Kitasatospora > Kitasatospora sp. NPDC048286. The sequence continues at coordinate 493,918 of NZ_JBICZE010000006.1, forward strand.
CCGGCCGGAACACCGGCTTGAGCCCGGAGAGCTTCGCCAGGCTGGTGTCCTCGCGGATGCTCTCGTCCCGGCTGACCGTCACCCCGTCCGGCCGCTCGACCGGGACGAGTTCGGCGTCGAAGTGCCCGTCCTTGCGGGCGGCTCCGGCCCGCTGGTGGCTGCGCAGCGCGAAGGCGTCCTGGCGCTCCCGGCCGATGCCGTACCGGGTGGCCACCTCCTCGGCGGTCTCGCCCATGCTGAGCACGCCGTGCAGTTCGGCCATCCGCGGGTTGGTGAGCCGCCAGCCGAGCCGGGTGTCGAAGGTCTCCATCCGGTGCGGCAGCGCCTCGTCCGGGCGGGGGAGGACGAAGGGGGCGCGGGTCATCGACTCGCAGCCGCCGGCCAGCACCACGTCCGCCTCGCCGGAGCCGATGGCCCGGGCGGCGAGGGTGACGGCCTCCAGCCCGGAGGCGCAGAGCCGGTTGACGGTGGCACCGGGGACGGTCTCCGGCAGGCCGGCCAGCAGGACGGCCATCCGGGCGGCGTTGCGGTTGTCCTCGCCGGCCTGGTTGGCGGCGCCCCAGTAGACGTCGTCGATCCGGGCCGGGTCGAGCGCGGGCGCGTCGGCGAGCAGGGCGCGCAGCACGGTGGCCGAGAGGTCGTCCGGGCGGACCGTGGCGAGCGCACCGCGCAGCCGGCCGATGGGTGTGCGGCGGGCGGCGGCGAAGTAGACGGGACGCACGTCGTCGGGCTCCTTGTCGGGTGGCGGGGCGGGGGCGGGGCGGAACGGGTCAGAAGGCGTTGACGCCGGTGAGGGCGCGTCCGATGAGCAGCTGGTGGATCTGGCTGGTTCCCTCGTAGAGGGTCATCACCCGCGCGTCGCGCAGGTACTTGCCGACCGGGTACTCGTCGATGAACCCGTACCCGCCGAAGACCTGGAGCGCGTTGTTGGCGGCCCGGACGGCGGCCTCGCTGGCGTACAGCTTGGCGACGGAGGACTCGGTGGCGAACGGCAGGCCGCGCTCGATGTGGTCGGCAACCTTCCAGGTGAGCAGCCGGGCGGCCTCGACGTCCACGGCGATGCCGGCCAGCAGCTCCTGGACGAGCTGGTGGGAGGCGATCGGCCTGCCGAACTGCTCGCGCTCGCCCGCGTAGCGGACGGCGGCCTCCAGACAGGCCCGGGCGATGCCGACGCAGCCGGCCGCCACCGACATCCGCCCCTTGGCCAGTGCCGCCATGGCCACCGAGAACCCCTTGCCGACCTCGCCGAGCCGGGCGCTGTCCGGCACCCGGACGTCCTCGAAGGTGAGTCCGGCGGTGGCCTGGCCGCGCAGGCCGAGCTTGCCGTGGATCTCGGTGCGGGTGAAGCCGGGCGGGTCGGTGGGGACGAGGAAGGCCGTGATGCCCCGGTGGCCCCGCTGTTCGGGCGCGTCGCCGCCGGTGCGGGCGAAGACCAGGGCGACGTCGGCCCAGGTGCCGTTGGTGATGAACGTCTTGGCGCCGCTGATCAGCCAGTCCTCGCCGTCCCGGACGGCCCGGGTGGTGAGGTTGGCGGCGTCCGATCCGGTGCCCGGCTCGGTGAGCGCGAAGCAGGCGAGCGCCTCGCCCGAGGTGAGCCGGGGCAGCCAGTGCCGCTTCTGCTCCTCGGTTCCGAAGGTGTTGACGGACTTGCCGACCAGGCCGAGCGAGACCGAGACGATCCCGCGCACGGCGGAGTCGCCGCGCCCGAGCTCCTCCAGCACGAGGCAGTACGCGAGGTGGTCGCCGCCGCTGCCGCCGTACTCCTCCGGGATGGTCAGCCCCAGGAAGCCCACCTTCGCCAGCTTGCCGACGATCGCGCGGTCGACGGACTCGGCGCGGTCCCACTCGGCGGCGTACGGCACGATCTCGCGGTCGGTGAAGGAGGCGGCGAGGTCCCGGACGGCGGCCTGCTCCTCGGACAACTCCAGGTTCACGGAGGCTCCCGAATGCGGTGTCCAGGGCCCGGCGCGGGGCCCGGGCCCATTAAACTAGCGCTGCAAGTTTTATGGGGGCGACTGTAGCCCCGCCCGGCCCGCGCTGGGAAGGGGCACCTGCCAGAATCGGTCCCCACGCACCCGACCGGACGAACCGGAGGAACCCGTCGCGATGGCCCGTCCACGCACCCCGCTGCTCAGCCGAGAGCGCATCGTCGCCGCCGCGCTGCGGCTGATCGACGACGAGGGGCTGGAAGCCCTCTCCACCCGCCGACTCGCCACCGAACTGTCGGTCAGCGGGCCGTCGCTCTACAACCACTTCGCCACCAAGGACGACCTGCTGGACGCGGTGGTGGACAGCGTCATCGGCGAGGTCGACCTGTCGATGTTCGGGACCGCGGAAACCACCGGGACCGCCGCAGCCGACGAAGCCGCAGGGACGGCCGGAACCGACGGAACCGCAGGGACGGCCGGAACCGCCGGTGCCCCCGCCACCCCCGCCACCCCCGCCACCCCCTGGGCCGAGGCGCTGCGCGACTGGGCCCGCTCCTACCGCGCCGCCCTGGCCGCCCACCCCAACATCGTCCCGGTGCTCGCCCAGGGCCCCCGGCGGCGGCCGAACGCGCTGCGGCTGGCCGACGCGGTCTTCGGCCACCTGGTCGAGTCCGGATGGCCGCGCGGCCAGGCCACCAGGATCGGCGCGCTGATGCGCTACTTCGTCACCGGCTCGGCCCTCGCCTCCTTCGCGGCCGGCTTCCCGGCGGACGCCGACGTCTACGACGCGGCCGACTACCCGCACCTCGGTGAGGCGCACCGGCTGGCCGGGCACCGCGGGACGGTGGACGAGGGCGCCTTCGAAACCGGGCTGGAGGCGCTGCTCGACGGCCTCACCCTGCGCTACGCCCGGCTCGCCGAGCGGACCTGAGCCGCCGGACCCCCGCCTCGCCCCCGCCTTGCGCCCCGCGCCCCGGGGCCTCCGCCCGCGCCCCGCGCCTCGCGACCCTCCGCAGGGCGATCCCGGCCCCGCGGAAACGATTCGGCCCCCGCACCCCCGCGCTGATCGCGCCGGGGTGCGGGGGCCGAGAGTCCGACGGGCGGATCAGCCCATGTCCTCCAGTCGGACGCCCTTGGTCTCCTTCATGAACTTCGCCACGAAGAGGATGGACAGCGCCGCGAAGGCGGCGTAGATCAGGTAGGTCGACGACAGGTTCCAGCGCGACATGGACGGGAACGAGACGGTGATCGCCCAGTTCGCGATCCACTGCGCGGAGGCGGCGACGGAGAGCGCGGCGGCGCGGATCCGGTTCGGGAACATCTCGCCGAGCATCACCCAGACGACCACGCCCCAGGACATCGCGAAGAACAGCACGAAGGCGTTGGCGGCGACCAGCGCCACGGTGCCCTGGAGGTCGGGCAGGGTGAGGTTGTCCCCGCTGCCGGTGGCCGAGGAGAAGGCCCAGCCGGCCGTGCCGAGCGCGACCGCCATGCCGGCCGAGCCGATCAGGGCGAGCGGCTTGCGGCCGATCCGGTCGACCAGCACGATCGCGATCACGGTGCCGAGGATGTTGATCACCGAGCCGACGAAGCTGATCAGCAGCGAGTTGCTCTGGTCGATGCCGACCGACTGCCACAGGATCGACGAGTAGTAGAAGATCACGTTGATGCCGACCAGCTGCTGGAAGACCGACAGGCCGATGCCGACCCAGACGATCGGGAGCAGGCCGAACCGGCCGCCGAGCAGGTCGCGGAAGCGCGGGCGGTGGTCGGAGGCGATCAGCGTCCGGATCTCGGTGATCCGGGCGTCGGGGTCGACGCCCTCGCCCTCGACGTCGGCGAGCACCTTGCGGGCCTCGTCCAGGCGCTCGGCCTGGATCAGGTAGCGCGGGGACTCGGGGATGACCGAGGCGAGCACGAAGTAGACCGCGGCCGGGACGACGCAGATGCCGAGCATCCACTGCCAGGCCTCCAGGCCGAGCAGGTGGCCGCGGGTGTCGCCGCCGGCGGCCTGCGCGAGCACCCAGTTGACCAGCTGGGATATCGCGATGCCGAGCACGATCGCGGCCTGCTGGAAGGAGGCCAGCCGGCCGCGGTACCTGGTCGGAGCGACCTCGGCGATGTACGTCGGGGCGATCACCGAGGCGATGCCGATGGCCGCGCCGCCGAGGACCCGCCACAGGGCGAGGTCCCAGGCGGAGAACGGCAGCATCGAGCCGACCGCGCTGACCGCGAACAGCAGCGCGCCCGCCTTCATGACCTTGATGCGGCCGTACCGGTCGGCGAACCGTCCGGCGACCGCGGCGCCGATCGCCGAGCCCAGCAGCGCCGAGGAGACGATCAGTCCGGTCACGCCGCTGCCGACGCCGAACTTCTCCTGGATGCCGGAGACGGCGCCGTTGATCACGGAGCTGTCGTAGCCGAACAGGAAGCCGCCGAGGGCCGCTGCCGCGGTGATGAAGACGACGAAGCCGAGGCGGCCGGGCGCGGGGGCCTCGACCGCCCCGGAGGGCTTCTGGGTGACGCTCACGATCTGACTCCTGGTACTCAACGCTGAGCTCGGTAGCCGAGATCGTAACCCCTATTCGTTTAAGTCTTGTACACCAGGACCCTCAAGTTTCGCTCTGAGAATTCGTAAGATGAACAAGCAAATTGGGCCGCCACGGGAGCCCGGGCCGCGCCGGTCAGACCGGCGAGGCGAGCGAGAGCCCGAACCGGCCCTGCGGGTCGGTCCACCAGTGGGTCAGCCGCAGCCCCGCCGCCGCCAGCTCCCCGGCCACCCGCTCCCGGCGGAACTTGGCCGACACCTCCGTGCGCAGTTCCTCGCCCCGGGCGAAGTGCACCGGCAGGTCCAGGGCCGGGATCTTCACCGTCTGCGCGCGCAGCGAGCGCAGCCGCATCTCGATCCACTCCTGCTCGGCGTCCCAGAGCGCGACGTGCTCGAAGGCGTCCGGGTCGAAGTCGGCGCCCAGCTCGCGGTTGAGCACGTTGAGCACGTTCCGGTTGAACTCGGCCGTCACCCCGGCGGAGTCGTCGTAGGCGGCGACCAGCACCGCCGGGTCCTTGACCAGGTCGGTGCCGAGCAGCAGGAAGTCGCCCGGCTCCAGGGCCGCGCGCAGGCCGTGCAGGAAGGCCGCGCGCTCCAGGGGCAGCAGGTTGCCGAGGGTGCCGCCGAGGAAGGCGACCAGGCGCGGGCCGCCCTCCGGGGGCAGGCCGAGCCGGGCGGTGAAGTCGGCGAGCACGCCGTGCACCGCGAGCCCAGGGTACTCGGCGGCGAGCGCGGCGCCGGCCGAGGTCAGCGCGCTCTCGCTGACGTCCACCGGGACGTACGTCTCCAGGGTGTCGAGCGCGCGCAGGGCGTCCAGCAGCAGCCGGGTCTTCTCGGAGGAGCCGGAGCCCAGTTCGACCAGGGTGCGGGCCCCGGTGGCGGCGGCGATCTCGCCGGCCCGGGCGGCCAGGATGGCCCGCTCCGCGCGGGTCGGGTAGTACTCGGGCAGCCGGGTGATCTCCTCGAACAGCTCGCTGCCCCGGGCGTCGTAGAACCACTTCGGCGGCAGCCACTTGGGCTGGGACGTCAGCCCGTGCTGCACGTCGTGGCGCAGCGCGGTGCTGAAGTGGTCGGCGGGCAGCAGTCGGGTGAGATCGAAGGTGTCCATGACAGGGTGGTTCCTCTGTTCAGAAAGTGAAGGGAGAGTGTGGAGTGTGGGTCAGTTGCGGCCGGGGAGACGGCTCACGGTGACGCCGCGCGGCCCGGCCAGCAGCAGCGAGCCGTCCGGGACGGGCGTCCAGCCCGGAGCGTCGTCGTACGGTTCGGAGGCCACCACCGTGCCGAGGCCCGGCAGCGTGCGGTGGTACAGGGTGTCGCCCCAGGTGGTCGCGGCGATCGCGGCGCCGTCGGTGAGCAGCAGGTTGAGTCGCCCGGTGGTGTGCGCGGCGACGTCGGCGACGGTGCCCGCCAGCGCCTCGCCAGGCCCGGCGCCGGCCCGCAGCCGGTGCAGGGTCAGTGCCCACAGCAGCGCCGAGTCGGTGCGCGCCTCGAGGTCCAGCAGCTCGGCCGGGGGCAGCAGGGCGGCCAGCGCGTCCAGCTTGCCGGGCCAGCCGGCCACCGCGCCGTTGTGGCTGAACAGCCAGCGCTCGGCGGCGAACGGCGCGGCCGCGCCCTCGCCCGGCGCGCAGCCCTCGGTGGCGGAGCGGACGGCGGCCAGCAGTGCCCGGGTGCGGACCACTCGGGCGAGGTCGGCGAAGGTCTCGTCCGCCCAGATCGGCCCGGTCCGGCGGTAGCGGGCGGGCACCTCGTCCCCGTCCGCGTACCAGCCGAGGCCGAAGCCGTCCGCGTTGACCGTGCCGTACTGCTGGACCCGGGGCGCCCAGGACTGGCGGTACAGCCCGAACGGCGGGTGCACCAAAAGCTCCCGGGGCGCCACCGGCTCTCCCACATAGGCGATGTGACGACACATCAGGCCGCCTCCAGGTCGCGCGCGGTGCGGAACCCGGCGAAGATCTGCCGACGGATCGGGTAGTCCCAGTTGCGGAACGTGCCCCGGCAGGCGACCGGCGCCACCGCGAAGCAGCCGCCGCGCAGCACCTTGTACTCGGGGCCGAAGAAGACCTCCGAGTACTCCCTGTACGGCCAGGCCCGGAAGCCCGGATAGGGGCGGAAGTCGCCGGCCGTCCACTCCCACACGTCACCGATCAACTGCCGGACGCCGTACGGGGACTGGCCCTGCGGGTAGCTGCCCGCCCCGGCCGGGCGCAGGTGGCGCTGGCCGAGGTTGGCGTGCTCGGGGCCGGGCGGGCCGTCACCCCAGGGGTAGCGGCGGGAGCGGCCGGTGGCCGGGTCGTGGCGGGCCGCCTTCTCCCACTCCGCCTCGGTCGGCAGCCGCCGTCCTGCCCACCGGGCGTACGCGTCCGCCTCGTACCAACTGACGTGCAGCACCGGCTCGTTCGGCTCGACCGGCGCCACCGCGCCGAAGCGCCGGCGGAGCCACTGGCCGTCCTGGTGGTGCCAGAAGAGCGGGGCGGTCAGGTCGGCGCGCCGACGGTGCTCCCAGCCCTCCGGCGTCCACCAGCGCGGGTCGTCGTAGCCGCCGTCCGCGATGAAGCGCTGGTAGGCGGCGTTGGTGACCGGGGTGGTGTCCAACAGGAAGGCCGGCAGGTCGACGGTGTGCGCCGGGCGCTCGTTGTCCAGGGCCCACGGTTCGGTGTCCGTGCCCATGGTGAACGGGCCCGCGGGGATGAGGACTTCGGCGGGCAGGGTGGCCGCGTCGGCGGGTGCGGGCGGCGGCGGGGGAGCGGCCAGGGCCGGCTCGCCCCGGCGGAGCTGGTGGGTGATCAGCATCGTCTCGTCGTGCTGCTGCTCGTGCTGGGCGATCATCCCGAACGCGAACCCGGCCTCCAGCAGCGGCGCGCCCTCCAGCGGGCTGGCGGCCAGCAGGTCCAGCACCCGGCCGCGCACCTCGTGGGCGTAGGCGCGGGCCTCGGCGGGCGGCAGCAGCGGCAGGCCGGGGCGCTCGGCGCGGGGGTGCCGGAAGGCGTCGTACAGCGGATCGATCTCGGGGTGCATCGGGTCGCGGCCACCGACGTTGCGCAGCAGCCAGAGCTCCTCCTGGTTGCCGATGTGCGCGAGGTCCCAGACCAGCGGCGACATCAGCGGGGAGTGCTGGGCGGTGAGATCGCCGTCCTCGACGCAGTCGGTCAGTGCGGCGGTGCGGGCGCGGGCGGCCAGCAGCTCGGTGGCGATGCTCTCGCGCAGCGCCTCGGTGCCGATGCTGCCGATGCTGCCGATGCTGCCGATGGTGTCGATACCACCGATGGCGCCGGTGGTGGTGGCGTCGGTGGCGGCGGCGCCGGTGGGGGTGGTGGCGTCGGTGCGGTCCGTGCGGCCTGCCCCGGTGCCCCCGTGGGGTCGGATGTCGGTCATGGTGCGGCCTCCTCCGGGGGAGTGCGTAGGGCGCCGGAGCGCAGGGCGTCCAGCTGGTCGTCGGCCGGGCAGCGGCCGCGCGCGGGGTAGCGCTCGGCGAACTCGGCGACGGCGGCGCGCAGCCGTCCGGCACCGGGCAGGCGGCCCAGCGCGGCGTCGGCGGCGGCGAAACAGGCGAGGGCGGCCCGGCGGAGTTCGGGGTCGGCCACGGCCAGGGTGGCGGCGCGGCGCCAGACCTCGCTGCGCGGCGCGCGCGGACCGTGCGCCCCCGTCGGCGGCTCCAGCGGCTCCACCGCGGCCAGCGCGGCGTCGGCGGCCACCGGGTCCTCCAGCAGCGCGGTGACCAGTGCGGCGACCACCACCCAGCCGTCCCCGGGCTGGGCGTCGACCATCCGCAGCTCGAGGTGGCCGCGCGGGCGTACCGGCGGGAAGAGGGTGGTGCGGTGGTATTCCAAGTCGTCGATCGTGGGCGGGCGTTCGCCCGCACCGCCGATCCAGTCGCCGAAGGTCAGTCCGGCCGGGGCCGTCCACGGCAGACCCTCGGGCCTTCGCACGCACAGCACCCGGGCGTCCAGCACGTACTGCGCCCAGGCCTCGCGAGGGTCCCCGTGGTCCGGCTCGGGGGCGAGCGTGCGGGTCGGGTCCATCCGCGACCAGACGGTCTGTCGGGTGGACCGGTGGCCCGTCGGACTTCCGTCCAGGACAGGGGAGTTGGCGAAGGCGGCGACCAGCACCGGGCCCAGCCGGTGGGCCAGGCTCCAGCGGCGTTCGATCGCGTGCGGGCCGCCCGCCTCGCCGGCGTCCAGGCACACCTGCACCGACGCGGTACCCGTCATCATGATCCGGCCCCAGGGCCCGGCGGAGTCGAAGAAACGCTCCATCGCGAGGTAGCGGGGGTGGTCCAGCACCATCCGTCGGGGGCGGGCCAGGGGGTCCGTCCCGGTGCCGGTGAGTCGCAGGCCCTGCGCCGCGAAGGCGGCCCGCAGGGCGGTCAGATCGCGTCGGGTGTCCTCGACGCAGGCCAGGAGGCCGGTGGCGGGCGGGGAGCTGAGCTCGACCTGTCCGCCGGGTTCGAGCGTGACGCGCGAACCGGAGGGGAGCGAGGTGCCGTCCGGGCCGCCGAGGGGCAGCGACTCCAGTGCGGCGTGGAGCAGTTCGGGCCGTACGGGCCGGGAGGGACATCGTTCGTCATGGACGAACCACTCGACCTCCACCCCCACCAGCCGGGGCGGTCCGATCTTGAAGCAGACGCCCGACACGTGGCTGCGCGCCCCCGATTCGGTCAACGGGGTCACCCCCGGCGGGGGCGGTGGCGTGCTCTGCCGGTCGGGCGGAGTGGTGCGGGATACCGGTATCACCGGACTCACCATCCTCGGGATCACGATTGCGGCCCGGTCTACCCTGCCCAGTCTGCTACGGAGCATGCGGGGGCGCCCCGCAAAATTCGCATGAACATCCGTTTCCGCAGGTCAGAAGTGTGGCGAACGGGTGATGCCGGGGTTCTTCGGCGGGTCGGCGGGCCGCGTTCCGAGGGCGGACGAGCGAGGCATGTGCCGGGGTCACAAGCGCTCCAACCGCTCCAGGACGGTCGCCAGCACCGGGCCTGGCAGGGCGTAGTTCAGACGCAGTGAACCCCGGCCGCCGGGGCCGAACTCGGCGCCGTCGGAGGCCTCCAGACCGCAGCGCTCCAACAGCGCCCGGCGGGCGTTCGCGGGCGGCAGACCGAGCGCGGCCGCGTCCAGCCAGAGCAGGTAGGAGGCCCGCGGGGTGGAGCGGACGGCGGGCCCGAGGCGGTCGGTCAGCAGGGTGCGGGCGGCGGCCAGATGGGCGAGCAGCGCGTCCAGCCAGGGACCGCCCTCGCGCAGTGCCGCCTGCTGCACGGTCTGCTCCAGCAGGCCGCCCTCCCAGAGACCGTAGCCGGCCAGCGCCTCGGCGAACCGGGTGCGCAGGGCGGGGTCGGGAACGAGGGCGAAACTGCTGGGAATCCCGGAGCAGTTGAAGGTCTTGCCCACGGAGTTGAGGGTGACGACGAGGTGCCGGTGCGCCGGGTCGGCGACGGTGACGGCGACGGGGTGGGCGGCGCCGGGACGGGTGGCGTCGGGCTGGGCGGCGTTGGGCTGGGCGGCGTCGGGGTGGGTGAGGTCGCCGTGCACCTCGTCCGAGACCAGCAGCGCGCCGCCTTCGGCTGCCGAGGCGGCGAGACCGCGCACCGCGTCGGCCGGCCAGACCGTGCCGGAGGGATTGTGCGGGTTGCTCAGCAGCACCGCTCCGGCGGGACGGGGGAGCGGGCCGGGTGGCAGCCGGTAGCCGCCCGGGCCCCGGAGTAGCGGCAGCTCGCGGTACGGGAGGCCGGCGGCGCGGCAGAGCTGGGCGAAGCCGCCCCACTCGGGGGTGGGGAAGAACACGGGGGCCTGCGGCCGTACGGTCTCCAGCAGGACGCGCAGGGCGGTGCGCGGGCCGCAGGGCAACAGCAGCACCCAGTCCGGGTCGACCTCGGCGCCGTGCCGGGCGCGGTACCAGTCGGCCACCAGCGTGCGGCCGGCCAGGTCGCACACCGTGTAGCCGTACGCGCGGTGGCGGGCGCGCCGCTCCAGCGCCGCGGCGACGGCGGGCGGGCCGGGCAGGTCCATGTCCGCGAGGCCCATCGGGATCACCCCGGGGGCGTCGGCGCGGGCCCACTTGCTGCTGCCGGTCCCGGCGCGGTCGAAGGGGGCGTCGAATCCGAATCCGAATCCGAAGCCGGGGCCGGGGCCGGGGTCGGAGGCGCCGCGGACAGGTGACAGATTTCGAAATCTGTCATCTGTCCGCTGAAAGCCGTCGTCTGTCATCTGTTCGCCGTCACCCGCTCTCCGTCACCGTCCTCCGGCAACCGCGTCCCGCCGCGACCGCCGTCCGATGCCCGTCATCGGCCACCCGCCCCGCCAGGTGCGCCGCCAGCCCCCGGTGCCCCCGGCGCATCATCACCGCGTGGTTGGCCCGGAACAACGGGTGCAGCGGCAGGGCGAGCCGTCGCAGCAGGGCCTTGCCGGGCCGGGTGTCCTCCTCGAACAGCACCCGGCTGCCCGAGCCGTCGGCCGTCACCGTGAACCGGGACCACCCGGTCAGGTCGCCGCTCATGGCCACCTCCAGCACCCCGGCGACCGGGTCGCGCCGGCTCGCCGCCAGGCCGATCACCAGCCGGTACGGCAGGAGCGCCCGCACCACCACGTCCCCGGAGTCCGCCCCGGTCGGCCGGACCTCGCGGATCTCCGGCCACCACAGCGGGTAGCCGCGCACGTCCTCCAGTGCCGCGTACACGAGGGGTGCCGGGGCCGCGAGCCGCCAGACGCCCCGGAATCGGTAGTGGTTGGGGTCCACGGCCCTACCCTAGAGCCGGCCCGGCCGGCCCGGAGGGCGAATGCCGTCGGAGCGTTGCCGAGCCGGTCCGCGGTACGGGTCGAACCGGAGGCGAACGCGCCGGAAGCGCCCGTTCGTAGGGAAGGGTGCACTCCGCTTGCACCCGTTCGAGGTGCGGGGGAGGATCTTCTGTGCTTGTAGTCTCATCAGTCACGGCAGCATCCCCAGGGCGCTGCATCCCCAGAACCGGAGTGAAGGAGTCACAGGCATGCGGCGACCGAACTGGGTACCGGAGGGCACGGACCTGGACAAACCGAACGCCGCGCGGGTCTACGACTACTACCTGGGGGGCTCGCACAACTTCGAGGTCGACCGGGAGATGGCCCGCAAGGCGATCGCCCTGTGGCCGGAGCTGCCGCAGATCATGCGCTCCAACCGCGCCTTCCTGCGCCGAGCCGTGACCTTCCTCGCCGAGCAGGGCATCAGCCGCTTCCTGGACATCGGCTCCGGCATCCCGACCTTCGGCGCGGTGCACGACATCGCCCGGGCGATCCGCCCCGAGGCCGAGGTCGTCTACGTGGACCGCGACCCGGTCGCCGTCGCACACAGCCGCCTGCTGCTCGAGGACGACCACGGCAGCGACGTCGTCCAGGCCGACCTGCGCGACGTCGCCGACCTGCTGGCCCGCCCCGAGGTCACCGAACTGCTCGCGGCCGGCAAGCCGGTGGCCGTGCTGCTGGTCGCCGTCGCCCACTTCGTCACCGACGAAGAGGACCCGTGGAAGCTGGTCGGCGTGATCCGCGACGCCCTCCCGCCCGGCAGCGCGCTGGTGCTCTCGCACGCCTCCCTCGAAGGCCGCCCCGACCAGGCCGAGGACCACCAGAAGCTCTACCAGCGGACGCCGACCCCGCTGACCATGCGCACCCACGAGCAGATCACCGCGATGTTCTCCGGCTTCGAACTGGTCGAGCCGGGCGTGGTCCACCTGCCGCTGTGGCGCCCGGACCAGCCCGGCACGGTCGGCGAGCACCCCGAGCGGATAGCCGGGGTGGCGGGCGTGGGGTTCCGCCCTTGATCGGACGCGACGGACGACGCACCGACGGCCGCACGCCCCGCGCGGCGGCCGCCGGGAGCGCTGCGCCGGGGACGGGCGGCAGCGGGACACGCACCGCCCGAACCGGCGTGCACCCCAGAGGAACCAGGTTCAGCAGATGAGTACCACCCCGGTGCGCGGCAACGCGGAGCGCTTCCACGAGGACTGGGCCCGGCTGCTCTCCGCCGACCACGGCATCGCCGTCCACCCCGGCCTGCTCGGCCGGCTGGTCGCGCGCACCGCCGCGCTGCTGCACCGCGCCCAGGAGGACGACCCGTTCGAGCCGCGACTGGCCGCGCTGGCCGGCGCCGAACTGGTCGACGCGCACTTCACCGACCCGGTGCTGCTGGCCAGGGCGGTCGAACTGCTCCAGGCCCAGCCCGTCCCCGACGACCGCGGCCCGGCCCTGACCGGCGCCTTCGCGGCCGGCTGGGCGGGGGCCCTGCGCGAGCGCACGCTGACCGAACAGGAGGCGATCCGCACCGCCGCCGACTCCGCCCGCAAGGAGGCCGAGCGGGCGCTGCGCGCCTCCGAGGCGCGGTTCCGGGCGCTGTTCGAGAGCGCCGCCATCGGTATCGGCATCGGCGACACGGACGGCAACATCCTGGCGGTCAACAAGGCCCTCCAGGAGCTGTTCGGCGCCGGCCCGGAGGACATGATCGGCCGCCGGGTCGGCGACCTCGTCCACCCCGAGGACACCCCGGGCGTGTGGGAGGCGTACGAGGAGCTGATCAGCGGCAAGCGGGACTACTTCCAGTTCGACAAGCCGTACTACCGCCAGGACGGCGAGATCATCTGGACCCACCTGACCGTCTCGCTGATCCGCGACGACGACGGCACGCCGCAGTACCAGGTCGCGATGCTGGAGGACGTCACCGACCGCTACCGGCTCCAGGAACGGCTGCGCCACCAGGCCACCCACGACCCGCTGACCGGCCTGCCCAACCGTGCGGCCTTCTTCGAGCGGCTGGAGAAGCTGTTCGAGGAGCCCGAGCCCGGCGCCCGCTTCGGCCTCTGCTACGTCGACCTCGACGGCTTCAAGGTGGTCAACGACAGCCTCGGCCACGACATGGGCGACCAGCTGCTGGCCGCCGTCGCCGCCCGGCTGAAGGCCGCCCTCAGCCCGCTCGGCCACCTGGTGGCCCGGCTCGGCGGCGACGAGTTCGTCGTCCTGCTGGAGAAGTGCCGGGGCGAGCAGGAGGCGGTGGCCGCAGCGAAGACCGTGCTCAAGGCGCTGGCCGGGCCGGTGCTGATCGGCGACCACAAGCTCGCCGTCGGCGCCAGCGTCGGCGTGCTGGAGCGGCGGGTGTCCACCACCACCCCCGGCGCCGCCGTCCGGGCCGCCGACCTCACGCTGTACCGCGCCAAGGAGGCCGGCCGCGGCCGCTGGACGCTGTTCGACCCCAAGGAGAACGCCCGGGCGGTCAGCCGCTACGCGGTGTCGGTGCGGATGCCCGCGGCCCTCGACCGCGGCGAGTTCTTCATCGACTACCAGCCGCTCTACCGCCTCGCGGACGGCCGGCTGGCCGCTGTGGAGGCACTGGTGCGCTGGCGCCACCCCCAGCTCGGCGTGCTCGGCCCGGACGAGTTCGTCACCACCGCCGAGGAGACCGGGCTGATCATGCCGCTCGGACGCTGGGTGCTGGAGCAGGCCTGCGGCCAGGCCGCGGACTGGATCAAGCGGTACGGCGACGCCGCCCCGCAGCTCAACGTCAACCTGGCGGTCCGGCAGGCCCGCAGCGCCGCCCTGGTCACCGACCTCGGCCGGATCCTCGACAGCACCGGACTGGACCCGGCCCGGCTGCAGCTGGAGATCACCGAGTCGACCGTGGTCGGCCCCGAGGACGAGGCGCTGCGCACCCTGCACGGGCTGGTCGACCTCGGGGTGTCGCTGGCCGTGGACGACTTCGGCACCGGCTGGTCCAACCTCGCCTACCTGCGCGACCTGCCGGTCTCCGGGCTGAAGATCGCCGGCTCCTTCGTCGGCGACCTGCACGAACCGGGGAAGGACGAGTCCACCGGGTGGCGGATCGTCAGCGGACTGGTCTCGATGGCGCACGCGCTCGGACTGAACGTCACCGCCGAGGGCGTGGAGACCCGCCGGGACGCCGAGCGGCTGCGGACCCTGGGCTGCGACTGGGCGCAGGGCTGGCACTTCGGGCGCCCGGTGCGGCCGGACGAGATCGCCCGGCGGATCGTGGAGGAGCCGTTGGGGCGCCCGGTCGAGGAGCGCTGAGGCAGGCCTGGCGCTCGGGCCCCGGTCGGGGCCGGCTCGGGTTCCGCGGCGAACGGCGAACGACTGACCGCCGACAGATGACGGCCAACAGATGACGGATGACAGCTGACAGATTTTGAAATCTGTCAGCTGTCATCCGTTGGCCGTCGTTACGCCCCCGCGCCCCCGCTCAGCCGACCAGTCGGGAGAGCTCGATCGAGTGGCCCGTCCGCTCCACCTTCGCCCGCAGGTAGCGGACGTTGCTCGCCGACAGGTGCACCCCGGTCGGCACCCGGCGCCGTACGGCGATCCCCAGCCCGGCCAGCTGCGCCGCCTTGTCCGGGTTGTTGCTCAACAGGTCGATGCCGGTCGCGCCGGTGGTGCCGAGCGCGCCGAGCATCTGGGCGGCCGCGGTGTAGTCCCGGCCGTCCTCGGGCAGACCGAGCGCGGTGTTGGCGTCGTACGTGTCCAGGCCGGAGTCCTGGAGGGCGTAGGCGTCCAGCTTGTTGTAGAGCCCGATGCCCCGGCCCTCCTGCCGCAGGTAGAGCAGGTACCCGCCGGCCTCGCTGATCAGCTCCACCGACTCGCGCAGCTGCGGACCGCAGTCGCAGCGGTCCGAGCCGAAGACGTCGCCGGTCAGGCACTCGGAGTGCAGGCGAACCAGCGGCGTCCCGCCCTCGGGGACCGTGCCGAGCGCGAGCGCCAGGTGCTCGGCACCGTCGGCGAGGCCGTGGAAGGTGAAGGCCTCCGCCTCGGCGCGGTAGCCGTCGGGGAAGGTCAGCGGGATGCGCACGCGCGAGCGCACCGTGGCGGAGCCGGGCTGCGGCATGGGCGGGTCTCCGTGGATCAGGGGTGGATCGGGGGGTGGAACGAGGGTGGATCGGAGGTCGACCGTACTAGGTAGTTCCAATTTGAACAACTACCGATGATGCCGGGCCCGACCACGGAGGCGCCTGGCGCCCCGTCGGTCCCGACCGTCCCCACCACGGCTTCCAGCATGTGGATGGTGCGGGACCCGCGGTGTGGACACTGCGAGACTGGCCGCGTTTCCTGGGCACGTCCCTCAGGCCCGCCGGGACAACCGCGCCATGCCCATCGACGACACGGAAGGGTCCTGACCAGATGCCGACGACCCCCGCCACCCCCAACTCCTCCTCCTCCTCCTCCTTCGACGCCGAGCAGCGCGCGATCGAGGCGCTCTACGCGGACGTGGTCCGCCGCAACCGGGGCGAGGACGAGTTCCACCAGGCCGTCCACGAGGTGCTGGAGACCCTGGCGCCGGTGCTCGCCCACCGCCCCGAACTCCTCGACGCCCGGATCATCGAGCGGATCTGCGAGCCCGAGCGGCAGCTCATGTTCCGGGTGCCGTGGACGGACGACTCCGGCGACATCCACGTCAACCGCGGCTTCCGGGTGGAGTTCAGCAGCGCCCTCGGCCCGTACAAGGGCGGACTGCGCTTCCACCCCTCGGTGAACCTCGGCATCGTCAAGTTCCTCGGCTTCGAGCAGATCTTCAAGAACGCGCTCACCGGCCTGCCCATCGGCGGCGGCAAGGGCGGCTCCGACTTCGACCCCAAGGGCCGCTCGAACGCCGAGATCATGCGGTTCTGCCAGTCCTTCATGACCGAGCTGTACCGTCACCTCGGCGAGTACACCGACGTGCCGGCCGGGGACATCGGCGTCGGCGGCAGGGAGATCGGCTACCTCTTCGGTCAGTACAAGCGGATCACCAACCGGTACGAGAGCGGCGTGCTCACCGGGAAGGGCCTCGGCTGGGGCGGCGCGCAGGTCCGCACCGAGGCCACCGGCTACGGCTGCGTCATGTTCACCTCCGAGATGCTGCACAGTCGCGGCGAGAGCCTGGACGGGCGCCGGGTGGTCGTCTCCGGATCCGGCAACGTCGCGGTCTACGCGATCGAGAAGGCGCAGCAGCTCGGCGCGACCGTGCTCACCTGCTCCGACTCCTCCGGCTACGTCGTGGACGAGAAGGGCATCGACCTCGACCTGCTCAAGGAGGTCAAGGAGGTCCGGCGGGGCCGGGTGTCCGACTACGCCCGACTGCGCGGCGGCCACGTCCGGTTCGTCGACGGTCCGAGCGTGTGGAGCGTGCCCTGCGACGTCGCGCTGCCCTGCGCCACCCAGAACGAGCTGTCCGAGGCCGACGCGCTGGCCCTGGTGCGCAACGGGGTGCTCGCCGTCGCCGAGGGCGCGAACATGCCCACCACCCCGGCGGCGGTGCGGGTGTTCCAGGAGGCCGGGGTGGCCTTCGGCCCGGGCAAGGCGGCGAACGCGGGCGGCGTCGCGACCAGCGCGCTGGAGATGCAGCAGAACGCCTCGCGGGACTCCTGGACCTTCCAGCACACCGAGGAGCGGCTGGCCGGGATCATGAAGCACATCCACGACTCCTGCTTCACCACCGCCGAGCGCTACGGCCACCCGGGCAACTACGTGGTCGGCGCGAACATCGCCGGCTTCGAGCTGGTCGCGGACGCGATGCTGGCCCAGGGCCTGATCTGACCCGCCGTGTCACGGCCGCCGGCCCCGAGCCGCCGACGGCCGTCGCCCGGCGATCGGTACCCGACCCGAGCGGGCACCGATTGTCGGGTGCGGCAGGGTGGGTCCTTCCTACGGTGGACGCAGTAAGGGAAGGACGGGGGTCGGCGTGCTGGAGCACCTGAACCGGGCGATGGACCGGATCGAACGGGACCTGGACCGCGAGGTCGACGTGGCCGAGCTGGCGCGGATCGCGATGACGTCGGAGTACCACTTCCGGCGGCTGTTCTCGATGCTCGCCGGAATGCCGCTGTCGGAGTACGTCAGGCGTCGGCGGCTCACCGTCGCCGGGGCCGAAGTGCTGGACGGCGAACGGACGTTGCTCGACGTCGCGGTCCGGTACGGGTACTCCTCGGGGGAGGCGTTCGCCCGGGCGTTCCGGGCCATGCACGGAGTCGGGCCGGGCGAGGCCCGGCGCGGCGGTGCGGTGCTCGTCTCCCAGCCCCGGATGTCCTTCCGACTCGTCGTGGAAGGAAGCAGCAGCATGGAGTACCGGATCGTCGAGAGGCCGGACTTCCGGATCGTCGGCCGGAAGGCCCGGGTCACCCTGATCTACGTGGGGATCAACCCGGGGATCGCCGAGTTCATCAAGGGGCTCGACAAGGAGACGGTCGAACGGATCGCCGCCCTGTCCGGGGACGACCCGGCCGGGATCGTCTCGGTGAGCGACGACTTCTCGCCGAACCGCGAGGAGGGGTCCGAACTCGACTACTGGCACGCGGTGGTGGCGTGCGAGGGGGTCGCCGTCCCGGCGGACCTGGACGTGCTGGACGTACCGGCGGGCACCTGGGCGGTGTTCACCAACACCGGGCCGTTCCCGCAGGCCTTGCAGGAGATGTGGGGGGACGTGGCCGCCCAGTGGTTCCCGTCCAACCCGTACGAGGCGCGGCCGGGCCCGGAGATCCTCCGGACCCGCTTCGTCCCGGGGACGGCCGACGCCGAGGCGGAGCTGTGGATCCCGGTGGCGCGGGCCGTGCGCGGCTGACAGGTGACAGCCGACGGATAACCGACAACGGATAACCGAAAACGGATAACCGAAAACGGATAACCGACAACGGATAACCGAAAACGGATGACAGATGACAGCTGACAGATTTCGAAATCTGTCAGCTGTCATCTGTTCGTCCGCCCCTGTCCGCGCCCCGGATGCCCCGTCCGCGCCGCCCCGCCCACCCCGTTCGGCCCACCACCGCCCGCCAAGCTCCGCCCCCGCCCCGCATGCTGGGGCAGGAGGTGCGGGGGCCGAGGCGCCGAAGACCCGGGGGTTCCCGAGCAACGACCAAGCTGCGAGGACATGACGTCATGAAGCAGACCTCCGTGACCACCAACACCCCCTGCTGGACGGAGCTGGGCACCTCAGACCCGCCCGCCGCCCGGGCCTTCTACACCGAGCTCTTCGGCTGGCAGGAGGACCACAGCGCCCGCCCAGGGGACGGCGACTACACCCAGATGCTGGTCGGGGGCGCCCCGGTCGCCGCCATCACCCCGCGCTACGCCCCGCAGCAGCCGATCGCCTGGACGGTCTGCATCGCGGTCGCCGACGCCGACGCGACCGCCGCGAGGATCAAGGAGTTCGGCGGCCGGATCCTGAAGGACCCCACCGACGCTTTCGACTTCGGCCGCTTCTCGGTGGCCGCGGACCCGTCCGGTGCGGTGTTCATCCTCTGGCAGGGCCGCTCCTTCAAGGGCGCCGGCGTGTTCAACGAGCCCGGTTCGCTCGGCTGGGCGGAACTGCTCACCCGCGACCCGTCCGGCTCGCTCGCCTTCTACCCCGCGGTCTTCGGCTGGGACGTCGCCCCGTCCGAGAGCTACCCCCAGTGGCGGCTGGACGGCCGGGACTTCGGCGGCATGCTGACGATGGACGACCGCTTCCCGCCGCAGGTGGCCCCGCACTGGCTGCCGTACTTCGCGGCCGTCGACGTCGACGACACCGTCAGCCGGGCGGCGGCGCTCGGCGGGGACGTGCTGATGCCCGCCACCGGCACGCCGGGCGGCCGGCGGATCGCCGTGCTGCGCGACCCCCAGGGCGCGGCGTTCGGCGTCTACACCGCCGGCGCCGAGGGCTGACCGGCACGCCGCAGGGCGCGCGAGCGACGCCACCCGGCCGCCGCCACCCCGGCCGCCCCCGTCGTGACGGCCAGCGAGCCCAGCGGCACCACGTCGCCGACCCGGTCGTACCAGGTCAGCGTCCCGGGCGCGGTGAGCGGCAGCCGGACGGTCAGCGCCCCGGTGCCGTCGGTGCCGAGCCGGGCGAGCTCCCGGCCCTGGGCGTCGAAGGCGGCCGAGACCCCGGTCAGCGAGGCCTGCACGGCCGGCCGGCCGGTCTCGGCGGCCCGGATCGCCGCCAGCGAGACGTGCTGCTCGGGCGCCCAGGTGTGCTGGAAGGTCGAGGTCGAGGACTGGTAGACCAGCACCCGGGCGCCGTCCCGGGCGGCGGTGCGGGCCATGTCGGGGAAGGCCGACTCGAAGCAGATCAGCGCCCCGACGGGCAGCGGCGCACCCGCCCGGTCGGTGGCGGCCAGGAGGTGGAAGGACGTGCCGGGTGCCCGGTTCTCGCCTGCGGCCCGGCTGACCCCGGCGATCCAGCCGAGCATCGGCCGCAACGGGATGTACTCGCCGAACGGCACCAGCCGGATCTTGCGGTAGCGGTCCACCACGCCGGTGGGGGAGACCAGCACCGCGTCCTTGGAGATCGGCCCGTCGGCCTTGCGGGCGTCCTCCCCGGCGACGACCTCGGCGCCGGTGGCCGCGGCGAGTCGGCGCAGCGCGTCCAGCGCGGCCGGGTCGCGGTCCAGGTCGGCGACGGTGCTGCTCTCGCCCCACACGACCAGGTCCACCGGCCGGCCGACCAGTCCGGCGGTGATCCGCGCGCTCGCCTCGAACCGGGCCTGCGGGTCCTCCACGATGCCGGGCTGGACCAGCGCCACGGTCACCGCCCCGTCGCCGGCCGGCGCCGCACGCAGCGCGAACAGCAGCGGGCCGCACGCCAGCACCAGCACCACGGACCCGGCGGCGAGGGCCCGCGGCCGCCGGTGCACCGCGGTCAGCGCGATCAGCACCCCGGTGTTCACCGCCACCACCGCCGCGCTGACCAGCCAGATCCCGCCGGCCGAGGCCAGCCCGAGGATCGCCGGGTGCTGCCACTGGGTGGCGCCGAGCAGCGCCCACGGCCCGCCGAGCGCGGGCCAGGACCGCGCGTACTCGGTGGTCACCCAGACCGCCGGCACGACCAGCAGCGCCAGCGCCGCCCGACGGGCGGTCAGCCGCGGATGCAGCAGCCGGTGCACGGTGTACCCGACGGCGCTCTGGAGCGCCCCGAACAGCACCGCGAGCACGGGCAGTCCCGGCCCGATGGACGGGACCAGCCAGTACATCGCGGTCAGGATGAACCCCGAGCCGAACCACCAGCCGCGTACCGCCGACTCCCGGCCCGACGGCGCCCGCTGCATCAGCAGCAGTCCGGGGACGAGCGCGACCCACGCCAGCCAGGCCTGCCCGGGCGCGGGGAAGGCGAGCACCGGTACCGCTCCGGCCGCCAGCGCACCGATCCGCGCGCGGTACCGGTGCGGCGCGTGGGGCTCCCGTTCCTCGGCGGCAGGCGTGCTCAGGGTCGGGCTGGCGGGAGCGGAGCGACGCGGCATGACCCGTATTGTCCGCTGGAAGGGCGTACACCACCAGTACGTTGATCAGCCGAACGGGTGACGGAAACATGACGTCCGGAACCAGTGGCCTCAGTCGTACCAATGGACGCGATCGAACTGATGAGCCGGTCCGCCGGCGCACCGCCGCGTCGGCCGGCGAACCCGGGACAGGCCGGAGACCCCGGGACAGGCCGGAGACCCCGGGGCGGGGCCGGGAGCCGAGAGCCCCGGCCCCGCCCCGCCCGCGCGTGCATGCGTGCGTGCGGGGCGTGCGTGCGTGCGGGCGGCCTCAGCCCTCGCCGCCCTCCAGGTCCCCCTCGGTCTCCAGGAACGCGGCCTGCAGCTGCTGGATCAGCTCCGGGTCCGGCTGCTCCCACAGCCCGCGGCTCGCCGCCTCCAGCAGCCGCTCGCTGATCCCGTGCAGCGCCCACGGGTTGGCGCCCGCCAGGAACTCCCGGTTGACCGGGTCGAGGACGTACTCCTGGGTCAGCTTCTCGTACATCCAGTCCGCGACCACGCCCGTGGTGGCGTCGTAGCCGAACAGGTAGTCCACCGTCGCGGCCATCTCGAAGGCGCCCTTGTAGCCGTGGCGGCGCATCGCCTCGATCCAGCGCGGGTTGACCACCCGCGCGCGGAAGACCCGGGCGGCCTCCTCGGTCAGGGTGCGGGTGCGGACCGTCTCCGGGCGGGTCGAGTCGCCGATGTAGGCGGTCGGCGCCTTGCCGGTGAGGGCGCGCACGGTGGCCACCATGCCGCCGTGGTACTGGAAGTAGTCGTCCGAGTCGGCGATGTCGTGCTCGCGGGTGTCGGTGTTCTTCGCGGCGACGGTGATCCGCTTGTACGCGGTCTCCATCTCCTCGCGCGCCGGGCGCCCGTCCAGCCCGCGGCCGTACGCGTAGCCGCCCCAGACCGTGTACACCTCGGCCAGGTCGGCGTCGGTGCGCCAGTCCCGGCTGTCGATCAGCTGGAGCAGGCCCGCGCCGTACGTGCCCGGGCGGGAGCCGAAGACGCGGACGGTGGCCTTGCGCTCGTCGCCGTGCACCGCGAGGTCGGCCTGGACGTGGGCGCGGACGAAGTTCTGCTCGTCGGGCTCCTCCTGGGCGGCGGCCAGGCGCACCGCGTCGTCCAGCAGGGCGACCACGTGCGGGAAGGCGTCCCGGAAGAAGCCGGAGATGCGCAGCGTGACGTCGATGCGCGGGCGGCCCAGCTCGGCCGGCGGGATCGGCTCCAGGCCGGTGACCCGGCGCGAGGCGTCGTCCCAGACCGGGCGGACGCCGAGCAGGGCGAAGGCCTCGGCGATGTCGTCCCCGGCGGTGCGCATCGCGCTGGTGCCCCAGAGCGAGAGCCCGACCGAGGGCGGGTAGGTACCGTCGTTGTCCGCGCGGTAGCGCTCGACCAGCGAGGCGGCGAGGGCCTGGCCGGTCTCCCAGGCGAGCTTGCTGGGGACGGCCTTCGGGTCGACGGAGTAGAAGTTGCGGCCGGTCGGCAGCACGTTGACCAGGCCGCGCAGCGGCGAACCGGAGGGCCCGGCCGGGACGAAGCCGCCCCGCAGCGCGTGCAGCACGGCGTCCAGCTCGTCGGTGGTGGCGGCCAGGCGGGGCACCACCTGGGTGGCGGCGAACTCGAGGACCCGGTGCACGGCCTCGGGCCGCCCGGCGGCGACCTTCTCCACCGCCTCGGGCGCCCAGTCCTCGGCCTCCATCGCCTCGACCAGCGCCCGGGCCTCGGCCTCGGCCGCGTCGGTGGCGCCCAGGGTCGGCGCCGCCTCGTCCAGCCCGAGCGCCTCGCGCAGGCCGGGCAGGGCGCTGACGCCGCCCCAGATCTGCCGGGCGCGCAGGATGGCGAGCACGATGTTGACCCGGTCGGTGCCGGCCGGGGCCTGGCCGAGGACGTGCAGACCGTCGCGGATCTGGGCGTCCTTGACCTCGCAGAGCCAGCCGTCGACGTGCAGCAGGAAGTCGTCGAAGCCGTCGTCCTCGGGGCGCTCGTCCAGGCCGAGGTCGTGGTCGAGCCTGGCGGCCTGGATCAGGGTCCAGATCTGGGCGCGGATCGCCGGCAGCTTGGCCGGGTCCATCGCGGCGATGTTGGAGTGCTCGTCCAGCAGCTGCTCCAGGCGGGCGATGTCGCCGTAGGAGTCGGCGCGGGCCATCGGCGGGACGAGGTGGTCGACGAGCGTGGCGTGGGCGCGGCGCTTGGCCTGGGTGCCCTCGCCCGGGTCGTTGACCAGGAAGGGGTAGACCAGCGGCAGGTCGCCGAGGACGGCGTCCGGGCCGCACTCGGCGGACAGCGCGGCGGTCTTGCCGGGCAGCCACTCCAGGTTGCCGTGCTTGCCGAGGTGGATCACCGCGTGGGCGCCGAAGCCGCCGTCCTCCCGGGCGGCCTCGATCCAGCGGTAGGCGGCCAGGTAGTGGTGGCTCGGCGGCAGGTCGGGGTCGTGGTAGATGGCGACCGGGTTCTCGCCGAAGCCGCGCGGCGGCTGGATCAGCACGAGCAGGTTCCCGGAGCGGATCGCGGCCAGCACGATGTCGCCGTCCGGGTTCTGCGAGCGGTCGACGTACAGCTCGCCGGGGGCCGGGCCCCAGTGCTCCTCGACCCGGTCGCGCAGGCCCTGCGGGAGGGTGGCGTACCAGCGGCGGTAGTCGGCGGCGGGGATGCGCACCGGGTTGCGCGCCAACTGGTCCTCGGTGAGCCAGTCCTGGTCGTAGCCGCCGGCCGCGATCAGGGCGTGGATCAGCGCGTCGCCCTCGTGGCCGCCGTCGCCGTCGTCGAACGAGGGGAGGTCGTCCCCGAGGTCCATGCCCTCCGCGCGCAGCCGCTCCAGCAGCCGTACCGCGCTGGCCGGGGTGTCCAGGCCGACGGCGTTGCCGACCCGGGCGTGCTTGGTCGGGTACGCGGACAGCACCAGCGCGAGGCGGCGCTCGGCGGCCGGGACGTGCCGCAGCCGGGCGTGCTTGACGGCGGTGCCGGCCACGCGGGCGGCGCGCTCCGGGTCGGCCGCGTAGACGGTGAGGCCGTCCTCGTCCAGCTCCTTGAAGGAGAACGGGACGGTGATCAGGCGGCCGTCGAACTCCGGCACCGCGATCTGGGTGGCGGTGTCGAGCGGGGACAGCCCGTCGTCGCTGCCCTCCCACTGGGCCCGCGACCAGGTGAGGCAGAGCGCCTGGAGGATCGGGCGGTCGAGCGCGGCCAGCGCGCCCGCGTCCCAGGCCTCCTCGTCCCCGCCGGCCTGGGCGTCGGCCGGGCGGGTGCCGCCGGCGGCGAGCACGGTGGTGACGATCGCGTCCGCCTCGCCGAGTGCGGCCAGCAGCTCGGGCTCGGCGCCGCGCAGCGAGGCGCAGTAGTAGGCCCGGGCCTGGGCGCCCTGGTCCTCGACGGCCCGGCAGAGGGTCTCCACGAAGGCGGTGTTGCCGCTCATGTGGTGGGCCCGGTAGTAGAGCACCGCCACCGTCGGGCCCTCGGACGTACGGGCTTCGCGCTCCAGCGGGCCCCAGGCCGGCGCGGAGGCGGGCGGGGCGAAGCCGTGGCCGGTCAGCAGCACGGTGTCGGAGAGGAAGGCGCCCAGCTCGGCCAGGTTGGCCGCGCCGCCGTGGGCCAGGTAGGCGTGTGCCTCGGCGGCGATGCCCGCCGGGACGGTGGACAGCTCCATCAGCTGGGCGTCGGGGGCCTGTTCGCCCGTCAGCACGACCACCGGGCGGGGGCCGGCCAGCAGCGAGTCCAGGCCCTCCTGCCAGGCGCGGCGTCCGCCGAGCAGGCGGACGACGACGAGGTCGGTGCCCTCCAGCAGCGCGGGCAGGTCCTCGGGGGTCAGGCGGGCCGGGTTGCCGAGCCGGTAGCGGACCGGCCCCTCGGAGGCACGGGCACTGAGCAGGTCGGTGTCGGACGTCGACAGCAGCAGGATCATGCGAAGGCCCTCCCGGCCTCGTCGGTGGCCGGGGTGGCCGGGATCTGGGCCGGGTCGGCCGCGCGGTCGACCGGGGTGGTCGTGGCGGCGGCCTGGTCGGCCGCGGAGACGGCCGGAACGACCGTGGTGGCGGCCGAGGACGCGGGCGCGGGCATGCGAAAGCGCTGGAACATTTCTGCCTTCCTCGGGGTCCGCGCCCCGGGCCGGTGGAGGACGGCAGGAGTTCCTGGCTCCCACGGCCACCGGTCTACCGGTGAACCGCGGTCACAGTGGCGGGACCGCACCGGGTTCGCACCGGTTTCCTCCCCTGCGCCGTCGCTGGCGTTCGGACGGCCCGCGGGGGACCGTCCGCCAGCATCGTACGGGGTACGGCTGACCTGGGGGAGAGTGAGCTTTCGGACGTCCGGTTCGCGAGGCCGGTGGCGGGGCGGGCCTCGGGACCGGCGGCGGGGCCGGGGTGAGGGCGGGCACGGGGCCGGGGTGGGGGCGGGCTCGGGGCCGGGTGCGGACCGGGTGTGATGCGACGGACGGAGGCAAGCGATCGGATCATCTGTATGCTCGCCGCCATGCCACCGACACCCGACGCCACCGCGCCGGGCGCCGCAGGACCCGACCGGGAGGTGCCCGACCGGGGGCGTGCGGACGCCTGCCCCGGAGCGCTTCGTCTGCATGCGGCCGACGACGGCGCCCTCGCCCGGATCCGCCTGCCCGGCGGACTACTGACGGACCGTCAGGCGCTCGCACTGGCCGAGGCGGCCGAGGCCCTCGGCGACGGTGAGCTGGAGACCACCTCGCGCGGCAACGTCCAGTTGCGCGGCCTGGCCCCGCACTGCGCGTCCGAGCTCGCCGACCGGCTGCGCGCCGTCGGGCTGCTGCCCTCGGACACCCACGAGCGGGTCCGCAACATCGTTGCCTCCCCGACCGCCGGGCTGGACGCCGCCGACAGCACCCCCGGCAGCCGCGGCAACGCCGATGTGCAGGCCTGGGTAAGGGAGTTGGACGCGCGCCTGTGCGCGAGCGACTGGGCGGCCGGGCTCTCCGGCAAGTTCCTGTTCGCGCTGGACGACGGGCACGGCGACGTCGCCGCGCTCGACGCCGATGTGACATTGATCGCAGGCCCGGACGGCACCCGGCTGCTGCGCCTCGGGCGCGACGACCACGGGCACCCGGTCGAGGCCGGGCGGGAGGTCGCCGCCGTCCTGGACGCGGCCCGCTCCTTCCTGGCAGCACTGCGGACGAACGGACGCAAGGCCTGGCACCTGCGCGAGGTCCCCGAACTGCTGCCGGCCGGCTCGGTGCCGCTGCCCGCCTTCGCCGGTGCCGCGCCCGCCGTCGGCGCGCTGCCCGGCGGGCTCTCGGTGGGACTGCGCTTCGGCCGGGCGAGCGCCGGACAGTGGCGGACGCTGGTCGCCGCCTCGGCCGGTGAACTGCGGCTGACCCCCTGGCGCGGGGCGGTCCTGCCCGGCGCACCGGCCGACCGGCTGCCCGCGCTCGCCGCGGCCGGCTTCCGCACCGAGCCAGGCTCGGCCTGGGAGCGGGCCACCGCCTGCACCGGACTGCCGGGCTGCGCCAAGTCGCTGGCCGACGTCCGTACCGACGCGGCCCGGGCGTTGGACGCCGGTGTCGGTGTCGGTGCCGGTGTCGGGCCGGTCGGTGCGGTGCCCGCCCGGCCGCCCGTCCGACTGCCCGTCCACTGGTCGGGCTGTGAGCGGCGCTGCGGCCATCCCGCCGGGCGGTGGGTGGACGTGCTGGCGACGGGGCGCGGCTACCGGGTGACGGTGAACGGCGCCGCCGCCGACGCGGCGGATCCCCCGGCGACGAGCGTCGGCGTGACGGATCCCCGGGCGGCGAGCGTCGGCGCGACGAGCATCGATGTGACGAGCATCGACGTGACGAACGAGGAGATGGCCGAGGCGGTCGCCGAGGCCAGGAGGACCACGAAGTGATCGAGTACGAGAAGGACGGCGCGTCCATCTACCGCCAGTCCTTTGCCACCATCCGTGCGGAGGCCGACCTGGCCGCCCTCCCGGCGGACGTCTCCCAGGTCGCGGTGCGGATGATCCACGCCTGCGGGATGGTCGACCTGGTCGAGGACCTGGTGTACTCGCCCGGCGTGGTCGCCTCCGCGCGCGCCGCGCTGCGCGCCGGTGCGCCCATCCTCTGCGACGTCAACATGGTCGCGAGCGGTGTCACCCGCAAGCGGCTGCCCGCCGACAACGAGGTGATCTGCACCCTCACCGACCCGTCGGTGCCCGAACTCGCCCGGGCGATGGGCAACACCCGCAGTGCCGCGGCCATGGAGCTGTGGCTGCCCCGACTGGAGGGCGCGGTGGTCGCCGTCGGCAACGCGCCGACCTCGCTGTTCCGGCTGCTGGAGATGATCGAGGCGGGCGCCCCCCGGCCCGCCGCGGTGATCGGCGTCCCGGTCGGCTTCATCGGCGCCGCCGAGTCCAAGCAGGCCCTGGCCGAGCACCCGTCCGGCCTGGAACACCTGGTGGTCCGCGGCCGGCGCGGCGGCAGCGCTATCGCCGCCGCCGCCATCAACGCGATTGCGAGCGAAGTAGAGTGACGGAGCCTCAGAACACCACGGGTCGGCTGTACGGCGTCGGGCTCGGCCCGGGTGACCCGTCGCTGGTGACCGTCCGCGCCGCCGAACTCATCGGCAAGGCCGACGTGGTGGCCTACCACAGCGCCCGGCACGGCCGGTCGATCGCGCGGTCGATCGCCGAACGGTACCTGGCGGGTGGGCAGATCGAGGAGAAGCTCGTCTACCCGCTCACCGTCGAGACCACCGACCACCCGGGCGGCTACCGGGGCGCGCTGGACGAGTTCTACGAGGAGGCCGCCGCCCGGCTGGCCGCCCACCTGGACGCCGGGCGCGACGTGGTGGTCCTCGCCGAGGGCGACCCGCTCTTCTACGGTTCCTACCAGCACATGCACAAGCGGCTCGCGCACCGCTACCCGACCGAGGTGGTGCCGGGCGTGACCTCGATCAGCGCGGCCGCCGCCCGGCTCGGACAGCCGCTGACCGAGGCCGAGGAGACGCTCACCGTCATCCCCGGCACGCTGCCCGAGGAGGAGCTGACGGCGCGGATCGCGGCCGCCGACTCGGCCGTGGTCATGAAGCTGGGACGCACCTTCCCGGCCGTCCGCCGCGCCCTGGAGCGGGCGGGACGGCTGGCGGACGCGCAGTACGTCGAGCGGGCCTTCATGGCGGGCGAGCGGATCGCCCCGCTCGCCGAGGTCGACGACGAGACGGTGCCGTACTTCTCGGTCGCGGTGCTGCCGAGCAAGGTGGCGCCGCTGGAGCCGGAGGTCCGGCTGTCGGACGGCGTCGGCAGCGTGACCGTGGTCGGCACCGGGCCGGCCGGACCGCTCTGGCTGACCGCCGAGGCGCGCGGAGCGCTGTCCGAGGCCACCGACCTGGTCGGCTACACCACCTACCTGGACCGGGTGCCGGAGCGTCCGGGGCAGCGGCGGCACGGCTCGGACAACAAGGTGGAGTCGGAGCGCGCCGAGTTCGCCCTGGAGCTCGCCCGGCGCGGGCACCGCGTCGCGGTGGTCTCCTCGGGCGACCCGGGGGTGTTCGCGATGGCCACCGCCGTCCTGGAGGTCGCCTGTGAGGAGGCGTACCGGGACGTCCCGGTGCGGGTACTCCCGGGGATGACCGCAGCCCACGCCGCCGCCTCCCGGGCCGGCGCCCCCCTGGGGCACGACTACGCGACGGTGTCGCTCTCGGACCGGCTCAAGCCCTGGGACGTGGTGGCGAAGCGGCTGCGGGCCGCGGCCGAGGCGGACCTGGTGCTCGCGCTGTACAACCCGGGCTCGAAGTCCCGGACCACCCAGGTCGGCCTCGCCCGGGACCTCCTGTTGGAGTACCGGGCGCCGGAGACCCCGGTGGTGATGGCCCGCGACGTCGGCGGCCCGACCGAGCGGGTGCGGATCGTCCGGCTGGGCGAACTCGACCCGGCGCTCGTCGACATGCGGACCATCCTGCTGATCGGCTCCTCGCAGACCCGGGCGGTCGAGCGGGGCGGCGGCGTGGAGGTCGTCTGGACGCCGCGGCGGTACCCGGAGGAGTAGCGGGCGCCGGTGGCGGGCGACGGATGACAGATGTCAGCCGACGGACGTCAGCTGACAGATGACGGATGACAGATGACAGCGAACAGATTTCATCATCTGTTCGCTGTCATCTGTCATTCGTTCGCCGTCCTCCGGCCGCTGCTCTCCGCCCCGCGGCCGCCGCTACCGGGTCGGCTTGGTGATCAGCAGCTCGGTGTTGTGGTCCGTGCCCGTGCCCAGCGGCGCCGTCGCGCGGCCGTTCGGGTCGTTGTACGACAGCTCGCGGTAGAGCGCCGCGAGGTTGGCGTCCGAGGTGCTGCCGAAGTCCGTCCCGTACGGTGCGGAGGACTCGATCAGCGTGGTGAACAGCGAGAGCGTGCCGTCCCCGTTGTCCGCGATCTCGATGATCCGCCCGTGCTGCGGGTAGTCGATGTGCGAGGCGGTGTTGATCTCCCAGAACGCCCGCTCCGGCACCGCGTGCCCGTGCGGCGTGATCTTGTTCATGTGGGTGTGCCCGTTCACCCACGCGACCACGTTCGGGTAGCGCTGGAGCAGCGCCACCAGCTCGTTGCCGTCGTGCCGCCCCTCGAAGATGTTGCGCGGGTCCGGCAGCAGGTTGCCCATCGTGCCGCTGGTGTGGTGGCTGAAGACGAGGACCAGCTCGTCCGTGCTCCCGCCCGTCACCTTGCGCCCGTCGGCGTCGTACCAGTGACCGCTGTGCGCCTTCAACTGCTGCTCCAGCCAGCGCAGTTGCGCGGTGCCCAGCGAACCGTCGGCGAACCCGGCCTGGTTGGTGGTGTCCAGGCTGATACCGACCACCTTCTCCGAGATGCGGAAGGTGTAGTAGAGCTTGCCGCTGTTCGCCATGTCCGAGGTGAAGCCGTGCCCGTAGGGGCCGGCGCCGGTGACCGCCGGGTTCAGGTGGGCCTTGGCGAACTCCTTGAGCGTGAACGGCCGGCGGCGCTCGTCCGGGGTGACCTTGCGCACCAGGTCGCCGCTGGCGATCAGCTTCGCCAGCAGCAGCACGGCGCCCGCCGGGTCGCGGCGCAGCGAGTCCATCAGCTGGGCGGCCGTGGCGTCGTCGCAGCCCTCCAGCTTGTACTGGCCGGCGTACAGGTCGTTCAGCAGCCCGAGGTCCGGCAGCGAGCCCTCGATGCTGTCGTCGTGGTTGCCGACCGTGGTGTACCAGGGCGTGCGCAGGCCCGGCGCGTCGAAGGGACGCCCGGCGGCCGACAGGAAGCCGGGTATCTGCGGGAAGCCCTTCGCCTTGTAGCCGTCGCTGTAGGCGAGTTCGGGGTTCCAGTAGGCGGCGTTGCCGGAGTTCTGGACACCCTCGTAGCGGCCGAGGTCACCGGTGCTCTGGGCGAGCCGGCCGCCGCCCATGACCTTGAGGTACCAGTCGAGTTCGGCGAGCTCGTGGTTGTCGGTGTTGTCGCCGGTGGCCATCACCATGCTGAACGGCATCCCGGTGTAGGGGCCGCCGGCGAGCGAGTTGACGCGCTCGACGAGGGCCGACACGCCGCGGGCGTTCAGGGCCTCCTGCGGCCGGTACGCGCTGCCGTTGAACTTGGCCAGGTACTCGAAGCGCACCGGGGACTCGGTGTCCACCAGGTGCAGGTCGCTGAACTGGACGAAGCTGGCCAGGCCGGTCCGGCGGTCGTCCCGCCCGGTGGTCGCCGGCGCCAGCTCGCCGCGCACCACCAACGGCCAGCCGGGCCCGGCCGTCAGCCGCTTGTAGCCGCCGGTGCCGACCGGCGTGGCCACCTGCTCCAGCGTGGTCCCGGCGACCCCGACCGCCCGCGCGGCCGTCGTCGCCAGCGCCCGGTCGCGCGCCGCGGCCGAGGCGAACTGCGCGCCGCCCAGCGACAAGGCCGACCAGGCGGCAGCCACCGACGTACCGGTGAGGAACGTACGCCGATTCATCCCTGCCACAAAAACCCCCACATGCTGATGGCCCGGCGGGGAAGTCGACCCCGGCCGGGCCCACGTCTGTCATGAACCCGCTTCTGGCGGACCGCCAGATTACTCACTGGTAGGGGCGGCGGGCGAGGCCCGTGCAGAGAACTCTTCGGGAACGCGGGGCGGCGCCCCTGCGCAGCTCCCGCACGAGACGCCTCCACGCCGCGCACGATGCGGCCCGCCACCACCCCCGGTCGGGCCCCGCCCGGCCCGGTGGGGGAAAATCGGCGACGGCGTCCGAGGTGGCCGCCGAGCGGAGCGGGACGGCGCGGGCGCTGTCGGAAACGGGGCGCAGGTGGCCGCAGCAGGAGCCGAGCCGGGTGTGGGAGCCGCGGCCGGAGCGGGCGGCCGGGCCGGCCAGCTGAAGAGCAGCGGCCTGCGGCCCGGCTGGACGACGGGCGCCTGCGCCACCGCCGCCACCAAGGCCGCGTACACCGCGCTGCTCACCGGGGAGTTCCCGGACTCGGTGGTCGTCACCCTCCCCAAGGGCCAGCAGCCCGCCTTCGCCCTCGCGGCCGAGCAGCTGACGAGGGCCGAGGAGCCGGACGGGCCGGCCGCCGGAGGCGAGCGCCTCGCCGCCATGGCCGGAGTGGTCAAGGACGCGGGCGACGACCCCGACGTCACCCACGGCGCGCTGATCCGCTCGACCGTACGGTCCGGCGAGCCCGGTGCCGGCGTGGTGTTCCGGGCCGGTCCGGGGGTGGGGACGGTCACCAAGGCAGGCCTGCCACTGCCCGTCGGCGAGCCCGCGATCAACCCGGTGCCCCGGCAGATGATCCGGGACGTCGTCGCCGAGGTGGCCGCCGCGCACGGCGGCAGCGGCGACGTGGTGGTCGAGATCTCCGTCGACCACGGCGAGGAGATCGCCAGGTCCACCTGGAACCCCCGGCTCGGCATCCTCGGCGGCCTCTCCATCCTCGGTACGACCGGGGTGGTCGTCCCGTACTCCTGCTCGGCCTGGATCGACTCGATCCGCCGCGGGGTGGACGTGGCCCGGGCGGCGGGGCGCACCCACGTGGCCGGCTGCACCGGCTCGACCTCGGAGAAGGTCGCGGTCGCCGAGCACGGGCTGCCCGAGGACGCGCTGCTGGACATGGGTGACTTCGCCGGTGCCGTGCTCAAGTACCTCAAGCGCCACCCGGTGCCCCGGCTGACCATCGCGGGCGGCTTCGCCAAGCTGTCCAAGCTCGCGGCCGGCCACCTCGACCTGCACTCGGCGCGCTCCCAGGTGGACAAGGGGTACCTGGCCGAACTGGCCCGCCGCGGCGGGGCGGACGAGGTGCTGGCCGAGGCGGTCGCGGGCGCCAACACCGGCCTGGAGGCGGTGCAGTTGTGCCGCGCCGCCGGGGTGCCGCTCGGGGACCTCGTCGCCGAGGCGGCCCGGGCGACGGCGCTCGGCGTGCTGCTGGGCTCGCCGGTCGCGGTGGACGTCATCTGCATCGACCGCGCGGGCACCGTCGTCGGCCGCGCGGAGCCGCTGGGGCCGTGACGCCGCAGGGCGGCGACAGCCGCCGGGGTCGTGGCACCGCCGGGACGGCGACCGTCGCCTGGGCCGTGACATTGTCGCGAGTGTCACGACGATGCGACAACATCACCTGGTGATGTGAGGAACTGACACTCATACGGTGTGAGAAACGGACAAATGGAGTTCTACATCGACCCCCGATTCTGTCGTCATCTCAGTCATGAGATATCGTCTGGCGAGTGACAGGCGACTACCTCACCCGTATCGGCACCCTCATCCGCACCGCGCGCCAGCACCGGGGCTGGTCCCAGGCGCAGCTCGGAGAGGCTCTCGGAACCAGCCAGAGCGCGGTCAACCGCATCGAACAGGGCAAGCAGAACGTCAGCCTTGAGATGATCGCCCGCATCGGGGAAGCCCTCGACAGCGAGATCGTCTCCCTCGGCTACTCCGGCCCGATGCACCTGCGCGTCGCCGGCGGCACCCGGCTCTCCGGCGCGATCGACGTCCGCAGCAGCAAGAACGCCTGCGTGGCGATCCTCTGCGCCTCGCTGCTGACCACCGGCCGCACCACGATCCGCAGCGTCGCCCGGATCGAGGAGGTCTACCGCATCCTCGAGGTGCTCACCAGCATCGGCGTCAAGAGCCGCTGGATCAACGAGGGTCGCGACCTCGAACTGACCCCGCCCGCCGAGCTGGACCTCGCGGCGATGGACGTCGAGGCCGCCCGCCGCACCCGCAGCGTGCTGATGTTCCTCGGCCCGCTGATGCACCGCGCCCAGCGCTTCGCCATCCCGTACGCGGGCGGCTGCGACCTCGGCACCCGCACCGTCCAGCCGCACCTGACCGCGCTGCGCCGCTTCGGCCTGGAGGTCGCCACCACCGGCGGCGCCTACCACGCCTCGGTCGAGCCGGGCGCCCCGCAGGACCGCCCGATCGTGCTGACCGAGCGCGGGGACACCGTCACCGAGAACGCCCTGCTGGCCGCCGCCCGGCACGACGGCGTCAGCGTCATCCGCAACGCCTCGCCCAACTACATGGTCCAGGACCTCTGCTTCTTCCTGGAGAAGCTGGGCGTGAGGATCGAGGGCATCGGCACCACCACCCTCACCGTCCACGGCGTCCCGGAGATCACCTGCGACGTCGACTACACCCCGGCCGAGGACCCGGTGGAGGCGATGAGCCTGCTGGCCGCCGCCGTCGTCACCTCCTCCGAGCTGACCATCCGCCGGGTGCCGATCGAGTTCCTGGAGATCGAGCTCGCGGTCCTGGAGGGCATGGGCCTCGACTACGACCGCACCCCCGAGTACCGCGCCCACAACGGCCGCACCCGGCTCGTCGACCTCACCGTGCGCCCCTCCAAGCTGACCGCGCCGATCGACACCATCCACCCGATGCCGTTCCCCGGCATCAACATCGACAACGTGCCGTTCTTTGCCGCCATCGCCGCGGCCGCGCACGGCACCACGATGATCCACGACTGGGTGTACGACAACCGCGCGATCTACCTGACCGAACTGACCCGCCTCGGCGCCGACGTCAAGCTCCTCGACCCGCACCGCGTGCTGGTCCAGGGCCCCACCCGCTGGCGCGCCGCCGAGATGGTGTGCCCGCCGGCCCTGCGCCCCGCCGTGGTCATCCTGCTCGCCATGCTCGCCGCCCAGGGCACCTCCGTGCTGCGCAACGTCTACGTCATCAACCGCGGCTACGAGGACCTCGCCGAGCGCCTCAACTCCATCGGCGCCCGGATCGAGACCTTCCGCGACATCTGACCGGCCGACGGGCCACTGACCGGCCTCACCCGTCGAGGCCGGTCAGCAGGACGGCGACCTCCAACCCGGTGTTCAAGTAGTCCACGAACACCGGGTTGTTCAGTGCCCAGGGCGAGCGTCGCTCCCGGACCAGCCGGACCGCCTCGCCGCACTCGTGCCCGAGGCCGACCAGCGCCTGCGCCACCACCAGGCCCGAGCGGTTGTACCCGGAGTGGCAGCGCACCAGCGTCCGCCGGCCCCGGCGGACGGCGGACGCGGTGAGCTCGGCCGCCTCCTGGACGGCGAGCAGCTGACCGGGGGAGAGCGGGCCGTCGGGCACCTCCCGGACGACGTGCTCCACCTCCGGCGCCGGGCCGTGCCCGGGGAGCGTGAACAGGCTGACCACCAGGTCGAACTCCGCCCGCACGATCGCGAGTTCCAGCTCGCCGCCGGGCGGGGTGTAGTAGTGCCCGCCCATCCAGAGCCCGGGGACGATCTCGTTCCAGGGCTCGGACGGCCCGGGAGTCTCGCGTTCCTTCTGGCGGGTGCGCACTGCCTGCTCGCTCCTTGTTCTCGGGTGGCTGCTCGGTGCTGCTCGATGCTCTCCGGTGCCGTTCGGCGCTCTTCGCTGCTACTCGCCGGTGGTGCCGTCGAGGTGTTCGCGGAGGAGGTCGGCGTGGCCGTTGTGGCGGGCGTACTCCTCGATCATGTGGGTGAGGATCCAGCGGAGCGAGAAGACCTCTTCGCCGTAGCGGCCCAGGACGTCCAACGACTCCGCGGCGGCGACGAGTTCCCTGGCGTGGTCGCACTCACGGCGCCAGGTCGCGAAGGCCTCGTCGGGGTCGGCGGTGTCGGCGTCGAACTCGGCGAAGGATCCGTCCGGGTGCTTCCAGAAACCGGGCGCGCCTTCGTCGTCGAGGACGTTGCGGAACCAGCTGCGCTCCACCTCGGCCAGGTGGCGGACCAGCCCGAGCAGGGAGAGCCCGGACGGCGCCAGCACGCGGGTGCGGAGCTGCTCCGCGGTGAGGCCCTCGCACTTCATCGCCAGAGTGGCGCGCTGGTAGTCCAGGAAGCCTGCCAGAGTGGTGCGTTCGTCGGCGGTGCGGGGAGTCGGGGTGCGCTGATCATCGGTCATCGCGCCATCCTGCCCGCCATCCGACGGGCCCGCCCCGCATTATCCGCGGCCCAGTCCGGCCCGGCCCGGTCCAGCGGACTGGTGGGAGCGTCAACGGCCTGACCCCCTAGCGCAGTTGCTCCAGCCAGCGCAGCGCGCCCGGGACGTCGGGTGTGACCGGGACGCCGTCCGGCACCGGAGGACGCTCCACGATGATGACGGGCAGGCCGAGTCCGCGGGCGGCGGTCAGCTTGGGGGCGGTCGCGGCGCCGCCGCTGTCCTTGGTGACCAGGACGTCGATGCCGCGCCCCCGCAGCAGCGCCTCCTCGCCCTCGATCGTGAACGGCCCGCGGTCCAACAGGACTTCGCACGAGGGCGGCAGCGGAGGCTCGGGCGGGTCCACCGACCGGGCGAGGAAGTGGACCCCGTCCAGGTGGGCGAAGGCGGCGACGCCCTGCCGGCCGATGGTGAGGAAGACCCGTTCCCCGCGCCGGGGCAGCAGTTCGGCCGCCGCGGCGAGGGAGGGGGCGGGGAGCCAGCGGTCGCCGTCGACCCGGGTGAAGCCGGGGCGGCGCAGCACCAGCAGGGGGACGCCGGTGGCGGCGGCCGCGAGGGCGGCGTTCCGCGAGATTCCGGCGGCGAACGGGTGGGTGGCGTCCACCACCGCGTCCACGCGTTCCGCGCGCAGCCAGTCCGCCAGTCCTTCCGGCCCGCCGAAGCCGCCGATCCGCACCTCCCCGGCGGGCAGCCGCGGCCGGGCGACCCGGCCGGCCAGCGAACTGGTGACCCGGAGTGCGGTCGGGGCGAGCGCGGTCGGGGCGAGTTCGGCGGCCAGCGTCCGCCCTTCGGTGGTCCCGCCGAGGATCAGGACGTGCCGCATCAGGCGCCGCAGGGCTCGTGCGGTCGCTCGCGGTCCGCCGAGTAGAGGTGGCTGTCGCGGAACTGCTCGGCGGCCAGCGTGCGGCCGACGATGATGACGGCGGTGCGGACCACGCCCGCCGCCTTGACCTGCTCGGCGATGTCCCCGACGGTGCCGCGCAGCACCAGCTCGTCGGGGCGGCTGGCCATCGCGACCACGGCGGCCGGGCAGTCGGCGCCGTAGAGCGGGAGCAGCTGCTCGACCACGTCGTCCACGTACGAGGCGGCCAGGTGCAGCACCAGCAGGGCGCCGCTGCGACCGAGGGTGGCGAGGTCCTCGCCCTCGGGCATCGGGGTGGCGCGCTTGGCGATCCGGGTGAGGATGACGGTCTGGCCGACGGTCGGGACGGTCAACTCCCGCTTCAGCGCTGCCGCGGCGGCGGCGAAGGCGGGCACGCCGGGGACCACCTCGTACGGCACGCCGGCCGCGTCCAGGCGGCGCATCTGCTCGGCGACGGCGGAGAAGACGGACGGGTCGCCGGAGTGCAGCCGGGCCACGTCCTGGCCGGCCTCGTGGGCGGCGACCAGCTCGGCGGTGATCTGGTCCAGGTTGAGCTGCGCGGTGTCGATCAGGCGGGCGCCGGGCGGGCACTCGTCCAGCAGCTCGCGCGGGACCAGGCTGCCCGCGTACAGGCAGACCTCGGCGCGGGCCAGGATGCGCTGGCCGCGCAGGGTGATCAGGTCGGCCGCGCCCGGGCCTGCTCCGATGAAGTGGACGGTCACGAGGCGTTCTCCTGAGGGGTGTTGAACACGGCGGTGGGCTCGGCGGTGTCGGGTTCGGCGGTGTCGAGCTTGACATCGCCGGGCTTGACGGCCGACCACTGGGTGACCGGCATGGCCTGGCGCCACCCGGTGAAACCGCCCACCGGGACGGCGTGGGCGACGGCGAGTTTGACGAGTTCCCCGCCGTGGCGCCGGTACCACTCGGCCAGCAGCGCCTCGGACTCCAGCGTCACGGTGTTGGCGACGATCCGGCCGCCGGGGCGCAACGCGGACCAGCAGGCGTCCAGCAGACCGGGCGCGGTGAGGCCGCCGCCGATGAACACGGCGTCGGGGGTGGGGAGTTCGGCGAGCGCGGTGGGAGCGGGGCCGGTCACCACACGGAGCCGGGGCACCCCGAGCGCGGCGGCGTTGCGGGCGATCCGCTCGGCCCGCACCGGGGCGCGCTCGACGCTGACGGCCTGGCAGTCGCGGTGGGCGCGCAGCCACTCGATCGCGATCGAGCCCGAGCCGCCGCCGACGTCCCAGAGCAGTTCGCCGGGGGACGGGGCCAGCATGGCGAGGGTCGCGGCGCGGACGTGGCGCTTGGTGAGCTGGCCGTCGCTCTCGTACGCGGTGTCGGGCAGGCCGGGGACGACGGACGTGCGGGGGCCGTCGCCGAGGTCGACGGCGATGACGTTCAGCGGGTCGCCGGGCGGGTGCGGCCAGCCGTCGGCGGGGCCGTCCAGGTGGCGTTCGGCGGGGGCGCCGAGCTGTTCGAGCACCCGCAGGCGGGCGGTGCCGTAACCGCGGGTGGTGAGCAGTTCGGCGACGGCAGCCGGGGTGGCGGCGTCGGCGCTGAGCACCAGCAGACGGCGGCCGGGGTGGAGGGCGAGGGCGAGGGAGTCCAGCGGTCGGCCGACCAGGCTGACGACCTCGGTGGCCTCCAGCGGCCAGCCGAGCCGGGCACAGGCGTAGGAGACGGAGGAGGGGTGCGGCAGGACGCGCAGGCGCTCGGCGCCGACGGTCTCGGCGAGGGTGCGGCCGATGCCGTAGAACATCGGGTCGCCGCTGGCCAGCACGGCGATGCGGCGGCCGGCGTGGGTGGCGACCAGCCCGGGGACGGCGGGGCGCAGCGGGAACGGCCAGGGGACGCGTTCGGCGGTGACCTCGTCGCGGGGGAGCAGGTCCAGTTGGCGGGGCCCGCCGACGACGACCTCGGCCTCCCGGAGCGCGGCCCGGGAGCCGACCGCGAGGCCGGGCCAGCCGTCGGCCCCGATCCCGACGACGGTGATCGGGGGTGGCAGCTCGGGCACCGGGTGGCTCCTCGTCGTTCGATGGGCCGATGAGCAGGAAAACTCACTGGCCGGGGCAGCCTACCTGGCGGTCTGTGGGAGGTTCGGTGGCGGATGACAACCGGCAACCGACAACCGACGGCCGACGACTGACAAGTGACAGGCGACAGATTTCAGAAGACAGATGACAGATGACAGCGAACAGATTTCAAACTCTGTTCGCTGTCATCTGTCACCCGCCTCCCAGTCCCCCGACTCGATCAGCGCCGGCTGCTCCCGCAGCCGCGCCTCGGCTCTCGGCCCGGCGAGGTAGACCCAGGCCTCGCGCGGCTCGCCCGTCGCCGTCCGTACCGTCAGCCGTCGCCGCACATACAGCCCGGTCCCGTCCGCCCGGCAGTCCTCCAGCCGGTCCAGCGCCGCCAGGGCTCCGGCGTACGCGCCCGGGCGTACGGTGACGAGCTCGCCCAGGATCCGGCGCCCGGGCGCCGGATCCGCAACCGCGTACGGGAAGCCGGGGCCCTCGTGCAGCGCGGCGCCCTCCAGTACCGCCGGCCGGATCTCGGCGTACCGTCCGGCCAGGTGGACGGCATGATTGCGGCCGCCGCTGCGCAGAGTGCCGTACACGAAGAACGGCAGGGCCTCCTCGGATGCGGACACGGGTTCGACCTCCTCGTCGGGGAGCGCCCACGGTACGTCCTGCGGTCCGACTTCTGATACCGACTGGCGCGCCGGGCCGTCCATGCGCTGTCATGTCGGATGTTCGGCCAGCACCGTCCAAGGGGGACACGCATGACATCGCCCGCTTCACCCTCCCAACCGGCCGCTACCCCCGGCTCGGCTC
The DNA here is from genome assembly GCF_043201735.1 of Kitasatospora sp. NPDC048286. Taxonomy (NCBI): domain Bacteria; kingdom Bacillati; phylum Actinomycetota; class Actinomycetes; order Kitasatosporales; family Streptomycetaceae; genus Kitasatospora; species Kitasatospora sp. NPDC048286. Next base: position 532,606 of record NZ_JBICZE010000006.1, read on the forward strand.
CCGACACCCCCGACACCCCCGGCATCCCTGCCGCCGCCGCCACCGAAGCGAAGAGCAAGGCCATGACCAAGGCAGCCACGACCCTCACCCCGCCCACCGACGCCGGCCCCGCCGCCCGTCTCGGCGGCGCGGTCTGGCTCGCCCTCCTCGTGGTCTACGTCGTCTGGGGCTCGACCTACCTGGCGATCCGGGTCGTCGTGGAGACGATGCCCTCCTTCCTCTCCGCCAGTGCCCGCTTCCTCACCGCCGGCCTGCTGCTGGCCGGCTACCTCCTGGTGCGCCAGGGCCCGGCCGGTCTGAAGGTGACCCGGCGACAGCTGGCCTCCTCCGCCCTGGTCGGCCTGCTGCTGCTGACCGGCGGCAACGGCATGGTGGTCCTGGGCGAGACTTCCGTCCCCTCCGGCCTGGCCGCCCTGCTGGTGGCCGCGGTCCCGCTGTGGATGGTGGTGCTGACGGCGTTCGGCGGAGAGCGCCCGAGGCCCGCCGAGCTGGCCGGGGTGCTGCTCGGACTGGTCGGCCTCGGCGTCCTGTCGGCCCCCGCGATCGGCGGGTCGATCGAGCCGGGCGGCGTGATCCTGATCATCGGCGCCACCCTGCTCTGGGCGACCGGCTCCTTCGTGAGCAAGAAGATCCCGATGCCCGGCAACGTGCTCGCCGCGAGCGCCTTCCAGATGCTGGCCGGCGGCCTCGGCAACCTGCTGGTCGGACTGGGCCGCGGTGAGCAGCACGGGCTGGACCTCGGGGCGATCTCCGGCCGGTCCTGGCTGGCCCTCGCCTACCTGGTGCTGTTCGGCTCGCTGCTCGCCTTCACCGCGTACGCCTGGCTGCTGCGCGCCGCGCCGCTGACCCTGGTGGCCACCTACGCGTATGTGAACCCGGTGGTCGCGGTGCTGCTGGGCTGGCTGATCCTGGCCGAGCCGCTGACCGGCCCGACCCTCGCGGGCGGCGCGATCGTGGTGGCGGGCGTCTGCCTGGTGGTGAGCGTCAGCCGGCGGCGTCCGGGCCGCTCGTCGAGCGCCGGGAGTCCGGCCCGCCGGGAACGTCAGCCCCGCCGGGAACGTCAGCCCCGCCGGGAACGTCAGGCCGGCTGAACCGGCCGAAACGGTCGTCCCGGCTGAACCGGCTGAACCGCCTGAAGCGGCTGAACCGCCTGAAGCGGCCGAACCGGCCGTCCCGGCCTTCCGACCGGGACGATCCCCCTGGCCTGCCGCCCGACGTTCGGCTCAGAAGGAGTGCGGCGCCCTGCCCGTCCACCAGTTGCCGGGCGCGTCCGGGTCGCGGCTGGTCCAGAACTCGATGATCGCGTTGGTGAACTCGGCCGCGGAGAGCACGCCGTCGCCGTCGGTGTCGAGGTGGCGGAAGGCCTCGTCGGCGTCGTCGCGGGAGAGGCCGGCGAAGTGGCCGCGCTGGAAGACGAAGAACTCGCCGGCGTCCACCGTCCCGCTGCGGTCGGCGTCGGCGACGGCGAGGAAGGCGCGGGCGAGTGCGCCGAGGATGTCCTGCGCGGCCTCCGGGTCGTCGGCGAGCGAGCCGGTCGAGGCGACGAACTGCTGGCGGGTGATCGCCTCGGTGCCGGCGGGCAGCCGGGCGAGGTGCAGGTCGTGCCAGGTCGTCAGGTAGGCGCGCACTATCACGGCCTCCGCCTCGGAACCCTCCTGGTGGCCGAGCGAGCGGGCCACCGAGAGGCCCATCAGGACGTGGTCCCGCTCGGTGAGCAGGCCGTCGCCGTCGGCGTCGAGGTGATCGAAGCCGTGGTTGATCTTTGCGATGAGCAGGTCGTCCGACAAATGTGCCCCCTCGGTTGGTGATTCCTTGCCCGGGTCTCCTACGTCACACCGCCTGCACGCTAGCGCCTCGAGCCGGAGCGGCGCAGCCGAACGAAGGGTGCACGACCTTCCGTTCACTCCTCCTGGTGGTCGGCCCAGACGTACGCCCCCGGCAGCAGGGCCGACACCGGCACGGTGCGCAGCTCCGGCCCCCGCCCGACGATGACCCCCACCTCGGGGAAGTAGTCCAGCAGCACCTGCCGGCACCGCCCGCACGGCGGGATTACCCCGCGTTCCCGGTCGCCCACGGCCACCACGGTGGTGAGCTCGTACACCCCCTGGCCGGCCGCCGCGCCGATGAGCACCAGCTCGGCACACGGCCCGCCGGTGAAGTGGTAGGCGTTCAGCGCGGTGACGATCCGCCCGTCGGCATTGCGGCCCGCGGCCGCCACGGTGTGGTTGTCGCCCCGCGCGTACCGCCGTGCGACCTCCAGGGCCGCCTCCACGAGTTCCTCGTCCACGGTCGTCCGGTCGCTGCTGGTGGACATCGTCGCTGCACCTCTCCGATGGCGTCCGACGGGTCCGATCCCGTCCGACGGGCCTCGATCATCTCAGTGCACCGCTCAGTGCACCGCCGCCAGCAGCTCCCGCGTGTACTCGGTGTGCGGTGCCTCGAACAGCCGGTCCCGATCGGTGGACTCGACCAGCCGGCCCCGGTGCATCACCGCCACCCGGTCGCAGAAGTGCCGTACCACCGCGAGGTCGTGGGAGACGAACAGGAAGGCGACGCCGAGCCGTTCGCGCAGCTCCATCAGCAGGTTGAGCACCTGGGCCTGTACCGACACGTCGAGCGCGGAGACCGGCTCGTCGGCGATGATCAGGCGCGGCTGCGGGGCGAGCGCCCGGGCGATGCCGATCCGCTGGCGCTGTCCGCCGGAGAACTCGTGCGGGTAGCGGTCCAGGTGCCGGGCCTCCAGCCCGACCTGCTCCAGCAACTCGGCCGAGCGCTCCCGCCGTTCGGCCGGGCTCAGCGAGGTGTGCAGGCGCAGCGGGGTGTCCAGGGTCCGGGCGATGGTCCGGCGCGGGTTGAGCGAGGCGTACGGGTCCTGGAAGACCAGCTGGATCTCCCGGCTGAGCCGCTGGCGCAGCTCCCGGTCCGGCCGGGTGACGTCCTGCCCGTCGTACGACACCCTTCCGCCGGTGGGCCGTTGCAACCCGGCCAGGACCCGTGAGGTGGTGGACTTGCCGGAGCCGGACTCGCCGACCAGCCCGAGCGTCTCGCCGGGGGCGATCCGCAGGCCGACCCCCTCGACCGCCCGGACCGGTTCGGCCCGCAGGCCGGGGAAGCGCCGGCGCCCGGGGAAGTGCACGGACAGGTCCTCCACCTCGACCAGCCAGCGCTCGGGACGCCGGACGGTCCGCGGCCGGAACGTCCGGGACGGCGCCGGCTCGTCGACCGTCGGCAGGGCGGTGCCCGGTACCGAGTCCAGCCGGAGCGCCGCGCCCACCAGTGCCCGGGTGTACGGCTCGCGCGGTGCGGACAGCAGCTCGGCGGTCGGCGCGGACTCGATCCCGACCCCGCCGCGCAGCACCAGCGTGCGGTCCGTCGTCCCGGCGACCACGCCCAGGTCGTGGCTGACCAGCAGCACCGCCGTCCCGTGCTCGCGCTGCAACTCGCCGAGCAGGTCCAGGACCTGCCGCTGGACGCGGGCGTCCAGGGCGGTGGTCGGCTCGTCCGCGATGATCAGCCGGGGGTCGTTCATCAGGGCCATCGCGATCATCACGCGCTGGCGCATGCCACCGGAGAACTGGTGCGGGAAGTCGCGGGCCCTGGCCGCCGGGATGCCCACCCGGTCGAGCATCTCGCCCGCCCGCCGGCCCGCCTCGGCCCGGCCCGCGCCCGGGTGGTGCAGCCGGTACATCTCGGCGAGCTGGGCGCCCACACCGTGGAAGGGGCTGAGCGAGGTGAGCGCGTCCTGGAAGACCAGCGCGGCCGTCCCGCCCCGCACCCCGCGCAGCGCGGACTCCTCGGCGCCGACCACCTCCTGCCCGCCCAGCCTGATCGAGCCGGTGACGGTGGTGGTGCGCGGGTCGTGCAGGCCGAGGACGGCGAGCCCGACGGTCGACTTGCCGGAGCCCGACTCGCCCACCAGGCCCAGGACCTCACCCGGCGCGAGGTCGAACGACAGGCCCCGGACGGCGGTCACCGGCGCGCCGCCGCGGGGGTCGGCGAAGGCGACGCTCAGGTCGCGGACGCTCAGCACGGGCTCGACGCCCGTCGCCCCGGAGGCCTTCGCCCCAGTGGCCCTCGCCACGGCGGCCGGCCCCTCAACGGCGTTCGCGGAGGCGGCTCGTCCCTCGGCGGTCTTCGCCGAGGCGGCCGGCCCTTCAACGGCCTTCGCCGAGGCGGTCTTCACGCCGTCTCCCGGAACAGTGGATCTCATCGACGGACTCCCCATCAGCTCAGCCGGACACGCGGGTCGAGCCAGGCGACCGCGAGGTCGGCCAGCGCGACGAACAGCACCATGAAGCAGGCGGCCAGCAGCACCGCGCCGACCACGGCGGGCAGGTCCTGCCCGCCGACGGCCTCCGCGGCGAACCGCCCGACCCCGTTCAGCCCGAACACCGTCTCGGTGATCACGGCCCCGCCGAGCAGCGCCCCGGCCTCCAGCCCGATCAGCTGCACCAGCGGCCCGGCGGCGCCGCGCGAGGTGTACTTGAGGTGGGCGCGCAGCCGTCCCAGGCCCTTGCCGCGGGCCGTGCGGACGTACTCCTCGTTCATCGTCTCCAGCAGTTGCGAGCGCGAGAGCCGGGCGAACACGGCCGAGTTGACGAAGCCGAGGACGAGCCAGGGGAGCAGCATCCCGCCCGCCCAGGCGGCCGGGTCGTCGGCCGGCGCGGTGTAGGAGGGCAGCGGCAGCAGCCCGGTGGAGTACACCAGCAGCCACTGCGCGACGTACCCGAGGAAGTAGATCTGCACGCTCGCGCCGACCAGGGTGAAGCCCGACAGCAGCCGGTCGGTCCGCCGCCCGTGCCGCAGCGCGGAGACGAACCCGCTGCCGAGGCCGAACACCAGCAGGACGGCGAGCGCCCCGGCGGTCAGCGAGAGGGTGACGGGCAGGTGGTCGGCCAGCGCCTCGGAGACCGGCTGGTGCAGCCGGTAGGAGTAGCCGAGGCACGGGGCGTCGCAGTGGATGGTCGAGCCGTCCACGTCGCCGATGTCCCGCCCGGCGACGACCCCGACCAGGTAGTCGGTGTACTGGGTGAGCAGCGGCTGGTCCAGGCCCATGCTCCGGCGGACCGCCGCGACCTGCCCGCTGTCGCAGCGCGGGCCGCAGGCGGCGCGGGCCGGGTCGGCGGGCACGGCGTAGAAGAGGGCGAAGGCGGCGGCGGAGACCGCGACCAGGACCGCGAGGGCCTGGGCGGTCCGCCGCAGGACGAAGGAGAGCATGGCCGATCCGGGGTCGACGTGACGGGGGAGGTGTTGGAAGGGGACGGGCGGAAGAAGGTGGAAGAAGCGAAGAAGGGCGAAGAAGCGAGGACGAAGGGGCCCGCCCCCGTTCCACCGAGGAACCCGGGGGCGGGAGCGGGCCCCGGCCGTCAGGACTTCAGGTACAGCCAGGCCAGCGAGACCGTCCCGTAGATCGGGTGGATGAACGCCCCGCCGACGTTGCCGCCGCGCAGCTGGTTGACGGTCGGGTAGGCGAACGGCAGCACCGGCACGTCCTTCATCACGGTCTGCTCCAGCGCGTACAGCTCCTTGGCCTTGGCGCGGGGCTCGCCGATCTGGTTGATCCGGTCGATCTCCTTGTCGACCTCCGGGTTGCGGTAGCGCGCGGAGTTGATGTCGCTGCCGGCCCGGCCGTCGAAGGAGAAGGGGACGAGGGTGGACGGGGTCGGCCAGTCGACCGAGCTGGTCTCCTCGAACAGGTCGTACGGGGAGTCGGCGCGGTGCACCTCGTCCAGGAAGGCCTTGGGGTCGACCGGCTTGGGCACGACGGTGATCCCGGCCTTGCCGAAGCCCTCGACCAGCACCTGCGCGACGCGCTGCCCGGTCGGGGTGTTCCGGTACGCGTAGGTCAGGCTGCCGGGCGCCTGCTTGGCCTTGGCGAGCGCGGCCTTCGCGGCCTCCGGGTCACCCTCGGGCCTGGCCGGGTAGAGGTCGTACTTCTGGTAGTCGATCAGCGCGGGCGAGCTGAGCGTGGTGGCCAGCTCGCCGGTGCGGGCGCCGCCCTGGACCTGGCGGGCCTGCTGGCGCGGGTAGGCCAGGTGCAGCGCCTTGCGGACCTCGACGTCCGGCACCCGCTCGTTGTTGATCATCAGCTGGGTGACGAAGGCGCCCTGCCGGCCGGAGACGACCAGGTCCTTGGCCTTCGGGTCGGTGTCGGTGGTCTGGTACAGCTCGGCGGAGAGGGTGTCGGACGCGGTGGTGGCGTTGGCGCCGCCGTCCCGGCCGGAGAGGATCTCCTGGTTGAGGTTGAGCGCCTCCTTGCCGTACGTGAAGACGAACTTCTCCGGGTACTGGCTGCGGATCGGGTCGGTCTCGGGCTTCCAGGCGGGGTTGCGCTCCAGCACCATGCGGGTGTTCTGGACGTGCTCGACGATCCGGTACGGGCCGGTCGCGAACGGCAGCCGGTCGTAGTCCGTCCCGGTGTCCTTGTCCCGGCGCACCGGCGAGGAGGAGGACTGCGCGGCCATGTACGGGACGTCGGCCTGCGGCTGCGGGAAGTGGAAGACGATGGTGCGCTCGTCCGGCGTCTCGATCGCGTCCAGGTCGCCGGCCTGCGGGCCCGCGTACTTGGCGCGCGCCGCCTCGTAGCTCGCCTCGCCGGTGAGCCACTGCGGCCAGTACGGCGGGCCGACCTCGTAGCCCTTGCCGAAGGTGCGCTCGATGCCGTACTTGACGTCCCCGGCGGTGATCGGCCGACCGTCCTCCCAGGCGACGCCCGCCTTGAGCCGGTACGTCCAGGTGCGCCCGCCGTCGGTCGGGGTGCCGGTGTCGGTGGCCAGGTCGCCGACCAGCTTGGCCTTGCCGTCCACGACCTGGTACTGGGTCAGCTGGCGGCCCCAGAGCAGCGAGGCGTTGTAGGTGGCGCCCGCGTAGACCTTCTGCGGGTCGAGGTGGCGGAACTCGACGCTGTTGTACACGTTCACCGTGCCGCCGGCGCGGGCGCCGGGGACGGCCGGGGCCGGGCCGGCGCTCTCCTGCTCGCTGCCGAGCACGGCGGTCAGCGGGGAGGTCTCCTTGGCGGAGGCCCCGGCGGCACCGCCGGATCCCGCGGTGCTGCCCGCGCCGGCCGAGCAGGAGGTCGCCAGCAGGACGGTGGCGACGACGGCGAGGGACGGTCTGGTCCAGCGCATGGCGAATCTCTCCTTGTCCCGGCGGATCGTGCCGGGACGGGCTCGGGTTGACGAAAAGGGGCGAATGAAAGGGGTGAATGAAAGAGGGGATTGAAAGGGGGGAACGGAAGGGAGCAGACGAGGGCTTCAGCGGGCAGCGCCCGGTGAGAGCCTTCAGCGGGCGCCGCCGACGCGCGGGTCCAGCGCGTCCCGGACGGCGTCGCCGAGCAGGTTGAAGGCGATGACGAACAGCAGCAGCGCCACCCCGGGGAACACCATGTAGGTGGGGTCGGCCTGGAAGACCTCGGAGCCGCGCGCGATCATCCGCCCCCAGTCCGGGACCGGCTCGGTGACGCCGACGCCGAGGAAGGACAGCGCGGCCTCGGACGCGACGAACGTCGGGACCGCCATGGTGGCGTGCGCCAGCAGCTGCGAGCGGACATTCGGCAGCAGTTCGTGGACGACGACATGGAATCGGCTCGCACCCTGGGCCCGCGCGGACTGCACGAAATCCCTTTCCCGGAGCGAGCGGACGGCGGCCCGCAGGGAAAGCGCGAGCGGAATCCAGCCGAACGCCGAGAAAACCAGGACCAGCACCAGGAACTGCATCCACTCCGGTTCCGCGGTTCCCGGGTCGACCAGCCGGGACTGGATCACCGGGCTGAGCGCGAGCAGCAGGAGCAGCGTGGGAAAGGCCAGCAGCACATTGGCGAGGAATCCGAACAGCCGGTCCGTGACCCCGCCGAGGTAGCCCACCGCGACACCGGCGAGCACCCCCAGCGTGGTGGTCACCGCGGCGGCCGCGAAGGCGATCAGCAGCGAGGTGCGGATGCCGTACAGCAGCTGGGTGAACACGTCCCGGCCGAGACCGGGCTCCAGGCCGAACCAGAAGTCCCCGGAGATGCCGCCGTTCGGCAGCATCGGCAGACCACCGTCGCTGAGCAGGCCGGGAACGTTCTGGCCGTAGTGGTCGACCGGGTTCTTCCCGTACAGTGCTGCGACCAGCGGGGCGCCGAGGGCGAGCAGCAGGAACAGCACCACCACGGCCAGCGCGGCGGTGCCGACCCGGTCCCGCAGGATCCGGCGGAGCGGCCCGGGGGCTGCGGGCGCGGGCCCTGCCGCCGTGTCCGGGGCGGTGCCCGGGTCCATGCCCGCGTCGGTGCTTGGGCCGGTGTCGACCACTGCCATGAGGCGTAACCCCCGAATTCTCCGCCGCCCCATGGGTGAGGGTGCGCTGGTGTGCATTTCCGGTGTGGCCACCGGAGGTTTCCCGAGGGCCGTTCGGGCGACATTTGATCGGATGCTTACGAGGTTCCGCAAATCACCTCCGGGGCTCGTTCGAGCCATTCCTGCGGAACTGTTTCGGGAAATGTGGCGGCTTCATTTCGCCGAAACACCGGCGTTGCAATAGAACGGACAAAACAGGATGAAACGGACTGTCCGTTCCGCATTCTGAGACCTCCGCCACAGTCCCTCGGGGGTTGGTACGATCCCGGTGGGCCGCGACTGGCGCGTAGGGATGGAATCAACCATCGGGAAGCGGCCCCGTGAACCCTCACGTGAAGTTGCCGAGCGCCTGGGCCCCCGCAATCCCCACCAGGAGACCGCCATGGCCCAGCAGCCCCACACCGCCGCCTCCGCCGCGGCCGACACCGCCTTCCGCAGCGCCCTCGACGTGGTCGCCGGCGTCGAACCGCGGATCGCCGCCGCCATCGGACAGGAACTCGCGGACCAGCGCGCCTCGCTCAAGCTGATCGCCAGCGAGAACTACGCCTCCCCGGCCGTTCTGCTCACCATGGGCAACTGGCTCAGCGACAAGTACGCCGAGGGGACCGTCGGCCGCCGCTTCTACGCGGGCTGCCGCAACGTCGACACCGTCGAGAGCATCGCCGCCGAGCACGCCCGCGAGCTGTTCGGCGCCGACCACGCCTACGTCCAGCCGCACTCCGGCATCGACGCCAACCTCACCGCCTTCTGGGCCGTCCTCTCCCAGCGGGTCGAGAGCCCGGCCCTGGAGCGCGCCGCGGTGCGCAACGTCAACGACCTCACCGACGAGGACTGGGCGCGACTGCGCCAGGAGCTCGGCAACCAGCGGATGCTCGGCATGTCCCTGGACACCGGCGGCCACCTCACCCACGGCTTCCGGCCCAACATCTCGGGCAAGATGTTCGAGCAGCGCAGCTACGGCACCGACCCGGCCACCGGCCTGATCGACTACGACGCGCTGCGCGAGACCGCCCGCGAGTTCCGCCCGCTGATCATCGTGGCCGGCTACTCCGCCTACCCGCGGCTGGTGGACTTCCGCAGGATGCGCGAGATCGCGGACGAGGTCGGCGCGACCCTCATGGTCGACATGGCGCACTTCGCCGGCCTGGTCGCGGGCAAGGTGCTGACCGGTGACCACGACCCGGTCCCGTACGCCCACATCGTCACCACCACCACCCACAAGTCCCTGCGCGGACCGCGCGGCGGCATGGTGCTGTGCCAGTCCGAACTGGCCGAGCACGTCGACCGCGGCTGCCCGCTGGTGCTCGGCGGCCCGCTCTCGCACGTCATGGCCGCCAAGGCGGTCGCCCTCGCGGAGGCCCGCCGCCCCGAGTTCCAGGCGTACGCCCGCGCCGTCGTCGCCAACGCCCGGGCGCTGGCCGAGGGCCTGCTGCGCCGAGGCGGCAAGCTGGTCACCGGGGGCACCGACAACCACCTGGTCCTCGCCGACGTCTCCGGCTACGGTCTGACCGGCCGCCAGGCCGAGGCGGCCCTGCTCGACTCGGGCATCGTCACCAACCGCAACTCCGTCCCGCAGGACCCGAACGGCGCCTGGTACACCTCGGGCGTCCGCCTCGGCACCCCGGCCCTCACCACCCGCGGCCTCGGCACCGCCGAGATGGACGAGATCGCCGACCTGATCCACACCGTCCTGACCGCCACCGCCCCCACCACCACCGCCAAGGGCTCCCCGTCCAAGGCCGCCTACACCCTGGACGCAGCCCTCCGCGACGCCACCGCCAAGCGCGCCGCCGACCTGCTCACCCCGTACCCGCTCTACCCGGGCGTCGACCTGGCCTGACGGCGAACGACAGGCGGCGAACGACAGGCGGCGGACGGCCTGCAGAGGACAGTCGACAGCGAACAGATGACAGATTTCGAAATCTGTCATCTGTCATCTGTTCACTGAAAGTCGTCGGCTGAAAGCCGTCAGCCGTCACCCGTCAGCTGCCCGCAGTGAGCGGGCCTCAGGTCACCGCAGCCGGACCAACGAGGCCCAGACGTCATCGCCGACCTGGGTGCCGTCGGGCAGGGCCAGTCGGTCGACCTGGCGGAAGAAGTCGATTCCGGCGTCCCGCGACGAGTGCCCGCCCAGCGCGGGCACGACCCGGTCCCGGACGGCGGTGTACGCCTCGGTGTCGGTCGCCGCCGCCTCGAACCATGCGCAGATGGCCGTGACCGCCCGGGGCTCGAACTGCGGGTCCGCCAGGAGGTCCCGCAGGCCTTCGTCGATCTCGGTGCGAGCCTTCTCGTTGGCCGTACCGAGCAGCCAGGGCCACGGGCCGTCGAGCTGCCCCATCAGCGCCAGCATGGCGATCTTCCCGGATCGGGCGGCCTTCTTCTCGCGCCAGCGCAGTACCTCGGAGAGCAGCAGGTTCCGTCCCTCCTCCCGGTGGCCGAGACGACGGAAGATGGCCAGGACACTGCCGAGGAGGGACTGGTCCCGCGAAGTCGAGGCGACCCGACGCAGCCGCGTCATCGCCTTGCGGTGCCCCCTGCCCCCGGGGTCCTCGGCACTCAGGACGTGCTCCGCCACGTCGACCACCACGGACTGCGTCCCGTGGCGGCGGTCGTCGGCCCAGTCGTAGAGCCGGGCCCACGCGGCCCGTTCCATCCCCGCGTCCCCGAGCACGCGTGCCATGACGGCCGCGCACATGTCCGACCGCCCGGACTCGTGGGCGGTGTCGCGGATCTCGGTCAGAACCGTCGGCGCCCGGTGCCGGGCCGCCAGCGCGGTCAGGGCGGAGACGCTCTTGTCCGCCTCGCCGCGCTCGGCCGGGGCGGTCGCGATCAGCCACTCCAGCAGGACGGACCGCATGTCCTCGTAGTTGTCCCAGACGTACGTGAGGACGGCCTGGCCGTAGCCAGGACGACTGAGCGAGACGATGTCCTGGGAACTCACCGTCGCGTGCAGCGCGGTGAGCCGCTGCCGAAGTCCGCGCCCGGCGAAGACCTGACCGAGGTTCGTCGGAGCGTGCGTCCGGTCCTTCTTGGCGATCAACTCCTCCAAGGCGCGGGCGTCCCGCGAGATCCTGGCGGCCGGCGCGACCCGGTGGAGGGCGAGGGAGAGCAACAGGCAGCGGTCGGGCAGGGACAGCGCACCACCGCTGTCGCCGCCGTGTGCGAAGACGCCGTCCAACTCGGTACGCCAGTCGCCGAGGGCGTTCTCGACGCTCGTGCGGAGTTCGGGATGGCACGCGTCGTCGCCCGCCTCACCGGGCCGACCGAGCCCCTCCTCGATCCAGCCGGCCTCCTCCGGGCGGTCGCGCTTGAACTCCAGCCACTGCTCGGCCACGGCGCCGGCCGCGCGCACCGCCTCCACCGCGTTGCGCAGGGACGACAGATGGACCCGGGCGGTGTCCGACCGGAGGTACGGCACGAGCCAGGACATGCCAGCCGCCGTCAGATGGCGCGCCGCGACGGCGTACGGCTCCGGCGGGGAGCGGAGCTCCACCACCCGGACCCCGGGCGCGACGGGCCAGGTCCGCTGTTCGGTCCACAGATCCGCCGCGATGTTGAGGACCCAGAGCGATCGGGCCTGCCGCAGCATCGAGATGCTTCCGGCGACGTCGTCGAGGAACGTCGTCGACGGGCGGTCGGTCTGCGGGTCCTTGAGGTCCAACTGGTAGGCCCGTCCGGGATCCCGGCGGATCCTCGAGACCCTCGGGCGCGGCCCGTCCGGTTCGAGCTCGACGAGTTTCATCTCGTCCGGCGCGTGACTCGCCAGCAGGTGGTGGACGAAGGTGGTCGAGCCGTAGCCGCGCGGGGCCACCACGATGATCACCCGCACCCCGGGGTCCGCCAGCGCGTCGACCAGCTGCGTTCGGACGGTGTTCCAGGTGGAGGGGAGGGCGAACGTCCGGGATTCGAGCAGCTTGGTGCGGTCCAGCGTCCTGGCCTCGAGGAAGTCCTGACGGATCTCCTGGTACATCCTGTCGACCTGGCCGACGGCGATCCCGACGTCCGCCATGAACGTCAACGAGGGCGCAGCGCGCTCCGGCGTGACGGGTTTCCTGGTGGTACCGGCCGGGGCGGTGCGGACCGGCGCGGGCAGGAAGGCCTGAATCCGCTCCAAGTCGTCCATGGTCATGCGAAGTTGACGCCCCCCACGTTCAGGGTCTCGACTGATCCGACGGCTGTGCCGACGTTGCCGTTGAAGGTGAGCCGTGGACCGGCCGTGGGGCTCGGTGCGGGCTCCACGGGAGGCTCCTCCCGGCCGAGGGCCGCCTTGACCGTCGCGGGCGCGAGCCGCGGTACGTGGACCCACGCGGCGCGCTGGAACTGCTTCTTCGGCACGGCCGCCGAGACGTCCAGGAAGTCCCGCTCGGACAGCGTGCGGGTGCGACCGGCGGCGACGGCCCGCCGGTGGACCTCGTCCGAGACGATCGCCGCGACGAACGAGTCGTGTTCCGCGGCCACCCCGGCCGCGGCGCGGACCTCGTCGCTGTCCACCAGACGGCACGCGTCGTTGACGGCATCGCCCCGGTGATCGGGGGAGAGCGGGCCGAGGTGGACGCTCAGCCGGGTCCGCAGGACCGGCTCGTGGGCGCGCCGCTCCCGGTCGTGGCGGTGCAGCGCGTCCTCCAGGAGCGCGATGCCCGGGTCGACCAGCCGCACGACCATCGCGGCGGGCACGATCCTGATCCAGCCGTCACCCGTGTCGCTGCCCCGGCGTTCGTCGGCCCAGAGAGCGGCCAGGTCGATGCGGGTGAAGGTCTCGGCGACGGCGGCGTCCAGTGCGGCCCGAAGGCCGGGCATCGCGGTCTCCGGCACCTTGCTGTAGCCGACGATGTCGACCACGAGGATGGCGAGGTCGGGCGGGAGGTCATCCCAGTCGACGGGGGCGGGGAGCATGTCTGTCTGTCCTCCTGGTGCGGGTGCGGGTGCGGGTGCGGGTCCGGGGTCCGCGCGCTCGGCAGCGATCATGCCTCCGAGCGGGCGGTCGGTGCTGCCCAACGGATGGCAGGACGGAAGTGAGCTGCGCCACTGCGCGGCCGACGCCGGCGGTCCTACCGCTGCGCGGCGTGCGCGCGTAGCGCCGGCAAGTCGGTCACCGTCACACCGCCGCCCGGAGCCGTGGTCAGCCAGCCGTGCCGGCTCCACTCCACCAAGACCTTGCCGACGGCGTTGCGCGAGGCACCGATGAGCCTGGCGAGGTCCTCCTGCGGCAGCCGGATCCGGGACGGGCCGCCGGACGTCGCCGGGCCGGAGAGCCGCATGAGGAGACCGGACAGCCGGAGCGCCACGGATCCGGTCGCGAGTTCCAGCCTGGTCTGGTCGGCCTCGCGGAGCCGGCTGTAGGAATGCCTGAGCAACGGTCGCAGCAGGCCGTGCGATTCGACGAAGTCCGTGAAGTCCACGGCCGGGACCACGCGAACCCGGCAGGGTTCGAGGGTCCGTACGGTCGCGCTGCGCACGCCCTCCGCCAACACCGACATCTCGCCGAGGAGTTCGCCGTCGCCGCGGACCGCGAGCAACTGCTCACTGCCGAGCGGGCCGTCGGCGGTCACCATCACACTGCCGGCCTCCAGGAGCACGACGCAGGTGGCCGGTTCGTCCTGCCGCAGCAGGGTGGCGCGGGACGCGCGGTGGCGCACCGGCGCCAACTGCTGGAGGAGCGCCCACTTCTCGTCACTCAGGAACTCGCGGTGTGACTCCTGCACGTGGCGCCTCCGGTGGCCGGGTCCGCGGTCGGCGGACTGCCGGTTCGCCGGCCGGACACTGTGATCCACTCAGTGTGCCGCAAGAACCAGAACCGCGGCCAGTGTGCCCAACACCAGCCCGCAGGACAGCAGATCGACCGCACGCCGAAGGAGGCGGTACTTCCGCAGGACCAGCCGGGAAAGCTCCACCAAACGCTGCGCGTGCGCCGTCGCGAGATCCCCGGAACTCCGCTCCGAGAATGACTCGACCAACTGTTCCGGCGTCAAACGGGCGAATTCCAAGTAGGACAGAGCGCGGTGGCCGTCGTGGCGGAGCTGGGGCCTGGCGGCCGCCAGCGACAGGGCGAGCGAGCCGACCAGGAGGGTGATGACGCCCAGGAGCGTCGCCTTGGCCAGCGGGGAGAGGGGAGGCAGCGTGCTGCTCAGCGCGGTCGCCATGGTGATGCCTCCGACGGCGGCGGCTCCGATACCGGTGGCCTTGGCGTCGCTCCGTTGCAGCTCTGCCAGGACCTCCTGGGTGGACGACGCCAGTCGGCCCGGGGCCTGAGGGCCGGTCGGACCGGTGGCAAGGGGGCGGATCGCTCGCATGACGGGGCCTTCCCTCGGTTGACGGGTCTCGGTGGCCCCAGTGTCCGCGCGATCCGCGTTCCGTACTGCCCAGTGGATGGCCGATCCGCCGAGACGTGGGTCACCTCCCGGCCGGGAAGGGCCGGTCGATGCGCGGAGGACGGACGGCGACGGACAGCTGACGGCGAACAGAGAACAGCGAACGGAGAACGACGAACAGCGGACAGCTGACAGATTTCGAAATCTGTCAGCTGTCCGCTGTCATCTGTTCGCCGAAGGCCATCAGCCCCGCTAGTACTGCAGGGACTTGTACTGGAGGAACTCCTCCAGCCCGTGCCGGCCCAGCTCCCGGCCGAGGCCCGAGCTCTTGTAGCCGCCGAAGGGGGCGAGCGGGTTGAAGCGGCCGCCGTTGAGGTCGACCTGGCCGGTGTCGAGGCGGCGGGCGAAGACGGCGGCGGTGTCGGTGTCGCGGGCCCAGACGCCGCCGGACAGGCCGTACGGGGTGCCGTTGGCGAGTTCGGCGGCGTGGTCCTCGTCGCGGTAGCGCAGGATCGCCAGGACGGGACCGAAGACCTCCTCCTGGGCCACCGTCATCTCCGGGGTCACGTCGGCGAGCACCGTCGGGTGGACGTAGTAGCCCGCGGGCAGGTCGGCGACCGGCTCCGAGCCGCCGACGACCAGCCGGGCGCCCTCGGCCAGCGCGCCGTCGATGTGGCCGCGAACCCGGGCCAGTTGCCTGGCGTTGACCAGCGGGCCGATCCGGGTCTGCGGGTCGGTCGGGTCGCCCGGCCGGTACTGGGCGGCGACCTCCGCGGCCCGGGCGACCGCCTCCTCGTACTGGTCCTGGTGGACCAGCAGCCGGGTCAGCGCGCTGCAGGTCTGGCCCGAGTTGGCGAAGACGTTGGCGACGTTCGCCTTGACCGCGCGGGCCAGGTCGGCGCCGGGCAGCACCACGTTGGCCGACTTGCCGCCCAGCTCCAGGGAGACCCGCTTCAGCCCCCGGCCGGCCGTCTCGGCGACCTGCCGGCCGACGGCGGTGGAGCCGGTGAACGAGACCAGGTCCACCTCCCGGTGCCCGACGAGCGCCGCGCCCGCCACCGTGCCGGTGCCGGTCACCAGGTTGAAGGCGCCCGCCGGGAACCCGGCCTCGTGCACCAGCCGGGCGAACAGCCGGGCCACCAGCGGGGTGTCCTCGGCCGGCTTGAGGACCACCGGGCAGCCGGCCGCCAGCGCGGGGACGGCCTTGGCCACGATCTGGTGCAGCGGGTAGTTCCACGGCGTGATCGCCGCGACCACCCCGGCCGGCTCGGCGTGCACCACCGAGTTGCCGATCCGTTCCTCGAAGGGGTGCTCGGCGAGCAGGGACAGGTAGGAGGTCGCCACGGCGAGCGGCAGCCCGGCGTGCACGGCACCGGTGAAGCCGACCGGCGAGCCGAGCTCGGCGACGACCGTCTCGGTGATCTCGCCCTGCGCGGCGGCGATCCCGTCCCGCAGCCGGGTCAGCAGCGCCAGCCGCTCCTCGCGGGTGGTCGCACCCCAGCCGCGGGCCGCCCGCCGGGCCGCCGTCACCGCCGCGTCGACGTCGATCGCGCCGCCGGCCGGCACCGTGGCCAGCACCTGCTCGGTCGCCGGGTTCAGCACGGTGATCGACCCGGTGTCCCCGGAGGGCCGCCACTCGCCGTCGATGTACTGGTCGCCGTGCTCCGGATACTCCGCGTCCTGCCGCACCGATCGTCCCCTCATCAGCTCATCCACTCGACCCGCCTTAACTAGCAGCGCTAGTCGGAGGTCAGTCAATGCGGCGCGGGCGGCCGCGCGCAAGAGTCAATCCGGATCGGCGGACCGGACGGTTACCTCGGAGCGGACCGGACGGTTACCTCGGGGCGAACCGTGCGGTGTACTCGTCGAACGGCTCGATGCCCACCTCCGCCCGCCGCTCGTCCAGCCGCTCCGGCTCCTCGCACGGCCACGGCACCGGGCGGCCCTCCGCCACCGCGCCGATCTGCGTTCCGTAGCGCTGGTCCCGCCCCTCGTTGACCGCCAGCCGGTCCTGGAGGAAGGCCAGGTCGCGGGCGCTCGCCTCGCCCCGGGCGACGGCCTCGCCCATCAGCGCCGCCGCCCGCCGCTGGACGTCGAGCTGCCGGTCCGCGTGCTGCGCCACCAGCCAGGCCGCCCGGGCGGCCTCGGGGCCGACGGCCTGCTCGGTCGGCCAGCCGTGCGCCGCCATGATCTCCGCGAGCCGGTCCCCGTGCCGGACGGTGAGCCGCCGCCACGCCGCCTGCTCGGCCAGGTCGGGGCTGTTCGCGAACCGGGCGGCCGCGCCGTCCTCGGCCATCATCCCGGTGAGCTCCGCGGCCAGCCGCCCGGCCGCCCCCTCGACCGCTCCCGCGCCTGCTCCCTCGACAGGCTCCCCGCCCGGGGCCGCCCCCGCCTCGCCGTCCCGCCGCCGTACGTCCGCCATGCCGATCCGCTCCTCCGGCCCGGGCCCTCCCGCCGAGGGCCGCCCGCCACCACGCTAGGCGCGGACGTCGCGACGAAGATCATCCCCGAAGACGGTGACCCGGGGGTGCCGCCCGCGGCAGAATGGATCCACACCGGGAACGGAGCGCACCGCGCACCCTCCCCAGGGACGCCGAAGGGCCGGTCGGAGGAATCCGACCGGCCCTTCACCGTGAGCCGGCGCGTTCGTGCGCCCGCCCGTTTCCGCCTCAGACCCGCGAGGCCTCCGCGGCGTCGACCGGAGCGGCGCCCTCGGCCTGCGCCATCTCCTCGCGGACCGCGGCCAGCGAGGGGTTGGCCCAGGCGCTGGCGACGCCCCAGCGGTAGAACGCCAGCCCGATCGCGGCGACGATCAGCAGGTCCCAGCCCTCCGGCAGGTAGCCGTTCCCGCCGAAGTCGGCGCTGCCCGCCCAGGAGACGCCGGCCATCACGAACAGGTACGCGACCATCCAGGCACCCGCCTTCAGGTGCGGCTTCAGCTCGGCGAACGGCTTGCGCAGCTCGTACCAGGCCCAGATCGGCAGACCGGCGGCCATCAGCAGGATGACCTTGCCGGTGAGCGGCCAGCGGGCCCAGTAGAGCACCAGCGAGCCGAACACCATCGCGACCGGGGCGATGATCGGCATGGCGCGCAGCCGCACCGGCCGGGGCAGGTCGGGGGCCAGGCGGCGCAGCGCCATCACGGCGACCGGGCCGGTGATGTACGAGATCACGGTGGCCACCGAGACGATCTCGGCCAGCGAGCCCCAGCCGCGGAAGACGGCGAGGAACATGAAGGCGACCACGAGGTTGAGCACCAGCGCCGGGCGCGGGATGCCGGTCTTGGCGTCGACCCGGCCGAAGATCTTCGGCAGGTGGCCGTTCTCCTGCACGCCGTGGATCATGCGCGAGGTGGTGGCGGCGTAGATCATGCCGGTGCCGGAGGGCGAGATGAAGGCGTCCGCGTACAGCGTGATCGCCAGCCAGTTGAGGCCCCAGGCGATGGCCAGGTCGGCCAGCGGCGAGGTGTAGGCGAGGTTGCTCCAGCCGTTCGCCAGGTCGCCGCCCGGGATGGCGCCGAGGAAGGCGATCTGCAGCGCGACGTAGATCACCAGGGAGATCAGGATCGAGCCGATGACGGCCTTCGGCAGCGACTTGCCGGGGTTGCGGGCCTCGCCGGCCAGGTTGAGCGGGGACTGGAAGCCGTTGAAGGCCCAGACGATGCCGGAGACCGCGACGGCGGTGAACACCGCGCTCCAGCCGTTCGGCGCGAAGCCGCCGTGGTCGGTGAAGTGCGAGGTGTCGAAGTGCGCGAAGAGCAGCGCGCCGGCGGTCAGCGTCGGCACGACGACCTTGAAGACGGTGATCGCGGTGTTGGTCTTGGCGAACAGCGTGATCGCGAACCAGTTGAGGGCGAAGTAGACGAGCAGCAGCACGCTGGCGAGTGCCACGCCGCTGAGGGTCAACTCCTTGCCGTCGTACAACCCCTTCGCCCAGCCGAAGTCCCAGGAGCTCATGTACTGGACGGAGGCGGTGGCCTCACCCGGGATGACCGAGACGATGGCGATCCAGTTGGCCCAGGCGGCCAGGTAGCCGGCCAGCGAGCCGTGCGAGTACTGGCCGTACCGGACCATGCCGCCGGCCTTGGGGAACATCGAGCCCAGCTCGCTGTAGGTGAGCGCGATGGTCAGCGCCACCGCGGCGCCGATCACCCAGGCGAGGATCGAGGCGGGTCCGGCGAGCTTGGCGGCCCGCTCGGCACCGAACAACCAGCCGGATCCGATGATCGACCCCAGCCCGACCGCGGTCAGGCTGATCGTGCCGAGCGATCGGCGGTAGTTCTGGTGTGATGCCGTCGACGATTCGGGCTCACTCAACGTATCGGTCCTCTCGCTCGTGGTTCATCGGGTGGTGTCGGTGTTTTTGCGATTTTGAGCCGGTATTTCGGACAAACGGAGAGCAGCCTATGTTCCGAAAACGGGCGAAAACCTCAGAGGAAGCTCAAACCGTCCGATTGTTGCCATCTCGTGTCCGGCTTCCCTGGCCGGTGTGAACCGGTGAGGAGACGGACGCCACAACGCCCGGAATGGGGGCGGCGGTGGCCGGGAATGGTGATCGGGCCGGCCCGACGAAATGGGGCGGGCCGGAAAAACGAAATTCCCCGTGGAGCCTCTCGGCTTCCACGGGGAATTTCGGCTGTGTCCGAGGGGGGACTTGAACCCCCACGCCCGATAAAGGGCACTAGCACCTCAAGCTAGCGCGTCTGCCATTCCGCCACCCGGACCGGGTGTGTGCTTCGGGGGCTTTTTCCTCGCCCCCTCGGCGACAAAGAGAACATTACCAGGGTTCTGGAGTGCTTCTCACCAGCGGCTTCCTCGGGGCCACCCCGCCGGACGCCCCGGTCGGGAGCAACGGGGGCCGCGACGCCCGCCACCGCCCGCCCTGCCACGGTCCACCCCGCACCACCCGCCCGGCACGACACCCGCCCCGCACGGCGCCCGCACAGGTTGGTACGCCCGGCCAACACGCTCGAATCCGGATCGAACCGGTGGTGTCCGCGAAGGAACCGGTCGACTCCCGTCCCGTCCGCGGTCGGTTGAGGCCGGAACCGATCCGACACGGGCAACTTGTCGACGGTGCCACGGCCGTGGCGGCGGCTCTCCTAGCCTCTGTGGACCGAGGGCGCCATGAAGCGGATCGCCTGATTCCCGGGTCGCGGACGAAGGGCGGCTGGACGTGGAGCAGATCAGCGGAGCGGCGAAGGCCGAACCGAGACGCGGTGGGCGGGCGGAGGGCTCCGGCGTAGCCCGGGCCTCTGTGGGCCCCGCCGAGGGCGTGTGGCGCTTCCCTGCGCCCGCCACCGAGGCCTCGGTGCCGGTGACCCGGCACGCGGTGCGCGACCGCCTGCTGGCGCAGGGCCTGAACGGGGTGCGCTACCAGGAGCTGGTGGACGACCTGCTGCTGATCGTCTCGGAGCTGGTGAGCAACGCGGTGACGCACGCCGCCGAGCTGTCGCCCGAGGTGGTCACCGAGCTGTCGGTGCACCGGGCCTGGGTGCGCGTGTCGGTCGAGGACGGTGATCCGTACCGGCCGAAGGCGCTGGAGAACGACACCGGAAGTACCGGCGGGCGCGGCCTGCTGCTGGTGAAGAGCGTCACCCTGCAGGCCGGCGGGGTGTGCGACGTCGAACACACGGGGGAGGGCGGCAAGGTCATCTGGGCCTCGCTGCCCGTCCCCCCGGAGCCCGGACGCTGACCGGCCGACCGTCCGGCCAGGCCGCCGACCGCGTCGGCCCCAGCCGCCGGTCGGCTACCGGTCGGCTACCAGTCCCGCCCGGCGATCTCCCGGATGCCCGGCAGCGCGGCCTCGAAGACCGTCTCGAACCAGACCGAGAACGGCCGCTCCTCCCGCAGCTCCCGCAGTTCCTGTGCGGTCACGAAGGCGAAGTCGTCCACCTCCTCCGGGGCCGGCTGGACCGGAGCGGTGACCAGTCCCACGAACAGGTGGTTCCACTCCCGCTCGATCAGCCCGGACGCCTCGTCCGGCAGGTCGTAGCGGACGGTGCCCGCCTCGCACAGCAGCGCCGGTGCGACGCCCAGTTCCTCGGCGGTGCGCCGGGCGGCGGCGACGAACGGCGGTTCGTCCGGGTACGGGTGGCCGCAGCAGGTGTTCGACCAGACGCCGGGGGAGTGGTACTTGCCCAGTGCCCGGCGCTGGAGCAGCAGCCGGCCCTGGCGGTCGAACAGGAAGACCGAGAAGGCCCGGTGCAGCCGGCCCGGCTGCTGGTGGGCCCAGAGCTTCTCGCCGGTGCCGATGGTGACGCCCTCGTCGTCGACCAGTTCCAGCAGGATCTCGGCGCCGGGGTGGGCGGAGCCGGTGGCCCGGGCGTCGACCGTCACATCGGTCTCCACGTCGAGACCGGTGTCGATGTCGGCGGCGAAGTGCGTCGGGTCGGTCGGCAGACTCTGGGGCATGGGGCCTCTTTCGGGAACGGGAGCAACGGGAGCATCGGGCGTCTCCGACGCACCGGGTGGTGTGCGGCGGACACAGCTTGGGCACCGGCGCCGGCGTCGGGGTCCAGTCTGCCGTATGGGTGGCACTCGGCAGGGGTACCACGCACAACCGGACGGATCATGACCTGGAGGCGTCGGAAACCGGCCAGAGAAGGGCCCGGGAAGTCTCTGTAAGGGTCAGGAATTCGCAGAACCGTTCTACGTGCGTTCGGAGCCCGTTCGACCGCTCCGAGGCGTCCCCCGGCGAGGCCCGGGCGGGGCGCAGCGGTCCCACGGCCGCCCCGCCACCGCTCCGCCCGCCGCGCCGTCCACCCTCCTGCGGGCCGCCCCGCCTGCGGTCCGGGCCCGCGGGCGCGTTCTGGCCGGTCGCCCTGGTCGCCTACCATCACATACGACACGGTGCCCGGATCTGTGCCGGCACCGGCGCGCCGCCGCCCGGCCCGGTCGAACACCGGCCCGAGGACCGGTGGCGCCGCCCTCCGGCACGGCCTCCGGGCACAGCACGACGGATCAGGAGACCCGCATGATCGGCCTCGTTCTGGCAGCCGGCGCCGGCCGCCGACTGCGCCCGTACACCGACACCCTGCCCAAGGCGCTGGTGCCGGTCGACGGGGAGCGGACCGTCCTGGACCTCACGCTCGGCAACTTCGCCGAGGTCGGACTGCGTGACGCCGCGATCGTCGTCGGCTACCGCAAGGAGGCGGTGTACGACCGCAAGGACGCCCTGGAGAGCAAGTACGGCGTCAAGCTCCACCTGGTCGAGAACGACAAGGCCGAGGAGTGGAACAACGCGTACTCGCTCTGGTGCGCCCGCGAGCTGTTCGCCGAGGGCCTGCTGCTCGCCAACGGCGACACCGTCCACCCGGCCTCCGTCCAGCGCACCATGCTGGAGGGCAACCGGCGACTGACCGAGGCCGGCACCGCCCCCGGCATCCTGCTCGCCCTCGACACGGTGAAGAAGCTCGCCGACGAGGAGATGAAGGTCGTCGTCGACCCGGCCTCCGGGATGCGCCGGATCACCAAGCTGATGGAGCCGGCCGAGGCGACCGGCGAGTACATCGGCGTCACCGTGATCAACCCGTCCGCCGCCGCCGACCTCACCGACGCGCTGCGCGCCACCTACGAGCGCGACCCTCAGCTGTACTACGAGGACGGCTACCAGGAGATGGTGAACCGCGGCCTGCGGATCGACGTGCAGCCGATCGGCGAGGTCTCCTGGGTCGAGGTGGACAACCACGACGACCTGGCGAAGGCGCGGGAGATCGCGTGCCGGTACTGACCCGACTGGTCCCGTCGCCGCTGTTCGTCGAGATCCGCCCGGGCGCGCTGGACGCGCTCGGCGGCATTCTCGCGGACCAGCGGCTGTCGGCCTCGGGCCGGATCGCGGTCGCGATCAGCAACGGCTCCGGCTCGGCCATGCGCCGCCGCCTGGAGCCGGCCCTGCCCGGCGCCGACTGGTACAACGTGGACGACGGCAGCCTGGACAGCGCGGTGCGGCTGGCGGAGGCGATGCGCGGCGGGCACTACGACGCGATCGTCGGCCTCGGCGGCGGCAAGATCATCGACGCCGCCAAGTACGCCGCGGCCCGGGTCGGCCTGCCGCTGGTCGCGGTGGCCACCAACCTGGCCCACGACGGCATCTGCTCGCCGGTCTCCACCCTGGACAACGACGCGGGCCGCGGCTCCTACGGGGTGCCCAGCCCGATCGGCATCGTGGTCGACCTGGACGTGATCCGGCAGGCCCCGCAGCGCTTCGTGGCGGCCGGCGTGGGCGACGTCGTCTCCAACATCTCCGCGTGCGCGGACTGGGAGCTGTCACACGCGGTGACCGGCGAGCCGATGGACGGGCTGGCCGTGGCGATGGCCCGCTCGGCGGGCGAGAACCTGCTGCGGCACCCGGGGAGGACCCGGGACCAGGACCTCCTGACAGCGCTGGCCGAGGCCCTGGTACTGTCCGGCATCGCGATGAACATCGCGGGCAGCACCCGGCCCTCGTCGGGTGCCTGCCACGAGATCTCGCACGCCCTGGACGTGCTGTACCCCAAGCGGTCCGCCCAGCACGGCGAGCAGGTCGGCCTCGGCGCCGCCTTCGCCAGCTTCCTGCGGGGCGAGCGCGAGCTGACCGGTCTGATCGTGGAGCGCCTGGCGAGCCACGGACTGCCGGTGACCGCCGCCCAGATCGGCTTCAGCGAGGCGGAGTTCACCGAAGCGGTGCACTACGCTCCGAACACCCGACCGGGGCGCTTCACGATCCTCGAACACCTCGACCTCTCCCCTTCCGCAATCAGGGACGCGTACGCCGACTATGTCCAAGCCGTCAACAGCTGACCCCTCCACCGCGGGCGCCGGGCGTCCCCCGGTGGACCTGACCCGCCGGCCCTCGATCGAGGAGCTGCGCGCGGTGATCCACCCGGAGGGCATGCTCCAGCGCCGCAGCGCCGAGCACTGGGCCGGACGCCTGTACATGCGGAAGATCTCGCTGCGGATCACCCGCGTGCTGTCCACCATGACGGCGATCACGCCCAACGGCCTGACGTACCTGATGATGTTCACCGGCATCCTGGCCGGTGCCGCGCTGGTCGTGCCGGGCGTCGCGGGCGCTGTCCTGGGCGCTCTGCTGATCCAGGTCTACCTGCTGCTGGACTGCGTGGACGGCGAGGTGGCCCGCTGGCGCCGGCAGACCTCGCTCACCGGCGTCTACCTGGACCGGGTCGGCCACTACATGTCCGAGGCGGCGCTGCTGACCGGCCTCGGCCTGCGTGCCACCGACCTGCTGCACCGCGAGGGAGCCGGCTCGCACTGGGAGTGGGCCTTCCTCGGCACGCTGGCCGCGCTCGGCGCGATCCTGATCAAGTCCGAGACCGACCTGGTGGACGTGGCCCGGGCCCGCAGCGGCCTGACGGCCGTCGAGGACAGCGCCTCGGTGCCGCGCTCGTCCTCCGTCGCCAAGGCCCGCCGGGCGGCCTCCTTCCTGAAGTTCCACCGCCTGGTCGGCGCGGTCGAGGCCTCGCTGTTCATCCTGGCCGCCGGCGTCGCCGACGCCGTGCACGGCGGACTCCTCTTCACCCGGCTCGCGGTGGTCGTCCTGGCGGCGATCGCGATGCTCCAGACCGTGCTGCACCTGCTGAGCATCGTCCTCTCCAGCAGGCTCCGGTGAACGCGCGGACGGCCGCGGACGACTTCCGCCTCGGCGCCGTGATCATCACCATGGGCAACCGGCCCGCCGAGCTCAACGCCCTGATCGAAGCCGTCCGCGCCCAGGAGGGCCCGGCGGTCGAGCTGGCCGTGGTCGGCCAGGGCGCGAAGCTGCCCCCGCTGCCGGAGGGCGTGCGCAGCGTCGAGCTGCCGGAGAACCTCGGCATCCCGGGCGGGCGCAACGTCGGCATCGAGCTGTTCGGCCGGGACGGCGCGGAGGTCGACGCCGTCCTCTTCCTGGACGACGACGGGAACCTGCCGCGCACCGACTCGGCCCGGCTGCTGCGCGAGGCCTTCACCGCCGATCCGGAGCTGGGCATCGTCTCCTTCCGGATCGCCGACCCGGACACCGGGGTCACCCAGCGCCGCCACGTCCCGCGGCTGCGCGCCAGCGACCCGCTGCGCTCGTCCCGGGTGACGACGTTCCTGGGCGGCGCGAGCGCGGTGCGCTGCAAGGTGTTCGAGCAGGCCGGGCAGCTGCCCGCCGAGTTCTTCTACGCCCACGAGGAGACCGACCTCGCGTGGCGCGCGCTGGACGCCGGCTGGGCCATCGACTACCGGGCGGACGTGGTGCTGCACCACCCCACGACCTCGCCCGCCCGTCACGCGAGCTACTTCCACAACGTGGCCCGCAACCGGGTCTGGCTCGCGAGGCGGAACCTTCCGGCCCTGTTGGTGCCTCTCTATCTGGGAACCTGGTTCCTGCTGACCCTGGCCCGCCGCCCCTCCCCGGAGGCGCTGAAGGCCTGGTGGGGCGGATTCCGGGCGGGCTGGCGCGAACCCTGTGGTCCGCGGCGGCCCATGCGGTGGCGTACCGTCTGGCGACTGACCAGGCTGGGCCGACCACCGATCATCTGATCGCATCTGATGACATATGCATCGAATGATCGATCGCTGCGGCCGGTGTCCCCACACCGGTCGGCTCTCCCGAGACCCCAGTGGATCCCCATCGGCGCAGACCGGCGGACCCCGCCGACCGGCCGCCCCGACCGATCCCGCGTGAAGGACGAATGTGTCGACAGTGAGTGAACCCGTCAGCCTCTCGGCCCCCAGGGGGGCGGACGCGGGCCTGACCCCCAAGCAGCTTGCGGACAAGTACGGTCTGAAGGTGAGCGGCGCCCGTCCCGGCCTGTTCGCCTACTCCAAGCAGCTCTGGGCCCGGCGCCACTTCATCTGGGCCTTCGCCACCGCCCGCCTGGTGGCCCAGTACACCAACGCCAAGCTCGGCCAGCTGTGGCAGGTGGTGACCCCGCTGCTCAACTGCGCGGTGTTCTACCTGGTCTTCGGCGTGATCCTGGCGGGCAAGCAGGGCTTCCCGGACAACACCTACATCGCCTGGCTCTGCATCGGCGTGTTCGTCTTCCAGTTCACCCAGAACGCGGTGCAGACCGGCACCCGGGCGATCTCCGACAGCCTCGGGCTGATCCGGGCGCTGCACTTCCCCCGGGCCAGCCTCCCGATCGCGTTCACCGTGATCCAGCTCCAGCAGCTGCTGATCTCCATGGTGGTCCTGGTCGTCACCGTGATCGCCGCCGGCGTCACCCCGGGCCGGACCTGGCTGCTGATCATCCCGGCGCTGCTCCTGCAGACGCTCTTCAACACCGGCATCTCCCTGGTGATGGCCCGGATCGGCTCCAGGACCAGCGACATCTCCCAGCTGATCCCGTTCGTGATGCGTGCCTGGATGTTCCTGTCCGGTGTGATGTTCAGCATCCAGGACAAGATCACCCACTGGCCGCACTACGTCCAGACGCTGATGGCGGCGAACCCGGCGTCGGTCTACATGGACCTGCTGCGGCACGCCTTCGCGCCGGTCATCTACAACCCGCACCAGCCGGTGCACCAGACCCTCCCGCCGCACCTGTGGGTGTACGGCATCGCCTGGGGCGTGGGCATGTTCGTCGTCGGATACGTCTTCTTCTGGAAGGCAGAGGAGGAGTACGGCCGTGGCTGACATCGACCTGAGCACGAGCGCCGCCGTCCCGGACGCGGACGTGGCCCGCGAGCCCACCGTCGTCGTCGACGACGTGCACATCGTCTACAAGGTGCACGGCGCCGGCTCCGGCAAGGGCAGCGCCACCTCGGCGCTGAGCCGCATCATCAGCCGCAAGCGCGCCTCCGGCGTGCGCGAGGTGCACGCGGTCAGGGGCATCAGCTTCACCGCGTACAAGGGCGAGGCGATCGGCCTGATCGGCTCCAACGGCTCCGGCAAGTCGACCATGCTGGCCGCCATCGCGGGCCTGCTGCCGACCGAGAAGGGCGGCATCTACACCAACGGCCAGCCCTCGCTGCTGGGCGTCAACGCCGCGCTGATGAACGAGCTCACCGGTGAGCGCAACGTCATCCTCGGCTGCCTGGCGATGGGCATGACCCCGGCCCAGGTGAAGGCGCGCTACCAGGACATCGTCGACTTCTCGGGCATCAACGACAAGGGCGACTTCATCTCCCTGCCGATGCGCACCTACTCCTCCGGCATGGGCGCCCGGCTGCGCTTCTCGATCGCCGCCGCCAAGACCCACGACGTGCTGCTGATCGACGAGGCCCTCGCCACCGGCGACCAGGCCTTCCAGCAGCGCAGCAAGCGGCGGATCGACGAGCTGCGGGCGTCCGCCGGTACGGTCTTCCTGGTCAGCCACGACAACAACTCGATCCGCGAGGTCTGCGAGCGGACCATCTGGATCGAGGCCGGCGAGCTGGTCATGGACGGGCCGACCGAGGAGGTCGTCCAGCGCTACGAGCGCGGCGAGCGGCCGTAGCCTCCGGTACTTCCGCAGGGGCCGGTCCCGGATCCTCCGGGGCCGGCCCTTCGTCCTGCGCGCCCTCGCGCGCGCCGGGCGGCCCGCCGCCGCGGCGCGAGCGCCCCGTGCCCCGGGCGGGGCGGTCTTCTCCCGCGCGGCCCGGCGTGTCAGCCTGGTGGTGTCGGGGACGGTGTGCCCTGCGTGACGCCCGCGCTCGGACGCGTGTCCGAGTCGGGCCGGTCCTGCCACGCGGTGTAGAACGGGGGAGTGACAGCAGTGTCGGCTTCGGCCCAGCTCAGAGATACGCCGGTGAACGGTTCCGCGGGAGACACCCTCGACAAGGCGGGCGCGGAGAACTTCCCCGTCGCCCCGTTCTTCCTGCCCGCGGCCTGGCGCGACGACCTGATGGCGGTGTACGGCTTCGCCCGCCTGGTCGACGACGCCGGCGACGGCGACCTGGCCGACCCGGCCGCCACCGCCCGTCTGCTCGGGGTCGAGCAGACGCCCCCGGCCACCCCTTCGGACCACTCCGCCCCGCCCACCGCGCAGGAGACCGCCTTCCGGCTCGCCCTGCTCGACGGACTGGAGCAGGACCTCGACCGGGTGTTCGAGGCGGCCCTGCGCGCCGCCGGCGGCTCCGTGGCCGCCACGGACCGCCCCCGTCACCCGCTGCTGAGCGCGCTCGTCCCGCTGGTCGACCGGCACGGCCTGACCCCCGAGCCGTTCCGCCGTCTGATCGAGGCCAACCGGGTGGACCAGACCACCTCCCGCTACGCCACCTTCGAGGACCTGCTCGGCTACTGCACCCTGTCCGCCGACCCGGTCGGCCGCCTCGTGCTGGCCATCGCCGGCGTCTCCACCCCCGAGCGGACCGAGCTGTCGGACGCCGTGTGCAGCGGCCTCCAGGTGGTCGAACACATCCAGGACGTGGCCGAGGACCTGGCCCACGGCCGGATCTACCTGCCCGCCGAGGACCTGGCCCGCTTCGGAGTGACCGAGGCGGACCTGGCCGCCCCCCGCGCCGACGGCGCGGTCCGCGAGCTGATCGCCTTCGAGGTCGAGCGGGCCCGCACCCTGCTCGACCGCGGCGCACCATTGGTAGGTACGGTTCGGGGGAGGCTTCGACTGCTCCTCGCGGGATTCACCGCAGGCGGCTACGCGGCCCTGGCGGCCGTCGAGGACGCCGGGTACGACGTACTCGCCCGGCAGGCGAGGCCGGACAAGCGCCGCCTCGCAGCGAAGGCGGCGGCCATCTTCGCGAAGGGAAGGTGAACGCCCGCGTGGCGGCATCACCACTGGCGTCGGCCCAGGTCATGGCGGCGTACCGGTACTGCGAGGCAGTCACCGGACTGCAGGCGCGCAACTTCAGCTACGGCATCCGGCTGCTGCCCGAACCCAAGCGGCTGGCCATGTCGGCCCTGTACGCCCTGGCCCGCCGGGTGGACGACATCGGCGACGGCGACCTTCCGGACGACCGCAAGGCCGAGGCGCTGCTGCGCACCCGGGAACTGGTGGACGAGGTCCGCTCCGGGGTGGTCGCCGAGGACGACACCGACCCGATCAAGGTCGCCCTGGCCGACGCGGCCCGGCGCTTCCCGATCCCGCTCGGCGGCTTCGACGAGCTGATCGACGGCGTCGAGATGGACCTCAAGGGCGCCGAGTACCAGACCTACGAGGAGCTGAAGGTCTACTGCCGCTGCGTGGCGGGCGCGATCGGCCGGCTCTCGCTGGGCGTCTACGGCTGCGACGACCCCGAGCTCGGGGCGCGCCACGCGGACACCCTGGGCCTGGCGCTGCAGCTCACCAACATCCTGCGCGACCTGCGCGAGGACGCCCTCAACGGCCGGACCTACCTGCCGAGCGAGGACCTGGTCCGGTTCGGCTGCGAGCAGGGCTTCACCCTGCCCGAGCCGCCGGTCGGCGCGGACTTCACCGGCCTGGTGGCCTTCGAGGCCGCCCGCGCCCAGGCCGCGTTCGAGGAGGGCCTGCGGCTGCTGCCGATGCTCGACCGCCGCAGCCGCGCCTGCACCGCCGCGATGGCCGGGATCTACCACCGCCTGCTCGGCCGGATCGCCGCCGATCCGGAGTCCGTGCTGCGCGGCCGGGTCTCGCTGCCGGGCTGGGAGAAGGCGTACGTGGCGCTTTCCGGGCTCGCCGGGGGGCGTTCTTGATTCTCGCGAGAGTTCTGTCACGCTGTGTCAGCGCGGATCCACGTGCGGATAGTTTTGTGTTGAACGAACGAGGACCGGCTTCAGCGACCGCCCGCGGGCGGTCCACCGACTGCGAGGGGGAGGGCCGATGACCGGGCGAGCCGATGCCGCGCGCCCGGCCGCGGTCGTGGTCGGCGGCGGGCTGGCCGGGATCACCACCGCACTGCGCCTCGCCGAGGCGGGCCACCGGGTCACCCTCGCCGAGGCGCGGCCCCGGCTCGGCGGACTGGCCTTCTCCTTCCGGCGCGGCGAGCTGACCGTCGACAACGGCCAGCACGTCTACCTGCGCTGCTGCACCGCCTACCGCGGCCTGCTGGAGCGCCTCGGCGCCACCCGGCTGGTCCACCTCCAGGACCGCCTCGACATCCCGGTGCTCTCCGTCACCGGGCCGCCGGCCGCCCCCGTGCGCACCCTCGGCCGGCTGCGCCGGGCCGGCCTGCCCGTCCCGCTGCACCTGGCCGGCAGCCTGGCCCGCTACCCGCACCTGTCCCCGGCCGACCGCGCCCGGGTGGTCCGCGGCGCGCTCGCCCTGCGGGGCCTGGACCTCGCCGACCCGGCGCTGGACGAGGTCTCCTTCGGCGAGTGGCTGCGCCGCAACGGGCAGAACGCCGCCACCCAGGCCGCCCTGTGGGACCTGGTCGGCGTCGCCACCCTGAACGCCCGGGCCGACCGGGTGTCGCTGGCGCTCGCCGGGATGGTCTTCAAGACCGGCCTGCTCTCCGACCCGGGCGCCTCGGACATCGGCACCGCCGCCGTCCCGCTCGGCACGATCCACCACGACCGGGCGCTCGCCGAGCTGGAGCGGGCCGGCGTCCGGGTGCTGCTGCGGGCCCGGGTGGCCGAGCTGAAGCCGGCCGTCCCGCAGCACGCCGTCCGGCTGGAGGGCGGGGAACTGCTCACCGCCGACACCGTCGTGCTGGCCGGCGCCCAGGACAGCGCGGCCGCGCTGCTGCCGCCGGACGCGGTCCCCGGGCAGGAGCGGCTGGCCGGCTTCGGCACCACGCCGATCCTCAACGTGCACGTGATCTACGACCGCAAGGTGCTGCGCCGGCCGTTCTTCGCCGCGCTCGGCTCCCCGGTCCAGTGGGTCTTCGACCGCACCGCGCACTCCGGCCTGGCCGCCACCGCGCTGGGCCACGCCCACCCGGGCGCCCAGTACCTGGCGCTGTCCCAGTCCGCCGCGCAGGACGAGATCGACCTGCCGGTCGCCGAACTGCGCCGGCGCTACCTGCCCGAGCTGGGCCGGCTGCTGCCGGCCGCGGCCCGTGCCGAGGTGCTGGACTTCTTCGTCACCCGGGAACGCACCGCGACCTTCGACCCGGCCCCGGGCAACGGGGCGCTGCGCCCCTCCGCCCGCACCGACGTCCCCGGCCTGCTGCTGGCCGGCTCGTGGACGGCCACCGGCTGGCCCGCGACCATGGAGGGGGCCGTGCGCAGCGGCCACGCCGCGGCCGACGCCGCGCTCGCCGCGGCCGGCACCCGGGTGCCGGTGGACCGCGGCGACGGGAGGTGGCCCAGGTGACGGCGGGCCCCGACACCGGAGAGCCCGCCAGAGCCGACGGGCGTACCGTCGAGCGCATCGGCGCAACCACCGGCAACGGCCCGTACGGCCGCCCCGGTACCACTGGCACTGGCACTCGGTTCGACACCAGCCGCACCGACAGCACCCGGCCGCCCCGTGCGGTCCGGCACCACGAGGGAGAGGGAACGCACGTGGAGTCACGCACCGGCTTCGCCGTCGGAGGCACGGCGCACGCCGAACCGGTCTCGGTGCCGGAGCTGCTCGCCCGCAGCCGTACGCTCTGCACCCCGCCGCTACGGGCCGCCGTCGCCCGTTTGGCCGCACCCATGGACACCGTCGCCGCCTACCACTTCGGCTGGATCGACCGCGACGGCACCCCGGTGACGGGGGACGGCGGCAAGGCCGTGCGCCCGGCGCTGGCGCTGCTGTCCGCCCGGGCCGCGGGCGCGCCGGCCGAGGTGGGGGTGCCCGGCGGGGTCGCGGTTGAACTGGTGCACAACTTCTCCCTCCTCCATGATGATCTGATGGACGGTGACGAGACCCGACGGCACCGGGCCACCGCCTGGACGGTCTTCGGGCCGGCCCAGGCGATCCTGGTCGGCGACGCCCTGGCGACGCTCGGCACGGAGGTGCTGCTCGACGCCGCGGTGACCGGCGGCACGAGCGCCACCGACGCCGTGCGGGCCGTGCGGCTGCTCACCACGGCGACCCGCCGGCTGATCGACGGCCAGGCCATGGACGTCGCCTTCGAACAGCGCGACAGCGTCACGGTCGCCGAGTGCCTGGAGATGGAGGGCGGCAAGACGGCGGCACTGCTGGCCGCCGCCTCGGCGATCGGCGCCGTCCTGGCCGGCGCCGACGACAAGGTCTCCGACGCGCTCCAGCGCTACGGCCACCACCTGGGCCTGGCCTTCCAGGCGGTGGACGACCTGCTCGGCATCTGGGGCGCCACCGAGGTCACCGGCAAGCCGCACTGGGGCGACCTGCGCCAGCGCAAGAAGTCCCTGCCGGTGGCCGCCGCGCTGGCCGAGGGCGGAGCGGCCTCGCGCCGGCTCGCCGAGCAGCTGGCCGACCCGAAGGGACGTGGGGAGGAGAGCGAGCCCGAGCTCGCCGCCCGGGCCGCGCTGATCGAGGAGGCCGGCGGCCGTGCCTGGACCCAGGAGGAGGCCCGCCGCCAGCACACGACTGCCCTCGCCGCCCTGGACGAGGTGCCCATGACCGACGAGGTGCGGGAGCACTTCGTCGCACTCGCCGAATTCGTGGTGGTACGAGAGAGGTGACGTTACGTTGACAGCAACCGCGGACGGCCGGCTCGACCCTGAGTACGATTCCGAGCCGGTCGCGGTGGGCGACCGCCCCCCGACCCTGCTGGGTACGGGGCGGTGGCAGCCCGAGGACACCGACCAGCTACGGCCGGCCGGTGAGGCGGAGCTCCGACCGGCCGACGCGCGGGAGGCCCTGGCCCGCGCCACCACCCACCTGCTCTCCCTGCAGTCGTCCGAGGGCTGGTGGAAGGGTGACCTGGAGACCAACGTCACCATGGACGCCGAGGACTTACTGCTCCGCCAGTTCCTGGGGATCCGCACCGAGGAGCAGACCCGCGCCACCGCCGAGTGGATCCGCTCCCAGCAGCGCGAGGACGGCACCTGGTCCACCTTCCACGGCGGGCCGCCCGAACTGTCCACCACCGTCGAGGCCTACGTCGCCCTCAAACTGGCCGGCGACGACCCGGACGCCCCTCACATGCTGGCCGCCGCGCGCTACGTCCGCTCCGCCGGGGGCATCGCGGCCTCCCGGGTGTTCACCCGGATCTGGCTCGCCCTGTTCGGCTGGTGGCCCTGGGAGCGGCTGCCCGAGATGCCGCCCGAGATCATCTTCCTGCCCAAGTGGCTGCCGCTGAACATCTACGCCTTCGGCTGCTGGGCCCGCCAGACGATCGTCCCGCTGACCGTCGTCTCCTCCCACCGCCCGGTCCGTCCGGCCCCCTTCGCGCTCACCGAGCTGCACACCGACCCGGACGACCCGTACCCCCACCGGCCGCTCGCACCCGCCACCACCTGGGACGGCCTCTTCGAACGCCTCGACAAGGTGCTGCACGCCTACCACCGCCGGGCCTTCCGCCCGCTGCGCCGACTGGCCGTCTCGCAGGCCTGCCGCTGGATCGTCGAACGCCAGGAGGCCGACGGCTGCTGGGGCGGCATCCAGCCGCCCGCCGTCTACTCGCTGATCGCCCTGCACCTGGAGGGCTACGAGCTGGAGCACCCGGTGATGAAGGCCGGGCTCTCCTCCTTCGACCGCTTCACCGTGCACACCGAGGACGGCAAGCGCTGGCTGGAGGCCTGCCAGTCCCCGGTCTGGGACACCTGCCTGGCCACCATCGCCCTGGTCGACGGAGGGGTGCCGGCCGACCACCCGGCGCTGGTCTCCGCCGTCGACTGGATGCTCGGCGAGGAGATCCGCAAACCCGGCGACTGGGCCGTCCAGCGGCCCGCGCTCGCCCCCGGCGGCTGGGCCTTCGAGTTCGAGAACGACACCTACCCCGACATCGACGACACCGCCGAGGTGGTGCTCGCGCTGCGCCGGGTCGCCCACCCCGACCAGGGCAAGGTCGACGCGGCGATGGACCGGGGCGTGCTGTGGAACCTCGGCATGCAGTCCAAGAACGGCGCCTGGGGCGCCTTCGACGTGGACAACACCAGCACGCTGCCCAACAAGCTGCCGTTCTGCGACTTCGGCGAGGTGGTCGACCCGCCGTCCGCCGACGTCACCGCGCACGTGGTGGAGATGCTCGCCGAGACCGGCCGCGCCCGCGACCCCCGGACCAGGCGCGGCATCGAGTGGCTGCTGCGCAACCAGGAGGCGGACGGCTCCTGGTTCGGCCGCTGGGGCACCAACTACATCTACGGCACCGGCTCGGTGCTGCCCGCCCTGGTCGCGGCCGGCGTCCCCGACGAGCACCCGGCGATCCGCCGGGCGGTGCGCTGGCTGGAGGACCGGCAGAACACCGACGGCGGCTGGGGCGAGGACATGCGCTCCTACGACGACCCGGCGCGCTGGGCCGGGCGCGGCGACTCCACCGCCTCGCAGACCGCGTGGGCGCTGATGGCGCTGCTCGCGGCCGGCGAGGGGCCGCGGGAGCGGGCCAACCCGGCGGTGGAGCGCGGCGTGGAGTGGCTGGTGCGCACCCAGCTGCCCGAGGGCACCTGGGACGAACCGCAGTTCACCGGCACCGGCTTCCCGTGGGACTTCTCCATCAACTACCACCTGTACCGGCTGGTGTTCCCGGTCACCGCGCTCGGCCGCTACCTCCACGGCACCCCGGGCACGAGCCGGGCCGACGGGGCCCCGGCGATCGGAGCGGCGCGGTGACCACCGCGCCCCTGCTGGTGCTCTGCGCCCTGGGCCCCGAGGTCTGGGCCCTGCGCGGCGGTGACTGGCGGGGCGCGCCCGGCGGGCCCCCGGTGCTGGTGCGCACCGGGGTCGGCCGGCGGCGTGCCGGGCTGGCCGTCCGGCGGCTGCTCGGCTCCGCCCCCACCGGCTACGGCGCCGTGGTGGTGGCCGGCTTCGGTGCGGCGGTCGGCCCCGGCGTGCTGCCCGGCGACGTGGTCGCCGCCGACGGCGTGCGCGACGCCGAGGGCCACCTGTACCCGCTCGACTCCGGGGCGGAGCTCACCCGGGCGCTGAAGGAGCGCGGGCTGAGCGTGCACACCGGGGTCCACCACACCGCCGACCACGTGGTGCGCGGCATCGAGCGGCGGGCGCTGCACGTCCAGGGCGCGCTCGCGGTCGACATGGAGGCCGCCGCCGTCCTGGCCGCGCTGTGCGAGGTGCGGCCCGCTCTGCCGACGGCCGTCCTGCGGGTGGTGGTGGACACGCCCGAGCACGAACTGCTGCGGCCCGGCACCCTCCCGGCCGGGGTGCGCGCCTGGCGGACCCTGCGCGCGACGGTACCCGCCCTCGTCGACTGGTACCGGCACGAGCGCGCGCCGGGCCCCGTACGCCTGAACGGCTCCACAGATTCGAACGGCTCAATGGGTTCGAACGGTTCGACAGATCTGAACGGCTCCACAGACCTGAACCACCCCACATCCTCGACGCTCCCCCAGGAGGCGAGCTAGCCATGGCCATGCCGTTGCGCCAGACCGTGCGGGTCGGCACCTACCTCATGCAGCAGAAGCTGCTCAAGCGCCGGGACAAGTTCCCGCTGATCGTGGAGCTGGAGCCGCTCTTCGCCTGCAACCTCGCCTGCGAGGGCTGCGGCAAGATCCAGCACCCGGCGGGCGTGCTGAAGCAGCGGATGCCCGTCGCCCAGGCGGTCGGCGCGGTCCTGGAGTCGGGTGCCCCGATGGTCTCGATCGCCGGCGGCGAGCCGCTGATGCACCCGCAGATCGACGAGATCGTCCGGCAGCTGGTCGAACGCCGCAAGTACGTGTTCCTCTGCACCAACGCGCTGCTGCTGCGCAAGAAGATCGACAAGTTCAAGCCGTCGCCGTACTTCACGTTCGCCGTGCACATCGACGGCATGCGCGAACGGCACGACGAGTCGGTGGCCAAGGAGGGCACCTTCGACGAGGCGGTGGCCGCGATCAAGGAGGCCAAGCGGCGGGGCTTCCGGGTCACCACCAACAGCACCTTCTTCAACACCGACACCCCGCAGACCGTCATCGAGGTGCTGGACTACCTCAACGACGAGCTCAAGGTGGACGAGATGATGATCTCGCCCGCCTACGCCTACGAGAAGGCCCCCGACCAGGAGCACTTCCTCGGCGTCGAGCAGACCAGGGAGCTCTTCCGCAAGGCCTTCGCCGGCGGCAACCGCAACCGCTGGCGGCTCAACCACAGCCCGCTCTTCCTGGACTTCCTGGAGGGCAAGGCCGACTTCGAGTGCACCCCCTGGGGCATCCCCAACTACTCGCTGTTCGGCTGGCAGCGGCCCTGCTACCTGATGGCCGACGGCTACGTGCCGACCTACCGCGAGCTGGTCGAGAAGACCGACTGGAGCAAGTACGGCCGCGGCAGGGACCCGCGCTGCGAGAACTGCATGGCCCACTGCGGCTACGAGCCGACCGCCGTCCTCGCGACGATGGGCTCGCTCCAGCAGTCGCTGCGTGCCATCACCGAGACCGTCAGCGGCAACAAGGGCCGCTGAGCAGGGAGTTGACCCCAAGGTCGGCGCTCCGGCCCGGGCCCCGCGCCCGGGCCGGCTCCGCCCCCGAACCAGGTCCGGCCCCGAGCCCGGGCCGGGTGGAGGCACCACCGCACCGCTCCGAGTCGTGAGGTGTACCCATGTCACTGCTCTCCCGCGTCACGTCCCCGGCCGAGCTGCGCAAGCTCCCGGCGGTCGAACTCCCGCTGCTCGCCGACGAGATCCGCGACTTCCTGATCGACGCCGTCACCCGCACGGGCGGCCACCTCGGGCCCAACCTCGGCGTGGTGGAGCTCACCATCGCGCTGCACCGGGTCTTCGACTCGCCGTACGACCGGATCGTCTTCGACACCGGCCACCAGAGCTACGTCCACAAACTGCTCACCGGCCGCCAGGACTTCAGCCGGCTGCGGATGCGCGGCGGGCTCTCCGGGTACCCCTCGCGGGGCGAGTCCGAGCACGACCTGGTCGAGAACTCGCACGCCTCCACCGCGCTCTCCTACGCCGACGGCCTGGCCAAGGCCGCCCGACTGCTCGGCCAGCACGACCGGCACACCGTCGCCGTGATCGGCGACGGCGCGCTCACCGGCGGACTCGCCTGGGAGGCGCTCAACAACATCGCCGAGGCGCGCGACCGGCCGCTGGTCATCGTCGTCAACGACAACGAGCGCTCCTACGCCAGGACCATCGGCGGCCTCGCCAACCACCTGGCCACCCTGCGCACCACCCAGGGCTACGAGCGCTTCCTCGCCCTCGGCAAGGAGGCCCTGCAGCGCACCCCGCTGGTCGGCCAGCCGATCTTCGACGCGCTGCACGGCGCCAAGAAGGGCTTCAAGGACGCCTTCGCCCCACAGGGCATGTTCGAGGACCTCGGCCTCAAGTACCTCGGGCCGATCGACGGCCACGACCTGGGCGCGGTCGAACAGGCGCTGCGCCAGGCCCGCAACTTCGGCGGGCCGGTCATCGTGCACTGCCTGACCGTCAAGGGGCGCGGCTACCGGCCGGCCGAGCAGGACGAGGCCGACCGCTTCCACGCCGTCAACCCGATCGACCCGTACACCTGCCTGCCGATCTCGCCCAGCGGCGGCGTCTCCTGGACCTCGGTGTTCGGGGACGAGCTGCTCACCCTCGGCGCCGAGCGGCCGGACCTGGTGGCGATCACCGCGGCCATGCTCCAGCCGGTGGGCCTGGCCCCGTTCGCCAAGGCCTACCCGGAGCGGACCTTCGACGTCGGGATCGCCGAGCAGCACGCCGTCACCAGCGCGGCGGGGCTGGCCACCGGTGGGCTGCACCCGGTGGTCGCGGTGTACGCGACCTTCCTGAACCGGGCCTTCGACCAGGTGCTGATGGACGTCGCCCTGCACAGGCTGGGCGTCACCTTCGTCCTCGACCGCTCCGGGGTGACCGGGCCGGACGGCGCCTCCCACAACGGCATGTGGGACATGTCGATCCTCCAGGTCGTCCCCGGCCTGCGGCTCGCCGCGCCGCGCGACGCCGAACAGCTGCGCGCCCAGCTGCGCGAGGCCGTCGAGGTCAAGGACGCCCCGACCGTGGTGCGCTTCCCCAAGGGGAACATCGGGCCCGCGGTGCCGGCCGTCGAACGGATCGGAGCAGTGGACGTGCTGCTGCGCACCGGGCGGGCGCCGGAGATCCTGCTGGTCGCGGTCGGCACCACCGCCCCCGCCTGCCTGGACGCGGCCCGGCTGCTGCTCGCCGAGGGCTTCACCGCGACCGTGGTCGACCCGCGCTGGGTCAAACCCGTCGACCCGGTGCTGCCCGAACTGGCCGCCGCCCACCGGCTGGTGGTCACCGTCGAGGACAACGGCCGTACCGGGGGCGTCGGTTCGGCCGTCGCCCAGGCGCTGCGCGACGCCGACGTGGACGTGCCGGTGCGGGTACTCGGCCTGCCCCAGGAGTTCCTCGACCACGCCTCGCGCGGAGAGATCCTGGAGGAGGCCGGGCTGACCGGGACCGGGGTCGCCGCCCAGACCGCCGTCTTCGCCAAGAACCTGCTACCGACCCGAGGAGCGAACCCGCGCCATGCCGGCTGAACCAGACCGCCCCGCCTTCGACCTCGCCGCGCTGATCGCCGAACGCGGCGGCGAACGCTACGAGCTGCACGGCCGCTACCTCAACCCGCAGCTGCCGCGGATGCTGCACACCATCGGCTTCGACAAGTACTACGAGCGCGCCCGGGGCCAGTACTTCTACGACGCCGAGGGCAACGAGTACCTCGACATGCTGGCCGGCTTCGGCATCTTCGCGCTCGGCCGCCACCATCCCGTGGTGCGCTCGGCGGTCCAGCAGGTGATGGACCTCGACCTGCCCGACCTGGTCCGCTTCGACTGCTCGCCGCTGCCCGGGCTGCTGGCCGAGCGGCTGCTGTCGTACGCGCCCGGGCTGGACCGGGTGTTCTTCGGCAACAGCGGCACCGAGGCGGTGGAGACCGCGCTCAAGTTCGCCCGCTACGCCACCGGACGCCGGCGGATCCTCTACGCCGACCACGCCTTCCACGGGCTGACCACCGGCTCGCTCTCGGTCAACGGGGAGAGCGGCTTCCGCAAGGGCTTCGACCCGCTGCTGCCGGACACCGCCATCCCGCTCGGCGATCTCCGCGCGCTGGCCAAGGAGCTGAAGCGCGGCGACGTCGCGGGGCTGATCGTCGAGCCGATCCAGGGCAAGGGCGTCCAGGCGCCGCCGCCCGGCTGGCTGCGGGCCGCCCAGGCGCTGCTGCACGAGCACCGGGCACTGCTGATCTGCGACGAGGTGCAGACCGGCATCGGCCGCACCGGCGAGTTCTTCGCCTACCAGCACGAGGACGGCGTGCTGCCCGACCTGGTCTGCGCGGCCAAGGCGCTGTCCGGCGGGTACGTGCCGATCGGGGCCACGCTCGGCAAGAGCTGGATCTTCGAGAAGGTGTACTCCTCGATGGACCGGGTGCTGGTGCACTCGGCCAGCTTCGGGTCCAACGCCCAGGCCATGGCGGCCGGGCTGGCGACCCTGGAGGTGATGCGCGACGAGCAGGTGGTGGAGAACGCCCGCAAGGTCGGTGACCACTTCCGCGAACGGCTGGCCGCACTGGTCGACGAGTACGAGCTGCTCGCCGAGGTGCGCGGGCGCGGGCTGATGATCGGGATCGAGTTCGGCCGGCCCAAGTCGCTCAAGCTGCGCACCGGTTGGACCGCGCTCCAGGCGGCACGCAAGGGGCTGTTCGCGCAGATGGTGGTGGTGCCGCTGCTGCAGCGGCACCGCATCCTGACCCAGGTCTCCGGGGACCACCTGGAAGTGATCAAACTGATCCCGCCGCTGATCATCACCGAGCACGACGTGGACCGGTTCGTGGACGCATTCACCGCGATCATGGACGAGGCCCACCGGGGGAGCGGACTGATGTGGGACTTCGGGCGCACCCTGGTCAAGCAGGCCGTCGCCGGCCGCTGAGGCGGGGGCCGCGGGTGGCGCGGAGTGGGAAGCCGGCCCGGCCGGCTTCCCACTCCGTGGGAGACACCGCCTCAGAGCTCGGTCCGGCGGCGCCGGATAACCACCACGAGATCGACGACGGCGAACAGGGTGAGCAGGCCGCAGGCCACCGCGAACCCGGTGAGGGTGCCCCGGCTGGGTGCGCCGGAGGCGGGCGAGGCCGCCGCCCAGAGCGCGAAGCCCACCGTGGCCAGTGCGAACAGCGGCGTGAAGGTGAGCGAGAGCAGGTAGCGGAGCTTGAGGTCGCTGCGGGCGGTGGCCGGCTCGGTGCCGCTGCGCCACCGGCGCGGGGTGGTGGTGCGCATCCCTTCACCTCCGGACCGCACGGTCGGGCTACGATTCCAGCGTACGTCCGAGGGACCAGCCGGGGAGGCGCGATGTCGGGTTCGGACGCGGGTTCGGGAGCGGGTTCGGACGCGGCGGGCTCGGGCCCGGGCGCGGGTTCCGGCTCGGGTGAGATGGGTCCGGACGGCGAGGGGTACGCGGGGCTGCGGATCGAGCGGGCCCGGGAGCTGGCCCGGCGGCACGGTTGGGCGTCGGTCCGGGTGCTGGAGCCGGGGGACCTGATGACCATGGAGTACCGGTACGGGCGGCTCAACCTCGCGGTGCGCGACGGGGTGGTCGAGCGCAGCTGGGAGGGGTAGGTCCGGGGGCGCCGGGCCGGCTGCCGTCCGGGTCGGTGCGGGCCGGTTCGGGCGCAGGTCGGTGTGGGTTCGGGCGGCTCGGGTTCGGGATGGCCGGGGTTCAGCAGGGCAGGTGGCGGCGGGCGAAGCGCCGGTGGAGCCGCTGTTCGGCGGCGGCGACCAGGGGTTCCAGCAGCGGCAGGGAGAGCAGGACGAGCAGTCCGGCGGCCCAGCCGGCCAGGACGTCGGTGACCCAGTGGGTACCCAGGTAGACCGTGGTCAGGCCGATCGAGCAGGCGGTGGCGGCGGCGATCAGCGCGCCGGTGCGCCGCCAGCGGACGGCGAGGTAGGCGAGCACCCCCCAGGTGACCACCGCGTTGGCGGTGTGGCCGGAGGGGAAGATGGTGCCGCCGGAGAAGAGCTCGGGTGAGCCGACGTACTGGGCGTAGTGCGGGCCGAGCCGGCCGGTGACGATCTTGACCGCGCCGACGGTGACGTTGAGCAACAGCAGCGCGATGCCCATGACCAGCAGCGGGCGCACCCGGCCGAGGCGGCGGGCCCGCCAGCCGAGCCAGATGAAGGCGGCGATCGCCGAGGGGCCGCGCTGCCCGGCGACCACCCAGGTGTCGAGCAGCGGCTCCAGCCGGGGCCACCGCTCGTAGGGGCGCAGCAGCCGGACCGACCAGTCGAGGTCGACCAGCGCGGTGTTGAGCAGGACCCCGGCCAGCACCAGCAGGTAGCCGGCGAGGGTGACGGCGAGCAGGGCGGCCCGGCGCCGGCTCATCGGGGGCCAGCCGGGTTCGCGGGGATCGGGGCCGACCGGGGCGAGGGGCCGCGCGGGGGTGGTGGGGCGTTCCCGGCGGCCGGTTTCCGCGGTGGGACGCCCCGGCCCCTGGCGCGGAATGGGAGCGGGGGTACTTCTGGATTGCACGGGGTGACCTTACCCAGCCGGACAGGGCTATTCCGGTGGTAATTGTCATTTTCCCGGGAAATCGACAATCGGGTCGAATCGGGGCGGCTCGGGGGGTGATTTCCGCTATTCCGGGATCGAATGTCAGTGTGGTCATCGAATGCTTCTGCAAAAGCCCCGGTAAAGCAAGCGGAGCGGGAGGCCGGTGCGCCCGGCTTCCCACTCCGTGGTAACCCTGTGTAGGTTCCGTGCTCAGTCGAGGGGGCCGCCCGCGACGTAGATCACCTGGCCGGAGACGAAGCCGGCGTCCTCGCTCGCGAGGAACGAGATGGTGTGGGCGACGTCCTCAGGCAGACCGACCCGCTGGACCGGGATCTGGGAGGCCGCAGCCCGCTTGAAGTCTTCGAAGTCCATGCCGACCCGGGCGGCGGTGGCTGCTGTCATGTCCGTGGCAATGAAGCCCGGGGCGACCGCGTTGGCCGTGATGCCGAACTTGCCCAGCTCGATGGCCAAAGTCTTGGTGAAGCCCTGGAGACCGGCCTTGGCGGCCGAGTAGTTGGCCTGGCCGCGGTTGCCCTGGGCCGAGGAGGAGGACAGGTTGACGATGCGGCCGAAACCGGCGTCGACCATGTGCTTCTGCACTGCGCGGGTCATCAGGAAGGCGCCGCGGAGGTGAACGTTCATGACCGTGTCCCAGTCGGACTCGGACATCTTGAAGAGCAGGTTGTCGCGGAGCACGCCCGCGTTGTTCACCAGGACGACCGGGGCGCCGAGCTCGGCGGCCACCCGGTCGACGGCGGCCTGGACCTGCTCGGCGTCCGAGACGTCGGCGCCGACGGCCAGCGCCCGGCCGCCGGCGGCGGTGATCCGGTCGACGGTCTCCTTGCCCGCCGCCTCGTCCAGGTCCAGGACGGCGACCGCGTAGCCGTCGGCGGCCAGCCGGACGGCGGTGGCGGCGCCCAGACCGCGGGCGGCGCCGGTGACGACGGCGACCCGGGGGGCGGTGCTCTGCTCGGTCATGCTCGCTCTCGTCTCTCTCGGGGTTGCCTCCCGGGGAGAGCCCCCGGAGAGGGGTGGCCACACCCTACCGGCGGGTAGGGGGCACGGCCAGGGTGGAGAGACGCAGGTGACGGTGGGTAAGGACCGACCGGTCGGCTTTCTGCTGAGAACGGGTTACTGCAAGGCCTTCGCAGCCCGTAAATATGCCAATGTTGCCGAACCTGCGTCTACTATCCGCCCCTGCCTGCCAGCAAGGGCCCGCCGTTTGTATAGTGTCCGCCAGCAGCCACCGGCTGCACGGCTGGAGCGCCCTCCCTCATAGCTGGACGCCCACTCGCCGTTACTGCCCCACCCGGGTGTCCCACACACACCGGGTGTGACATCGGGACGGATACATGGTGCTGGGGGAGATCCCGACAACCCGCGTGTCTGCGCGACTTCAGCAGTCGCCCGGACACCTCATTCGCGTGGCACAGCAGGTTCACACCCGCTTGTGGTCCGAACACGTCGGAGCCGATCTCACGGCTCCGCAGTTCGCCGTGCTGCTGGTCCTGGCCCTGGAGCCGGGTGCGGACCAGCGGACGGTCGGCGAGCGTGCCTCGCTGGACAAGGCCACGATGGCCGAGATGGTCGCGCGGCTGGTCCGCCGCGGCCTGGTGCTGCGCAGGCGCGACCCGGCCGACGGCCGGCGCAAGCTGCTGGCGCTCTCGCAGAGCGGAGCCCAGGCGGTGCGCGAGGCCACCGGTGGTGTGGTCCGCGTGCAGCGCGTCCTGTTCGAGCCGCTCACGGCGGAGGAACAGGTCGAGATCGTCCGGGTGATGGCCAAGATAGCCAGGCTGGAGCCCGCGGCGGTCGCCGTCATCACCGACGCGCGGCCGATACTGGACGCCCAACGGGCGATCGGCTACCTGATCAGGGTGAGCCAGCAGGTGCACACCAAGCTCTGGTCGGAGCACGTGGGCGTCGAGCTCACGGCTCCGCAGTACGCGGTGCTGGACGCGCTGGAGCTGGAACCGGGCGCCGACCAGCGCACGGTCGGCGAGCTCGCCTCGCTGGACAAGGCCACGATGGCCGAGATGGTCAGCCGGCTGGTGCGCCGCGGTCTGGTGCAGCGTCGGCGCGACCCCTCGGACGGACGGCGCAACCTGCTCTCGCTCTCACCGGCGGGACAGGACCTGCTGCACCGCTCGGCCGCCGGGGTGGCCGAGGTCCAGCGGCTGCTGCTGGCGCCGCTGGAGGAGGGCGAGCACGAAGCCGCGCTCGCGCTCGTCGCGAAGGCGGCCAGGCTCTAGGTCAAATCTTCGCCGCAGTAGCCAAAACGATTCGCCAAAACGCTGAGGGTCCATGTCATGGGCTTTGGCGGATCGGGGCACACCGAAGGCCGCCCGCTCCCGTAGGGGTGCGGGCGGCCTTCGCGTGACCGGGCGTCAGGCGGTTCGGGGGCCCGGCTGCCGGGCCCCCGGGCCGGGCGTCAGTTCCAGTCGAACTCCTGCGGGTCCGGGCCGATCCGCTTGCCGGTGGCCACGGCGGCGATCGCCGTGAGGTCCTCGGCGTCCAGCTCGAAGCCGGCGACGTCCAGGTTCTCGCGGATCCGGGACGGGGTGACCGACTTCGGGATGGCGATCACGCCGCTCTGGAGGTGCCAGCGCAGCACCACCTGGGCGACGGTGCGGCCGTGCTTCTCGGCGATCTTCACCAGCGCGGGCTCGGCGAGGAGCTCCTTGCCCTGGCCCAGCGGGCTCCACGCCTCGGTGGCGATGCCGTGCTCGGCGTGGAAGGCGCGCAGCTCCGTCTGGGGGAAGTACGGGTGCAGCTCGACCTGGTTCAGGACCGGGGCGACGGTGGCCTCGTCGAGCAGGCGGGTCAGCTGCTCGGTGCCGAAGTTGGAGACGCCGATCGACCTGACCCGGCCGTCCGCCTTCAGCTGCTCGAACGCCTTCCAGATGTTCAGGTAGCTGTCGCCGTGCATCGGGCGCGGCCAGTGGATCAGGTAGAGGTCGAGCTGCTCGAGGCCGAGCTTGGCCAGCGAGGCGTCGAACTCGCGCAGCACCGCGTCGCGGCCCTGCTCGCCGGACCAGTCGCGGGTGCCCGAGTTCCACAGCTTGGTGGTGACGTAGAGGTCCTCGCGGGACACGCCGCCCGCCAGTGCCTCGGCGATCGCCGCGCCGGTGCCGGCCTCGTTCTCGTAGATGGCCGCCGTGTCGATGGAGCGGTAGCCCGCCTCGATCGCGGCGCGGACGGCCGGCGTGGCCT
The DNA here is from genome assembly GCF_043201735.1 of Kitasatospora sp. NPDC048286. Lineage (NCBI taxonomy): Bacteria > Bacillati > Actinomycetota > Actinomycetes > Kitasatosporales > Streptomycetaceae > Kitasatospora > Kitasatospora sp. NPDC048286. Next base: position 576,775 of record NZ_JBICZE010000006.1, read on the forward strand.
CGTCGTCCGGGACCTGCCACACGCCGAAGCCGAGCTGCGGGATCTGCGCGCCGTCGTTGAGGGTGACGGTGGGGATGGTGCTCACGGGAAGGGGTGCCCTCCTGATTGTCCTGTGGTTCCAGTGGGGGCAACTGGTGCCCCGGTGTGATTGTTCCCGCCGAACGGGCGAATCTTGAGTGAAGCTTTGCGAGGGTTTGCCCGGGGTGGCGGCCCCGCCGGTGGCGGGGCGGAGACCGCCCTGGTGGGGGACCGTCGGGGGGCCGTGAGGACCTCCGGCGGCGTGTGGGGGCTTGCGGACTCGCGTGCGGGGAGCGTGCGGAGGCTGTGCGCGGGGGCGTGCGGCCCGGCGCGCAGGGGGTGTGCGGGCCGTGGGGTGCGGCGGTGTGTGGGGTGCGGCGGTGTGCGGGGTGTGGCGTGCGGGGGTTGCGCGGGCCGTGGGGTGCGGGGGTGCGGGGGTGGGCGGCCGCGGTGGAAAAACCTGTTGCGCGGATCACACGAAGCTTGGCAGGCTCGCGGCCATGACCTCCTGACTTCCGGGCCCTTCGTGCCCATTCCATCTCCGTCCGGTGTCTCCTCCGGGCGCATCGCCGATGCCGCGCCGCCGCCGTGCCGCCGCGCCGCGCATCATCCGTCCGTCGGCTCCGGCCGCCTGCCGTTCGGCCGCCGCCCGCGCTGCGCGCACGCCATCGAGGCGTTCCGTGCGCCCTGTTCCCCCCGAACTCCCCGTACCCCGTGCGCCCGTGCACATCCGCACCCGCGCACCGCCCGCATCGGAGTGTCATGCTGCTCACCCCTCTGCCGCTGGCCGACCCCGGCAGTCCCGACCTCTCCTCACCCCTGGCCTTCCTGCGCTGGCTGCAGCGCAGCCAGCGACGCGGGCAACTGCTCGCCACCCTCTGGGCGCTGATCGAGATGGGGTGCCAGGCCGCCCTGCCGGTACCGCTCGGGATCGGCGTGCAGGCCGCCGTGGACGGCGACGCCGGCGGGATCTGGCGGTCCGGCGGGCTCCTCCTGCTGCTGGGCGCGGGTGCCTCGTTCGGGACGGTGCTGCTGCACCGCCAGGCGGTCTGGAACTGGATCCACGCGGCCACCCACGTCCGGCAGTTGGTGGCCCGGCAGGCCTCGCACCTGGGGGCCGGGCTGTCCCGCCGGATCGCCACCGGCGAGGTCGTCGCGGTCGGCAGCGGGGACGTCGAGCGGATCGGCTGGTACGTCGAGCTGGTCGCCCGGGTCCGGGCCGCGGTGATCGTCTGGCTGGCCGTGAGCGTGGCGGTGCTGACGGTCGATCCGGTGCTCGGGATCGGGGTGCTGCTCGGCGTCCCGGTGCTGGCGGCCTCCGTCTGGCCGCTGATCGGCCCGTTCGAGCGGCGCTACGAGCAGCAGCGCGCCCTCGGCGGCAAGGCCACCGAGCTGGCGGCCGACACCGTCGCGGGGCTGCGGGTGCTGCGCGGCATCGGCGGCGAGGAGCTGTTCCTGGAGCGGTATCGGGCCGCCTCCCAGAAGGTCCGCGCGGCGGCCGTCCGCTCGTCCCGGATCTGGTCGCTGATGCAGGCGCAGCAGGTGCTGCTGCCCGGGCTGTTCGTGGTCGGCGTCACCTGGTACGGCGCCCGGCTGGTGGCCGACGGCGAGCTCGCCGTCGGCACCCTGATCGCGGTGTACGGCGCGACGGCCTTCCTGGCCGCTCCGCTGCGCATCCTGGGCGAGGCGGCGCACGCCTGGAGCGTGGCCCGGGTCTCCGCCGGGCGGGCCGTGCGGGTGCTCTCGCTGGCCCGGACCGCCGGCACCGCCGAGGCCTCGCTGGCCAGGCCGGACAAGGCGGACCTGCACGACCCGGCGAGCGGGCTGACCGCGCGGGCCGGCGAGCTGACCGCGGTGGTCTGCGGGGACCCGGACTTCGCCGGGGCGCTGGCCGAACGGCTGGGCGGGCACGTCCCGCTGGCCGAGGGCGAACGGGCGCAGACCTCGGTGCGGCTCGGCGGTACGGAGCTGGACTCGGTGCCGCTGGCCGAGGCCAGGGCGGCGGTGCTGGTCCACGACAAGGAGCCGGTGCTGCTCTCCGGCACGCTGGCCGAGCTGTTCGACATCCCGTCCTCGGGGCGGGTCCCGGCCGCCGCGGCCCTGGCGGCGGCCCGGTCCGACGACGTGCTGGAAGCCCTGGTGGACGGCTCGCCCGAGTGCGGGGGCGACCCGATGCGCGCCCGGATCACCGAGCGCGGACGCTCGCTCTCCGGCGGGCAGCGCCAGCGGCTCGCGCTGGCCCGGGCCCTGCTGGCGGACCCGCCGGTGCTGGTGCTCGACGAGCCCACCAGCGCGGTGGACGCGCACACCGAGTCACGGATCGCCACCGGGCTGCGGGACACCAGGGCGGGCCGCACCACCGTGGTGTTCGCGACCAGCCCGCTGCTGCTCGACCAGGCGGACCGGGTGGTGCTGCTGCAGGAGGGCCGGGCCGTCGCGGCCGGGCGGCACCGCGAGCTGATGCGGACCGAGCCGGCCTACCGGGCCGTGGTCACCCGCGAGGAGGAAACGGCCCGTCCGGTGGGTGGGGCCGTATGAGGACCGCCGTCAAAATCCCTGCCACACACGCGAGGAGTACGTCATGAAGCCCCCCGTCCAGGAGGAACAGGGGCCCGCCGCCACCCTGCCGGTCGGTTCCCCGGCCGCCGTGCGCGAGTACCTGCTGCTGCTCGCGCGGCGGCACCGCGCCGGGTTCTCCGCGGTGGTGGTGCTGCACTCGACGGCCACCCTGGCCGGGCTGGTCGGGCCCTGGGTGCTCGGCCGCCTGGTCGAGTCGCTGGCCACCGGCACCGCCGGGTCCACCATCGCGGTGGCGGTCGCCTGGTACCTGCTGGCGCTGGTGGCCCAGGCGGCGTTCACCGGCTGGTCGCGGATGCGCGGCGCGGTGCTCGGCGAGCGGGTGCTGGCCGACCTGCGCGAGGACTTCCTGGTCCGCTCGGTGGCTCTGCCGACCGGCGTGCTGGAGCGGGCCGGCACCGGGGACCTGGTCTCCCGGGGCACCACCGACGTCGACCGGCTGGACAAGTCGGTGCGCGAGGCGGTGCCCGAACTCGCCGTCGCCGTGGTGTCGTTGCTGCTGGTGCTGGGTGCGCTGCTGGTCACCTCGCCACCGCTCGCGCTGACCGCGCTGATCGGGCTGCCACTGCTGCTGGCCAGCTCCCGCTGGTACTTCCGGCGCGCACCGCAGTCCTACCGCAGCGAGGCGGCCGGGTACGCGGCGGTGAGCAACGTGCTGGCCGAGACGGTCGACGCCGGGCGGACGGTCGAGGCGCTGCGGCTGGGCGACCAGCGGGTCCGGTTGACGGACCGCAAGCTGCGCGAGTGGCTGGCCTGGGAGCGGTACACCCTGTGGCTGCGCTCGGTCTGGTTCCCGACCATCGACGCGGTCTACACCACGGCGGTGCTCGCCACGCTGGTGCTCGGCGGGCTGTTCACCCTCCGAGGCTGGATCACCGTGGGCCAGTTGACCACCGGCGTGCTCTACGCGCAGATGCTGACCGGCCCGGTGGACCTGATCCTGCGCTGGTACGACGAGCTCCAGATCGGCCAGGCCTCACTGGCCCGGCTGGTCGGCGTGCGCGAGGTGCCCGAGCACGAGGGGGACGAGTCCGCCCGCCCGGACGGCCGTCGGGTCGAGGCCAAGGACGTCCGCTTCGGCTACCGCGAGGGCGCCGACGTCCTGCACGGGATCAGCCTGGACGTCGCCCCGGGCAGCCGGGTCGCGCTGGTCGGGCCGTCCGGGGCGGGCAAGTCCACCCTCGGCCGGCTGCTCGCCGGGATCTACGCCCCCGGCCGCGGCAGCGTGACCCTCGGCGGGGCGGCGCTGGCGCGGATGCCGGCCGAGCGGGTGCGCGCGGAGGTCGCGCTGGTGAACCAGGAGCACCACGTCTTCGTCGGTACCCTGCGGGACAACCTGCGGCTGGCCGCGCCCGACGCGGACGACACCGAGCTGCGGGCAGCGCTGGAAGCGGTGGACGCCGGGGCCTGGGTGGACGCCCTGCCGGAGGGGCTGGACACCGAGGTCGGCTCCGGCGGCACCTCGCTGACCCCGCCGCAGGCCCAGCAGCTGGCGCTGGCCCGGCTGGTGCTGGCCGATCCGCACACCCTGGTGCTGGACGAGGCCACCTCCCTGCTGGACCCGCGGGCCGCCCGCCACCTGGAGCGCTCGCTCTCCCGGGTGCTGGAGGGCCGGACGGTCATCGCCATCGCCCACCGGCTGCACACCGCGCACGACGCGGACGTGATCGCGGTGGTCGAGGACGGGCGGATCAGCGAGTACGGCAGCCACCCGGACCTGGTCGCGGCGGGCGGTCCGTACGCGGCGCTCTGGCGGTCCTGGCGGGACGAGCGGTAGCGGGAGGTCCGGGCCGGAGAGCTTCCGGACAGCTTCCGGACAGCTGCCGGGGAGCTTCCGGGGAGCTTTCAAACCCGTACGGGGCTCGATTACCCCGTACGGGTTACTCCCCGGCCCGGAATGGCGCGTAGTCGGGCAAATCGGCCGTCCGGCCCGCAGACTGCTCCGGTGACCAAGATTTCAGACGGCTCGTCCCGCTCCTCCCGCGGTGAGATCGGTGGGATTCCCACGCGGTACATCGGGATCGGCGTCATCGTCGTCCTCGCCGTGTGGTTCCTGTTCGCCAACCTCGACAGGGTGCAGATCCAGTTCTGGGTCTTCACCGTCACCGCGCCGCTCTGGATCGCGCTGCTGGCCACGCTGATCGCGGGCGTCGCGCTGGGCTGGCTGTTGAAGGGGCGGCGCAGCAAGTGACCGCGGCCCCCGGGCCGGCCCCGACCGGCGCCTCGGCCTTCACCCCGCTGATCGAGGTGCGCGGGGTCAACAAGCACTACGGGGACCTGCACGTCCTCCAGGACATCGACCTGACGGTCGGGCGCGGCGAGGTCGTCGTGGTCATCGGGCCGTCCGGCTCCGGCAAGTCCACCCTCTGCCGGGCGATCAACCGGCTGGAGCCGATCGAGGACGGCACCATCCTGATCGACGGCGAGCCGCTGCCCGAGGAGGGCAAGGGGCTGGCCAGGCTGCGCGCCGAGGTCGGCATGGTGTTCCAGTCCTTCAACCTGTTCGCGCACAAGACCGTGCTGCAGAACGTCTCACTCGCGCAGATCAAGGTCCGCGGGCGGCCCAGGGCCGAGGCGGACGAGAAGTCCCGCGCGCTGCTGGAGCGGGTGGGCCTCGCCTCGCACGCCGCCAAGTACCCGGCACAGCTCTCCGGCGGGCAGCAGCAGCGGGTCGCGATCGCCCGCGCGCTGGCGATGGAGCCCAAGGCGCTGCTGTTCGACGAGCCCACCTCGGCACTCGACCCCGAGATGATCAACGAGGTGCTGGACGTCATGCGCCAGCTCGCGAGCGAGGGCATGACGATGGTCGTGGTCACCCACGAGATGGGCTTCGCCCGGGCCTCCGCCAACCGGGTGGTGTTCATGGCCGACGGTCGGATCGTCGAGGACCGCGCCCCGGAGGACTTCTTCAGCGCTCCTGAGAGCGATCGCGCCCGGGACTTCCTGTCCAAGATCCTGAAGCACTGAGGCGGCGCCGTGAACCGTGAGACGACGCCCGCGGGTCGGCCCCTGACGACGTCCGTGGCGCCGCCGGTCGCGAGGCCCGTGACGACGTCGGTGACGAGGCCGGTGGTGCGGGCGGGGAGACCGGTGGCGAGGCCCGCCGCGCGGGCGGGGAGGCGGGTGCTCGCCGCCGTCCTGCTGCTCACCGCGCTGCTGGCGGGCTGCGGCAAGCCCGGCACCCCGCCGCCCAAGGGCCCGCAGCCCAGCGCGCTGCCCACCTACCAGGTGCAGGACGCCTCCGCGATCACCGGCTCGCCGACCCTGGACGCCGCCCGCCGCCGGGGCCACCTGGTGGTCGGCGCCAAGGAGGACCAGCCGTACCTGGGCCAGAAGAACCCGGCCACCGGCGAGTACTCCGGCTTCGACATCGAGATCGCCAAGATGGTCGGCGCCTCGCTGGGCTTCCCGCCGGACCGGATCCAGTTCAAGACCATCGCCTCGGCCAACCGCGAGACCGCCCTGCAGAACGGCCAGGTGGACTACTACGTCGGCACCTACACCATCAACGAGAACCGGAAGAAGCTGGTCGGCTTCGCCGGCCCGTACTTCATCGCCGGGCAGTCGCTGCTGGTGCGCAGGAACAACGACACCATCCACGGTCCGGAGGACCTGGACGGCAAGAAGGTCTGCTCGGCGGCCGGTTCGACGCCGTACCAGCGGATCCAGTCGCAGTTCCCGAAGGCCAGGCTGATCGGCTACGACACCTACTCGGCCTGCGTCGACAACCTGATCACCGACCAGGTCGACGCGGTGACCACGGACAACGCGATCCTGCTCGGCTACGCGGCCAAGGTGCCGGACGAGCTCAAGGTGGTCGGACCGCTGTTCTCCACCGAGCCGTACGGGATCGGGGTGCCGAAGGAGGACACCGTACTGCGCGGCGCGATCAACGACGCGCTGGAGCACCACATGCAGAACGGCGACTGGCAGAGGGCCTTCGAGGCGACCCTCGGCCTCTCCGGGGAGCCGGCGCCGACCCCGCCGCAGATCGACCGGTACTGAGAGGCCATGCCGTGAAGACGCTGACCGACAACTGGTCGACCTACTGGGAGGGCTTCCTCGGCACGCTCTCGCTGTTCCTGGTGAGCGCCGTGCTGGCGCTGGTGCTGGGTGTGCTGGTCGCGGGCTTCCGGGTCTCACCGGTCAAGCCGCTGCGGGTGTTCGGGACGCTGTGGGTGACGGTGCTGCGCAACACGCCGCTGACGCTGCTGTTCTTCATCGTGGTGCTGGGACTGCCCCGGTTCAACATCACCCTGCCCTTCTACACCTTCGCGGTGCTGGCGCTGGGCTGCTACACCTCGGCCTTCGTCTGCGAGTCGATGCGCTCGGGCATCAACACGGTGCCGACCGGGCAGGGGGAGGCGGCCCGCAGCCTCGGCATGAGCTTCGGGCAGACGATGGGCCTGGTGGTGCTGCCGCAGGCGTACCGGTCGGTGGTGGCACCACTCGGCAGTGTGATGATCGCGCTGGCGAAGAACACGGCGATCGCCGGTTCGTTCAGCGTCACCGAACTGCTGGGCACCTACCGGACCATCAACGAGCTGGGCTACAGCATTGTCTGGACCTTCGTCTGGATCGCCGTCGGTTACCTGATCATCACCCTGGCCATCAGCGCCGTCTTCAACCTGCTGGAACGACGAGTGGCGGTGTCCCGATGACCGTTGAATCCTCGGCGCTGTACGACATCCCCGGGCCGAAGGCGCTCGCCCGGCACCGGCTGTACGGCGGGATCGCGCTGCTGCTGATCGCGGCGCTGATCGGCTGGGTCGTCTACATGATGTTCCACACCCAGCAGTTCACGTACGAGAAGTGGATGGCCTTCGAGTACCGGGGCGTGCAGGAACTGCTGCTGCGCGGGCTCGGCAACACCCTCAAGGCCTTCGGCTGGACGGTACTGTTCGCGCTGCCCTTCGGCGCGCTGTTCGCGGCCGGGCGGCTCTCCGACCACCGGGTGGTGCGCTGGTTCGCCACCCTGGTGGTGGAGTTCTTCCGGGCCATGCCGGTGCTGGTGATGATCTTCTTCGTCTTCGTCGCGCTCAAGGTGCAGCCGCTCTGGGCGCTGGTGGCCGGCCTGGTGCTCTACAACGGCTCGGTGCTGGCCGAGGTGTTCCGGGCCGGCGTGCTCGCCGTGCCCAAGGGGCAGCGGGAGGCGGCGTACGCGCTCGGCATGCGCAAGACCCAGGTGATGTCCTACGTCCTGGTGCCGCAGGCCAACCGGGCGATGCTGCCGGCCATCATCAGCCAGCTTGTGGTCGCGCTCAAGGACACCTCGCTGGGGTTCCTGATCACCTACGAGGAGTTCCTGCACGCGGGCAAGCTGATCGCCACCAACCTGGACTACGACCTGCCGTTCATCCCGGTGGTCATGGTGATCGCGCCGGTCTACATCGGCATGTGTCTGCTGCTCTCCTGGCTCGCCCGCTTCGTGGAGCGGCGCAGCCGGCGCAGCCCGAGCGTGCGCGGCGGGGCGCCGGTGGTCAAGGCCGGGGTGGCGATGGGGCTGCCGCCCTCGGCGCAGCAGTGACGGTGCGGTGCTGAGACGGTGCGGCACCGAGACGGTGCGGCACCGAGAAGGACCGGTCCTGAGCAGGCCGGTTCGAGGCTGAACCATAGGTGCGGGTGGGGTCGGGGTCGATACCTCCAAATTCCTCTTATGATTCTCGGGCGCCCGGACGCGGCCGAAGCACGGCTGCGGCACAGCCGGGGCACGGCCGAAGTGCGGTCTCGGCACGGCCGGAATGTGGTCGACGCGCGGCCGGAGTGGGCTGCCGAAGGTGGACGAGCGGGTGGGAGGGATCATGGAGCCGGTGTTCGATTCGCGGCACATCAGGACGTTCCACGAGGTCGTCCGGGCCGGCTCCTACTCGGCCGCCGCCCGCGAACTCGGCTACACCCAGCCCGCCATCACCCAGCAGATGAAGGCGCTCGAACGCACCGTCGGCGTTCCGCTCTTCACCCGGGCGGGGCGCGGACTGCGGCTCACCGAGGCCGGCGAGGCGCTCTCCCGGCACGCCGAGCTGATCCTCGGCAGCATGTCGGCCGCCCAGCAGCAGCTCGCCGCGCTCGCCCGGCTGCGCGCCGGGCGGGTGCGGGTCTGCGCCTTTCCCAGCGCCAACGCCACCCTGATACCCGAGGCGATGGCCCGGCTGCTGGCCGAGCACCCCGGCGTGCGGGTGGAACTGCTGGAGGCCGAGCCGCCGGACTCCGTCCAGCGACTGCTGCGCGGGGAGTGCGACATCGCGCTGGCCTTCCGCTACCCGGGCGGGGCCACCGAGGTGCCGGAGGGCCTGGACGAGATCCCGCTGATGGAGGACCTGCTCACGGTGCTGCTGCCGGTCGGGCACCCGCTCGGCCGCCGGCACGCCGTACGGCTGGCCGACCTCGGCGGCGAACGCTGGATCGCCGGCTGTCCGCGGTGTCGTGCCAACCTGCTGCACGTCTGCGCGGAGGAGGGTTTCGCGCCGGACATCGTGTTCTCCACCGACGACAACCTCGCGGTGCAGTCGCTCGTCGCCGCCGGGGTCGGGATCGCGCTGATGCCGGCCCTGGTGCTCTCCTTCATGTGCCACCGCAAGGTCACCGGGCGGGCAGCCGAACCGCACCTGCGGCGGCAGGTGAGCGCGTACGTGCTGCGCGAGCACCGCCGGATCCCGGCCACCGGACTGGTGCTGGACCACCTGCGGCAGGCGGCGGCGAGCCGGGTCGGGTGCTGAGCAGCCCGACCGACATATAAGCGTTGATGGGGAGGTTGCTTACGAACCCTCCTTGGACGTGATAGGTCGATCCGTTCGAACCTGTGGGGATGACACCCTCAGCCACGGTCGGCAGCGGCCGACTCACCGAGCGGATGACCGCGCTGATCAGTGAGATCCGCGCCGTCGTGGACCGCGGGCTCCCGCCGGAGCTCACCGCCTACCTGGTCGGCGAACGCCTCGCCCCGCACCTGCACGCCGACCCGGACGGGCCGGACGCGCTGCTCACCGCCGCCCAGCGCGAGGGCGACCCGCAGCGCTACCGCCAGCACGTCCTGCACGCCGAGGAGGACGGCAGCTTCTCCGTCGTCGCCCTGGTCTGGCTGCCCGGACAGCAGACCCCGATCCACGACCACGTCTCCTGGTGCGTGGCCGGCGTCCACCAGGGACAGGAGAGCGAGACCCGCTACCGGCTGGTCTCCGAGGGCCCCACCGCCCGACTGGTCGAGACCGAGCACGTGGCCGGCCCTGCCGGCACCGTGGCCGCCTTCGCCCCGCCCGGCGACATCCACCTGGTGCGCAACTCCTGTAGCAGCACGGCGATCTCCATCCACGTCTACGGCGCGGACGTCTCGCGGCTCGGCACCAGCATCCGGCGGGTCTACCGGCTGCCCGCCGACCGGCAGCAGTGAGCGCGGCGTGGCACTGACTCTTCGGCAGACGCTTCGGCACCGCGCCGCCCGTACCCGTTCGCTGCCCCCGATGCGCGGGGACGCCCCCGGGCTGCTGCTCGCGGCGCTCGGAGTAGCCGCCGCTCTGGGCGTCCACGCGCTGGTACCGGCCGTGCCCGAGCTCACCGCCGCCGTCGTGCTCGGCATGGTGGCGGCGCACCTGCCGGGATTGCGGCCGGTGGTCCGCGGGATCGCCCGGCCCGGGCTGTCCACGGCCGGGAAGCGGCTGATGCGGCTCGGGATCGTCCTGCTCGGGCTCAAGCTCAGCCTGGACGACGTGCTCGGCCTCGGTTGGGCCACCGTCGCCATGGTGCTCGCCGTCGTCGCGGCCACCTTCGCGGGGACGCTCTGGCTGGGCCGGCGGCTCGGCCTGCCGGGGGACCAGCCGCTGCTGGTCGCCACCGGCTACTCGATCTGCGGGGCCTCGGCGATCGGCGCGGTCAGCCAGGCGGCGGGCAGCGAGGAGGAGGACGTCGCGGCCTCGGTAGCGCTGGTCACCCTGTGCGGGACGCTGGCGATCGCCGTGCTGCCACTGCTCCAGCACCCGCTCGGGCTCGGCGAGTTGGAGTTCGGGCGCTGGGTCGGGGCGAGCGTGCACGACGTCGGGCAGGTGGTCGCCACCGCGCAGACCGGCGGGCCGGGGGCGCTGCGGGAGGCGGTGCTGGTCAAGCTCATGCGCGTGGTGCTGCTGGCGCCGCTGGTCGCGGGGGTCGCCGTGGCGGTGCGGCGGAACCTGCGGGCGGCGCGGGTGGCGGCTTCGGTTTCGGTTTCGGCTTCGGCGGAGGTTCCGGTGGGGGCCTCGGTGGGTGCCCCGGCGGGGGCTTCCGCGGTCGGCGGCGCGGGCGACGGCGCGGGCGGGAAGTCGGGTGAGAAGCCGGGTGAGAAGTCGGTGAAGGCCGGCAGCCGTCCGCCGATCGTGCCGCTGTTCGTGGCGGGGTTCCTCGTGATGATCGTCCTGCGGACCACCGGAGTACTGCCCGAGCGGGCGCTCGGCCTGGCCGCGGACGCCCAGGAACTGCTGCTGGCCGCCGCGCTGTTCGGTCTCGGCAGCGCGGTCCACCTGCCGACCATGGCCCGCACCGGCGGGCGGATCGCCCTGCTCGGGCTCGGATCCTGGGTGGTCGTCGCGGGCGTCTCGTACGCGGGGGTGCTGGTCACGAACTGACGGGCCCGGACGCGGACTCGGCTATTGTCGGGCGGGTGCCCGCCCCGCCCCGTAACGGGGCGGCTCCGCAGCCGAGTTCACCCGAGTCCGCCAAGGAGGACGGATGACCACCGCACTGCCCGAACGCGACGGCCACGAGGCCGTTGTCACGCTCGACCGGCGGGAGGGCCCGTACGGCGAGGTGGTGCTCCGGCAACGCGGTCGGGACTTCGAGATCATCGCCAACGGCTGCTTCCTGATGGACACCGTCGACGGGCGCTCGGAGCGGCTGCTCATCCAGGCGGCGCTGGACGAGCTGGACCGTACGGGCCGCCCGGCCGAGCGCCCGTCGGTGCTGATCGGGGGCCTCGGGGTCGGCTTCTCGCTGGCGTACGCGGCGGCCGAGCCGCGCTGGGGGCGGATCGCCATCGTCGAGCGGGAGACCGCGATCATCGACTGGCACCGGACCGGCCCGCTCGGCGCCTTCTCGGACGGCGCCCTGGACGACGAGCGGGTCGAGGTGCTCTACACCGACCTGCTGGAGTACCTCGGGGCGGCGGACGGCGAGCGCTACGACGCGCTGTGCCTGGACATCGACAACGGACCGGACTGGACCGTCACCGAATCCAACGACGGGCTGTACGGCGCGGACGGACTCGCGGTGCTGTGGCACCGCCTGCGGTCGGGCGGGGTGCTGGCCGTGTGGAGCGCGCAGCCCTCGCCGGCCTTCGAGGAGGCGCTGCGGGCGGTGGGGTTCACGGACGTGGTGACGCACGAGATTCCGGTGGCCCGGGGGGTGCCGGACGTGGTGCACCTGGCCCGGCGGGCGGCTTGAGAGCGGAGGACCACTGGTAGGTAACGGATGACAGCTGTCAGCCGACAGCCGACAGGTAACAGATTTCAGATTTCGTTCGCTGAAATCTGAAACTTGTCAGCTGTTGCCTGTCACGTGTCACCCGTTCGTCGCGGCGGCGCGCAGCGGCTCCCCCGCACCAGCGGTTCCCCGTATCCCTCCGGCTCAGCCGAACGGGCGGTTCTCCGGTGCGGTGTTCGCTTCGTCCGTCTCGTCCGCCGGCTCCGGTTCGGCCGCCGACGCGTCCGCGAAGCCGTCCATGGCGAAGGGGTTGAAGTCCGGCGGCGGGACCATCACCGGGGTGCCCTTGCGCGGGGTCGGTTCCTGGGCGTCCGCGGGCTGCCCCGAACCCTGGTCCGTCGTTTCCGCTGCGGCGGGTGGGGCCTGGGCCGGGATGACGGGCGGGGTCGAGGGCGGTGGCGGGACGGCCGGGCCCTGGGCGGGCAGGGTGGTGCCGAACGGATCGGCCTTTTGCTCGGCCGCGACCGTGGTGCCGAACGGGTCGGCGATCGGAGCGGCAGCGGAGGGCTGGGTGGCGGGCGGGTCGCTCGCCACGTCCGGGACGCCGTCCATGGCGAAGGGGTTGAAGTCCGGCGGCGGGACCATCACCGGGGTGCCCTTCGGCCTGTCCGCGGCATCCTGCGCCGTCTCGTCCCCACCGGCGGGGGCCTCCGCCACCGGCGCGAAGGGGTTGAAGTCCGCGGGAGGCACCCGTACCGGCGTGCCACGCAGGTGCACGGGCTTCTCCGCCGGCTCCTCCTCGACGGCGGCGGGCTCAGGAACGGGCGCAGGAACAGGCTCAGGAAGGGGCGCCGGAGCCGGAGCAGGCGCCTGGGTCGGCACGGTGCCCACCGCGGTCGGCACGCCGTCCCAGCCGAACTGGATGCTCTTCAGCAGCTCCGCGAACGCCTCCGTGTACAGCTCCCAGTCCTCCGGCCGCGCCGTGGACAGCTGGGCGCACAGCACCGTCCCACCGTCCGGCAGCGGGACGAAGGCCTGGACGGCGGAGGTGACCACCCAGCGCCGCTGCCCGTCGGCGGCCAGCGGGCCCGGCACCGGGACGGTCCGGCCCTCGACCAGGACGGCGGCCGGCCCGGCCGGCAGCAGGACGGTCCACACCTCGGCGTGCCGCCGGACGGTGGCCAGCTCGGTGGCGAGCGCGGTGATCGGCAGCGGGTGCCGGGCGAGCGAGACGACGAGGGTGGCGTCCGAGTTGCGGCCGTCCAGCTCCAGGGCGCAGACGCCGGCGTAGACGACGCCCGCGTCGCGGATCAGGTCGGCCAGGGTGGCGGAGATCACCGCGAAGTCGCGCCGGGGCTCCGGGCCGGTGGCGCTGAACAGTTCCTCGGCGACCTCGGCCAGGTGTCGGGCCAGTTCGTCGGCGGCCGCCACGGTGGCCGGGGCGGCGCCGGTCCGGTCCGTGCCGTCCGGCAGCGGGGGCACCGCCCGGGCGGAGACGCCGGGCGGACCGTCCGGGGAGGTCAGCGAGTGGAAGCCGGGCGGCACGACCAGCCGGACCTCGGCGCCCGCGCCGGTGGGCAGTTCGACCGGCTGACGGGTCTGCTGCCCGGCCGCCAGCGCGGCCAGCGCGGGGGCGAACGGCGGACGCAGCTTGGCGTCGGCGAACTCGCCGGTGACCGGGAGCTGGAACAGCGCGGCCGAGGTGGTGCCCCGGTCGGCGATGGCACCGCGCACCGCGCCGCCGCCGTAGCGGGTCTGGAGCGCGGCGACCACCCGGTCGGTGAGCCGTGCGCCGGTGCCGGGACGGGCGGTGCCCGCGGTGGTCACCGTGCCGAGTCGGTCGACGGCGGTGTGCACCGGGCCGTTGGGGGCCAGCGGCAGGCCGAACAGTGCCTCGCCGGCCGGGTGTTCGCCCGTCCGCAGGGCGCTCAGCGAGGCCGCCGGGTGGCGCGAGGTGTGCTCGTCGAAGAGGGCGTCGGTGAGGGTGCCGAGGGTCGCGCAGACCTGCTCCGCTGCCGCGAAGGGGTTGGCCTCCACACTGAACTGGACGTCCTGGGTCAACTGGTGAGCCCCCCGCTCTGCTCCGTCTGCCGTCGGTGGTTCGAGTGGGACCGGGCGCGCCGCGGCGGCGTGCCGTCAGATCCCTGCTCATTCCTATCAGAGCCCACCGTCAGGACCGAACCGCAGGATGACCCGATGATCACGCGGCCGGCCGTCGCGGCGACGACCTCGGCCCCTCCCCGGTCACCGACCCGGCGACTGCTCCGGTCACTCCGCGGCGGCTCCGCCGGCCTGCGCGGACCCGTCGTCAGGGGCGCCGGCGGCGAGCGCGGTGACCGCCTCGACGATCCCGGGCACGGCGAACAGTCCCGCGAGGTCCCGCACCAGGCGCCCGGTCGGGCCGTCCGGGCGCTCGTCGGCGAAGAAGGAGGCCAGTTCGGCGGCGAGAGCCGGCTCGCGGGCGGCGGTGAGGGTGAGCGCCGCGACGAACTCCTGTACCAGGTGCAGCTGGAGCTCCTCCAGCGGCACCGAGCGTTCGGCCAGCCACTCCAGCGAGGTGATCTCGGCGTTGGCGATCCAGGCCCGGACGGTCAGCCGCAGCCCGACACTCGGCGCGGGGATCGCCAGGTGGGCCAGGATCTGCTCCTGCGCGGCCCGGCGTACCTCGTCGATCACCGCCGAGGTGCCCGCGCTGGCCGCCACCGAGCCGCCGCGCAGCAGCGCGGCGAAGCCCGGCCCGTGGCTCTGTACGAAGTCCAGATAGCGGCCCATCACCCGGTGCAGCCGTTCCGACAGCGGCCCTTCCATCGGCTCCTCGAACCGGGCCGACAGCTCCTTCCCGGCCCGCCGCAGCGACTCCTCGTACAGTGCCTGCTTGCCGGGGAAGTAGTGGTACACCAGCGGCCGGGAGGCGCCCGCGGCGGCGGCGATGTCGTCGATCGACACCTCCTCCGGCGGCCGCCGGGCGAACAGTTCCAGCGCCACGGCGATCAGTTGCTCCCGCCGCTCGCCCACGCTCAGCCGCCGGCGCGGCCGCTCGCCCGCCGGCCGGGCGGATCCGCCGGCGCCGGCGGCTGCGGAGGTCCGTGCTGCGTGGTCGGCCGTCGGTGACGGCGTACGGGAGGCCATGCGCGCCACCCTAGTTCGTCGAGGGCCGTCCGGTGGAGCCTGGGGCCCGGCGCGACCAGCCCGTGCACGGCTCCCGAGTCCCGCGGTCGCCGGGATCAGGCGGAGCGGAGGCCCAGATAGCGGCGGTAGGCCTCGACGCCGTCGGGGACGAACGAGTCACGGGTGAGGCGGTCGGCGAGTTCGGCGGGGGTGAGCCAGGCGTGCCAGGCGACCTCGGACTCCTGGGGGGAGACCGGGCCGTCCCACTCGGCCTCGTACATGTCGCACCACCAGGAGAGCCGGTCCTGGTCGAACCCGTCCTGCTCGAACCGGTCCTGCTCGAAGAGGAACTTGAACAGCGGGCGCGGGGCGATGCCGTGGACGCCGAGCTCCTCCTCGGCCTCCCGGACGGCGGCCTCGGCGTAGCTCTCGCCGGAGCCGACCACGCCGCCGACGAACATGTCGTACGCGCCGGGGGCGAACAGCTTGGTGTCGGTGCGGCGGTGGACGAAGATCCGTCCGGCCGGGTCACGGACCAGGATGAAGACGCAGCGGTGGGTGAGCCCGCGCCGGTACACCTCGCCGCGCGCGGCGGTCCCGATCACGCGGTCGTGCTCGTCGACGACGTCCAGCAGTTCCTCGGCAGGGTTGGTCATGGGGGACAGGTTAGGGTTTCCGGGCTCGGTTCGAACGAGTTCGGTCGAAGACGGTCGAATGACATCGAGAACGAACGTGAGTGGTACAGGAAACAACGGAACTGGTCGAGGACGGCGCGCGGTGGTGGAGATCTGGGGCGAGACGGCCGAGGGGTTCGAGCCCGTACGGGCGGCCTTCGCCCGCAACTTCGCCGACTACGGCGAGCTCGGCGCGGCCTTCGCGCTGTACGTGCGCGGCCGCAAGGTGGTCGACCTGTGGGGCGGCGACGCCCGGCCCGAGGTCGGCGGCCGTCCGGCGCCCGCGGTGCCGTGGACGGCGGACACCGCACAGGTGCTGCGTTCGGTCACCAAGGGCCTGACCGCCACCACCGCGCTGCTGCTGGCCGAGCGCGGCCTACTCGACCTGGACGCCCCGGTCGCCTCGTACTGGCCGGAGTTCGCGGTTGCCGGCAAGGGCCGGGTACCGGTGAGCTGGCTGCTCTCGCACCAGGCCGGGGTGCCCGCGCTGGACGTGCCGCTGCGGCTGGAGGACGTGCTCACCTGGGAGCGCGCGGCCGCCGCCGTCGCCGCGCAGGCGCCCGCCTGGGAGCCCGGCACCGCGCACGGCTACCACCCGTACACCTTCGGCTGGCTGGTCGGCGAGGTGGTGCGCCGGGTGAGCGGCCGGACGACAGGCCGGTACTTCGCCGAGGAGGTCGCCCGGCCGCTGGGGCTGGACCTGTGGATCGGGCTGCCGGCCGGCGCCGCGCCCAGGGTCGGCAAGCTGGTCGACCTGCCGGCCCCGGAGGCGGCCAGGACCGGTCCGAGCGGGCTGCGGCTGCGGCCCAAGCAGTCCGTCCGGGACGCCTACCAGGACCCGGCCTCGCTGACCGCCCGCTCCTTCGCGTCGGTACTCCCCGGCGTGGACCTCAACGACCCGGCGGTACAGGCCGCCGAGATCCCCGGCGCCGGCGGCATCGGCACGGCCCGGTCGCTGGCCCGGTTCTACGCGGCGCTGATCGGTGCGGCCGACCGCCAGGACGGCTCCGGCGCGCTGCTGCCGCCGCTGCTCGGCCCCGAGGTGCTGGCGCGCGCGGCCGGCCCTGCGGTGAGCGGTCCGGACCGGGTGCTGATCGTCAACTCCACCTTCGGCATGGGCTTCTGGCGGCACGGCCCGACCGCGCCGATGGCCTCCCCGGCGAGCTTCGGCCACCCGGGCCGGGGCGGGTCGCTCGGCTTCGCCGACCCCGACCTGGGGCTGGGCTTCGGCTACGTCACCAACGGCATGCAGCCGGGTGTCACCGGGGACGTCCGCTCGCGGAACCTGATCCGGGCGGTGCGGGGGTGCCTGGGGCTGGACCGGTAGGGCGCGTCGGACGGTCGGCGTCGCGCGCCCGGCGTCGGGAGCCCGGCGGGAACCGTCGGGCGCGCCCCGGGCTCAGGCCTGGCCGGTCTCGAAGCGGATGACCTTCCCGCCGTCCACGGTGAAGCGCCAGGCGGTGCGCATCTCGCCCCAGGTGTCGTTGGTGAAGTTGGCGACCAGCGCGCGGCCGCCGTCGGACTCGGTCTGGACGTCCATCCGACCGTGGGTGGTGAAGATCTCGCGGTCGATCCAGTCCGCCAGGTTCCGGTCGGAGCCGTCGTCGGACATGGTCGCGTCCTCGGCGAGCAGCCCGACGAAGGCCTCGCGGTCGCCCGCGTTGATCGCGGTGACGGCGGCGCGGACGACGGGGTCGCTGAGCTTGGCGGTGGCGATGGTCACGGGGACTCCCGGGAGGGTGAGGGGTTGGGGGAGTCCTGTCTACGGCGTTCGCGCGGGCTGTCCGGGCATGTCGGCGGCGCGTCGGTGAATCGGCCGCATTCCTGTGCTTTGATCCCCTGAACAGGCGATCCGCCCCGGAGCCCGCCACGGGGAGTGGCGAGGGAGCGGGAGGCCCCGGTGGGCCTCCCGCTCCGCTTTCCCGCCTGAGCGGTCCTCCCCGGTGCGCTGTTCCTCCCGGGTGTACGGGCCCGAGCGGGTCGTACGCGCCTTCCGGGGTGTCCGGGCCCCCGGCCTAGAAGAAGCCGACCGCGTCGGGGGAGTAGCTGACCAGCAGGTTCTTGGTCTGCTGGTAGTGCTCCAGGAGCGCCTTGTGGTTCTCCCGCCCGATGCCCGAGTTCTTGTAGCCGCCGAAGGCCGCGTGGGCCGGGTAGGCGTGGTAGCAGTTCGTCCAGACCCGGCCTGCCTGGATGGCGCGCCCGGCCCGGTGGGCGGTGTTGAGGCTGCGGGTCCAGACGCCCGCGCCGAGCCCGTACTGGGTGTCGTTGGCGAGGGCGACGGCGTGGTCGAAGCCGTCGAAGCGGGTGACCGAGACGACCGGCCCGAAGATCTCCTCCTGGAAGACCCGCATCGAGTTGTCGCCCTCGAAGACCGTCGGCGTCACGTAGTAGCCGCCGGCCAGCGCGCCGCCGAGGTCGGCCCGCTCGCCGCCCACCAGGACCTTGGCGCCCTCGTCCCGGCCGATCTCGAAGTAGGAGAGGATCTTCTTCAGCTGCTCGACGCTGGCCTGGGCGCCGACCTGGGTCTCGGTGTCCAGCGGGTTGCCCTGGCGCATCGCGCGCACCCGCGCCAGTCCGTCGCCGAGCAGCCGCTCGTAGACCGGGGACTCGATCAGCGCGCGGCTGGGGCAGGTGCAGACCTCGCCCTGGTTGAGGGCGAACATCGCGAAGCCCTCGACGGCCTTGTCGTAGAAGGCGTCGTCGGCGGCGGCGACGTCCGAGAAGAACACGTTGGGGCTCTTGCCGCCGAGCTCCAGCGTGACCGGGATCAGGTTGTCGGCCGCGGAGCGGGCGATCAGCCGGCCGGTGGTGGTCTCGCCGGTGAAGGAGATCTTGCGGACCCGGGTGCTGGCGGACAGCGGGGCGCCGGCCTCCTCGCCGAAGCCGGTGACGATGTTGACCACGCCGGGCGGCAGCAGGTCGGCGGTCAGCTCGGCGAGCAGCAGCACCGAGGCCGGGGTCTGCTCGGCGGGCTTGAGGACGACCGTGTTGCCGGCCGCGAGCGCCGGGGCGAGCTTCCAGATCGCCATCAGGATCGGGAAGTTCCACGGGATGATCTGGCCGACCACGCCCAGCGGCTCGTGGAAGTGGTACGCCACGGTGTCCTCGTCCAGCTGGGAGAGGCTGCCCTCCTGGGCGCGCAGCGCACCGGCGAAGTAGCGCAGGTGGTCGACGGCGAGCGGGAGGTCGGCGGCCAGCGTCTCGCGCACCGGCTTGCCGTTCTCCCAGCTCTCCGCGACGGCGAGCTGCTCCAGGTTCGCCTCCATCCGGTCGGCGATCCGCAGCAGGACCTGCGCCCGCTCGGCGGCCGGGGTGCGGCCCCAGGAGGGGGCGGCGGCGTGGGCCGCGTCCAGGGCGGCCTCGATGTCCTCGGCGGTGCCGCGGGCGACCTCGGTGAACACCTCGCCGGTGACCGGGGTCGGGTTGTCGAAGTACTCGCCGCGCAGCGGGGGCGTCCACCCGCCGCCGATCCAGTGCTCGTACCGGGACCGGTAGGCGACGATGCTGCCGGGGGTGCCGGGGGGTTGGTAGACCGTCATGCTGGGTGTCTCCTCGCTGCGTCGGGCACCGCCCGGTGCGGCTCGGGCCACGGGCGGCGCGCCGGGCCGCCCGGCAGGGGCGGTCCGGCGGAGGGTGCGGACACGCAATGGGACCGGCGCTCCGTCGGGGGCGCCCGTCGCGGAGCACGATAGCCGCCGGGCGCCCGGTGCGGCTACGGTCCGTGCGCCGGGCGGGTACGGAGGGTGCGCCTTCCGGTCGCTCTCGGGGGCGTGCGGGCGGGAGGGGCCGGTGCGGATCACCGCGGACGTCCCGGAGCGGGATCACCGCGGCTGCCCAGGGACGGATCACTGCGGCTGCCCCGGAACGGATCACTGCGGGGGCGCGTGTTCCGGTCGCGCCCCCGCATGCGTTGTCGCGCGCCGCCGCGTGAACGCGGGCCGCCCTCGTGGCGTGCCGCCGCACGCCGCCGTGCGTCGGGGGGACCGCCCCCGTGGCGTGCCGCCGCACGCCTCCGCGTGGCCGGGGCGGCACCCTCGGGGCGCGCCACCGCACGCCCGTCGGACGGCTCCGGGCGCGTGCCGGTCAGACCGTCTGGTACCGGCCGGTGCGGGCCTCCCAGCTGAGGTAGCCGGCCAGCCAGGTGAGCAGCCCGTCCGCGTACCGTTGGGCGATCGTCCCTTCGATCCGGGAGAGGCCCAACTCGCGGTGCACGTCCGGAAGTCTGTCGCGCAGCTCGGCGCAGCGGTCGACCATCAGCTGGGCCTCGGCGATGACCACGGCGCAGGCCTCCTCGGCCGAGCAGCGCCGCTCCCGCTGGACGATCATGACCAGGTTGTTCACGTCCCCGCGCGGCGCCTCCAGCGGGTAGGAGCGCACGTCGTTGCTGAGTGACGGTATGTCGGCCGCCAGCTGGCGGAGTTGGCGCAGCACCGGGTGGTGCAGGACGGCGGCCGGGACCTCGAACTGGCCCAGGCGCTCGACCATGTCGAAGATGGTCTCCATGGCCGCGGTGCCCCGTCGGAGTTCCAGGTAGCCGTCGCGGTCCGGCGGCCGGGTGGAGATCCGGCCGGCCGCCTCGGCCGGGTGACTGGCCAGGTAGTACTCCCAGTTGTAGGCGGCGCGGGCCTGCCAGCGGGCCGGCATGCCCTGCACGCTGCGGTTCCACAGGTCGGCGAAGGCGGTCTCGACCGGGGATCCCTGGTCGGGGCGGGCGCCGTGCAGGACGGCGATCAGTCGCTCGCAGATCGGGGCCACCTCGGCGGGGCGGCGGCCGAGCGGGCCGTCGAACTGGTCGTCGAAGAGGAAGTAGAAACCCATCAGGTCGGCGGCCAGGGCGAGTTCGTCCGGACCGGCGTCCGGGTAGCCGAGCGCCGCGAGGTCCACCACCTCCCAGTGCGCGTAGCCGGGGTGGTCGGCGTCGGGCAGCAGCGGATGGCGGATCAGCCAGTCCCGGTGCAGTTCGGTGGCGCGCTGGCCGTGCGGACTGCGGCGGTGCGGGAACGGAATCTGAAGTGAGGTGTCGTCAGACATCGGACTCCCGGTGCAGCGGAGGGTGGGGGCGCTTCTTATTCGAGCACTGTCGGTGTGGGGAGTTGACGCGGAGGGGCGCGAGTGCTGGGGGCGGATTTCGCAAGATCATCTGCGCCTCGAAGGCCGTAGGGTATCTGATGCAATGATCGGACGTTAGGGATATAGGGCGATTGCCCTCGACGGTACGCCCGAACCCCCACCGTCCGCCCCAGCCTGCACGAATGCCCCACGGGAAGGTCCGTGCGGCGCTAACCTCGGCTCCACGCAGTGATGGAGCTGTGACGCGAGCGGGCGAGGCGGAGGCGCGACGGTGACCGAGCAGGAGAACGCAATTCGGGCGGGTGCTGGTTCCGCCCCCGACGGCGACGTCACCGCGCCCCGGGTCCGGCTGCGAGACCGCGACGCCGAACTGCGCTCGGTGGAGGCCGCCGTCGACCGGCTCTGCCGCGGCTTCGCCGCCGGTGGCACCGAGATCGGCGACCTGCTCACGTTCTCCGGCCGCCCCGGCATCGGCAAGACCAGTCTGCTGCACGAGGTCCGGCGGCTCGCCAAGCTCCGCGACGGCGCCACCGTGCTGTTCGCCCGAGGCGGCGAGCGGCAGTTCAAGGAGCCGTACCACGTGCTGCGCCAGCTGCTCCAGCCCGTGCTCACCGACCTGAAGCCCGACGTGTTCAGCCAGGTCATGGGCACCTGGGAGGAGGTCGTCGGGCCGGCCATGGGCCTGAAGCAGCCCAAGGTCGGCGCCCGCCGCCTCGACCCGCAGGGTGTGCGCGACGGCCTCGACTACGTCATCACCCAGCTCGCGCCGCGCCGCGCCCCAATGGTGATGATCGTCGACGACCTGCACTGGGCGGACGGGGAGTCACTCTCCTGGCTGACCAAGTTCGCCATCCGATCGAGTGAACTTCCCGTCCTGCTCGTCTTCGCCTTCCGGGAGGACGAGAACGACTGGCCCGCCGAGACCCAGGACTTCCGCCGGGACGTCCTCGCGCTCAAGGGCCGCAAGCACGAACTCAACCGGCTCTCCCTCAACTCCGTCACCGACATGATCCGCGCCGAACTCGGCGACAAGGCCGAGGACGCCTTCTGCTACGAGTTCTGGAACGTCGTCAACGGCAACCCCTTCGAGGCCAACACCCTGCTCGACCAGGTCCGCGAGCAGGAACTCGAACCCGTCGAGGAGAACTCCCGGCAGCTGCGCGAACTCGCCGTCGACGCCGCCGGGATGACCCTCAAGAGCTGGCTGGACCGGCTCGGCGCCAGCACCCTGCGCTTCGCCTGGGCCTGCGCGATGCTGGGCACCGACATCCGGGTCGACCTCGCCACCCGGATCTCCACCCTGAGCACCGAGGGCGCCCGCGAGGCCATCAAGCAACTGCGCAAGCAGCGCGTGCTGACCCAGACCCCCAACGGGAACCTGGAGTTCGTCCACCCGCTGATCGCCAGCTCCATCTACAACACCATGCCGGACGCCACCCGACTCGGGATGCACGGCATCGCCGCCGCCGAGATCGAGAACGCCGGACTCGGCCTGCTCGCCGCCTCCCGCCACCTGGTCGAGACCCACTCCGGCGAGGGCGACGACCGGATCGTCAAGAAGCTGCGCCGCGCCGCCGTCGAACACCAGCTGATCGGCGCCCCCGAGGCCGCCCAGCGCTGTCTGCACCGCGCGCTCAACGAGCCGCCCGCCGACGAGATCAAGGCCGAGGTGCTGTACGAACTCGGCTGCTCCGCACTGCTCACCGACCCCGTCGCCACCGTCAACCAGCTCAAGCTGGCCCTCGACCCCGACGAGGTTCCGCTGCGCCCCGCACTGCGCGTGGACGCCACCTTCCGGCTCTCCGAGGTGCTCGCCCACGCCGGTGAGCTGGGCCAGGCCGCCGTGGTCTGCCAGGACGAGGCCGAGCTCACCGCCGACCCGGCCGCGCGCCAGCGGCTCCAGGCCGCCTCGTTCATGTGGCACGCCTTCCGCAAGTCCGAGGAGGACGGCCCCGGCCGCTCCGCCCGGCTCGGCGAGATGTGCCGCAACCTGGGCGGCCGGGAGGCGGCCGACCGGGCCGTGCTCGCCATGCGCGCCTGGGACCTCACCCTGCGCGGCGCCCCCTCCGCCGAGGCGCTCGCGCTCGCCGACGAGGTCCTCGACGTCGGCCGGCTCCCCAAGGGCCTCGGCTGGACCGACACCACCTGGGGCTTCGAACTGCCCTCGATGCTCGGCCTGACGTACATCTACAACGACCGCATCGCCCAGGCCGAAAGGCTGGCCGCGGACGCCATCATCCAGTTCGAGATCGCCGGTTGGAGCGGTGCCCACCGGGGCTTCGCCTACTTCCTGATGGGCCTGGCCCGGTTCCGCCGCGGCCTGCTCGCCGAGGCCGAGGACTTCCTGCGCCGGGCGTACCGCATCTCCGAGCGGATCGGGGAGAAGCTTCCGCTGGCCTGGGACGCGATCGGCGTGCTGGTCGACACCCTGATCGCCCGCGGCCGGGTCGACGAGGCCTGGAACCTGGCCAACGAGTTCGGCTTCCACCCGCCGTACCACTCCACGGCCATGGTGCTGCCGGACGCCGCCTCGCTGTACGGCAAGCTGCTGGTCGCCAAGGACAAGTACGCGGGCGCGGCCGCCGCGCTCACCGAGGCCGGCGCCCAACTGGAGGTCCGCGGCTGGCGCAACACCGTCTGGGCGCCCTGGGCCGGCCACCTCGCCGTCGCGATCGCGCGCGACGAGCCCGAGCGGGCCCGCGAGTACGCCCAGCAGGCGGTCATGGACGCCCGCGCCTTCGGCACCGCCTCGGCGATCGGCAGCGCGCTGCGCCTGCAGGCCAGGATCGAGGACGGCCAGGCGGCGGTCGAGCTGCTGGAGGACGCCGTGGCGTACCTCGGGCAGTCCCCGGCCGGCTACGAGCACGCCGTCGCGCTGGTCGACCTGGGCGCCGCGCTGCGCCGGGTCGGACGGCTGGACGACGCCCAGGAGTACCTGTACCAGGGCATCGAACTGGCCCAGCACTGCTCCGCGGAGGGGCTGGTCGACCGGGCCCGGCGGGAGCTGGCCAACTACGGCCTGCGGCCCAACCGGCTGGGGCTGCGCGACTTCCGGGAGACCATCGAGACGCTCAGCAGCGCGGAGTGGGAGGTCGCCAAGCGGGCCGTGCAGGGCGTGCCGCCGCAGCGGATCGCCGACGAGCTCGGGGTGCCGATCGGCCTGGTCAACCGTCGGCTGGCGGCGGTCTACCGCAAGGCGGGCAGCGGGCCGGACGGGCTGGCCTCGGCGCTCGGGCTGCCGCAGCAGCAGCGGGACGCGGGCTGGTTGGAGGACCTGGACGACTAGAACGGACGGCGCGTGGCGGGCGGTGGTCGGCGGGCGGCGCCGGGCGCGGCGTGGTGCGCCCGGTGGGGTCGCGGGTGGTGCCGGGTGGGGTCGGGGCGGTGCCTGACGGGTGCGTAGCCGGTGCCTGACGGGTGCCCAGGGGCCCAAGTGGTGGACGGTGGCGCGCGGGGCGGCGCGTGGGCGCGCGGAAGCGCCTGCGCCGCGCCCGCCGTCGCTAGGCTGACCGACACGGGGCTGCCGCGGCGCCCCCTCGACGGACCCGGAACCGGGCGGCCGCGGTGCGACCGGGCCGCCAGTGAGGAGCAGGCCAATGGCGAGCGAGGCCACCAGCGTGCGGCAGGAACCCCTGGAGCCCTCGGGCGCCGGCGCCGCGATCGGGCGCTGGACGCTCACGGCCGGTCCGTACGAGGCGAGCGTGCTCACCCTCGGCGCGACGCTGCACACCCTGAGCGCGCCGGACCGCGCCGGCCGCTGTGCCCAACTGCTGCTGTCCACCGACCGGTTGGCCGAGATCCTCGGCCCGGCCCGGCACTACGGCACGGTGGTGGGCCGGTACGCCAACCGGATCGACCGCTCGTCGGTCACCATCGACGGCGAGGAGCACCAGCTCGCCGGGACCGGTGGCGGCATGACCATCCACGGAGGTCCGGACGGCTTCGCGCACCGGATGTGGGAGGCCGAGCAGGTCGAGGGCGGGGTGCGGCTGGCGCTGCACAGCCCGGACGGGGACCAGGGCTTCCCGGGGGCGATGGACGTCACCGTCACGTACACCCTGGCCGCCTCCGGTGAGCTGGTGATCGCCTACCGCGCCGTCACCGGCAAGCCGACCGTCGTCAACCTGACCAACCACGCGTACTTCAACCTCTCGGGTGAAGGCAGTGGCGACGTCCTCGGCCACCTGCTCACCCTGGACGCCGACGCCTACACCCCGGCCGACGAGCGGCAGATCCCGTACGGCAGGACCGAGCCGGTGGCGGGCACGCCGTTCGACTTCACGGTGGCCACGCCGGTCGGCAAGTCGGTGCACGACGAGCACCCCCAGCTGACCGGGCCGGGGGGCTACGACCACAACTGGGTGCTGCGCGTCCGGCCCGCGGACGGCAGCCCGGCGCGGGCGGCGCGACTGGAGGACCCGGTCAGCGGCCGCACCCTGGAGGTGCTGACCACCGAGCCGGGCATCCAGGTCTACACGGCGAACAAGTTCCAGGGCGCGGTCACCGGCGCGAGGGGCGTCCCGTACGGGCCGTTCGCCGGGATCGCGCTGGAGACCCAGCACTTCCCGGACTCCCCGCACCACCCGGCGTTCCCCAGCACGGAGCTGCGGCCGGGGGAGGAGTTCCGTTCGACGACCGTGCTCCGGCTGGGGACCGACGGGTAGGGGCCGACCGGTGGGGCCGAGTCCTGCCGCCCGACCGGTGGGCCGGGCCCTGCCGCTCGACCGGTGGTTCGGTCCTACGGTTGCAGGTCCCGGCGCATGCAGAGCCGGGGCCAGCGGTCCAGACCGTGCTCGGCCTCCTTGCGGCGGATCTCGCGCAGGCCGGGGGTGAGTTCCTCCCCGGCCAGCGGGCGGAAGCCGCAGCGGGCGTAGTAGGGGGCGTTCCAGGGCACCTCGGCGAAGGTGGTGAGGGTGAGCGCGGGGGCGTCGGCGGTCTCGGCGAGGTGCTCGATCAGCGCCCGGCCGATGCCGCGGCGGGCGTGGTCGGGGTGTACGGAGACCTGTTCGATGTGGAGCGCGCCGTCCACCGGCTCGGCCAGCAGGTAGGCGGCGACGGTTCCGTCGGGGGCCTCGGCGACCAGGGCGACGCCCCGGTCCAGGTAGTGCGCCAGCTCCTGCGGCGCGGGAGGTTCGTCCTCGGCGATCTCGGGCATGCCGATCGCGGCGAAGGGTGCGCCGGCGGCCCGCTCCAGCTCGGTGAGCAGCGGAAGTTCGTCCCTGGTGACGGCTCTGATTCGCATGCGTCCAGTCTGCTGCAGGCCGCTTTCGGCCACGGACGGTGGTTTCGTCGGCCAGTCCACAGTGGGGCGAATCGGACGAACTCGGGCAATCGGTGCTGCCATCAACTACCGTGTGGCAACGTCAAGGACACGCGGGCGTAACGATCGCGGTTTCTTGCAGAAACTTTCTGCAAGGACTTTCCGTCCTTCTTGTGCCGCTGTTAACTTCCTTCCCGAGCCCGACGGCAGCAACGGTGCGGTCGGTACGAGGCAGCCACATTATGCGCCTGTCTCCGAACATCTCGGGCACCCCCACCCTCCCAAGGAGTTCTCATGCGGCGTGGCATCGC
Source organism: Kitasatospora sp. NPDC048286 (assembly GCF_043201735.1). Taxonomy (NCBI): domain Bacteria; kingdom Bacillati; phylum Actinomycetota; class Actinomycetes; order Kitasatosporales; family Streptomycetaceae; genus Kitasatospora; species Kitasatospora sp. NPDC048286. Next base: position 603,177 of record NZ_JBICZE010000006.1, read on the forward strand.
GGCCTCTGCCCTCGTTGTGGCCCTCGCGGTCTCGATGGCTGCCTGTAGCAGCAGCGGCTCCAGCTCCGACGGCAAGGCCGACGGGCCGGTCACCCTCACGTACTGGGACACGTCGAACGCCACCAACGAGGCGCCGAACTACCAGGAGCTCGTCAAGAAGTTCGAGGCTGCGAACCCGAACGTCAAGGTCGACTTCGTCAACGTCCCGTTCGACCAGGCGCAGAACAAGCTGCAGACCGCCATGGGGGCCAAGGGCGCTCCGGACGTGTTCCGCTCCGAGGTCGGCTGGACCGCCGCCTTCGCCAAGGCCGGCTACCTCGAGCCGCTGGACGGCACCCCGGCCGCCGCCGACACCTCCGCCTTCCAGCCGAGCCTGATCCAGCAGGCCAAGTACGAGGGCAAGCTGTACGGCGTCCCGCTGGTGACCGACACCCTCGGCCTGATGTACAACAAGGAGCTGTTCGCCAAGGCGGGCATCACCGAGGCGCCGAAGACCTGGGACGAGCTGAAGACCGACGCCGCCGCCGTCAAGGACAAGGCCGGCGTGGACGGCTTCTGGCTGAAGGCCGCGGACGGCTACTACGCGCTGCCGTTCCTGTTCGGCGAGGGCACCGACACCGTCGACGCCGCCGGCAAGAAGATCACCATCACCTCGCCGGAGGCCGTCAAGGCCGTCGAGACCTACAAGACGATGTTCACCTCGCCCGGCACCGCCAAGGCCGACGTGACCACCGACGCCTACGCGCACATGATGGACGCCTTCAACAGCGGCAAGGTCGCGGCGATCATCCAGGGCCCCTGGGAGATCACCAACGTCTACAAGGGCTCGGCCTTCGCGGACAAGAGCAACCTCGGCATCGCCGCCGTCCCGGGAGGCTCTGCCGGCAAGGGCGGCGCCCCGACCGGTGGTCACAACATCTCCGTCTACGCGGGCGCCGACAAGGCCCACAAGGCCGCCGCGGAGAAGTTCGCCGCCTTCATGACCTCGGCCGAGAGCCAGGCGTTCATCGCGCAGAAGAACGCCACCCTGCCGACCCGCTCCGACGCCTTCACCGCCGACGTCAAGGCCGACCCGGGCATCGCCGGCTTCCAGGCCGTGCTGAGCAGCGCCAAGCCGCGCCCCGAACTGCCCGAGTACAGCTCGCTGCTGGCCTCGCTGAACACCAACCTGGGCAAGGTCGTCCAGGGTACGAGCACCCAGGACGCGCTGAACACCGTCGCCACCGACTACGCCAAGCTCCTGCCGGGCTTCGCCAAGTAGTCCCTGTGCCCGGCCCGCCGGCCGACGGGTGACGGGTGACGGTGGACGGGTGACGGCGGACGCGGGACGGCGAACGAACAACAGAGAACAGATTTCATCATCTGTCAGTTGTCATCTGTTCGCTGCCCGCCGTCCGCTGCCTCCCGCCACCGCCACCCGCCACCCCTCCGGCGAGCCGGGCCGTCGGCTCTCCCCCGAGAATCCCCCCGAGAAGGTGCAAACGATGTCAGTCGCCGTGCAGGGCGCCACCGACAAGGGCAGCCGGGAGCGCGAGCAGCGTCCGGGCCTGCTGGAACGCGTTAAGCGCTCCTACTCCAAGCACTGGTACGCCTACGCGATGATCGCGCCGGTCGTGCTGGTGCTCGGCGTGCTGGTGCTCTACCCGCTCGCCGAGGGCATCTGGCTCACCCTCACCGACGCCAACAGCCTCAACGTGGCCCGCAAGATCGGCGTCAACGAGATCCCGGCGAGCTACGAGTTCGTCGGCTTCCACAACTACGCCGACATCCTGTGGGGCCCCGGCTCGTACGACCGCTTCTGGTCGCACTTCGTCTGGACCATCGCCTGGACGGCCGTCTGCGTCTTCCTGCACTACACCCTCGGCCTCGGCCTCGCGCTGCTGCTCAACCAGAAGATGCGCGGTCGCGCCGCCTACCGGATGCTGCTCATCCTGCCCTGGGCCGTACCGACCTTCGTGACCGTCTTCTCCTGGCGCCTGATGCTCGCCGACGGCGGCGTCGTCAACGGCCTCCTCTCCTTCCTGCACCTGCCCGAGCCGGGCTGGCTCACCGACCCGTGGGCGCAGAAGGCGGCCGCGATCATGGTGAACACCTGGGCCGGCGTGCCGTTCATGATGATCTCGCTGCTCGGCGGTCTCCAGTCGATCCCGGCCGAGCTGTACGAGGCCGCCGAGATGGACGGCGCCACCGCCTGGCAGCGCTTCCGGTACGTCACCCTGCCCGGGCTGCGCTCCGTCTCCTCCACGGTCGTGCTGCTCGGCGTGATCTGGACGTTCAACCAGTTCAACGTGATCTTCCTGCTGTTCGGCACCGGCGCCCCCGACGCCCAGCTGCTGGTCACCTGGGCGTACCGGCTCGGCTTCGGCCAGATCCCCCGGGACTACGCGCAGTCCGCCGCCTACGGCGTGATCCTGCTGTCCATCCTGATCGTCTTCACCGCCTTCTACCGGCGCTGGCTCGCTCGCAACGAGCAGGCCAACGGCTGAGGCCCCGGACCCAGTTGACCCACGAAGGCAGGTAACCCGATGAGCACCACCACCGAAGTCCCGGCCCGCGCGGCGGCCCCGGCCGCCCGGCCCGCCAAGGTCCGCCGCCGCGGCGAGCGCAGCCCGCTGGCCCGGGCACTGTCCCACGGCACCCTGATCCTGGCCGGCCTGATCGCGCTGTTCCCGGTCGCGTGGATCCTGTTCGTCTCGCTCGGCCCGGACAAGACCGACTACCTCCACCCCGGCCAGATCTTCGACAAGCTGACGCTGTCGAACTACCAGCACGTGCTGTCCGACACCGACTTCTTCACCTGGTTCGGCAACGCCCTGCTGGTCTCCGGCATCACCACCGTGTTCGGCGTGATGCTCGCCGCCACCACCGGCTACGCCGTGTCCCGGATGAAGTTCCCCGGGCACAAGCCGCTGATGTGGTCGCTGCTGGTCACCCAGATGTTCCCGATCGCGGTGCTGATCGTGCCGATGTACACGATGCTCTCCGAACTCGGCCTGCTGGACAGCTACACCGGCCTGATCCTGGTCTACTCGACCACCACCGTGCCGTACTGCGCCTGGCTGCTGAAGGGCTACTTCGACACCATCCCGGTCGAGATCGACGAGGCCGGCCGGGTCGACGGGCTCAGCCCGTTCGGCACCTTCTGGCGGCTGGTGCTGCCGCTCGCCCGCCCGGGCCTGGCGGTGGCGGCCTTCTACTCCTTCCTCACCTACTGGGCCGAGGTGCCGTTCGCCTCCACGTTCATGCTCAGCTCCGACAAGTACACGTTGGCCGTGGGCCTCCAGACCTTCGTCAGCGAGCACGACGCCCAGTGGAACCTGATGGCCGCGACCGCCGTGCTGATCGCGATCCCGTCCGCGGCCTTCTTCTACCTGGTGCAGCGCCACCTGGTCACCGGACTGACCGCCGGTGCCTCCAAGTCGTAGCGCGCCGCCGCGTCGTCACGCGCCTCCACATCCCAGCGCCTTCCGCTCCTCTAGTCCCCAAGGGATACCGTCCATGACCCAGAACCTGGCCGACACCTCCCGGCCTGCCGCCGACACCGCTCACGAGGCGAACGTCAGCGCGTCCAGAGGCTGGTGGCGGGACGCGGTCATCTACCAGGTGTACCCGCGCAGCTTCGCCGACTCCAACGGCGACGGCATGGGCGACCTGCCCGGCATCCGCAGCCGCCTGCCCTACCTGCGCGACCTCGGGGTGGACGCGGTCTGGCTCTCGCCGTTCTACGCCTCGCCGCAGGCGGACGCCGGCTACGACGTCGCCGACTACCGCGCGGTGGACCCGATGTTCGGCACCCTGCTGGACGCCGACGCCCTCATCCGGGACGCCCACGACCTGGGCCTGCGGATCATCGTCGACCTCGTCCCCAACCACTCCTCGGACCAGCACGAGTGGTTCCAGCGCGCGCTGCGCGAGGGCCCCGGCTCCCCGCTGCGCGAGCGCTACCACTTCCGCCCCGGCAAGGGCGAGCAGGGCGAACTGCCGCCCAACGACTGGGAGTCCATCTTCGGCGGCCCGGCCTGGACCCGCACCGAGAACCCGGACGGCACCCCCGGCGACTGGTACCTGCACCTGTTCGCCCCGGAGCAGCCCGACTTCAACTGGGAGAACCCGGCCGTCGCCGACGAGTTCCGCTCGATCCTGCGGTTCTGGCTCGACATGGGCGTGGACGGCTTCCGCATCGACGTCGCCCACGGCCTGGTCAAGGCCCCCGGCCTGCCCGACCTCGGCGGCTCCGACCAGCTCAAGCTGCTCGGCAACGACGTCATGCCGTTCTTCGACCAGGACGGTGTGCACGAGATCTACCGCAGCTGGCGCGGGATCCTCGACGAGTACCCGGGCCAGCGGATCGGCGTCGCCGAGGCCTGGACCCCGACCGTCCAGCGCACCGCCAACTACGTCCGCCCGGACGAGCTGCACCAGGCCTTCAACTTCCAGTACCTGGGCACCGACTGGGACGCCACCGCGCTGCGCGAGGTGATCGACCTCTCGCTCGACTCGATGCGCCCGGTCGACGCCCCCACCACCTGGGTGCTGTCCAACCACGACGTCACCCGGCACGCCACCCGGTTCGCCAACGAACCCGGCCTCGGCACCCAGATCCGCACCCCCGGCGACCGCGAACTCGGCCTGCGCCGCGCCCGCGCCGCCACCCTGCTGATGCTCGCGCTGCCCGGCTCGGCGTACGTCTACCAGGGCGAGGAGCTCGGCCTGCCGGACGTCACCGACCTGCCCGACGAGGTCCGCCAGGACCCGTCGTTCTTCCGCCAGGCCGGCCAGGACGGCTACCGCGACGGCTGCCGCGTCCCGATCCCGTGGTCCGGCGCCGAGGCCCCGTACGGCTTCGGCCCGGTGGCCGGCGGACCGTCCTGGCTGCCGCAGCCGGCCGAGTGGGCCGGGCTGAGCGTCGAGGCGCAGACCGGCGACCCGACCTCCACCCTGGAGCTCTACCGCAGCGCGCTGGCCGTCCGCCGGGCCCAGCCCGACCTCGGCGCCGGCACCGGGGTCGAGTGGCTGGAGAGCCCCGAGGGCACCCTGGCGTTCCGCCGCGGCGCCTTCGTCTGCACCGTGAACACCACCGGGGAGCCGGTGCGGATCGCGGCCCCGGGCACGCTGTTGCTCGCCTCGGCCGACCTCGTGGTGGACGGCGGCGAGACGGTGCTCGCACCGGACAGCACCGGCTGGTGGGCGGTCTGACGTGGTTGGAATAGGCTCTGGGACCGTGACTACGGCGCGACTCTCAGACATCGCGGCGCAGGCGGGGGTCAGCGAAGCCACCGTCTCCCGCGTGCTCAACGGCAAGGCGAACGTTTCCGCCGCCACCCGGCAGACCGTTCTGGCGGCGCTGGACGTGCTCGGGTACGAGCGGCCGACCCGCCTGCGCCAGCGCAGCGCCGGGCTGATCGGTCTGATCACGCCGGAGCTGAGCAACCCGATCTTCCCGGCGCTGGCCCAGGTGATCGAGCAGGTGCTCAGCCGGCACGGCTACACCCCGGTGCTGTGCACCCAGACGCCGGGCGGGTCCACCGAGGACGAACTGGTGGACATGCTGGTGGACCGGGGAGTGGCGGGCATCGTCTTCGTCTCCGGGCTGCACGCCGACTCCACCGCCGACCACGACCGCTACGCCCGGCTGGCCGGGCGTGGGGTGCCGTTCGTGCTGATCAACGGCTACAGCGAGAAGATCGACGCGCCGTTCATCTCGCCGGACGACCGGGCCGCGATGTGGATGGCCGTCCAGCACCTGGCCGAACTCGGGCACGAGCGGATCGGGTTGGCCGTCGGGCAGCGCCGGTACGTGCCGGTGCTGCGCAAGATCGAGGGCTTCACGGCGGCGATGCGCGAGGTGCTCGGGCACAGCGCGGAATCGGCCGAGAACCTCGTCCACCACACGCTGTTCAGCGTGGAGGGCGGGCACGCGGCGGCCGGCGCGCTGCTCGACAAGGGCTGCACGGCGATCGTCTGCGGGAGCGACATGATGGCGCTCGGGGCGATCCGGGCGGTGCGCCAGCGCGGGCTGTCGGTGCCGCAGGACGTGTCGGTGGTCGGGTTCGACGACTCGCCGCTGATCGCCTTCACGGAGCCGCCGCTGACCACGATCCGCCAGCCGGTCGAGGCGATGGCCACGGCGGCGGTGGACGCGCTGCTGGAGGAGGTCGGCGGAAACGCCGCCCAGCGGGGCGAGTTCATGTTCCAGCCGGAGCTGGTGATGCGCGGGTCCACGGGGGCCTGCGCGCGCTGAATCCCGGCGGCCGCGGCCGACGCGCGGGCCCCGGAGGGCGGTTGCCCTCCGGGGCCCTTCGGCGTGCGCGCGGCCGGTCGTGGCGGCCGTCGGGTGGTCAGCCCTCCTGGGTGGTCGGCCGGTCGGCGGTCAGACGGTGCCCGTCGGCCGCGTCGCCGGTCCGGGTCTCGGTGCGGCGGCCGCGGGCCAGGTAGTCGCGCAGGACCAGTTCGACGGCGTCCTGGGGGTTCTTGGTGCCGGAGAGCATCATCACGTCGATCGCGAGGTTCGCGTCGAGGGTGACGGTGACCTGGGCCATGTGGACTCCTCCTCGGGTGTCCTCGGGTGTCCTCGGGTGCAGAGCAGCAGCATGCCCGTTGGAGCGGGGATCCACCACGGGGATACGGCCGGAGGTACGCCGGAACCCCCGGGGGGAGCGACCAGACTCTCCCCGGGGGCGTGGGTGGTCAGCGTTCGGGCGACAGCTGACAGATGATGAAATCTGTTACCTGTTACCTGTTACCTGTTACCTGTTACCTGTTACCTGTTACCTGTCAGCTGAAGCCCGTCGGCTGTCCGACTGCGCGCCGTACTCAGACCCGGCCGGCGAAGTCCGGGGCCCAGTTGGCGATGCTCTGCTCGCGGACGCCCGAGCTCGGGTTGGCGGCCTCGACGTACTTGCCGTTGCCGACGTAGATCGCGACGTGGTAGACGCCGGAGTCCTTGCCGTTGTTGGACCAGAACAGCAGGTCGCCCGGCTGGAGGCTGTCCAGCGAGACGTGGGTGCTGGCGGCGGCCTGGTCGGCGGCGACGCGCGGGACGGAGACGCCCGCGGCGCGCAGCGCGGCCTGGGTCAGGCCGGAGCAGTCCCAGCCGCCGTTGCCGGTGCCGCCGTAGACGTACGCCTGACCGACCTTCGACTCGGCGAAGGCGACCGCGGCGGCCATGCTGCCGGTGGCGGCCGGAGCCTGGGTCTGGGCCTGCGGCGCGGGCTTGGTGGCCGGCTTGGCGGCCGGGGCCGGGGTCTGCGCGGTCGGCTGGGCGTTCACGGCACCGCCGTTCGCGGACTGGCCGGACTTCTGGGAGCGGTCCGACCCGGTGGAGTCCGAGCCGTTCGCACCGCCGAAGGACAGCTGCTGGCCCGGGTAGATGGTGTCCGGGCCCTCGGTCAGGGTGCCGCGGTTGAGCTCGTACAGCCGCTGCCAGCCGCCCTGCACGTTGTGCTGGTCGGCGATCGAGGACAGCCAGTCGCCCTCGACCACGGTGTAGTCGCCGCCCTGGGCCTGCTGCTGACGCTTCTGGACCCAGTCGCCTCGGTTGCCGGAGGCGGTGGAGCCGGCGGTGGCCTGCGCGCCGTCCTGGGCGGGCGCGGCGGGCTTCGTGGCGGGGGCCTGGGGCTTCGCGGCCGGAGCGGCCGGCTTGGCGCTCTGGACGGGCGCGGCGGGCTTGGAAGCGGTCGAGCCCGTGGTCGAGCCCGCCGAGGTGTCGACGGCGGCCGGGGTGCCGCCCTTGGTCAGGCCGGCCTTGACGGAGCAGACGGGCCAGGCACCCGGGCCCTGCGAGGCGAGGACCTTCTCGGCGATCGCGATCTGCTGGTCCTTGGTGGCCAGGTCGGCGCGCGCCGCGTAGGCGGTGCCGCCGAAGGCGGACCAGGTGCTGGAGGTGAACTGGAGGCCGCCGTAGAAGCCGTTGCCGGTGTTGATGCTCCAGTTGCCGCCGCTCTCGCACTGGGCGACCTTGTCCCAGGTGGCGACGGAGGCGGCCGAGGCGGTGCCCGAGGTGAGGCAGGGGACGGTGAGGCCGACGCCCGCGACGCCGAGGGCGGCGATCACGCGGCGGGTGCGGCTGGGCAGGCTGGTGCCGTTGGTGGGCAGCATGAAGACGGAGTCCTCTCCCACGCCTGCGAGGTGAGCTGTCGGATTCGGGCTGGAGTTGCCCGGCCGCGCTGGTGGGCGCGGCTTCACCCCTAGCCCTGGACCGTTCCGGAGACCGGTCCGGGGCGACTTACCTGTGGGTCCCCCGCTCCTGCCGTGGTGCGTTTTCGCGCTGCCAGGACATCCGACGGCAGGACTCGGCGTCGCGGATGAACCGGGTTCGTGTGGTCACGAACGGGGAGCACGTTAATCAGACTCAAGTTCAAACTGCAAACCACTGTGATGTGCATCACGGTTTAGTGGGAACTGCCAAAATTGCTGCCACCCATGATCGCAAATGATCGTTTTCGGGCAATGTCGTTGCTGAAGTCGACAACTGGCTTCACCTCAGGGCTGACGTGACGGCGCGTCGAGTCGCGGAGTCGGCGCACCCTGACGGTGGGGGAGTGGTCACGATTCGAACGCCTGGGCCCGCGCTCCCTATTCCGTTTCAAATACCGCCAGAACGGACATTCCGCGCCATTTTCGCGTCATTGTCGTCCGCATCCCGGCGGGAGGGTGGCACGGGAGGGGCGACCCGGGAGGGACGACGCTCGGGCGGTGGGAGTGGGAGGGGTAAAGCGAAGGGCCCGGAACGCAAGCCGTTCCGGGCCCTTCGGAGCGCGCCGAGCGGCGCGCGGAGTCGACTACTGCCCGGCGGGCGCCTCGGCGGCCGCGTGGGCGCCGCGAGCACCCTCCACGACCCCCTCGGCCTCGGCGGCGGCCGCCGCCTCCGCCTCGGCCCGCGCCAGGTCCTCCGGGGACGGCGTGGGCAGCGCGGCCAGGTACGTGGAGGCGATCAGCTGGCCGACCGACGGGTACGAGCCCAGCGGCGCGGCCGACGGGCAGCCGGTCTCCTCGGCGGCGGTGGCGAGCAGCTCGGAGTCCGCCTCCGGGCCGATCACCAGCGGGGCCAGCGCCGGGCGCTGCGAGCCGGTCTCCCTGAGGTGGTTGACGGCCGCGGCCACCGAGCCGGGCACGTCGAGCGCGGCGGCGACGACCGGCACGGCCAGTCGGGCGGCCAGCAGCACGCCGGTGATGCCGGCCGCCGCGGCGGCGTCCTCGCCGCCGACGGTGGTCAGCACCACGCCGTCCGCGGCGGTCGCGATGGCGAACAGCCGGGCGCGGTCGGCCCGGGCCAGCCCGGCCTCGGACAGCCGGACGTGCACGGCCTCGGCCAGCAGCGGGTGCGGGCCCAGCGGGTCGGTGACGGGTGCGCCGTACTCGGCGGCGAGCGCGTGAAGCTCGGTCAGGAAGGTGTGCGGGCCGGGCACCAGCGGCACCAGGACGGGCATCGGCAGCCCGGCCTCGGCGGCCAGGGTCAGCAGCTCGGCCACGGTGCGGTCCTCGCCGTCCGCGCCCTCGGTGCCGTCACCCGGGAGGTAGCCGACCGCGGTCTGGACGCCGTTCTGCTCGGTGCGGACGATCGAGAGCAGCTCCTCGACGACCGAGCGGGACTCGGGCCCGGCGGTCGCGGGCACGGCGAGCACCAGGGCCGGGGCGCCGGCCGGGATCTCGGGGCGCTCGGGACGACGGTGGCGCCCCCGCGCACGGGAGCCTGGAGTGCGGACGGGCAGTGGCGCGCCCGGGATGGCTGCGGTGCTCATGCCGGAGATCGTAGGACATCTGCCCGTCAGGCTTGCAGTCGGCTGCCGTGCGGGATTCACGTGAGCGCCGTGCGGACCCGGTGCGTCCTCGGCGTCGGTCCGGGCGCTTTGCCTACAATCCGGACATTCTTCGCCCAACCCCCGCATGGTCGCCCGTGGTTGTCTCGACGTGATCCGAGGGGCGGGCGTTGCACCCGGGGCGCGTGAGATGTCTCACAGCATGAGGGTGGTTTGACTGAGGGTCACGGGCATGCGACTCCCGGCATTCGAAGATCAACATTCGGCGGGGAGGTGCTCACGGCCGGTTATCGCAAACTCGGCGATTCCATCGGCTATGTCCGTTTACGTACCGTCAGGAGAAGGGTCCGTGAAGAGTTCGCGCCTGCGGATAAAAGGCCTCGTGCACCTGCAATGTCTCGTGCTGATGCACGTGCACTGCAGCTATCATCGCGTCAAGTGAGGCGTTGTGCCGGACCGGTACGGGGCCGGTCCGTTCGTTTCGGCGGTGCCGGGGGCGCCGCGCTGGACGACAACTCCGGAGCTCTTCGGGAGACTTCTATGCACGACTCGCAGGACACGCACGGTTCGTACGACACCTACAACGGGATGGCCGCCGCCGATCTCCAGGGGGTGGTCTGGCAAAAGAGCCTGCACAGCAACTCCCAGGGCAACTGCGTCGAGTTCGCGGCCCTGCCGGGCGGCGACGTGGCGATGCGCAACTCGCGCTTCCCGGACGGACCGGCCCTCATCTACACCCGGGCCGAGATCGCCGCCCTGCTGCTGGGGGCGAAGGACGGGGAGTTCGACCACCTGGCGGTCTGACCGGCCGCCGTGCTCCACCATCGGGGGGCCGTCGTGGGTGCCGACACCACGACGGCCTTTGTCTTTTCCTTGCTCCGGACGACCCCTTCTTCGGACGACCTCCGCTACGGAGGCCTCGTCCGGCGGCGTCCCAAGGAGCCGTGCGGCCGTCCCGCCGCCCTGGGCCGCTCGCGGGCCGACGGCACCGGAAGGTCTCGGCGGGGCCTGGTGGAAGGGCCCGGAGTGTGGTCCTCCCGGGGCTTCCCGCGACCGGCCACACGCCGTCAGGCGCAGGGGCCGTCCCGGGTGGCAGGGTCCGTCCCGGGTGCACGGGTCCGTCCCGCCTGCGCGGCCCGTCCTAGGCCGAGCGCCGATGCCGTCCGCCGACCTCGACGGGCCCGTCGAGCGGTGAGCGGCCGCCGAGCCCGGGGTGTCCGTCCAGCGGATAGCCGCCGACCGTCTCCGCCTCGAACATCGCCCAGACCACCTTGCCGCTGCCCAGCGGGTGCCAGCCCCAGGAGCGGCTGAACGACTCCACCAGGTGCAGCCCGCGGCCCGACTCGGCGACGAAGTCGGCCTCCCGGGCGACCGGGCCGATGCTGCTCGGATCGCTCACCGCGCAGACCACCTGGGGTGCGCGGTGCACGAGGCTTATTCGGATCGGGAGCCGGCCGTCCGCGGTCGGCTGTATGGGAAAGTCGTACTCGCCCTGGGCGCCGCCCGACGGGTCGGGCCGTGCGCCGATCGCATGCCGGAGCGCGTTGGTCACGAGTTCCGAGGCCACCAGCGCGACGTCGTCGAACAGCTCCGTCAGGCCCCAGCGCTGGAGCGTGCTCCGAGCGAAGTCGCGCGCGGTTCTGACGGCTTCGAAGCGAGGAGCGAGCGTGCAGGTGACCACAAGGGGGTCAACCGCCAAGGCCGTACCGGTGCTCATGAAGAGCTCCTCCCATAAGGGGGCGGACACGGCTGGACCCGCCGGGGTCATGCCGGTCACCTCCGACTCGCTCGGCCGCTCGGCCGCCCCCTCGACCAGGCGCGCGCGCACTCGAACGCCCGATGACGCGGGGGACGCCGTCGGGTCGGTGCACGGAGTCGCGCGTGGGGTCGACGCGGAGCCCGCGGGATTGCCAGGGATGTGCAGGTGCACGTGCACCATGGTGGTGTGCGCTCACTGCAGATGCAAGAGTCGATTCACGTGCAGTCGCACTATTGGCATATGCAAGCGCCGAATGCACGTGCATCCTGGTGTGTGGAGCGTAGAACTGATAGGAACATCCGTCAGTATCGGCACCGTGAGCGCTCAACTGATGGCAGACTGTGCGCTGTTTGCCCTAGGTGGAGGTTTCGACCGCATGACCACAGTTCAGCCGGGCGGCGGCTCGATGGTCCGCCGGATCCTCCTCGGCTCGCAGCTGCGCCGCCTGCGCGAGGCGCGCGGCATCACCCGCGAGGACGCGGGCTACGCGATCCGGGCCTCCGAGTCCAAGATCAGCCGCATGGAACTCGGCCGCGTCAGCTTCAAGGAGCGTGACGTCGCCGACCTGCTCAGCCTGTACGGCGTGGACGACGGCATCGAGCGGGAAGCCCTGCTCGGCCTCGTCCGCGAGGCCAACAAGTCCGGCTGGTGGCACAGCTTCAACGACGTGCTGCCGGGCTGGTTCCAGACCTACGTCGGCCTGGAGGAGGCCGCCCAGCTGATCCGCACCTACGAGGTGCAGTTCATCCCCGGGCTGCTCCAGTCCGAGGAGTACGCACGGGCGGTTTTCGGCCAGAGTCGGCCGGTCATCAGCGAGGAGGAGGTCGAACGGCGGGTCAGCCTCCGGCTGCGCCGCCAGAAGCTGCTGGCCGAGGGCGCCAGCCCGCGCCTGTGGGCGGTCATCGACGAGGCCGCGCTGCGCCGGCCGGTCGGCGGGCCCAAGGTGATGCGCGGTCAGGTGCAGTACCTGATCGACGTCGCCGAGCAGGCCAACGTGGTGATCCAGGTCATGCCGTTCCGGTTCGGCGCGCACGCGGGCGAGTCCGGGGCGTTCACGATCCTGCGCTTCCCGGAGCAGGACCTCGCGGACGTGGTCTACCTGGAGCAGCTCACCAGTGCGCTCTACCTGGACAAGCGCGACGACGTCGACGCCTACATCCAGGTCATGGAACGGCTCTGCGTGGACAGTCTCACGCCGGAGCGCACGATCGACCTGCTCGCCTCGATCCTGAAGGAACGCTGAGCCGCTGCCGTCCGGGGCCTGTGAACCGCCTCTCTCACGAGGCCCCCCGGCAGTCGGTCGCCAGGCCGTCCACCCGCGGTCAGCCGCGGGCCGGCGGCCGTTCGCGTTCCGGCGGCGACGGCTGCGGCGGGCGGCCCAGCTCCCAGGGCAGGTCGTAGCGGCGGAAGAGGTCGGCCCGGATCGGTGCCAGCGGGATCTCGGCGCCCGGCAGCAGCACCCCGATGCAACCGCCCATCAGCGCGCTGCGCAGCACCGCGTGCTCGGCGACCGGGTCGGGTGCGCCCCAGTCCCGCAGCAGCCCCTGGAGGATCGCGCCGAGCTGTTGCTGCTCAGGGTCCTGGACGAAGGCGCCGGTGTCCGGGTCGAGGATCAGTGCCAGGTGGGAGCGCATCACCCGGGGGTGGTCCAGTGCCAGTCCGAGTACGGCGTCGATCGCCCGGGCCAGCCGGGCGTCGGGGGAGGCGTCGGGGGCCAGTTCCGCCAGCGCGCCGGCCAGCGCCTGGTGCATCATCCGGTGCGTCGCGGACTGCATCAGCAGCCGTTTTCCGTCGAAGTAGTAGGAGGGCAGCCCGCGGGCGAGCCCGGCCCGCTCGGCGATGTCGGTCAGCGTGGTGCCCGCGTAGCCGCGCTGGTCGACCAGCTCGACGGTGGCCCGCATGATGCGGCGGCGGGAGCGCTGCCGCATCTCCTCATTGACCGAATCCCCGCGAGGTGCCATCGTGTCTGCTCCGAACGTTCATTGGTTTCGAGCCAATATACTTGCGGAGCCGAAAGCCGCACCGAGGAACCGTGCCCCGAGGGGCGTGGTCCGGGCGGCCGCCACGAAGACGGCCGGCTCCACCGACACGGGGGTTTGGTGGAGCCGGCTCCATGGCCCCGCGGCCCGGATGCCGACCGCGCGGGGCCGGGGGGTCAGTGCCCGGTCAGGACTTCGGTCCGGGTCTCGGTCGACCCGACCGGTGCGCTCACGGGGTCAGGCGCGGTCACGGGGTTCGGCTCGGTCACGGGAGCCGACGCGCGGCGCCGGTCGACCACGGCGCCCACCGCCGCGACCGCCAGGCCGAGGAGTGCGACCGCCGTGACGAACAGCAGCGCCGGCCGGTAGCCGTCCAGCTGGGCCTGCGGACTGTCGCCGCCCGCGCTGCCGGCCGTGATCATCGCCGTCGCTCCGGCCAGCACCACCGCGGTGCCGACCTGGATGGCGGTGTTCACCAGGCCCGAGGCCAGGCCCTGCTCCTCGTCGGCCACGCCGGCGGTGGCGGCGATGTTCACCGAGGGGAAGGCGAACGCGAAGCCCACGCCGAGCAGCAGCATCGAGGGCAGCACCAGGACCGGGTACGAGCTGTGCTCGTCCAGCCGCAGGAACAGCGCGAACGCGGCGACCAGCGAGAACACGCCGATCGGCAGCAGCCGCCCGGTGCCGAAGCGGTCCACGATCGGGCCCATGAAGGGGGCCGAGAGCGCGATGATGGCCCCCGCGGGGAGCAGCCCGAGGGCCATCTCCAGGGCCGACCAGCCGAGCAGGTGCTGGAGGTAGAGGGTGACCACGAACTGGAACCCGCCGTACGCGCCGGTCATCGCGAAGGCGACCACGTTGGCCCGGGCGACCGAGCCGTTGCGGAAGATGCCGAGCCGGACCAGCGGGTGCGCGGTGCGGCTCTCCACCCGGAGGAAGGCGGCGGCCAGCGCGGCGACGACGAGCAGCGAGCCGAGGGTGCGCGGGCTCAGCCAGCCGGCGCCCTGGGCCTCGGTGACGGTGAAGACCAGCAGCAGAACGGTCGCGGTGCCGGTGATCGCGCCCAGCGCGTCGTAGCCGCCCTTGGCGCGCTCCTCGACCGGCCGGGGGAGCAGCCGGACGGCGAAGAGCAGGGCGAGCAGCGCGACCGGGACGGGCATCAGGAAGGTCCAGCGCCAGCCGACCGAGGTGAGCAGGCCGCTGAGCACCAGTCCGAGCGAGAAGCCGCTGGCGCCGCAGGTGGTGTAGATCGACAGCGCGCGGTTGCGGGCCGGGCCCTCCGCGAAGGTCGTGGTGATGATCGACAGGCCGGCCGGGGCGGTGAAGGCGGCGCTGACGCCCTTGAGGAAGCGGGCCGCGATCAGCAGGCCGCCGTCGTCGACCAGGCCGCCGACCAGTGAGGCGGCGGCGAACACGCCCAGGGCCACCAGGAACACCCGGCGGCGGCCGAGCAGGTCGGCGGCGCGGCCGCCGAGCAGCAGCAGGCCGCCGTAGCCGAGTACGTAGCCGGAGACCACCCACTGCAGGGCGGAGGTGGACAGGTGCAGGTCGGCGCCGATGGACGGCAGGGCGACGCCCACCATGGAGACGTCCAGGGCGTCCAGGAACATGGCGGCGCAGAGCACGATCAGGGTGCCCCAGAGGCGGGGAGTCCAGTGCGGCCCGCTGGTTGACGGGGCGTCGGGTGACGTGACGGTCGCGGTGGTCATGGAGAGGACAGTACATGCACATGCATTGAATGCAAGGGCATTAAATGTAGCTGCAACAATTGCCTGTGCATGCTAGGGTGGCGGGGTGGCTGAACTCGACTCCCCGGCGGAGGCCGGTCTCGTCGCGCAGTGGCGCGAGCTGCTGGCCCGGCAGGCCGCCGCGGCCTGCGCGCTCGACCGCGAGCTGGGCGACCGGTGCGGGCTGGGCATGAGCGAGTTCGAGGTGCTGGAGCGCCTCGTCGAGGAGTGCGGCGGCGGCAGGCCCGCGGTGCGGGTGAGCGAGCTCGCCCACACCGTCCACCTGAGTCAGAGCGCGCTCTCCCGGCTGATCGCCCGCCTGGAGAAGGCCGGGCTGGTCACCAGGGCGATGTGCGAACGCGACCGGCGAGGTGTCCTGCTCACCCTCACGGAGGCCGGCCGGGGGCGCTACGAGCAGGCCAGGCCGCTCCACCGCCAGGTGCTGGAGGAGACCCTCGGCGACGGGCGCGGTCCGTCCTGCTTGCCATCCTCCACCGACTGACTGTTCGTCAGAGATGCTTCGCTGGGGCGGAGTCGGCCCCGCAGCGACGCTCGGCGACTCAGAGCAGTGAGTGAAGCCCCGGCGCCGCGGCCAGCAGGAGGACCACGGCGGGCGCGGCGAGTGCCGCCAGGGTGAGCCGCAGCCGGTGCGGGACGGAGAGTCGCGGACGGCCCGCGAGCAGCCGGTCCACCCGCTTCGGGGACTGCGCCAGGCCGGGCGGGCAGGAGCCGAACACTCCACGGTCCAGGTTGAGTTCGGCCAGCGCGAGGGCGGTGGTGTGCCGGCCGTGCCGACGGGCGGCCCGGTCGTCGGCGGCCAGCTCGACCAGCTCCGCGACCTGGTCCCGGAACGCCCTGAACACGCCGACCCCGGGGAAACCGGAGGCGAGCGCCTGGGCGAACTGCTGGAGCCAGTGGTGCCGCGCCCGGACGTGGCCCCGCTCATGGCTCAGCACCGCCGCCAGCTCCCGGTCGGTCAGCTGCTGGAGGGCCCCGGTGGTGACCACCAGCCGGGAGTCCGGCCCGGGCAGCGACCACGCCTCCGGGCGGACGTTCTCCAGCACCACCAGCCGCTCCCGGCGGCTCCGCGCGGCCTCGATGGTGTCCGGCAACTCCGGGGACCGGGTCGACAGTTGGGCGTGCCGGCGATCGCGCAGCGCCTTGGCCGTGCGGACCTCCCGGGTGAGCGCCAGCACCGTCTGCACCCCGCCCGCGGCCAGTACCGCGGCGCACAGCCGTCCCCAGCCCTCGCCGTCCTGGAGGGCGTACGCGGCTTCCACGCCGTGCGGTGCGCCCGCGAACACCAGCGCGCGCAGTTCCGGCAGGGCGGCGGAGGCGGCCAGCAGCAGGCCCAGCGCGCAGCAGAGCAGCACGGCCACCACCAGGCACTGCCACACCAGCAGGGCCAGCACCGGTTCGCGCTCCGCCCAGCGGGCCCGGGACAACAGCCGGGGCGCGACGGTCGAGAGCAGCAGGCCGAGCAGCAGCAGGCCGATCAGGGCAGGCATCGATGGGCTCCCCGAGTACGCACGGAACGCGACAGCGCGCTCCCTGCCAACCTATGCGCTGGCGACGCCCGGTGGAACGGCTTTCGACGGGCCAGTGACCAACGCCACGCCACCGCGGGGGCCTTGGGTGTCGGCGACCGGGGCGGCAGGCGGGTCGGCGGGCCTGGTGTGCGGTCGTCACATGGTCAGGAGCATGGCGAACATGCCGATCCCCATGGTGAGTCGACAGGCCTGCGGCAGTCCGGCGGTGCCGACCGCGAGGGTGCCCGCCGGTGTGCGCAGCAACCGGCTTCCGGTCCAGATCGTGTAGCCGCCGAAGTAGAGGAGGAGCGCGCCGGTCAGCGCCGGAAGGCCCAGGGCTGCGGCGTGCCGGTGCCCGTGGCCGGAGGCGGTCGCCATCGCGAGGCCCATGTACGTCATGGCGAGCGCGCCGACCGCGTGGTGCAGCCGGTGTGCCCGGCCGGCCGGGGCGTGGGCGGCGGCGAGCAGGAAGGCGGCGGCGGGGAGGCCGAAGAGTCCGGCCCAGACGGCGGGTGGGACGGTGGCGCCGGTGATGGCCATCGCGGCCATGCCGAGCCCCATCAGGGCCTCGGCGGCGTCGGACTCCCGGGCGAGCGGTCGGTGTGTGCCGCCCGGGGCACAGGGGGAGTGGCGCAGCCGGGTCAGGCAGGAGGTGCCGGCCCCGGCGGCGAGGAGGGCGAGGAGCCAGTTGACCAGGGTGGGTCCGTGCAACGGCGGCCTCCCGGGGCGGTGGGCGACCCCCGTGCGCGGCGACGGACGTCCGGTCCACGATCACCGCACCCGGCAGCGCGCGACCAGAGCGCGTACGGGGGCGCACGGTGGTGCCCACCGTTGCGAAAGCCCCGGCCGCACACCTGTCGCACACCCGGCCGCACCCCAGGGCCGCCTCCGGCGCGAGGGGCGCTCAGCCCTGGAGCCGCCCCGAGGCGACCACCCGGCTGAGGAACCGCCGGGTCCGCTCCTCCTGCGGATCGCCGAACACCTGCTCCGGCGGCCCCTGTTCGAGCACCACCCCGCCGTCCAGGAAACAGACCTGGTCGGCGACCTCGCGGGCGAACCCCATCTCGTGGGTGGAGAGGACCATCGTCATCCCCTGCTCCTTGAGGTCCCGCACCACCGACAGCACCTCGCCGACCAGCACCGGGTCGAGCGCCGCGGTGATCTCGTCCAGGAGCAGCAGCCGCGGCCCGGTGGCCAGCGCGCGCACGATGGCGACGCGCTGCTGCTGCCCGCCCGAGAGTCGGTCCGGGTACTCCTTGGCCTTGGCCGCCAGCCCGAGCCGGTCGAGCAGCTCCAGCGCCCGCGTCTGCGCCTCGGCCCGGGCGACCCGGTGCACCCGGCGCGGCGCGAGCGTGATGTTCTCCAGCACCGTCAGATGGGGGAACAGGTTGTACGACTGGAACACCACGCCGATCCGGCGCCGCACGGCGTCCTCGTCCGCGCGCGGATCGGTGATCTCCTCGCCGTCCAGGAAGATCGCCCCGTCGTCGATCCCCTCCAGCAGGTTGACGCAGCGCATCAGCGTGGACTTGCCGGAGCCGGAGGCCCCGATCAGCGCCGTCACCGAGTGCTCGGCCACGGTGATGTCCACGTCGCGCAGCACCACCTGTTCGCCGAAGGTCTTGCGCACCGACTCCAGCCGGAGCACCTCGCTCGACGTCACACCGCACCTCCCTGCGTCTGGCGGCGGTTCATCCGGGCGGTCAGCCAGTCGGCGAACCGGGTCAGCGGAAAGGTCAAGATGATGAACACCAGCCCCGCCACCAGGTACGGCGTGAAGTTGAACGACCGGGCCGCGATGATCTTCGCCGCGTACACCGCGTCGATCGCGCCGCCGATCGAGACCAGCCCGGTGTCCTTCTGGAGGCTCACCAGGTTGTTGAGCAGCGGCGGCACCACGCGCCGGACGGCCTGCGGCAGCACCACGTACCGCATCGCCTGCGCGTTGGTCAGCCCCAGCGACCGGGCCGCGGCCCGCTGGCTGGGGTGCACCGACTCGATGCCGGAGCGGAACACCTCCGACACGTACGCCGAGTACGTCAGCACCAGCGCCGCACCGCCCAGCAGCAGCGGATCGGTGGTCACGCCGGTCAGCCGCAGCGCCGGCACCCCGGTGATCATCACCAGCAGGCAGATGATCATCGGCAGCCCGAGGAAGAAGTCCACGTACGCGGTGGCCAGCAGCCGCACCGGCAGGAAGACCGGCCCGCGCAGCGTCCGCAGCACCGCCAGCAGCAGCCCGAACAGCAGGATCAACGCCCCGCAGCCGAGCATCAGCTCCAGGTTCAGTCGCAGCCCCCGCAACACCTCGGGCAGCGCCTGGCGGGCGTAGTCGAGGTTGAAGAAGGTCCGCCGAGTCACCTCCCAGCCGGGGGAGTTGACGACCAGCAGGTACAGCACCACGGCCGTCGCCAGGGTCGACGCGGTGGCGATCAGCGCCGAGCGGCGGGCCCGGGAACGCCGGTACGCCTCGTGCGCCAGCCGGCGCTCGGACGGGCGGTAGCCGTCCTCGACGGCCGGCGCCCCGGCCCGCCCCTCCGGCGCCTTGGCGAGCTCAACCGAACCCGCGCCGCCCGAGGACTCCCCACTCACTCCGGGGCCCAGATCAGCGCTCACTTCAGCACCGGTGCCGAGACGGCGTCGGAGAGCCACTGCTTCTCCAGCTTCGCCAGCGTGCCGTCGGCGCGCAGCGCGTCCACCGCCTGCGAGACGCAGCCGGTCAGCTTGGAGCCCTTGTCCAGCACCAGGCCGAACTGCTCGGCCTTCGCGGCCGCCTCGAACTGGCCGACCACCTGGGCCTCGGGCACCTCGGCGCCGGTGATGTAGAAGGCCGTCGGCAGGTCCACCACGAGGGCCTCGATCTGGCCGTTCTTGAGCGCGGCCTTGGCCAGGTCGTTGGAGTCGAAGACGGCCGGCTGGACGCTCGGCTTGATGGTGTCGGTGATGGTGTCCAGGCTCGTGGTGCCGACCTGCGCGCCCAGCTTGGTGCCCTTGAGGTCGGCGATGCTCTTCGCGCCCGCCGCCTTGGAGTTCTTCAGCGCGATGACGGTCTGGCGCACGTCGTAGTAGCCGGAGGAGAAGTCCACCGCCTGCTTGCGCTCGTCGCTGACGGACACCTGGTTGATGTCGAAGTCGAAGTCCTTGGCGCCCGGAGCGGTCGCCTTGTTGAACGGCGCGACCACCCAGCTGACCTTCTCCTTCGGGTAGCCGAGCTTCTCGGCGACCGCGTAGGCCACGGCGGACTCGAAGCCCTTGCCGTTCTCCGGCTTGTCCTCGGAGAACCACGGGTCGTACGCGGGCTTGTCGGTGCCGACGGTCAGCGTCCCGGTGGTGCGCGTCGCCAGCGCCCCCGGCGCGCAGCCCGCCGCGGAACCGGCCGCGCCCGAGGCGCCGGAGGCGGCGTCGGACGTCGAGTCCTGCGGCGCGCAGGCGGTCAGCACGGCCGCGGCGGCGACCAGCGCGGCGATGGGCAGTACGGCGGACGGCTTGCGGAGGGTCATGACGGGGCTCCAGGGAAGGACCGGCGGGACGGGAACGAGGAGGGCACGGGAGGGCGCGACGGGCGGCCCGCATCCCGGCGGGTCACTTCCCCCCGGTGGCGGCGCCGGAACACACGCGGCATGGTCGGCGTACGGGCGCGCGTCCGCGGCGCCCCCCGAGCCGGACCGGCGGCAGCCGGGTCGGCGGCAAACCGGTCAACAACAGCGGCGACAGCGGCAGCGCGGGCCGCGCGAGCGACGGCGACGGCAGACGTGCCGGCCGCGGACGTGCCGACGGGAGGGCGCCCGGAAGGGGCCGTCGTGGCGTTCGGCCACCGTGATCACCGCCGGGAGCATGCGGGGAGGTTCGCATCACAACGGCACATCTGTCCAGAACATCCAGATCTCAGTCCACATGCCGGACAACCCGCTTCCCGCCGAAGGTTTCGACGCCGGAGCGGCAGTGCACGGGAGTTTTGTCGGTCCTGACCCCCTTGAACAGGAGAACCTTTCGTACTTATGGTGTGCTCGTTGAAATAACTCCTGTCGAAGTGAGTCCACGATGCAGAATCTTTCGCCAAGGCTCGCTGTGGCGGCCGACGCCCCGGTCTCGACCCTCGCCGGCCACCCGGCCTGGCTGCGCCTGAAGGAGGCCGTCGAGACGCTGCGCCCGCTCCAGTCGAAGGACGGCTCGATCGACCTGTCCGCCGTCCAGCGGCACACGGTCGACCCGCTGGTCGCCACCGTCCGCGCCGCCGTCGAGGAGCTCGCCCCGAACTTCCCGCACGACGCCGCCTACCTCGCCGCCGTCGACGCGGACCTCGCCAAGTGGGCCGACACCGGCTACCGCGAGCCCGACTTCCTGGACTCGCTGCTCGCCTTCCACCCCGCGGACCAGCGCGAGGACGGGCTCGAGCACCTGGTCGTCTTCCCGATGTACACCCAGAACGGCAACCCGGACCGCAACCTGGAAGCCGTCCTGCTGAGCGTCGTGTGGCCCGACTGGCTGGCCGAGCTGGAGCGCACCCGCTTCGACAACCCGATGTTCGTACCGATCACCTTCACGGACTTCACCGCCGGCTACGACACCAACTCCGCGGTGCTCTTCCCCGAGACGGTCGCCGTGCGCAAGGCGCCGGAACGTTTCACCTGGGGCGGCATCTTCTGCGACCGCGAGGCGGCCCGCTTCCGCGCCGTCTCCACCAGCGCCGTCCAGCAGCTCGGCCTGGAGATCCCGGCCGACGCCGAGGGCCTGCTCGAGGACCAGCAGCGCGCGCAGGAGACCTTCGTCCTGTGGGACCTCATCCACGACCGCACCCACAGCCACGGCGACCTGCCGTTCGACCCCTTCATGATCAAGCAGCGCAGCCCGTTCTGGATGTACGGCCTGGAGGAGCTCCGCTGCGACCTCACCACCTTCAAGGAGGCGGTGCAGCTGGAGGCCGAGGGCAACCCGCACGCCCGCGACGTCCAGTACGCGGTCCTCTTCGACCGCCTGTTCCGCTTCCCGGTCTCCGGTGACCGGGTGCGCAACTACGACGGCATGGGCGGCCAGCTGCTCTTCGCCTACCTGCACAAGCACGACGCGCTGCGCTGGCGCGACAACCGCCTCAGCATCGACTGGGAGCGCGCCCAGCAGGTCACCAACGCGCTCTGTGCCGAGATCGAGACCCTCTACCGCGACGGCATCGACCGGCCCAAGTCGGCCCACTGGATCGCCGCCTACGAGCTGGTCTCCCGCTACCTCACCCCGCACCCGGCCTCCACCTGGGCGAAGGGCACCGAGGCCCTGCCGCTCGACATCACCGAGGGCAAGGCCCTCAACAAGGCCCTGTGCGACGCCGTGCTTCCGGACGAGTTCCCGCTGAGCATGTTCTACGAGGCCCTCAACAAGAAGCTGAGCGGCGTCATCGCCGCCACCGCCGGCATCACCGGCGCCGGGATCCAGGGAGCCGCCGCGTGACCACCTCCACCAACGCCCCGCTGGCCGGCAAGGTCATCGCCGTCGCCGGAGCCAGCGGCCCGGCCGGCCGCGCCGTGCTGCGCCGCCTCACCGCCGACGGCGCCACCGTGATCGGCGCCGACATCGACCCCCAGCGGCTGGAGTCCGCCCTGGACGCCACCCGGGTGGCCGTCCCCGGAGCCAAGGTCAGCGGCCAGGTGATCGACCTGCTCGACCCGCAGGAGGTCCACGACTGGGCCGACCACCTCGAGTCCGAGCACGGCCACGTCGACGGCCTGTTCCACCTGGTCGGCGGCTGGCGCGGCAGCAAGACCTTCTTCGACAGCCGGCTGGACGACTGGGACTTCCTGCACGACACCGTCGTGCGCACCCTCCAGCACACCTCGCTGGCCTTCCAGCCCGCGCTGGTCCGCAGCACCGCCGGCCGCTACGCCATGATCTCCGCCTCGGCCGCGCACAAGCCCACCGCCGGCGGCGCCGCCTACGCGGCCGCCAAGGCCGCCACCGAGGCGTGGACCCTCGCCATGGCCGACTCCTTCAAGAAGGAGACCACCGCCCCCGACGGCGAGCCCACCGCGGCGGCTGCGATCCTGGTCATCAAGGCGCTGGTCAGCCCCGAGATGCGGGCCGAGAAGCCGGAGGCGAAGTTCGCCGGCTTCACCGACACCGCCGACCTCGCCGGACACCTCGCGGGCCTCTGGGACCGCCCCGCAGCAGAACTGAACGGACAGCACCTGTGGTTGACCCCACGATGACCGACCCCACCCGTACGGACGCGGTACGGCGGCACGACCCCGCCGTCCGGGGCTTCGCCAGCGACAACTACGCCGGCGTGCACCCGGAGATCCTCGCCGCGATCGCCCTCGCCAACGGCGGCCACCAGGTCGCCTACGGCGAGGACGACTACACGGAGCACCTCCAGGAGGTCTTCCGCCGCCACTTCGGCGAGAAGGCCGAGGCCTACCCCGTCTTCAACGGCACCGGTGCCAACGTGGTCGCCCTCCAGTCGCTGCTCCCGCGCTGGGGCGCGGTGGTCTGCGCCGAGACCGCCCACATCCACGTGGACGAGGGTGGCGCACCGGAGAAGATGGGCGGCATCAAGCTGCTCACCGTCCCCACCCCGGACGGCAAGCTCACCCCCGAGCTGCTCGACCAGCAGGCCTGGGGCTTCGGCGACGAGCACCGCGCGCAGCCGCTCGCGGTCTCCATCACCCAGAGCACCGAGCTCGGCACCCTCTACACCGCCGACGAGATCCGTGCGATCACCGAGCACGCCCACCAGCTGGGCATGCTCGTCCACGTGGACGGCTCCCGCCTGGCCAACGCCGCCGCCTCGCTCGACCTGCCGCTGCGCGCCTTCACCACGGACGTGGGCGTCGACGTGCTCTCCTTCGGCGGGACGAAGAACGGTCTGCTGTTCGGCGAGGTCGTGGTGGTGCTCAACCCGGAGCGGGTGCGCAACATCAAGTACCTGCGCAAGACCTCGATGCAGCTCGCCTCGAAGATGCGCTTCGTCTCCGTCCAGTTCGAGGCGCTGCTCTCCGGCGACCTCTACCTCCGCAACGCCGGCCACGCCAACGCGATGGCCCGCCGCCTGGAGGCCGCGGTCCGGAAGATCGACGGCGTCGAGGTCGTCCGCCCGGTCCAGGCGAACGCGGTGTACGCGATCCTCCCGCGTGAGGTGAGCGAGCGGCTCCAGAAGCGCTACCGCTTCTACTTCTGGAACGAGCACACCGGCGAGGTCCGCTGGATGTGCGCCTTCGACACCACGGAGGCCGACATCGACGCCTTCGCGGCGGCCATCGTCGAGGAGATGGGCCGCGCCTGACGGCGCTCGAACGACGGATCGTCCCGTCCCGCGACAGCGGGGCGGGACGATTTGCATGTGGCGGGCCGGTCCCCGTACAGTTCCGGAGTCGCCGCGGGAGACTGGGGCGACAAAGCGGAAAGCGAATCCGATGAATGAAACTCCGGAAAACGGAGCGGAAAACATCTGATAAGCTGGAAACACGAAAGAACGAAGCCCGGAGGGTCCGCTGGAAGGCGGCCCGAAGGAAGCGTCCGTTCCTTGAGAACTCAACAGCGTGCCAAAAGTCAACGCCAGATATGTTGACATCCCCGGCCTCAGGTTTCCTGGGGTTGGAGATTCCTTTTGAAATAAACACTAGCGAGGACGCAGTGCGCGGGGCCGCCCTATTCCGGTGGTTGCCGTGCCGCTCAACGCGGGTGTCGACCCGATTACGGGTAAACATTCACGGAGAGTTTGATCCTGGCTCAGGACGAACGCTGGCGGCGTGCTTAACACATGCAAGTCGAACGGTGAAGCCCTTCGGGGTGGA
>NZ_JBICZE010000007.1:0-378795 GCF_043201735.1 Kitasatospora sp. NPDC048286
CAACGCCACCACCCTCCACGCCACCCTCACCCCCACCACCCCCGACACCACCCACCTCACCATCACCGACCCCACCGGCACCCCCGTCCTCACCGTGGGCTCGTTGCACCTCCGGGCGGCCGACCTCACCCCGTCCGCCACCGCCGCCGACCCCGGCCTCGGCCTCTTCCGGGTCGACTGGCAGCCCGTCGCCACCCCGCCGGAGACAGAGCGGGCCGTCACCCGTGCGGTGCTGGGACAGGACGTGATCGGCGTCGTCGCGGCGCTCGGCGGGGACGTCCCGCTCCACGAGGACCTGAACGCGCTGCTCGCCGCCGGGCCCGTACCGGAGGAGGTGCTGTTCGCGGTCAGCCCCGGCCGGCCGGCGCGCGGCACGTACGTCCCGGTGGAGCTGGCCAGGGAGGCCCCGAGCCGAGTCCTGAAGGTCCTCCAGCAGTGGCTCGCGGACGAGCGGTGCAGCCGTTCGCGGCTGGTCGTGGTCACCCGCCACGCCGTCTCCACCCGCTACGACGAGACGATCCGGGACCAGAGCCTGGCGGTCTGGGGCCTGGTGCGCACGGCGGAGCGCGAGCACCCCGGGCGGTTCCTGTTGGTCGACGTGGACCGGGACGAGGCCTCGCACCGGGCACTGGGCCAGGCGCTGACCGTCACCGGGGAGAACCAGCTCGCGCTGCGCCACGGCGCCGTGCTCGCCGCCCGGCTCAGCCGGGAGGCCCCCGGGGGCGGGTTGGCGGAGCCCGCCGGGTCGGCCAACTGGCGTCTCGGCTCGGCGAGTCGGGGCACCCTGGACCACCTGGCGCTGCTGCCCGCCGAGGACCCGGACGCCCCGCTCGGCCCGGGCGAGGTGCGGGTCGGCATCCGGGCGGCGGGCCTGAACTTCCGCGACGTCCTGATCGCGCTGGGCCAGTACCCGGGCGAGGCTCCGATCGCCAGCGAGGGCGCCGGCTACGTCCTGGCGACCGGCCCGGGGGTCGACCGGTTCGCTCCCGGCGACCGGGTGATGGGTCTGTTCGGGTCGGGCGCGGGCGGTCCGGTGGCGGTCACCGACCAGCGGCTGCTGACCAGGGTCCCCGGCCACTGGTCCTTCACGCAGGCGGCCGGCGCGCCAGTGGTGTTCCTCACGGCGCTGTACGCGCTGCACGACCTCGGTGACTACCGGGCCGGCCAGACCGTGCTCGTCCACTCGGCGGCGGGCGGCGTCGGCATGGCCGCGGCCCAGCTGGCCCGCGCCCGCGGCCTGGAGGTGTACGGCACCGCGAGCCCGGCCAAGTGGGACGCGCTGCGCTACCAGGGCTTCGACGACGCCCACCTGGCCAACTCCCGCACCCTGGAGTTCGAGCAGCGGATCCTGGACCTGACCGGGGGCCGCGGCGTGGACCTCGTGCTGGACGCGCTGGTGGGCGAGTTCGTGGACGCCTCGCTGCGGCTGCTGCCGCGCGGCGGCCGGTTCCTGGAGATGGGCAAGGCCGACATCCGCGACCCCGAGCAGGTCCCGCGGGAGTATCCGGGCGTGGTCTACCGGGCGTTCGACCTGATGGAGGCCGGTCCGGACCGGATCGCCGAACTGCTCGCGGAGCTGTCCGCGGGCTTCGAGTCCGGTCAGCTGCTGCCGCTGCCCGTCGAGGCCTGGGACGTGCACCGGGCCGGCGACGCCTTCCGCCAGCTGCGCCAGTCGCGCCACGTCGGCAAGGTGGTGCTGACCCTGGCCAAGCCGCTGGACCGCGACGGCACGGTACTGATCACCGGTGGCACCGGCACGCTGGGCGGCCTGCTCGCCCGCCACCTGGTCACCGAGCACGGCGTCCGGCACCTGCTGCTCACCAGCCGCCGGGGCCCCGACGCCCCCGGCGCCACCGAACTCGCCGCCGGTCTCTCGGCGTTGGGTGCCGAGGTGGAGATCGTCGCCGCCGACCCCGCCGACCGGGAGACCGCCTTCGCCCTGGTCGGCTCGGTCGGGCCGGAACACCCGCTGACCGCCGTGATCCACGCGGCCGGGGTGCTGGACGACGGCACCATCGAGTCGATGACCCCGGAGCGGCTGGACGCGGTGGCCCGGCCCAAGCAGGACGCCGCCTGGCACCTCACCGACGCGGTACGGACCCTGGACCTGTCGGCCCTCGTGCTGTTCTCCTCCTTCGCCGGTGTGCTCGGCAACCCGGGTCAGTCCAACTACGCGGCCACCAACTCCTTCCTGGACGGCCTCGCGGCGTACCACCGCAGAAACGGCATCCCCGGCGTCTCGCTCGCCTGGGGCCTGTGGGGCGCCGAGGCCGGGGACGGCTCCGGCGGCGGCATGGCGGGCGCCCTGGACGGCGGGGCGCTGTCCCGGATGGCCGCCGCCGGGTTCGCGCCGCTGGCCCCGGAGCAGGGCCTCGCCCTGTTCGACCAGGCGCTCGACCACGACGAGCCGCTGCTCGTCCCGCTGCGGCTGGACCTCGCGGGGCTGCGCGCCCGCGCCGAGGACCGCTCGCTCGCGCCGCTGCTGCGCGGACTGGTCCGCACCCCGCTCCGGCGTCCGGCGGTCACCGCTCGGGCGGCCGCGGGCGGCGGCGGTTCGCTGACCGACCGGCTGCGCGAGGCGGACGAGGCCGAACGGGACCGGCTGCTGCTCACCCTGGTCCGGGCCGAGGCCGCGGCCGTGCTGGGCCACGGCGGCGCCGAGTCCGTCGGGCCCGAGCGGGCGTTCAAGGACCTCGGCTTCGACTCGCTGACCTCGGTGGAGCTGCGCAACCGGATCAACAGCGCGACGGGGCTGCGGATGCCGTCCTCGCTGGTCTTCGACCACCCGACCCCGGCCGCCCTGGCGGGCCGGCTGCGCACCGAACTGCTGGACGAGGACGAGGCGGCGCCGGTGAAGGCCGTCGCGGCACCGTCGGCCCCGGCCGAGGACGACCCGATCGCGATCGTCGGCATGGCCTGCCGATTCGCCGGCGCGGTGGCCTCGCCCGAGGAGCTGTGGCGGCTGGTGGCCGAGGGTCGGGACGGGATCACCGACTTCCCGGAGAACCGCGGCTGGGACACCGAGGCGCTGTACGACCCGGACCCGCAGCGGACCGGCACCTCGTACACCCGCCGGGGCGCCTTCCTGACGGACGCCGACCGGTTCGACGCGGCCTTCTTCGGCATCAACCCGCGCGAGGCGACCGCGATGGACCCGCAGCAGCGGGTGCTACTGGAGACCGCCTGGGAGGCCGTCGAGCGGGCGGGCATCGACCCGACCGCCCTGCGCGGCAGCGACACCGGGGTCTTCGCGGGCGTGGTCGCGGGCGACTACGTGACCAGGCTCGGGCACTCGCCGGAGAGCGTCGAGGGCTACCTGGCGACCGGGACGACGGCCAGCGTCGCCTCGGGCCGGATCGCCTACACGCTCGGTCTGGAGGGCCCCGCCGTGTCCGTGGACACCGCCTGCTCCTCCTCGCTGGTGGCGCTGCACCTGGCGGCGCAGTCCCTGCGGGCCGGCGAGTGCTCGCTCGCCCTGGCCGGCGGTGCGACCGTGCTCTCCGGACCCACCAGCTTCGTGGAGTTCAGCCGCCAGCGCGCACTGTCCGCCGACGGCGTGTGCAAGGCCTTCTCCGACGACGCGGACGGCACGGGCTGGGGCGAGGGCGCGGGCCTGCTCCTCCTGGAGCGCCTGTCCGACGCCCGCCGCAACGGCCACCCGGTGCTCGCCCTGGTCCGGGGCACCGCCACCAACCAGGACGGCGCCAGCAACGGCCTGACCGCGCCGAACGGGCCCAGCCAGGAGCGGGTCATCCGCCAGGCCCTCGCCAACGCCCGGCTGACGGCCGACCAGGTGGACGCGGTGGAGGCCCACGGCACCGGCACCCGCCTCGGCGACCCGATCGAGGCGCAGGCCCTGCTGAACACCTACGGCCGCGCCCGCGACACCGAACACCCGCTCTGGCTCGGCTCCCTGAAGACCAACGTCGGCCACACCATGGCGGCGGCGGGGGTCGGCGGCGTGATCAAGATGGTCATGGCGATGCGGCACGCGACCCTCCCGCGCACCCTGCACGTCAGCGAGCCCACCAGCCACGTCGACTGGTCCGACGGCACCGTCCGACTGCTCACCGACGCCCGCCCGTGGGGCACCGCGGACGACCGGCCGCGCCGCGCCGCCGTCTCCTCCTTCGGCATCAGCGGCACCAACGCCCACGTCATCCTCGAACAGCCCGTCGGAAAACCGGAACCGGCCACCGGGTCGGCGGAGCTTCCGCTGCTGCTCTCGGCCCGGAGCGCCGAGGCGCTGCGCGAGCAGGCCGGGCGGCTGACCGCCTTCCTGGCCGAGCAGCCCGAGCCGCGGTCCGTCGCCGTCGCCCGCGCCCTCGCCGCCCGCACCCGCTTCGACCACCGCGCCGTCGTCCTCGGCCAGGACCGCGAGAGCCTGCTCGCCGGACTGCGGGCGCTCGCCGACGGAGTGGAGACCCCGGGGGTGGTCACCGGCGGCACGGTCGGCGACCAGCCGGGCCGGGCGGTGTTCGTCTTCCCCGGCCAGGGCAGCCAGTGGGCCGCGATGGGCCGCGAACTGCTCGACTCCGACCCGGAGTTCGCCCGCTACCTGGGCGAGTGCGCCGAGGCGCTGGCCCCGCACACCGACTGGGACCTGCTGGAGGTGCTCACCGAGGCGCCCGGCGCGCCGGGCCTGGACCGGGTGGACGTGGTGCAGCCCGCGCTGTTCGCCATGATGGTCTCGCTGGCCAAGCTGTGGCGCCACCACGGGGTGGAGCCGGCCGCCGTGATCGGCCACTCCCAGGGCGAGATCGCCGCCGCCCACCTCGCCGGCGCGCTGAGCCTGGCGGACGCCGCCAGGATCGCCGCGCTGCGCAGCCGGACCATCACCCGGCTGGCCGGGACCGGCGGCATGCTGTCGGTGCAGGCACCGGCCGCGACCGTCGCCGAGCGACTCGCCGAACGACTCGGCAAGGGGCTCGGCAAGGGCGAGGACGCGCACGTCGCCGCCGTGAACGGCCCTGCGGCGACCGTGGTGTCCGGGGCGCCGGAGGCACTGGCGGCGCTGCGGGACGCCTTCGAGGCCGACGGCGTCCGGGCCCGGCTGATCCCGGTGGACTACGCCTCGCACTCCCCGCACGTGGACACGCTGGAGGAGGAGCTGCGGACGCTGCTGGCCGCCACCGCGCCCACCACGGGCGACGTCCCGTTCTACTCGGCCGTCACCACCGAGCCGCTGGCCGGCACGGAGCTGGACGGAGCGTACTGGTTCCGCAACCTGCGTGAGCCGGTGCGCTTCGAGGAGACGGTGCGACGGCTGCTCGACCACGGGCACACCGCCTTCATCGAGGTCAGCCCGCACCCGGTGCTGACCACGGCGGTGCAGGACACCATCGAGGCCGCGGGCGCGGCAGCCGTCGCGCTGGGCACCCTGCGGCGTGACCAGGGCGGTCCGGAGCGCTTCGCGCTCTCGCTCGCCGAGGCGCACGTCAGCGGCACCTCCCCCGCCGCCTGGGCGCCCGCCACACCCGCCGCGCCCGGCACCGCCGTACCGGAGCTGCCGACCTACCCGTTCCAGCGGGAACGCCACTGGCTGGAGGCGACGCACACGGCGGTGGACGCCGACGGACTCGGCCTGGACCGGGCCGGGCACGCCCTGCTCGGCGCGAGCGTGCCGCTCGCGGACGGCGACCAGCTGGTGCTGACCGGCCGGATCTCCGTCCCGACCCACCCCTGGCTGGCCGACCACGCCGTCGAGGGCACGGTGCTGCTGCCCGGCACGGCCTTCGTCGACCTCGCGCTGCACGCGGCCGAGCTCGCCGACCCGGAGGCCGAGGTGCCCACTGTGGAGGACCTGGTGCTGGAGGCGCCGCTGGTGCTCGCCGGACGGGACGCGGTGACCCTCCAGGTCAGCGTCGGCGCCCCGGAGGAGGGCGGCCGACGGCCCGTCGGGGTGCACTCCCGGACGGCCGGCGCCCCCGGCTGGACCCGGCACGCCGCCGGCTTCCTCGCCCCCGGCGACCCGACGGCCCCCGGCGGGTCGACAGCCCCCGGCGGCCTGCCCTGGCCGCCGCCCGGAACCGCGGTCGACCTGTCGACGGCGTACGACGAACTGGCCGCGCAGGGCTACGCGTACGGACCGGTGTTCCAGGGCCTGACCGGCCTGTGGCGCGACGGCACCGACCTCTACGCCGAGGTGACCCTGCCCGAGGACACCGACGCCACCGGCCACACCGTGCATCCGGCGCTGCTGGACGCGGCGCTGCACGCGCTGGCGCTCGGAGCGCCGGACGGCGGGCAGGGCCCCCGGCTGCCGTTCTCCTTCGCCGGACTGCGGCTGTACGGGCGCGGCGCCACGGCGCTGCGGGTGCGGCTCACCCCGGCCCAGGACGGCACGGTGGCACTGAGCGCCGCCGACGCCTCGGGCGCCCCGGTGGCCGAGCTGGCGGCGCTGGCGCTGCGGCCGGTGACGGCCGAACAGCTCGCCGCGCTGCGAGCGGGCGCCGAGGGCGGCGCGCTGCCGCTGCACACGGTGGAGTGGACCGCACTGCCCGCCGGCCCCGCCGCGCCCGCCCCGGCGCCGGGCGCCTGGACGGTGCTCGGTGCCCCGGCCGTCGCCGACCTGCTCGGCGCCCCGGCCTTCACCGACCTGGCGGCGCTGCGCACGGCCGTCGAGGACGGCACGGCGCCGGTCCCCGAGGTGGTGGTGGCCGCACTGCCGCCACTGGCCGGCTCCGGCCCGGAGGAGACCCGGGCCGCGCTCAGCGGGCTGCTCGCACTGCTGCGCAGCTGGCTGGACGACGAGCGCTTCACCGCCTCGACGCTGGTGCCGCTGGTGCCGGGCGGCGCCGTCGGGGACGCCGACGCGGCGACGCCCGCGGCGGCCGCGCTGTGGGGCCTGCTGCGCACCGCGCGGACGGAGAACCCGGACCGGCTGGTGCTGGTGGACCTCGACCCGGCCGACGAGGCCGCCGTCCTGGCCCTGCCGACCGCCCTGGCCTCCGGCGAGTCCGAACTGGCCGTGCGGGCCGGCACGGTGTCCGTCCCCCGGCTGGCCGCCGCCCCGGCGCAGCCCGCCGGCCACCCGTGGGCGGGCGCGGCCGACGGCACCGTCCTGATCACCGGCGCGACCGGCACCCTCGGCGCCCTGGTGGCCCGTCACCTGGTCACCGAGCACGGCGTCCGGCACCTGCTGCTGACCGGCCGACGCGGCCCCGCGGCCCCCGGTGCCAAGGAACTCGCCGAGGAGCTGGCCGAGTTGGGTGCCGAGGTGCGGATCGAGGCCTGCGACGCGGCCGACCGGGAGGCCCTCGGCGCCCTGCTGGCCTCCGTCCCGGCCACCCGGCCGCTCACCGCGGTGGTGCACGCGGCCGGGGTGCTCGACGACGGCGTCCTGCAGTCGCTGACCCCGGAGCGGCTGGCCACCGTGCTGGCCGCGAAGGCCGACGCGGCCCGGCACCTGCACGAGCTGACCCTGGAGGCGCCGCTGTCGGCGTTCGTCCTGTTCTCCTCGCTCGCCGGGGTCACCGGTGCCGCCGGCCAGGCCAACTACGCCGCCGCCAACGCCTACCTGGACGGTCTGGCCCGGCTGCGCGGCTCGCTGGGCCTGCCCGCCACCTCGGTGGCCTGGGGCCTGTGGGCGGACGCCAGCGGCCTGACCGGCCACCTGGACGCCCGGGAACGGGACCGGATGGGCCGCACCGGCGTGGCACCGCTCTCGACGGAGGACGGCCTCGACCTGTTCGACCGGGCACTGCGCTCCACCGCACCCGCCCTGGTCGCGGCCAGGCTGGACACCGGGGCGCTGCACCGCCAGGCGGCGGCGGGCCTGCTGCCCCCGCTGTTCGGCGGTCTCGTCCGGCGCACGGCGCGACGCGGCACCGTGCAGCCGGCCAGGTCGCTGGCCGAGCGGCTGGCGGCGGTGCCGCAGGCACAGCGGGAACGGCTGGTGCTCGACCTGGTCCGGGACACCGCCGCGCTGGTCCTCGGGCACGCGGACTCCTCGGCGGTCGACGACGAGCAGTCCTTCAAGGAGCTGGGCTTCGACTCGCTGACGGCGGTGGATTTCCGCAACCGGTTGAACGCGGCGACCGGCGTACGGTTGCCCGCCACCGTGGTCTTCGACCACCCCTCTCCCGCGGCGCTGGCGGCCCGGCTGCTCACCGAGGCGGAGCCCGCCCGGTCCGCCGCCTCGGCACCGGAGTTCGGCGGCTCGGCGCTGGCGGGGCTGGACGCGCTGGAGAAGCTCCTGGTGCGGACGCCGGAGGAGGACCCGGCGATCCGGGCGGAGATCGGCCGCAGGCTGCGCGAGTTGCTGCGCGGCTGGGAGTCGGAGCAGACCGGCGGCGCGGAGGCCGACGTGGCCTCGCGCATCCAGTCCGCCTCGGCCGCCGAGATCCTCGATCTGATCGACAGCGAGTTCCGCGGAAAGGGCGGATCGCGATGACCAAGGACCCGGCCCCTGCCACGACCCCAGCCCCTGCCACGCCCCCAACCCCTCCCAAGGCCCCGACCCCTCGCACGGCCCCGGAACGAACGACTGCGGAAGAGACGGCGAGCACACCGATGAGCAACGAGGAGAAGCTGGTCGACTACCTCAAGTGGGTCACCGCCGACCTGCACGAGACGCGACAACGGCTCGCAGAACTGGAGGCGGCCGCCCAGGAGCCGGTCGCGATCGTCGGCATCGGCTGCCGCTACCCCGGCGGCATCCGCGGCCCCGAGGACCTCTGGCGGGTCGTCGACTCCGGCACCGACGTCATCGGAGACTTCCCCGACGGGCGGGGCTGGGACGTCGACACGCTGTACGACGCCGACCCGGACCGGCCCGGCACCTCGTACACCCGCCACGGCGCCTTCCTCCCGGACGCCGCCGAGTTCGACGCCGGCTTCTTCGGGCTGAGCCCGCGCGAGGCACTGGCCACCGACCCGCAGCACCGACTGCTGCTGGAGACCACCTGGGAGGCCTTCGAGCACGCCGGGCTGGACCCGCACACCCTGCGGGGCAGCCGGACCGGGGTGTTCGCGGGCCTGATGTACAGCGACTACGCGGCCCGGCTTCCGTACGTCCCCGAGGAGTTGGAGGGGTTCATCGGCAACGGCACGGCGCCGTCGGTGGCCACCGGTCGGATCTCGTACACCTTCGGCTTCGAGGGCCCGGCGGTCACCGTGGACACCGCCTGCTCCTCCTCGCTGGTGGCGCTGCACCTGGCGGTGCAGTCGCTGCGGCAGGGCGAGTGCTCGCTCGCCCTGGCCGGGGGCGCCACGGTGCTGACCACGCCGGGCCTGTTCACCGAGTTCAGCCGCCAGCGGGGGCTGTCCGCCGACGGCCGCTGCAAGTCCTTCGCGGCCGCCGCGGACGGTACGGGCTTCGGCGAGGGCGTGGCGCTGCTCGTGCTGGAGCGGCTGTCCGACGCCCGCCGCAACGGCCGCCGGGTGCTGGCGGTGGTCCGCGGAAGCGCCGTCAACCAGGACGGCGCCAGCAACGGCCTCACCGCGCCCAACGGCCCGGCCCAGGAGGCGGTGATCCGCCAGGCGCTGGCCAACGCCCGCCTCACCCCGCAGGACGTGGACGCGGTCGAGGGGCACGGCACCGGCACCACGCTGGGCGACCCGATCGAGGCCCAGGCGCTGGTCAACACCTACGGCCGTGAGCGCGACCCGGGACGACCGCTGTGGCTGGGCGCCCTCAAGTCGAACATCGGGCACACCCAGGCCGCCGCCGGGGTCGCGGGCATCATCAAGGTGGTGATGGCTCTCCGGAACGGACGCCTGCCGCAGACCCTGCACGTGGACGAGCCGAGTCCGCACGTCGACTGGACTGGCGGGGTGCGGCTGCTGACCGAGCCGCGGCCCTGGCCTGCGGCCGAGCGCCCGCGCCGCGCCGCGGTGTCCTCCTTCGGGATCAGCGGCACCAACGCGCACGTGATCGTGGAGGAGGCGCCGGCCGTCGAGTCCGCACCGGCGGAAGCCGCGGAATCGGCGGAAGGTGCGGAAGCCGCCGGTGCGCGTTTTCCGCTGGTGCCGTGGGTGTTGTCCGGACAGGGCCGCCCCGCCCTCGCCGGGCAGGCCGCCCGGCTGCTCGACCACCTGCGCGCGCACCCCTCGTACGAGCCCGCCGAGGTGGCCCGGGCCCTGACCGCCCGCAGCGCGTTCAAGGACCGCGCGGTGGTGGTCGGCGAGGACCGCGAGGAACTGCTGCGCGGCCTGGAGACCCTCGCCGCGGGTGGCACGGCCGCGTCGGTGGTCACCGGGCGGGCGGACCGCGGGGCCGGGACGGCG
Organism: Kitasatospora sp. NPDC048286; assembly: GCF_043201735.1. Taxonomy (NCBI): domain Bacteria; kingdom Bacillati; phylum Actinomycetota; class Actinomycetes; order Kitasatosporales; family Streptomycetaceae; genus Kitasatospora; species Kitasatospora sp. NPDC048286. Next base: position 10,231 of record NZ_JBICZE010000007.1, read on the forward strand.
TTCCTGTTCACCGGCCAGGGCAGCCAGCGACTCGGCATGGGCCGGGAACTGTACGGCAGCCACCCCGAGTTCACCGCCGCCTTCGACGAGGTGTGCGCGCTGTTCGACCGACGGCTGGAACGACCGCTGCGCGAGGTGGTGTTCGCCGCGCCCCGCACCCCGGAGGCGGAGCTGCTGCACTCCACCCGCTACGCGCAGGCGGCGCTGTTCGCGCTGGAGACCTCGCTGTACCAGGTGCTGGAACACCACGGCCTGGTCCCGGACTTCGTGCTCGGGCACTCGGTCGGCGAGGTGGCCGCGGCCCACGCGGCCGGGGTGCTGGGCCTGGCGGACGCGGTGACCCTGGTCGACGAGCGTTCCCGGCTGATGCAGTCGGCCCGCTCGGACGGCACGATGCTGTCGGTGCAGGCCTCCGAGGAGGAGGTCCGCGCGTTCCTGGACGCGGACGGTGGCGGACGCTTCGCCGGGCGGCTGGAGATCGCGGCGGTCAACGGCCCGCAGGCGGTGGTGCTCTCCGGTGACGCCGATGCCGCCGCCGAGGCCCTGGCGCACTGGCGCGGCAACGGCCGCAAGACCAAGCGGCTGCGGGTCAGCCACGCCTTCCACTCCCCGCACATGGACGGCATCCTGGCGGAGTTCGGCCGCGCGATCGCGGGCCTGACGTTCCGACCGCCGACGATCCCGCTGGTGTCCAACCTGACCGGACGACCGGGCACCGCGGAGGAGTTGGGCAGCCCCGAGTACTGGGTGCGGCAGGTGCGCGGGGCGGTCCGCTTCCACGCGGGCGTCCGGTACCTGGCCGGGCAGGGCGTGCGGATCCTGCTGGAGCTCGGACCGGACGGGGTGCTGTCGGCGATGGCCGGGCAGAGCCTGCCCGCCGAACCACTGGTCCTCACCCCGGTGTTGCGCGCCGACCGCCCGGAGGGGCGGACCCTGCTGGCCGCGCTCGGCCTCGCCTGGGCCCACGGCCGACCGGTGGACTGGCACCGCCCCGTCCCCACGGACGGCACCGGCGCGCTGCCGCTGCCGACCTACGCCTTCCAGCGCCGCGGCTACTGGCTGCACGGCCCCGCCCGGCACGCCGACCCGGCCTCCGGGCGGGTCGCCTCGACCCCGGCGCCGGACGGTTCCCCCGTTCTCCCCGAGGCCCTCGGGGAGAACGCCGACGCCCCCGGGGGGACCGTCCTGCGCCGGCAACTCGCCGCCCTGGAAGCCGACGCGGAGCGCGAGACGCTGCTGCTCGACCTGGTACGGGGCTCGGCCGCCTCGGTGCTGGGGTACGAGTCGGTCGAGGAGATCGCGGCCGACGTCTCCTTCCTGGACGCCGGATTCACCTCCTTCACCGGCCTGGAGCTGCGCAACCTGCTCTGCGCGGCGACCGGCCTGGACCTGCCCGCGGTGATCGCCTTCGAGCACCCGACCCCGGCGGGCCTGGCGAAGCGGCTGCTCACCGAACTGACCGAGGAGGCCTCCGCCGCCGGGGAGGACGGGTCGGCCGACGGGTAGCACGGGCTAGAATCCGGGGAAAGGCCCCGGTACGGTGCTGCCCCCACGACCGGCGGGGGCAGCACCACGCCCAGTACGGCTAGAAGAAGGTGGCACCATGCGCGCAGACGCCCGCCGCAACTACGAGCGACTCCTCGCGGAGGCCAAGTCGGCCTTCGAGCAGCACGGCACCCAGGCCTCGCTGGACGACATCGCCCGCCAGGCCGGCCTGGGCAACGCGACCCTCTACCGCCACTTCCCCACCCGGGAGAGCCTGCTGGAGACGATGCTGCGGGACAGCCTCAAGGAACTCGGCGACACCGCCGAGGAACTGATGACCACCAAGTCCCCGGGCGAGGCCCTCGCCGCCTGGGTGCGCGCGGCCGTCGCGCACGCCACCCTCTACCGCGGCCTGGTCACCATGCTGATGGAGAGTCTCAAGGACGAGGCCTCCGACCTCAACAGCGCGTGTACCGCGATGCAGTCCTCCGGCCGCCTCCTGCTCGAACGCGCCCACCTCGCCGGTGAGGCCCGCCAGGACGTCACCGCCAACGGCCTCTTCACCCTGATCGCCTCCGCCGCCTGGGCCCGCGAGCACGCCCCCGAGGACAGCGACCAGGTCCTCGCCGTCCTCATCGACGGCCTCCGGCCCCGCCCCTGAGCCGCCCCCTCCCGCGGGGCCGCCCCCGGCCCGTCGAACCGGCTGCCGTCCGGCCGGCTGTCGTCCGGTCGGCCGGAGACCGGCCACGGCCGGTGGCCGAGCACGTCCGGCACCTCGACGGTGGCGCCCGTGGCGAGCCCACCCGGCGCGACGACCGCGAGGCCGTCGGCGAGGGCCGGACCGCGCAGCATCGCCGGGCCGTCGAACGGCAACGGCACGGCGGCGCGGGTAGTGAGCGCCGTCAGCGGCCCGGCAAGGATGCGGCCGAGACCCCCGGAGAGGTCGGCGGGTGACGGCGGGCAGCGGCCGGCCCGCGCTGTTCCGGGCGGTCGCCCGCGCCCGCTCCCACGGCATCCGGTGGGCGGCGGTGCCGTGTCGGTGCGGTACGCCGTACGCGATCCGCTCGGGGAGCGTCCCGTGACTCATGCCGCCCCCGCCTCCTCGGGTCGCTCCGCCACCCAGCGCCCGGCCGGTGCGGACACCGCGCGGTCGACCTCCGTGACCGCCTCCACGGCGCTGCCGGGCCCCGTCGGCCGACCACCCGCCCGGAACCACCGGGCCACTCGCCGCCGCACGGCACTCCCCGGTGGGAGGCCCCACCGACGCCGTGCGGCTTCCGGCGCATACCTGCGCGGAAGCGCTGCACCTGGCTACGCTGCGTGACCCCGCCGAGAGGCCGACCTCCGGTTGACAGGCCTCTCGACGACGAAGCTACGTTGAGTAGCACACCTCTCGCATGTTGTGACCAGCGCTGCCTGGCCCGCACCCCCGCCGCTCGGAGCCCGACCATGACCAGAGCCCCCACCCGTCCCACCGCCGTGCCGTCCATCGAGCAGTCGCCCCAACCGAAGCCGGCGCGTACGAACACCGACACCCAGGGGGACGCGCTCGACGCCTTCACCCCCTCGATCAGCACGCTGCGCCTGCTCGCCGAGGGCAGGGACCTCCCCAACAAGCCGGTCGGCTCCTGACCCCCGAGCGCTCCGAGGAGACACCATGGAGAACCCCGCCATCAACGGCGCCACCAACGAACGCGCCCGCCGGCAGACCTGCCGGCAGCTGGCGCGCGAACTGCTGCTGGTCGGTCCGGACGACAAGGACCTGAAGCTGCGCTACCTCGACGTCCTGATCAAGGACGGCATCCCGGAGACGGACGAGTCCAAGGACGTGCTGATCGTCGGCGCGGGCATCGCCGGCCTGGTCGCCGGGAAGCTGCTCAAGGACGCCGGACACAACGTCACCATCCTGGAGGCCAACGCCAACCGGGTGGGCGGGCGGATCAAGACCTTCCGCTCCACCGACGACGAGGTGGACGGCCCGTTCTACGACCCGGAGCAGTACGCCGAGGCCGGGGCGATGCGGCTGCCCAGCTTCCACCCGCTCACCCTGGCCCTGGTCGACAGCCTCGGCCTGCAGCGGCAGCTCTTCTTCAACGTCGACGTCGATCCGGACACCGGCAACCAGAACGCGCCCGTGCCACCGGTGGTCTACGAGTCCTTCGAACCCGGGAAGGTGTGGACGTACGGCGCGGACAGCCCGGACTTCCGCGAGCCGGCCAAGCGCTTCAACTCGTGGATCCGCGCCAACCGGATCCAGGCCCGGCGCAGCGAGTACACCGCCGACCCGAGCTGCGTCAACGAGGGCTTCCACCTCACCGGCGACGAGGTGCGGATCGCCGCCGCCGACATGGTCAACCAGGCACTCGAACCGGTCCGTGACTACTACTCGGTGATCAAGGACGGCAAGCGTGAGAACAAGCCGTTCGCCGAGTGGCTGGACGGCTGGGCCCGGGTGATCCACGACTTCGACGGCTACTCGATGGGCCGCTTCCTGCGCGAGTACGCGGGCTTCAGCGACGAGGCCATCGAGGCGATCGGCACGATCGAGAACATGACCTCGCGGCTGCACCTGTCCTTCTTCCACACCTTCCTGGGCCGCAGCGACATCAATCCCAAGGCCACCTACTGGGAGATCGAGGGCGGCAGCTGGAACCTGCCCCACGCGCTCGCCGAGGAGCTCCGGACGGAGCTGCGGATGGGCGAGCGGATGATCCGGATGGAGTACTGGGACACGCGCCGGGACGGCGGGGGCGCCCGGAGCGTCGGCCCGAACGGGCCGCAGGTCGCCGTCATGACCGTTCCCGAGCACGACCCGGAGGCCGAACCCACCGTCTGGACGGGCGACTTCGCGATCGTGACGGTCCCGTTCTCCGCCCTGCGGTTCGTCCAGGTGACGCCCCCGTTCTCGTACAAGAAGCGCCGGGCGATCATCGAAACCCACTACGACCAGGCCACCAAGGTGCTGCTGGAGTTCTCCCGCCGCTGGTGGGAGTTCACCGAGGCGGACTGGAAGGTCGAGCTCGACTCCATCGCACCCGGCCTGTACGAGTACTACCAGCGGGCCGGCGAGGAGGACGCCGAGGCGGCCGTGGCCGCCGCCCACAACGGCCACCGGCCCCCGCGCAACCTGCCGGAGGTGCTGCTCGGCGCGCACGCGAGCGTGGACGAGCGCCGGATCAACCAGGGCCAGCGGGAGGCCTACCGGCACACCCCGCTGCTCCGGGCGAGCGTGCGCCCGGCCACCAACTGCTTCGGCGGCGGCTCGACCACCGACAACCCGAACCGCTTCATGTACTACCCCTCGCACCCGGTGCCCGACAGCGACGGCGGCGGTGTGGTGCTGGCCGGCTACAGCTGGTCGGACGACGCGGTGCGCTGGGACTCCATGGAGGACGACGAGCGGTACGTCTACGCGCTGCGCAACCTCCAGTCGGTGCACGGCCGGCGGATCGAGGTGTTCTACACCGGCTACGGGAAGACCCAGAGCTGGCTGCGCGACCCGTACGCGTTCGGCGAAGCCGCGGTGTACACCCCGCACCAGATGACCAGTTTCCACCTCGACGCGGTCAAGCCGGAAGGCCCGGTGTACTTCGCCGGCGAGCACGTCTCGCTCAAGCACGCCTGGATCGAGGGCGCGGTGGAGACCGCCGTGCGGGCGGCCATCGCCGTCCACGAGGCGCCACCGCCACCGCCCCCGGCGGAACCGGAGATCCGGCCCGAGGTGCGGGTCCGCGGGGAGCGTCGACAGGAGGCGATGAGCAGATGAGCGGCGAGCACGAATGGACGGTGGCCCGCTACCTGGCCACCAGACTGGAGCAGTTGGGCATCCAGTACCTGTTCGGGGTGCCGGGCGACTTCCTCGGCCCGTTCCTGACGATCATGCAGTCCACCACCAAGGTGCGCTGGATCGGCACCCCGACCGAGATGGGTGGCGGCTACGCCGCGGACGCGTACGCCCGGGTGCGGGGCGCCGACGCCGACCCGGACAAGGACGAGGTCGGCATCGGCGCGGTCGCGGTGACCTACGGGGTGGGCGCGTTCAGCCTGCTCAACACCATCGGCGGCGCGTACGTCGAGGACGTGCCGCTGATCGCGATCAACGCGGCGCCCTCGTACGAACAGTGGCTCAACCAGCAGGCGGTCGGCCTGCTCACCTCGCACATGAGCCCGCGCCGGGAGAGCAACCTGGACGTCTACCGGCAGGTCACGGTGGACGCGCAGGTGCTCTCCAACCCGGGGCTCGCGCCCTGGCAGATCGACAGCGCGATCACCGCGTGCCTGACCGAGCGCAAGCCCGTCTACCTGGAGGTGATGGAGGACCTCTGGCACGCGCCGTGCGAGCCGCCGCAGGGTGAACTCCGGTCTCACGAGCGGGTGCCCACCAAGCGGAACGAGGAGATGCTGGCCAGGGCGGTCGAGGCGGCGGTGGAGCTGATCGGGAAGTTCGGCACGCCGATCGTCTGGGCCGGCGAGGAACTCGTCCGCCAGCGGCTGGAGGCCGAGCTGTCGGAGTTCGTGCAGGCCACCCGGATGCAGTTCTGCACCACGGTCGGCGCGAAGTCCGTGGTCTCCGAACGGCATCCCCTGTTCGCCGGCGTCTACAACGGCAAGGCGAGCCTGCCGGAGATCCGGGAGACCTTCAAGAACGCCGGGTGCCGGATCGGCCTGGGAACCTGGTCCACGTCCAAGAACCTCGGCGGCGAGCAGTCGATCGGCGACGACTGGATCGTGGCGGCCCGCGGCGGTGTCAGCGTCGGCGCCACGTACTTCCCCGAGGTCCGACTCGGCCGGTTCATCACGGCGTTGCGCAACGCGCTGCAGGGACAGACCTTCCCGGCCGACCACTTCGCGCTGGCCCACGCGGCGGGCCTGGACGTCCCGGCCACCACGGCCGAGTTCCTGGAGTCGCTGAGCACCGACCGATACCCGGAGGAGCTCACGTACGACAGCTTCTTCGAGCACGTCAACCACTTCCTGGAGCACCAGGCCACCGGTGGGGACCCGCAGGCCCCCTCGCCGTTCACGGTGGTCTCGGACGCGGCGTTCGCGCTGATCGGTTCGATGAACCTGCGGATCACCGAGCGGGCCGGCTTCCTGGCGCAGAACAGCTGGCTGTCCATCGGCTACTCGGTCGGCGCGGCCACCGGCGTGGCACTGGGCCGGCAGAAGCCGCTGAAGCGGCCGCTGGTGTTCGTCGGGGACGGCTCGTTCCAGGAGATCTGCCAGGAGCTGTCCACCCATGTGCGCCACCACCTGCGGCCGGTGGTCTTCGTCCTGGACAACGAGGGCTTCTACGGCATCGAGCAGATGCTGGTCAGCCCCTGTTACTACAAGGACAAGCCGTCCGACGGCGCCGACTTCTACAACGTGCTGCACCCGTGGCGGTACGAGAAGCTGGCCGAGGTCTTCGGCACGGACAAGGACCGGATGCACGGGTACGAGCTCACCACCCACACCGAGCTCGAATCGCTCCTGCTGGACATCGCCGACCCCGGCAACGACATCAACCACGCGCCGATCCTGGCCCGCGTCCGGCTCAGCCGGCACGACTACCCGAGGGCGCTCCAGTACAAGATCGACGAGAAGTGCCTCGCGGCCGGAGGCGGCCCCGCGCGGGGGTGACCGCCGCCGCGAAGCCAGGGGCCTGAGCGGCTGGGAACGCGTCGTGGCGCGATGCCAAGGGGCCCGCACCGGGCGTGTGCTCGGTGCGGGCCCCTCACTGCTTGGCGGGTGCCGTGGCAGAAGAACTACAGCGGGCGAATGTTCTCGGCCTGCGGGCCCTTCTGGCCCTGCGTGACGTCGAACTCGACCTTCTGGCCCTCGAGCAGCTCACGGAAGCCGTTGGCGTTGATGTTCGAGTAGTGGGCGAAGACGTCGGGGCCGCCACCCTCCTGCTCGATGAAGCCGAAGCCCTTTTCCGAGTTGAACCACTTCACGGTGCCATTAGCCATTAAGAAATCTCCTTCAAGAGGCTGTCCGAAGCGCGCACAGCGCACGCCTCGAGTCGCCGCGGGAAGCACCCACCCGGGAAGAGCCGGGAAACAAAAATACGCCTGCGAATACATCAGCAGGCGCACACAAAGTTCATGGGAACCACTACTGCAACTAAAACGACTCTAGCAGGCCCGAGCGCGCTGCGGGCGAATTTTTCAACCCCGGTTTCGGAGAGATGCCCCCGGGGTCGCCGAACCGGAGCCGCCATGGGCATCAACACGCCTTGCCGGCAGTCTCGTTGCCACGACCCCGAGGTGTCGGCGCCGAGGGCCCGGAAGGATGATCCCCGCGGGCACGGCGAGGCCGGCCCTCGTCCCGACAGTCACCGCGCAACCGATCACGCCGCGCGCCGGCACCGCTCAGGGGCGTACCGGACGGCGCCCGCCGCATTACGCCCCACTCGAACTCGAGTGCGCCGAAAAGGGCCCGCTCCCGTGACTTCCGGCGCATACTGGAGGGGATGAAAGAATTCAGAGGAGCCCGCCGCCCACTGCCCAACAGCCCCTTCAAGGCCCCACCGCAGGCGCCCCGCAAGCATTTCGCCGTCGGTGACCGGGTCACCCACGACAGGTACGGCCTCGGCCGGGTCGTCGGCGTCGAAGGCGACGGCGACATCGCCGTGCTCGTCGACTTCGGTTCGCAGCAGGCACGCATCTCCCCGCCGTACAGCGCGCTGTTCGTACTCTGACCCGGCCGCCCCCGACTCCCGCGCCCATGGTGCGCACGCCACCGGGCGGAGCGCCCGGTGGCGTTGCCAGGTGGCGGGTCGGGGGTGTCCGTGCGGGCGGATTCCGACGGGCATCGATCAGCACAGCGCCCACCGCGCGGTGGACCGACACCCGGCCAACGCCGACTCGGCGAAACATCCACCTCCTGGCGCGGGCCGGATGCGGCGTGATCGCCGAACCACCCGTGGGTGAACCACGGGGAATGGGTCACGGACCTGTCGAACACCCTGTCTTCTGCCGCGCAGCCGCGGCATGGCTGTTGCGAACCATGCACCTGGGCTGCCCTTCAAGAGTTGCCGAGAGGCCGCATACTCCGCAGCAGATGGATGCCGACTACCGCGCTTGAAGCGCACGATGGGCGGCGATCCGGTCGCGGTACCAGGCGTACGAGGCCTTCGGGGTGCGCCGCTGCGTCGCGAAGTCGACGTGGACGAGGCCGAAGCGTTGGTGGTAGCCCTCAGCCCGTCGGACAGGCTGTCATTGTGGCAAGACCTTGACCGAAAGGCACTGGCTCCCATCAAGTCAACTATCCGACGGAGGAGTTGACGCACTCTGCCAGCCCGTCCACGCCGCGGACCGCACCGGCGTGGACGACTCCGGCGCGGGCGCGCAGGCGGCGGAGCATCCGGGCGTCCTGGAAGCCGGCCGCGCGGGCGGCGGCCTCCGTGGTGGCGCCGTGCGCGATGAGGTGCTCTGCCCGCTCGACGCGCAGTTCCTGCTGGTAGCGCAGCGGGGTGAGTCCGGTGGCCTCGGTGAAGTGGCGGGTGAGGGTACGCTCGCTGACGCCCGACGCGCCGGCGAGGTCGGCGAGGCTGAGCCGGGCGGTGAAGCGGGCGTCGATCAGGTCCTGCACCCGGTGGACGGCGTCGACCAAGTGGGCGCGGTGCCGAAGCATCACGCTGACCTGCCGCTCGTCGCCGTTGCGGCGCGCGTAGACGACCATCTCCCGCGCGATCCGGGCGGCCGCTGCCGGCCCGTGCCGGACGGCGACCAGATGCAGGGCCAGGTCGATGCCGCTCGCGATGCCGGCCGAGGTCACCACCCGGTCGTCCACCACGTACAGCACGTCGCGCACTACCACCGTCCTCGGGTAGCGGCGAGCCAGTTCGTCCTGGAGGTCGTGGTGCGTGGTGCAGCGGCGCCCGTCCAGCAACCCCGCCCGGCCGAGCGCGTCCGCGCCCGCGCAGACGCTGGCGACCGTACCGCCGGCCGCGTGGTGGGCAGCCAGCCGCTCCAGCGTCGCCGGGGAGAGCTCCCCGTGTGCCCGCAGCGTCGACGCCCGCCAACCGGGGACCACGATCAGGTCGTCCGGCGTGAGCCGGGGCCACTCGGCGGAAGCCCGCAGCGTGAGCCCCTGCGCCGTGGGGACGTCCTCCTGCTCGGCCACGTAGCCGACCGCGTAGCCGAGCCCGTGGTCGGCCGCCGTCGAGAACACCTGGGCGGGCCCGGCGAGGTCCAGCAGGTGCAACTGCGGGACCAGCAGGAAGACGACACGGGTCACGATCCGGTCAACTCCTTCACAGTGGTGACGGTGGCGAAGCGGCCCGCCAGAGCGTACTCGGTACGGGCGATGATCTCCTCCGTGGAGAGCGTGCGCGGATCGGCAAGGATCTCGTCGAGACTGCGCCCGGCAGGCGCGTCGCGATGCTCGATCGGATGGGTGGCGGTCGCGTCGACCACGAACGTGACGGCGTAGCCGAGGTCGGCCGCCACCCGGGTGGTGGTCTCACAGCACTGCTCGGTGCGAATGCCGCTGACCACCAGTTCGCGGATCGCTTGCCGGGTGAGCAGCTGCTGCAGGTTGGTGGTGGTGAACGCGTTGTGCGAGGTCTTGGTGACGACCGGCTCACCCTCCATCGGCACCAGCCCGTCCATCAGGCGGACGTGACCGAGGGCTGGGTCGAACACCGTCCCGGTGCCGGGCTCGGCGTGCAGGACCCAGACGACGAGGTCGCCCTTGGCCCGGGCGTGCTCGACGAGCCGGGCAACCTGCCCGACGATCCCGGGGTTGGAGACGGCCGCCCAGTTCTCGCGGCGGCGGAAGGATTCCTGGACGTCGATGACGAGGAGTGCGTTGGTCATGCCTCGATCCTCACCGCCGCGGGGTGCCCGGATGAAGACCCCATCGGGCCTGGATGCGGAACGATCCGGTCAGGGCGGGCTGAATGAGCGGCCGGAACGGACGCCGTCCAGGCCGGTAGGCCGCGGGCGCCGTCCTGGGGCTCCGCGGTGGGGGTTGGTGATGACGCCGAGCTCCCGTCCGATCGGCAGGGGCTGTGCGGCGCCGGCCGCCGGGTCATTTCGACGCCGCCGGAACGGTCACCGGCGACGAACCGCCGGGCACCAGCAGGTGCGGCGTCCCGCTGCCGTCCGCCGGCACGCTCCAGACGTCGGTGCCCTTCCCGTCCTGGGCCGGCAGCGCGTACCCGAGCGTCTCCCCGTCGAGCCAGGCCGCCTGGTCGTCCACGCTGCGCGACTCGGCCAGCGGGTGCTCGCGCAGTCCCGCCAGTTCCAGGACGTGGAGCCGCCAGGGCGCCGCCGGGTCGGCCGAGATCTTCTTCTTGAAGGCGATCCGGGTACCGTCCGGCGAGAGCGAGGGGCACTCGACGTTCTCCCGCAGTGTGCGGGCCGACCACGCCCGGAGGTCGCCCTCGACCAGGTGGGTCCGGCCGCCGGTCGAGACGGTGGCGTAGAAACGGTTGTCGTCCGAGGCGAAGTTGACGCCCCAGTAGTTGACGTCAGCGGCGTGGTACCGGGCACCGTCGACGGTCAGTGGGATGGACTCGACCGACTTGACCAAGTAGCCGGTGCGCAGGTCCAGGATCGACGTCCGGGTGGAAAAGGTACCCGCCGCGTAGGAGTCCCCCACGGCGAAGGTGGTCCAGGAGAGCAGTTGCCCGGAGGCCGACACCCGGGCCCGGTTCGGGATCCCGGGCACCGTCACCGTCTGGAGCTCGGTGAACCGTCGGTCGTACACCACCGCTTGGGTACGCGCCGGGGTGCCGGGCAGCGCCCGCAGGCACAGGGCCCGGTCTCCCCCGGCGTGGAAGCGGACACAGGACGGCCCGTCCGGCACCCCCGGGCTGCGGGCGACCCGCCCGCTGGCGGTGTCCCGGTAGTAGAGCCCGGGCTCGTCCAGGGTGAACGAGGTCTCCGCGGCGACGAGCCGCTGCCCGCCGTTGCGCTGCCGGGCGTGCAGCATGTACCCCAGCGAACCGCCCAGCAGTACCAGAGCGGCTGCGATCAGCACCACTGGACGCGCCTTCACGAGGCCTCCCTCTCCGGCAGGATCCGCCATGCTGCGACAAGTGCGGCGGCCAGCCCGAGTGCGGCCACCGCCAGGGCCGGGCGCGGCCCCCACCACGTCCAGGCCGCACCGAAGCCGGCCGCACCGACCAGCCGAGCGAGCGCCTGGCCGGTCTGCAGCACCGCGAGGCCGCTCGCGCGGCCGTCGAGCGGCAGCACCGGCCCGGCCAGTGCCATCAGCACGCCGTCCGTGGCGGCATAGAAGACGGCGAGGAGCACCAGGACGAGTACGGCCGCCGGCCATCCCGGCGGGGCCATCAGGGTGAGGTAGGCGGCGAGCAGCGCGGCGTGCCCGCAGAGGAACGGAATGCGCCTCCCGGTCCGGTCCGCGATCCGGCCTGCCGGTACGGCCAGCAGCAGGTAGCCGGCCGCGGCGCCGAGCGGCATCAACGGGAAGAGCAGGGGCGGCAGGTCCAGGCCGCGTTGCAGCAGAAGGTAGAGGAAGGAATCGCCGATCGTCGCTGCCCCCAGTAGTGCGGCGGCCGTGACGACCCGCCGGAACACCGGGTCGCCGAGTACCCTGCTCCTCCTCCTTCCGGTGGACGTCGACTCGGCGGCCGCTACAGCCGCCCCGGCCACCCCGGCCCCCGGCACCGCCCCCGCCGGGACGAACAGGACCAGCACCAGCACGCCGAACAGCCCGATGGCGAAGCTGACCACGAAGACCGCGTCGTACGCGTCCGTAGTCGCCCACAAAACCGCGAACGCGACCAGGGGTCCGAGCAGCGCCCCCGTGGTGTCCATCGCCCGGTGCACTCCGAACGCCCGGCCGAGCGCCTCCGGCGGTGCGCTGAGCGAGATCATCGCGTCCCGCGGCGCGGTCCGCACGCCCTTGCCGAGCCGGTCGGCGGCCAGCGCGGCGGCGATGCCGCCGGCCGCCCCGCCGGCCAGCAGCAGCCCGAGCCGCGAAAGCGCCGAGAGCAGGTAGCCGGCCCCGGCGACGGTCCGGTGCCGGCCGCCGCCGCGGTCGGCGAGCCTGCCTCCGAGCAGCCGGACCACCGCCGTGGCGCCGTTGAACAGCCCGTCGAGGAAGCCGAATTGCAGGGGTGAGAGGCCGAGGCCCAGCACCAGGTAGAGCGGCAGCACGGCGGTGACCATCTCCGAGGAGACGTCGGTGACCAGGCTGACCGCGCCGAGCGCGATGACCGTGCCGGGGACGCGCCGCCCCTGCCCGGCGGGGCGGGGCGGCGCGTCCGGACGGCGGCCGGTGGTGGCCAGGTACATCATCAGTGGCAGCTGTACTTCGGACTGGTGTCCTTGACCTGGCCGTCCGTTCCGACGTAGCTCCAGCCGTAGCCGGAGTCGGTGAAGTCCAGCTTCAGCACGCCGTACTCGCCGCTGATCCGCTTCTGGCTGTTCGGCTGGACCTGCTCGATCGGGTACGGCTCCGCGCCGCCCATGCCGCCGACGATCTCCACGATCCCGTCCGCGGTGGCCTTCCCTTCCGGGTCCTGCGGGGCGAACCGCTCGTAGTGGTGGTCGTGCCCGTTCAGCACCAGGTCGGCCTTGGCGCCGTAGAGGATCTTCCACACGGGCCGGGAGACCGGGTCGTTGCCGTGCCCGCCCGAGGAGTACAGCGGGTGGTGCCAGTAGGCGGCCACGCACTTCTTCGCGTTGGCCGCGAGGTCGGCCTTGAGCCAGTCGATCTGGGCGCTCTGGTCGAAGGCGTTGGAGTCCAGGGCGACGAAGTGCCAGTTGCCCTCGTCGAAGCTGTACCAGCTCTTTCCCTGCGGGTAGGCGATGCTGCCGAAGTACGCCTTGTACCCGGCGAGCGACCCGGCCGGGTCGTAGGTCTCGTGGTTACCCGGAACCGGGTGGGTCTTCGCCTTGAACGCCCCCCAGGTCTTGTCGTAGTAGTTGCGGAAGTCCGCCAGCCGGGCGTCGTCGTACTGGTTGTCACCCATCGTCAGGTAGAACCTCGGGTTGATCCGCTGGGCCAGCGCGGCCGTCTTCGGATGCGCACAGCCGCTGTCCGAGGCGGTGCACTGCGCGGCGATGTCGCCCGCCGCCACCACGGTGAACGCCCCACCCGGCGTGGTGCCGGTCGGTGACGGGCCGGTCGGTGACGGGCCGCCGTCCGGCACCCCGTACACCTGCATCTCGAACAGCGAGTACCCGTACGACGTCCCGCGCGCCGTCCCGTACATCCGGACGTAACGGCCCCTGGCGCCCAGCCCCGGCCAGTCGTCCGTCCCGCCGTTCCCGGCCTTCTCCTCCGCCACCGTCGTCCAGGTCACGCCGTCCGCCGACACCTCGACCCGGTACGCCTTCGCGTAGGCGGCCTCCCAGCTCAGCTTCACCCGCGAGATCCCCGCGCTCCCTCCGAGGTCCACCAGCAGCCACTGCGGGTCCGCTCCCTCCGCACTCGCCCACCGCGTGGAGGTGCTCCCGTCGAACGCCTTCCCCGCCGCGTACGACGACCCCTCGGCGGACGAGGCCGTCGCGGCCTTCCCCTGCGAGATCAGCGGATCGCCCGCCGCCCCCGCCCGCTCGGACCAGCCGAGCAACAGGCCGCCGAGCAACGCGAGCACAGCGGCGAATACTCCGACACGAACAGGCCTTGCCGAGACACCCAGACGCATCCCTGACTCCATGACCTTGAGAAACGGCGAGAGCTGGACTCCGGTCCACACCACACGAACTCACCGGCAAGCGGCGTCACACCGCCGCGGCGGCCGGGTCAGAGCTCTCACTGAGCGCGTCACGCCCCTCCTGCACGGACGCCGCGCCAAGCCGCCAGCCGACAGCGTAATAGAAAGTAAAGTTCCCTATCAATAGGGCGACGACACCGTACCGCCGCCCGCATCGTCCCGCCGCCCGGCCCGAGTGCCTTACAGGGCAGCTTGATTGACGGTCCGTCATGATCCACCGCCGCAGACCGTTCCCTGGTGCCGCGACGCGATCGCGGCACCAGGGGTACGAGGCCTTCGGCGTGCACGCCGCACTGGCCGGCTTCGTCCGGCCGTGCTCGGCCCCGCCGCTCACAGAGCGCACATGAATCGCTCACAACCCGCAGGGAGGGACCAGGTCATGGCCTCCAGTGCGCCCCCGCCGCCCGGCGCAGCCGCCGAACTCGATCACGGCCCCGGTCCCCGACCGATCTGTCCGACCTCGATCCACGCCGGCGCGCCGACCGTCAGAGCGCGAAAGACAGCCCGGCATTGGCGTCAAGGCTGGCATCAGCGGCCTGAGGCGCCCGGCAACCCAGGCCTAACGAGCCCACCGCGCCCGGTGGGCGGCGATCCGGTCGCGGTACCAGGCGTACGAGGCCTTCGGGGTGCGCCGCTGCGTCGCGAAGTCGACGTGGACGAGGCCGAAGCGTTGGTGGTAGCCCTCGGCCCATTCGAAGTTGTCGAGCAGGGACCAGGTGTAGTAGCCGCGGACGTCGATGCCCTCGGCGGCGGCCCGGGCGAGGGCGTCGAGGTGGGCGGCCATGAAGTCGATGCGGGGCTGGTCGGGTTCGACGGACTCCTCGACGGAGCAGCCGTTCTCGGTGACGGTGAGGGGCGGGAGGGCCTTGCCGTAGGTGTCGCGGAGGTCGAGGAGGAGACGGGTGAGGGCGTCGGGGACGACGGGCCAGCCGAAGGCGGTGTGGGGGACGTCGGGGATGTCGACGAGGTCGAAGGGCAGGCCGGGTTCGGTGGGCGCGGCGACGCGGGTGGGGTTGTAGAAGTTGAGGCCGAGGCCGTCGAGGCCGGGTGTGTGGATGAGGTCGAGGTCGCCGTCGCGGACGGCGCCGAAGATGTCGTCGGGGACGCCGAGGGCGGAGAGGTCGGGGTAGCGGCCGAGCAGGACGGGATCGGTGAACAGCCGGTTGTGGAGGGCGTCGTAGGCCTGGGCGGCGGCCGCGTCCTCGGCGGAGTCGGAGGCCGGCTCGACCGGGGTGAGGTTGTTGGAGAGCATCACCTCCA
Organism: Kitasatospora sp. NPDC048286; assembly: GCF_043201735.1. Taxonomy (NCBI): domain Bacteria; kingdom Bacillati; phylum Actinomycetota; class Actinomycetes; order Kitasatosporales; family Streptomycetaceae; genus Kitasatospora; species Kitasatospora sp. NPDC048286. The sequence goes on from NZ_JBICZE010000007.1 coordinate 25,655, forward strand.
GCCCGCGCTCGTGGAGGATCGAGGCGGCCAGGCCGTGGCCGAGGAGTTGGTGGTGGGCGGCCGGGAGGGCCTCGAACATCAGGGTGCGGCCCGGGGCGTGGGTGCCCAGGGCGTAGCCGAAGACGGTGTGGACGAAGGGCTCGTTGAGGGTGATCCAGGCGGGGACGCGGTCGCCGAGGCGGTCGGCCATGACGGTCGCGTACTCGGCGAAGCGGTACGCGGTGTCGCGGTCGAGCCAGCCGCCGTCGTTCTCCAGGCCCTGCGGGAGGTCCCAGTGGAAGAGGGTGGGGAGCGGCGTGATGTCGGCTTCCAGCAGTGCGTCCACCAGCCGGTCGTAGAAGGCGAGTCCGGCCGGGTTGACGGCACCGGCGCCGGTCGGCAGGACGCGGGACCAGGAGACGGAGAAGCGGTAGCCGTCCAGCCCGAGGCCCTTCATCAGGGCGATGTCCTCGGGGTACCGGTGGTAGTGGTCGCAGGCCACCGCGCCCGTGTGGCCGTCGCGGACGGCTCCCGGCCGGGCGGCGAAGGTGTCCCAGACGGAGGGCCCGCGGCCGTCCTCCTCCACCGCCCCCTCGATCTGGTAGGCGGCGGTGGCGGCACCCCAGCGGAATCCCGCCGGCAGGTCGTAGCGGTCCGGCATGACAGCCTCCTGACGTAAACGTGAGGGACACTCATGTTACTGGCGCGGCATCGAAACGCCAGAGGGCGACCGGCTGACGGTAGCCGCCGACGATCGACAAGGGACCGCTCGCCGCGGTGGCGCCCGGCGGCGCCGGGCGCCACGACTACTCCCTACCCGTACCGCCCACACCGTCACCCGCTCCCCCGGCGGCCGGGGCCGCCCACTGGCCGTCGACGAGCGCACCGGCACCTCCGTTCCCTACCCGGGGCTGCCCGACTCGGAGCACCGGAAGGCGTCGACAACTGCCGTGCGGGGAAAGGCCCGTCCTCCCGGTGTGGCGGGAGGACGGGCCCGGGTGGAAGGACGGACCGGAGCGGTCAGTGGCGGGTCAGCGGCGGGAGGGGCCGCTCGTGGTCGGGCGAGGTGACGAGGACCGGGCCGGTACTCGAGGGGGTGGTGCCGGCGCGGACGGGCAGGCCGCCCGGGACGGCGTACATCGCCTCGTCGAAGGCCCGGCCGTCGACCGGGGCCCTGCCGACCGCGAAGACCGCCACCGCCCTGCCGTCGAGGACGGAGGTGGAGAGGTAGTCGCCGACCATGCTGCCCCCGGTGGTGGCGGCGATCCGGGACAGCGGCATCGGGCCGGCGACGGTCAGCGGTGTGCTCCAGGTGGCGCCGCCGTTGGTGGAGGAGACGAAGCCGACCTCCAACCGGCAGGTGACGTCGGTGCAGTCGGCCTCCGGGTAGAAGTAGTAGTACAGCCCGAGCTTGGCGGTGGGGCCGGCGGTGGCGCGGTCGACGCCGAGGCCGGGCAGGAAGTGGTCGGCGCCGCTGGTGGTGGGGTCGATCGGCACCCTGGTCACGGCGGACCAGGTGGTGCCGTCGGGCGAGGTCGCGTAGACGATGTCGTTGGCCGAACAGCCGGCGCGGAAGCGGCAGTCCTGCCAGGCGACGTAGACCCTGCCGTCGGCGTCGATCTCCGCCGAGGGCAGGCCCTCGCCGTCGCGCAGGCCGCCCGCGACCTCGTGCGCGGAGACGTCCGCGACCAGGACCGTGGCGCCCCAGGACCTGCCGCCGTCGGTGGAGGTGAAGGAGCGGATCGAGGTGGTGTCGGTCGAGAAGGGGACCACGACCGTGCCGTCCGGCCGCACCAGCGGCTGGCCGCCGAGGCCCAGGTTGACGCCGGACGGGGAGGCCGGGGCGGACCAGGTGGTGCCGCCGTCCCGCGAGACGGACATGACCATCAGGTCGTCGGAGGACGGGATGTCGACCTCGATGTAGCAGGTGCCGAAGTAGCGGCTGGTCGGAGTGTTGTCGCAGACGATCCACTCCTTGTCGTAGGCCTGGCCGTCGAAGCCGACCGCCGGCACCGGGTCCCGCCAGCTCCGGCCGTCGGCGGAGCGGCTGACGGTCACGCCCACGGGGTTGCGCCCCGAGTCGATGACCAGACCGGCGACCATCCAGGTGCCGTGCCTGGCGTCGTAGGCGACCGACGGGTCGGAGGCGCGGGCCCAGCGGCCGCCCTGCTGGACGGTGATGCCGGGCAGCATGCCCTGCCGCCAGCTGACGCCGCCGTCCATCGAGGTGCTCCAGCCGAGGCCGGCCGCGCCGCCGTCGACGAACCGCCCGACCTGGAAGGAGGAGACGATCGTGCCGCCCTGGGCGAAGGTGTCGGGCTCCACCTCGGTGGCGTGCTGGCTGCCGGTGTCGGTGAGCGGATCGGCGCTCACCCGGACCAGGCTCGGCCCGACGGCGGCGGGGGCCGGGGCGGCCGAGGTGGGGGTGGCGGCGCTCGCGGCCGCCGGCGCGGTGCTCCAGGCGGCGCCGGCCAGGGCGAGGGCGGCGGCCGCGACGGCGGCGAACGGCCGCCGCCAGGGGGTGGGGGTGCGCGGGTGCTTCATCCGAAGCTCCTTTGCGTGGGGGTGGGAGTACGGACGACGGGGGCGGGCGCGGTCCGGGGGCACGGCGCCCACCCCGGCTGGTGCGTACGGTCAGCAGAACGCGGCAGCGTCGGACCGAGCGTCCGGGGATGTCCGACGGTGATGGCGGCCGTCCTCCGGACCCGGCCGGAGGAGGCCATGCGGCAGCCGGAAAGCGCCCGGCCGACGAGAAGTGGAGGACCTTCGTGCGGAAGCGCACGTATGTCCGCAAATCGGTAGTGTGAGCCCGGCCATGACATCACACAAGACATGTGACCGAACTCACAGAAAATCAGGCCGGACACCCATCGCCCGGATCTCCGGGGCGAATACCGATGGTTTGTCATCCGTTTTCGGCGGCCCGGACGTCCTGGGGACATGAAGCGCGAATCGATCCGCCCGGGGGGCTCCGGGCCCGACCCGTTCGACGAGTTCGTCGCAGCGCGGTACCAGGCCCTGCTCCGGGGGGCCTACTTGATCACGGGGGACGTCCACGACGCCCGCGACCTGCTGCACGACGCCCTGGCCCAGGTGTACCCGAAACGTTCGGCGATCCGGGACGTGGCGGCGACCGAGGGGTACGTCCGCAGGACGATGGTCCGCACCCACGTGTCGCGATGGCGGCGGACCAGACGCGAGGTGCTCACCTCCGCGCTGCCGGACGGGCCGGCGGTTCAGGAGGCCGAGCGGGACGACGAGCTGGCGACGGCACTGGCCGGGCTGCCGCGACGGCAGCGGGCGGCCGTGGTGCTGCGCTACTACTTGGACCTGCCGGTGGCGCAGGTGGCGGAGGAGCTGGGGTGTTCGGTGCCCACGGCGAAGACCCACCTCGCGCGCGGAATCAAGGCGCTTCGACAGGAGATGGAACCGGTGAGGGAGTTGGTGAGTCGTGAGCGCTGAGGACAGGTTCGAGGAGGAGCTGGTCACCCGGCTCGGAGCGCATGCCGCGGGCATCGGCGGCAGCCCGCCGCTGGCCGAACTGCACGAGGCCGGCCGGCGCCGGGCCCGACGGCAGGCGGTCGTGCGGGGGGTGACGGCGGTGGCGGTGCTGGCCGTCGGAGCGGGGGCGTTGACGCAGCTCGTCGGCGGCCTCGGGGCCGGCCGCACGGGGGCGGCCGGCGTGGGCCTGGGCACGACGAGCCCGTCGCCGAGCGCGACGACGCCGGGACGCGTGACCGTGATGCTGAACTGCACGAACGGGCCCTCGTCGATGCGGACGCCGGGCTGGCACCAGCACGACTCCCGGCTGCCGCCGAGTCCGCCGTCGGGCCTCCCCTCGGGCGGGACGCCGTCGCCGGGGATGCCTTCTTCGGACCTCCCCTCGGACGGGACGCCGCCGTCCGGCCTTCCGGCGACGGGCCAGCCCTCGTCGGGGATGCCGTCGACGGGCGGTCCGACGACCGGGGCGCCGACGACCGGCGGTCCGACAACCGGGGCCCCGACCTCCGACGCCCCGTCCACGCCCGGCTCGTCGTCGACCTGGCCGACGGCCTCGGGCTCGCCGTCGCCGTCGTCAGCGTCAGCGTCGATGTCGGAGGATCCGGCGGAGCTCACCTTGAACCGGGCCGGTCAGGCCATCGAGGGACTGGCGATGACCGACTACCCGGACCAGTACTTCGGCACCTGCCGCGACCGGAACACGAACACGCTGTACGTGATGCGCGTCCCCGGCGGCGGCCTGGACGCCGCCGTGACCCGCATGGCGGCGCCCACGGTGAAGGTGGCGTTCGCCGACGCCGCCGGCTCCCGTGGCCAGCTCATGACGTTCCTGAACCGGATCCGCGCGGACACCGAGGAGTGGCGGGCCAAGGGCGTGGAGATCGAGGCCCTGACACTCGCCATCGACGGTAGCGGCGTGATCGTCGACACCCCGCAGTGGCAGTCCGCGGCGGCGGACATCAAGGCGAAGTACGGTCCCCTGGTGGCCGAGGTCCGCTGACGGCTGGCGCCGTAACACCCCTTGCCGTCAAGGGACTTGACGCCAGGAACCACAGCACCTGGCCGGCGGACCACCGGACCGCCGGACCACCCGCTGACGGCAGGCCCCGCACCCCCACGTGCGGGGCCTGCCGGTGCTGCACCGGTGCCCGGCCAGGCGTCCCCGTCAGGCGTCCCGGCCAGGCATCCCGGCCAGGCCTCAGGAGACGAGCGCCTCGTCCTCGCGCGCACCGTCCTCGCGCGCACCGGCCACCGGAGCGGCGACGGCACGCTTCCGGCCGAGGCCGAAGGCGGTGACGACCGCCCCGAGGAGCACCGCGCCCACCGGCACGGCGAGCGCCGCGTGGAAGCCGTCCAGCTTGTCCCGGACGGTGCCGTCGGCCTTGGTGGCGGCCAGGTTGACGGTGGTGACGACGGAGAGGCCGAGCGCCGCACCGAACTGGAACGAGGTGTTGACCAGGCCGCCGGCCAGGCCCTGCTCGGCCTCCTCGATCCCGTCGGTGGCCGCGATGGTGAGCGGGCCGTAGGCGAGCGAGAAGGCCATGCCGGTGAGGATCATGGTCGGGAACATCGCCGCGTAGCTCCAGTCGAGGCCCACCGGCAGGAACAGCGCGTAGGACACCGCGGCCAGCAGGAAGCCGCCGAGGATGACCTTGGTGTTGCCGAACCGGTCGACCAGCTTCGGGGTCAGGGTCGGGGCGAGGATCGCGTCGCATCCGACCGCCAGCAGGGCGAGACCGGTCTGCAGCGGGCTCCAGCCGCGCAGGTCCTGGAGGAACAGGGTGACCACGAACTGGAAGCCGAAGAACGAGCCGGCGAAGAGCATCGCACCGAGGTTGGCGCGCACCAGCGGGCCGGAGCGCAGGATGCCCAACCGCACCAGCGGCGTGGCCGAGCGCCGCTCGGCGACGACGAACAGCACCAGCAGGAGCAGACCGCCGCCCAGGATCGCCAGGGTGACCCCGAGCTCGGCGTCGGACTCGCCGAAGCGGACCACGGCGTAGACGAGCAGCAGCATCGAGCCGGTCGCCGTGATCGCGCCCAGGACGTCGAACCGCTCGCTCGGGTCGCGCTGCGGCGGCGCCTCCCGGGGGATCAGCACCAGGGCCCCGAGCAGGATCGATCCTGCCAGTATCACCGGGGCGAAGAACACCCAGCGCCAGCTGATCCCGGTGAGCAGACCGCCGACCACCAGGCCGAGCGAGAAGCCCGCCGCGGCGGTGCCCGCGTAGAGCAGCAGGGCCCGGTTGCGCTGCGGGCCCTCCGCGAAGGAGGTCGTGATGACGGCCAGGCCGGCCGGCGTCATGAAGGCCGCCGACAGACCGGTCACGAAGCGCGCGAGGATCAGGATCCAGCCCTCGGTGGCGAATCCGCCGAGACCGGAGAAGAGCACGAAGGTGGTCAGCCAGAACAGGAACATCCGCCGGCGGCCCAGAAGGTCGGCGGTGCGGCCGCCCAGCAGCATGAAGCCGGCGTAGCCGAGGACGTAGGCGCTCAGCACCCAGCTGAGCGCCCCGGTGGACATGCCCAGGTCGGCGCGGATGGAGGGCAGCGCCACGTTGAGCATCGCGACGTCGATGCCCTCCAGGAAGATGGCGCCGCACAGGACGATCAGTACGCCCAGGGATCGGCCGGTGATCCGGCCTGAGTCGCCTTCCGGCGATGCGGTTCGGGTTGACACGGAGCTCTCCTTGCGAGGCGTCACGGAGCCCGGGACCGGACGGCCGGGGTCGGTTCCCGCTCGGCCTGCCAGTTCCCTCTTGTAAGCAGTCGCCATCCTGCGGCAGCATGAGGAACCGTGGAAGAAGGCACTTCGAAGTTACCGACGCACTGCACGGATACCGACGGCGACTACGCGGTCCTGCAATGGGACACGCGTGAGGACTGCGAAGTCCGCCAGATCCTCGACCGGATCGCCGACAAGTGGTCGCTGCTGGTCATCGCCCTGCTGGACCGGCGCTCCCTGCGCTTCACCGAACTGCGCCGTGAGATCGACGGCATCAGCCAGCGGATGCTCACCGTGACGCTCCGCCAGCTGGAGCGGGACGGCCTGGTCAGCCGCACCGTGCATCCGGTGGTCCCGCCCCGGGTGGACTACGAACTCACCCCGCTCGGGCGCACCCTGCACTCGACGATCCAGTCCCTGGTGGTGTGGACGGAACAGCACCAGAACGAGATCGCCAGGGCCCGTTCCCGGTACGACATCCGGTCCGACGCGCCCTGACTCCCGGCGTCCTCGGTGGCGCCGACCAGGCCCCGTCCTCGACCGGGCGCGGCGGGTCGGCCCCACCCGACAAAAGCGGAACCGCCGTACGCCGTACGCACCATGATCAGGCGAGGTCGCGCACGCGGCGGATCGGGCCGACCAGCAGGATCGCCGGGCCGGCCAGGCCGCACACGGCCAGCACCACCAGGGCCGTGCGCGGCCCCCAGGCGGTGGAGGCCGCGCCGGCCAGCAGCGCGCCGACCGGGGTGGCGCCCCAGGAGACGAACCGGACGGTGGCCATCACCCTGGGCAGCAGCTCCGTCGGGGTGTGGGCCTGCCGGTGGGTGCGGGCGACGATGCTGGTGACCACGACGCCCGCCGAGAAGCCCGCGTTGCCGACAGCGAAGACCAGCACCGCCCAGCCCGAACTCGCCGCCGGGAGAAGGAAGGTGAAGAGCGCGGCCAGCAGCGCCGCCCACCGCAGGGCGCCGCCGCCGCCGATCCTGGACACCACCCGGGGTGTGAGGGCGGCGCCGGCCAGGCTGCCCAGGCCGCCGGTGGCCATCAGGGCGCCGACGGCGGCGGCCGGCGCGTCGAGGGTGTCGATCAGGAACACCGGGGTGAGCGTCATCAGCCCGCCCGCGACGAAGTTGACGACGGCGGCGTCCGCGGCGCACGGCCCGATCACCGGGTGCCGGGTGACGAAGTGCCAGCCCTCGCCGATCTGTTCCCGCATCCCCGCGCCGGCCGGCCGCCCGGTGGGCCGCTCCGCGCGCGGCAGGCTGCGCAGCAGGGCGGCCGAGACCAGGTAGCTGACCGCGTCCAGCACCATCGCGGCCGCACCGCCGACGAGTTGGACCAGGACCCCGCCGAGCGAGGGGCCGGCCAGCTCGGTCGCGGCGCTGCTGCCGGAGAGCAGGCTGTTGCGGGCGGTCAACTCCTCCTTGGCGACGATCGAGGGCAGGAAGGTGGAGTTGCCGACGTCGAAGACCACGCTCGCCAGCCCGACCAGCAGGGCCACCGCGACCAGGTGCGGCAGCCCGAGCACCCCCAGCGCGGCCGCCACCGGCACCGTGGCCACGGCCAGCGCGCGCACCAGGTCCATCACCACCTGGGTGCCGCGCAGCGGGAGCCGGTGGACCAGGACGCCGGCCGGCAGCCCGACCAGCAGCCAGGCCAGGTACCCGGCGCCGGTGACCAGGCCGACCTGCCAGGCCGTCGCGTGCAGGGTGAGCACGGCGATCAGCGGCAGGGCCACGGCGGTCACCTGGTCCCCGAGCCGGCTCACCAGCGATCCGGTCCAGTAGCGCCGGAACACCCCTGCCGACGTGCGCAGTCGCGCCTCCCGTCGCGCGCTCCCTTCCGCTTCCCGTTGCGCCGAGCGGTCCGTCGTGAGCGCCGTCCGCGTCGTCACATCCACCCTCGGTCCCACCCCTTCTGTCGCCAACCGGCCCACCCACCGGGTGGGGGGAGATCCCCGGCACGGCCGACACGCACCCCCGAGTCCGACACCGACCGTGACCGAGTGGCCGAATCCACCGCCCGCGACGTCCGGGCCCACGGCTGCGGCACCCAACGCCCGTACCAAGCGGCCGCGTTGGCGGAGTCCGCCACGCGGTGATCGGCCCGGCGGGATCGGCCGAGGACGCACTCGCCCTGATCGACGGGCTCCTCGCACACTGACGGCAGGCCGCCACCGGCCCCGCTCCGACGCACCGGGCGTCCGCACAGCCGCCCGGGTCCTGACGCGTCCCTGCCCAACTCTCCCGACACTCACACCCCAGGCGTCGACAACGCTCGACAGGGCGGCCGGGCCCCGGATACAGCGGTGCACCGTCATCCGACAGGATGGGGTGGGTCAGCGAACGGAAGCGAAAGCGGAAGCGGAGGGGGAAAGCCGATGTCGAAGTACGACATGCTCGTCGTCCTGCCACCGATGCCGCCCGAGCGGTACCGCAAGGCCCTGATCGCCGCCCTCGCGCCGTACCACAGCGAACTCGAAGTGCCCCCGTACCGGGACTACGAGCCGGCGGACCCGCACAGCGCGTACTGGGTGCGGGCGAACAAGGAGCGCGGCATCCTGCCTGACCGGGACCGCCTCGGCTGGGCCGAGGTCGCCGACGTGATGAACTCCCGGACCGGACGAACCCCCGGTGACGACGGCTATCTTCACGTCGACGAGACCGGGCGCGGGTACTTCCTCACCACCCGTAACCCCCGTGGCGAGTGGGACGGCCTGTCCCTGCGCATCGAGGGCCCGCGCCTGCTGCACCGGCCCGACGCCATCGCGGACCCGCGGCTGGTCAAGCACCTCTACGCCGAGGTGCCCCAGGACCGCGACCTGCTCGGCGGCCTTCCCGACCGGTGCGACGGCGGCCCGCGCGGACTGCTCGACTTCGAAGCGCTGCGTGCCGCACACGAACGCCTCGCCGCGGCCCGGCACGACGCGTGGGCCGCGGGTGGCGACGAGCCGTACGACTGGCCGTTCCGGTTCACCGAGGACCGGGCCCGGAACATCGCACGGGCCCGCGCCACCGCGGTGCCCGGCCACGCGCTGCTGCGGCTCGACGGCTCGTGGACCGACCACGACGACGCCGGCTACCTGCCGGACGCCAACGCCTACCTGGACGCCCTGGCCCCGGAGGCCGTCGTCCTGGATGTGTGCTGCCACTGCTGACGGGACGCCGGGGCGGCGGGCCCGGAGCCCGCAACCCGCCGGACCCCGGTCGGATCGGAGTTCAGGACCGCTACTCGATGGGGCCGATCAGCCAGTTCCCCGGCGCGTTCTCGTCGGTGCTCAGATAGAACTCGGTGATGGCCGTCCTGAATTCCTCGTGGCTGATCACCCCGCTGCCGTCCCGGTCGAGCCGCCGGAACGCATCCCCCGAATGCTCGGGCGGGATTCCCAGGGCGCTGTACATGCGCACGTACTCGTCCTTGCTCAGCACCCCGTCATGGTTGGTGTCCAGCGCGCGCATCAGAGCGTCCGCGATCGCCAGCACCGCCTTCTCGAAGTGCTCCGGGGCCGTGACGTTGGCCTTCATGACGTCGAGGAACTCCTTGCGGTCGATCCTCCCGTCCCCGTTGGCGTCCCCGTGTGCGAGCAGCACTCGCCACCACTCCTCGAACGCCTTCCGCATCGCCGAGGCGTTCTCCTGGTCGTCCTCCGCGGCCAGCCCGCCGAAGAGCTCTCCCATCGCCCGGAAATCATCGTGTGTGAGCATTCCGTCGCCACCCTGGTCGAACCAGTCGAAGAGCATGCCGAACTTCTGCTTCTTCACCTTGACCGGCATTTCCTCGTCCTCTCCCCTGCCCGGCGACAGGGCACGCCGCCCCGTCAGGACTTTCGGCGCACGTTAGATCGAAAATGAACGGCGCGACAATTGCTTTCCGGGAAAATCACGCCTTCGATGGAAGAATGCGCCATGAACGCATGATCTGCGCGCGCGAGGACAGGGCAGCACGGCACCGGTGCCGGTCGACGCGGACGACTCGGCTGAACCGCCCGGGCTCACTCCTCCTCGTCGTACCTGCCGCAGCCGGCCGAGATCTCCTCCATGGGTGGTCTCCCTTGATCGTCCTGCACCGGCCGTGACCGACCCGTCGTCCCTCGACGCATCCCCGCCACGGCCGAGCCGGTGGACCCGGAGGCCCGTCGGGGTCGCCGTCGGTGATGGCGCCACCGGTGATGACGCCGCCGTTGCCGAAGCCGATCCACCGGGCCCTGCCGCCGAACGCCTCGGCCCGACGGTCAGGGCGCCTCCGGCCGCCCTACGCCCCGGCGACGAGCATCCCGCCCATCGCCAGCATGGTCGCCGCGACCAGCCCGTCCAGCACCCGCCAGGCCTTCGGCCGGGACAGGACGCCGGTCAGCAGCCGGGCGCCGAAGCCCAGGGCGGCGAACCAGCACAGGCTGGCCAGCGCCGCGCCCGCGCCGAAGGCCCAGCGCAGGTCGCCGCGGTCGGAGGCGAGCGAGCCCAGCAGGAGCACGGTGTCGAGGTACACGTGCGGGTTCAGCCAGGTCATCGCCAGGCAGGTCAGGACCGCTCGCCGGACGGAACCCGTCTCCGGTCCGCCTCCGGTGAGCGCGGCCGCCGGATCCGGGCGCAGCACCCGTCGGGCCGCCAGGAAGCCGTAGCAGAGCAGGAACGCCCCGCCGACCAGGCCCACGGCGGTCAGCGCCGCCGGCCAGGCCGTGACCACCGTGCCGACCCCGGTCACGCCGAGCGCGATCAGCGCCGCGTCCGAGAGGGCGCAGATGGCGACCACCGCGAGGACGGCGTGCCTGCGGGCGCCCTGGCGCAGGACGAAGGCGTTCTGGGCCCCGATGGCCACGATGAGGGAGAGTCCGGTTCCGAATCCGGCGATCACGGCCGCGATGGTGCTGCTGTTCATGGCTTCGACCGTATGGACCGCGTATCGATGAGTACAGCTAAAGATTCTAAAGTAACCTTAGCCGTACTTATGGACGAGCTCCCCCTGGACCAGGTCCGGACCCTGCTCGCGGTGGTCGACGAGGGCACCTTCGACGCCGCGGCCGCCGCCCTGCACGTGACCCCCTCGGCCGTCAGCCAGCGCGTCAAGGCCCTGGAACAGCGCACCGGGCGGGTCCTGCTGCTGCGCACCAAGCCGGTACGGCTCACCGAATCCGGCGAGGTGGTGGTCCGTTTCGCCCGCCAGCTGGCCCGCCTGGAACGCGACGCCCGCGCGGAACTGGGCCTGGCCGCCGAGCAGGGCCCGGCCCGGGTCCCGATCGCGGTCAACGCCGACTCCCTCGCGACCTGGTTCCTGCCCGCGCTCACCCGGGTGCCACAGGACCCGCCGATCTGCTTCGAGCTGCACCGGGAGGACGAGGCCCACACCACCGCCCTGCTGCGCGAGGGCCAGGTGATGGCGGCCGTCACCTCCTCGCCCGACCCGGTGGCCGGCTGCACCGCGCGGCGGCTCGGGCTGGCCCGCTACCTGGCCGTGGCCACACCGGAGTTCGCGGCCCGACAGCTCACCGGGGACCTGGCCGAGGACCTGTGTCACGCCCCCACCGTGGTCTTCGACCGGCGCGACGAGCTCCAGGACGAGTTCGTCCGGTCCCTCACCGGAGGGCGGTCGGGCGCCGGGCGGATCCGCCACCTGGTGCCCGCCTCGGACGGGTTCCGGGACGCGGTGGCCGCCGGTTTCGGCTGGGGCCTCGTGCCCGAACCGCAGGCCGAGCCGCTGCTGCGGTCCGGCCGACTGGTGGAACTGGCGCCCGCCCGGCCCATGGACGTCGCCCTGTACTGGCAGCAGTGGAAGCTGGATTCGCCCGCCCTGTCCACGGTCGCCGAGGTCGTCGCGAAGGCCGCCGCCGAGGCGCTGCTGGCCGAACCCACCCGCCGCCGGCCATAGCCGGCCCTGGATGCACGGCGCACGGCCGGGCCGCTGCCGGTGACGGCCACCCGCCCGCGCGCAGAGGGCCGCGAGGCGGACGGCCACCGGGCTGCGACGAGGAGCGGCACAAAAGGGAGTGACACCGGAAGCGCATTGCCGCGCAACGGATCCACGGCGGTCCGGCGGGCGCGCGGCCGTTTCCGGAATTCCCCGGAAATCCGTGCCGCCGGAAATCGAAGGCCACATCCGTGCCGGAAAATCAACATTTACTTTCCCGGAATCGCTCTGCATAGTGGTGGGTCGAATCGAGAGGGGGCTCTTCCTTGTCGCAGATCCACGGCAACGCCGCACAGCAGGTGGAGCTGGAGCGGGTGCAGGTGTCCGTCATCGGCGAGCTGTTCGACGAGCGGCTCGCCGGGGCGCGGGCGCAGCTGGCCCGGGTGCTCGCGTCGGCGGCCGGCAGCGCGGGCGAGGTGTACGAGCGGGAGGTGGCGGCCGGGCGGCTGGCGGGCGAGGTGCGCCGGCTGGAGGGCGCCGAGGGAGGGCTGGTCTTCGGCCGGATCGACCTCGCGGACGGGACGGTGCTGCGGATCGGTCGGCTGGGCCTGCAACGGGACGAGGACGAGCTGCCGCTGCTGGTGGACTGGCGGGCGGAGGCGGCACGGGCCTTCTACGAGGCGACGCCGGTGCACCCGATGGGGCTGCGTCGGCGCCGTCATCTGAGCCTGGCCGGCCGCACGGTGGTCGGGGTGAGTGACGAACTGCTGGACGGCTCGGAGCCGGCCCGCGGGGACGTCGTCGGTGACGGCCCGTTGGCGGCGGCGCTGCGGGAGCGGCGCACGGGTCGGATGGGGACGGCGGTCGCCACGCTCCAGGTGGAGCAGGACGCGATCGTCCGGTCGTCACACCGCGGGGTGACGGTGGTGCAGGGCGGGCCGGGCACCGGGAAGACGGTGGTGGCGCTGCACCGCGCCGCGTACGTGCTGTACGCGTTCCCGAAGGCGGCCGAGCGCGGCGTGCTGGTCCTGGGGCCGAACGCGCGCTTCCTGGACTACGTCTCCCAGGTGCTGCCCTCGCTCGGGGAGAACGACGTCGTCCTGGCGACGTGCGAGGAGCTGGCCGGTGTCCGGCCGGGTGCCGTGGGCGGGTTCGGGGCGGCGCGTCTGAAGGGCGGTGCCGAACTGGCCGACGCGCTGGCCGGGTCGGTCCGCGCGCGGCAGGCGCCCGGCGGGGACTTCACCGTCCGGGTCGGGCAGGAGTGGGTCCGCCTGGCGGAGGGGGAGGTCGCCGGGGCGCGCGAGGCGGCGCGGGCGAGCGGACTCGCCCACAACCGGGCACGCCGGCTGTTCCTGGAGCTGCTGGTGGACGCCCTGACCGGCGCGCTGGCCCGCGGCATGGCCGAGGACCTGGAGCGCATCGACGCCGAGGTCGCCCAGCTCACCGGCGTCGACTTCGACAAGATGGCGGCCCGGGACCTGCGCAACCTCGGCATCGACGGCGAACCCTCCACCGGGGCCGACGAGTTCGACGCCGACGCCGTCCGGTCCGCACTCCTGGACGACGCGTACGTGGACCGGGCCGTCGAGGAGCTCTGGCCGCGGCTGGTGCCCGGCGGGGTCGTCGACGCCCTGCTGGCGGACGCCGACGCACTCGCCGAGTACCTGCCGCACCTCACCGACGACGAGCGGGCGTCGCTGCTGCGCTCCCCCGGCGCGCCGTGGGCCGAGGCCGACGTGCCGCTCCTCGACGAGGCGGCGAGCCTGGTCGACGGGCCGCCCGAGCAGGCCTTCGGGCATGTCGTCGTCGACGAGGCGCAGGAGCTGACGGCCATGCAGTGGCGGATGATCGTGCGCCGGTGCCCGGGGCGGTCGATGACGCTGGTCGGTGACTTCGCGCAGGCCGGCCCGGCGGCGACCGCGCGGGACTGGGACGAGGCGCTCGCCCCGCACCTCGGCCGGCGCTTCGACCTGCGGACGCTGACCGTCAGCTACCGGACCACACAGGAGATCCTCGCCACCACCGGGGAGTTGCTCCACCGGATCGCCCCGGCGCAGCCGCCGGTCCGGTCGATCCGGCACGGCGACGAGCCGCGGTCCGTCGCGGTGGCCCCGGAGCGGCTCGTCGGCGAACTCGTCCGCGAGCTGCGGGCGCAGGCCGCCGCGCATCCCGGCGAGTTGCTCGGCGTCGTCTGCGCGGACGGCCGGGTGGCGGAACTGGCGGCCGCCGGGGTCGAGGAGTACGCCCGGCTGGTCCCGGCGTCGGAGGCGCGCGGCCTGGAGTTCGACGAGGCCGTCGTGGTGGACCCGGAGGGGATCGTCGCGGCCCGTCCCGCGGGCGAACGGGACCTGTACGTCGCCCTGACCCGCGCCACCAAGCGGCTGTGCACGGTCGTCGTCCGGGGGTCAGGGGCGTAGCGGGCGCCCCGCGCCCGGCTGAACCGATGCGGCGGAATCCGTAGTCACCGTCGTTGCCGCATCGCACGGTCCTCTGCCGCGCGTCGCTGCCGGTCGGCCCTGTCCTTCGCCGCGTCCTTGCGGGCCTGGGCCGCGTCGGGGGGCTCCACGACGTGGTTGCAGTTGCCGCAGACGTAGCCCCCGCGCGGGCCGTAGGTGATCTCCGCTCCGCACTGAGCGCAGTTCATGCCCGACACGCCGACCTCCCGAGTGGTGACCTCTCGGGAGGTGGCGTTGGCCGGCGGGGGGACGACGTGCCAGCACGAGCCGCACACGTACCCGCCCAACGGCCCCTCGGTGGCCGGTTTCCTGCACTTGCCGCAGCGCGGAGACTTCATGGCTACCTCTCGGCGGGCTGGACGCTTCGGAGGAACAGCCTAGGGATGTGTTCCGGATGCACCCGGGTGGGGTTAACCCCACCCCTCGTCCGCCAGTAGCCTCCATGGCCGGCGGTACCCGCCGTTCCTAACCTGGGTCACGTCGACGACCAGCGACGATCCGCCGGCGATCCGCGAGGGAAGGCACCACCATGGCACGCCGCCACGACCGCTCCGAGTACCGGTCCGAGTACCGGCCGAACGGGCCGACCGGGCCTTTCGATCCTTCCGGCCAGGCCCGAGCCGCGATCGAGTTACGGGCGGTACGACGCAGCTACGGGCGCGGCGGTGAGACGGTGCACGCGCTGCGCGGCATCGACCTGGCGCTGGCGCACGGCACCTTCACCGCCGTGATGGGCCCGTCCGGCTCCGGCAAGAGCACCCTCCTGCAGTGCGCCGCCGGCCTGGACGAACCGACGTCGGGCGAGGTGTTCCTCGGCGGCGAGGAGATCACCGGCCTGAGCGAGAACCGGCTGACCGAACTGCGGCGCAGCCGGGTCGGGTTCGTGTTCCAGGCGTTCAACCTGCTGCCCTCGCTGACCGTGCTGCAGAACGTACTGCTGCCGCTGCGCCTGGCCGGTGAGCGTCAGGACCGTGGCAGGGCACGGGAGTTGCTCGACCAGGTCGGTCTGGGTGGGCACGCTTCACGCCGGCCGGGCCAGTTGTCCGGCGGTCAGCAGCAGCGGGTGGCGATCGCGCGTGCGCTGATCACCCGCCCCGATGTGGTGTTCGCGGACGAGCCGACGGGTGCCCTGGACACCCGCACCGCGCACGAGGTACTGGGACTGCTGCGGCACGCGGTGGACACGATGGGTGCGACGGTGGTCATGGTGACGCACGATCCGGTGGCGGCCTCGTTCGCCGACTGCGTGGTCTTCCTGGCCGACGGCGCCCTCGCGGGCGAGTTGCCCCACCCGGATCCGCAGTCCGTCGCCGACCGGATGGTCACGCTCACCACCGGCCGGGTGGAGACGGCGGCGTGAGCAACGGCCTCGCGCGCGCCTCGGTGCGCTTTCGGCCCGCCTCCTTCGCGGGCACGTTCATCGCCCTGCTCTTCGCCGCGGCGGTCATCATGGCCTGCGGCACCATGCTGCAGACCGGCATCACCGCCACCGTGCCCCCGGTCCGCTACGCGAACGCGCCGGTCGTCGTCGCGGCCGATCCGGACGTCGAGATCGTCCGCAAGGTCTCCGACAAGAAGGAGAAGACCGTCGACCGGCCCGTCTCCGACCGGGCCCGCGTGGATGCCGCCCTGGCCCGGCGCATCGCCGCGCAGCCGGGCGTGGCGGCGGCCCGCGCGGACTCCGCCTTCCCGATCCAGCCGGGTCCGGCGACGCCGGGCCTGACGGGGCGCGGGTACGCGGCGCTCGGCATCGCCGGCGGCGCGGACACCCTGGTCGAGGGCGTCGCACCCGGCGACGGCGAGGTCGTCCTCGACGCCGCCACCGCGCGCGCCGCCCACCTCACCTCGGGCGCGAGCCTGATCCTGGTCGCGCCGGGCGGCAGCGGCACCTACCGGATCTCCGGCCTGGCCGCGCCGCAGAGCGCCGGCCCCACCGCGTGGTTCGCCGACGACACGGCCGGCCGGCTCTCCGGCCACCCCGGCCGCGTCGACGCCGTCGCCGTCCAGCCACACGAAGGCGTCAGTGCCGGAGACCTCGCCCGGCAACTGCGCGACGCGCTGCGCGACACCGCCGACCGGAAGGCCGCCGGAGCATCCCAGCCCGCCGCCTCCCCCACCGGGATCAGGGTGGTCACCGGCGACGCCCGCGGATCCGTCGAACAGCCGGCGCTCGGGGCCGGCCGGACACTGCTCATCGCGATCGGCGGTTCCTTCGGCGGCACCGCGACCATGACGGCCGTCTTCGTCGTGGTCTCCACCATCGCGCTGGCCATCGGCCAACGAGCCCGCGAGTTCGCCCTGCTGCGCGCCGTCGGCGCGACACCCCGCCAGATCCGCCGCTCCGTCGCCACGGAGGCGGTGCTGGTGGCCCCGCTCGCCGGCGTGCTCGGCCTCGTCCCCGGCGTGGCACTGGCCCGCTGGTGGCTCGACGGCCTCGCCTCGCGCGGCGCCGTCCCCCTGGGCGTCGAACTGGACCTCGGCCCGCTCCCCGCGCTCGTCGCCGTCGCCACCTGCCTGCTCGCCGCACTGGCCGCCGGCTACCTCGCCGCCCGACGGCCCTCCAACCTGCGGCCCGGCCAGGCGCTCGGCGAGGCGTCGGTGCCGGTGGCACGAACGGGCGTGGTGCGGACCCTCCTCGGTGTGGTGGCCATCGCCGGCGGCGTGGTGCTGACCGCGGTCGCCGCCAACCTGAGCGGCGAGAACGCCGCCAACACCGCGCTCGGCGTGGTCATGTGCTTCCTGCTGGCCATCGCCCTGCTCGGCCCGTGGGTGGCCCGGATCGCCGCCGGAGTACTCGGCCTGCCGCTGCGGGCCGGCGCGGGCGGCGCCGGCGGATCACTGGCCGCCGACAACGCCCGCGCCAACGCCCGCCGACTGACCTCCGCCCTCACCCCCATCGCGATGGTGACCGCCTTCTGCGGCACCATGCTGTTCATCCAGAGCAGCGTCCAACACGCCACCGGCGAGCAGGTACGCGACGGGATCACGGCCGACCACGTGCTCGGCTCCACCGGCCCCGGCCTGCCCGCCACCACCGCCGAACAGGCCGCCCGGGTGCCCGGCGTCGACACCGCGATCGGACTGCTGCGCACCGGCGCCGTCTACCGCTCCGACGGCAAGCTCCGCTCCGCCAACGTCCTCGGCATCTCCGGCGACCCGGCGAAGCTGCCCCGGGTCCTCGACCTGGGGGTGCGGACCGGTTCGCTCGCCGACCTCGCCCGCGGCACCGACACCGTCGCCCTCGACACCGCCCTCGCCGACAAACTCGGCCTCAAGACCGGCGACCGCGCCTCCTTCTGGCTCGGCGACGGCACCCAGGCCCAGCTGACGGTCGTCGCCACGTACGAACGCGGGCTCGGCTTCGGCCAGTTGGTCCTGCCCCGGGCGGCCGTCGCCACCCACGCAGCCGTCGCCTACGACAGCCAGGTCCTGGTCGCGGACACCCCCGGCACCGACCACGCCGACATCGCCACCCGCCTGGCGAACCTCGCCGCCGACACCTCCGGCACCGCAACCGCCACTCCCGGCGCACTCACCGTGGCCGACCGCGCCGGATACCTCGCCCAGACCGACCGCAGGCGCGCAGCCGGCGACTGGGCGAACTCCGTGATGGCGGGCGTCCTCGGCGGCTTCGCGGCGATCACCGCCGCCAACACCCTGGTGATGACCGTCCTCGACCGCCGCCGCGAAGTGGCCCTGCTACGCCTCACCGGCGCCACCCGCCGCCAGGTGCGCGGCATGATGCGCTGGGAGGCCCTGCTCGTGGCCGCGGCCGGACTGCTGCTGGGCGGCGCGATCGCCTGGATCACCCTCGTCCCGATCGCCCGCGGCCTCGCCGGCACCGCACCGTACGTCCCGCCGGGCACCGCCCTGACCCTGGCCGCCGCGGCCGTCACACTCTGCCTCGCCGCGACAGCCCTGCCGACCCGGGCCCTGCTGCGCACCCGCCCGCTCGCGGCGGACGGCTGAACCACGTCCGGGTCGGGCGGCCCGCCAGAGCCCCGCCATGTTCCCTCAGTCACCGGTGTGCCGAACGAACAGGTTCCGCCAGCGCTGGCTGAGGACATGGCGTTTGCCCGCCGCCAACGGCGCGAGTGCTTCGCGAGCGGCGCGGATCTCCTGGTCCCGACCACTCCAACTGTGCGTCGACGACGGGTCGCTACGGCGATAGACGGCGGAAACGGTGCTCCACTGCTGATAGCCCAGAACCTTCGCGAGTGCGACCCGGTTCTCCGCCCACGTCTGCGCAGCCGGACTTTCCTGATGACCAGCCGCACCGACACTTCCCGTTTCCAGGCGAGCCAGGTCGTCGTCGACAAGACGGGCGCCCACGAGACCATCGGCCAGTTCCTGACGGATCGTCGCGAGCCATCCCCACAGAGTGGAGATCAGACCGCCGACCACGACCCCGATGAGACCGAACCACGCAGCATCCACGCATTGATGGTACGTCAATTGATCCGTATTTTGGCGCATTTGATTCGGAGAAGCCGGGGCGCCGCTACGCCCACAGGTAGCTCGATCGCGAGTGCCTGGGCAGCAGGAGGGCGGCGATCAAGCCCGTCAGCGGGCTCCGCCCGCGCCGATCCCGGTTCCTGGCGCTCCAAAGGATTTCAAGGTTTGCTTAGCGGCAAATTCATCTTGCCGGTTGACCTGAGTACGTACGCTGACGTACCGGCTGCCAGGAAGCGATGCCTATCGGCTCCAGGCACGAGCATCTCCGGGGATTCGTACACAGGAGACGTATCGTCAGGATCCGCCCTGGTGGCCCTACTTGCGCGCTTAATTCGGCCCACCGGGAAGCGCTTGCTGATACGTTGCACATGCTTTACTCATGTCAATCTCATCTGAAGGCCTGGCCGACCGAGCCAGGCCTCCTCGGAATTAAGGATCGGCCGTGGAGATATCCCGCTTCAGCAAGCCCTTCATCGTCGGCGCGATCGGCGTTCTGGCCGCAGGCGTCGGGATCGCGTCCCTGACGGTCGCGCAGGCCGCCACCGGGAGCAGTTCTGCGGACGCCTCGGCGATACCCGTCGCCGTGGAGGACTTTCAGCACCCCGGAGCCGACCGCCTGCTGCAGGAGCGTCAGATCACGCTCCGGCAGGGCGACGGGCACATCTGGCTCAAGGAGGGCCCGGGGAACACCGTGCCGACCGACTGCCAGGCCTCGAACGAGATCTTCATCGAGTCCCGCCTCGACAAGCGCGGCTACTGCTTCACCACCAACAGCAAGACGGGCTACCTCGCCATGGAGCTGCCGGACGTCTACGGCATCTGGACCGAGGACCGCGCCGTCAGTGCCAAGCTCACCGCCGGAGGGCAGGAGAAGCAGGTCGACGTGGCCCCGAACTCGGCCGCGCCCGTCGGCGAGAGCCTGCCCGGCGGGAAGCGCTCCGTTCTGGTCGAACTGCGCGTCACCGGCTGACGAACACCCCGGCGCAGGCCTCGCCGGCTGCTGTGCGGCCTGCGAGGATCCGGCAGGCATCAACACCAATCGGACGGCTGCCGACCGCTGACGACAGGCACCCCGGCGCTGTGCCCGCGCCGACGAGGCCTCCGGATCCGACGCACCGACGCCAACCACCTGAGATGTCCGGCAATTTGAGCTGCCGTCACCGGAGGCGTCGAGCAGCGCTCCGGTCGGCTGCCCTGGCCGTCCATGCCGAGAAGCCGACCGATTCGCTTCGGCCCACGCCTGTGGGCATCCCGCTTCTGTTCATTCTTCGCAGGGACATCCCCATGTATCGCAAAACCCAGCCCCAATCTCAGTCTCGGTCTCAGCACCAGTCTCGTTTACGGCGGACGGGGGTGCTGGTGGCGGCCGCGGCCGCCTGCACGCTGAGCTCCTACTCTCCGGCCGGTGCCGTGACCGGCGACGCGGCTCCCGACAACACCTATGCCAGTACCGCCCGGATCGTCGTCGGTGACAGCCTGCGTGGCTGCACGGGTGCGCTGGTTGACCGCTCCTGGGTGCTGACCGCGGCGTCCTGCTTCTCCGACGACCCGGCGCAGCCGCAGGCGCTCGCGGCGGGTGCGCCGAAGTGGAAGACGACCGTCACGGTGGGTTCCAAGTCGGTCCAGGTAGCCGAGTTGGCGCCGCGTCAGGACCGTGACCTGGTGATGGCCCGCCTGGCCACGCCCGTGGACGGGGTCGCTCCGCTGTCGCTGGCGACGACGGCCCCGACGGCCGGGCAGACGCTGCGGGTGCCCGGTTTCGGCCGGACCAAGGACGAGTGGGCGCCACTGAAGCTCCACACCGGTGCGTTCAGTCTCGACACCGTGAGCGCGACCGGTATCGGTACCACCGGCACCGGTGGCGCGGCGATCTGCAAGGGTGACACCGGTGCCCCGGCAGTCCGTGAGGTCAACGGCAGGGCCGAGCTGGTCGCCGTCGCGTCCCGTTCGTGGCAGGGCGGCTGCCTGGGCACTCCGGCCACGGAGACCCGCACCGGCGCCTACAACACCCGGGTCGACGACCTCGGCGGCTGGGTGCAGCAGGTGAAGATGTCGGGTCTGGTGAGCCGGCTGTTCGTGGTCGGCGGTGACGGCCAGATCTGGGGGAACGGCGGCGCCTACACGGAGAACGTGTGGGGCACCTTCCGCCCGGTGCCCGGCAAGAACGACGTCCGGCAGGTCAGTGCCACCACGATGGGCGACAAGGTGCGCCTGTTCATGGTCGGTGACGACAAGCGGATCTGGACCACCACCGGCGACTACGCCGCCGGCACCTGGAGCCCCTACGACGTGGTGCCGAACAACAGCGGCATCGAGCAGGTGACCGCCGTCGCGATGGGCAGCAAGGTGCGCCTGTTCGCGGTCGGTGGCGACAAGCGGGTCTACACGGCGGCCGGCGACTACGCCGCCGGCGTCTGGACCACGTTCGAGGCGCTGCCCACCAGCAGCATCAAGCAGGTCGCGGCCGTCGCGGTCGGCGAAACGGTGCGGCTGTTCGTGATCGGCGGCGACGGCCAGATCTGGACCACCACCGGCGACTACGCCGCCGGCACCTGGACCCCGTTCACGGCCGTGCCCAGCACCGGCATCCAGCACATCGCCGTCACCGCCTCCGGGAACACCGTGAACCTGTTCGCGGTCGGCGCGGACCAGAAGGTCTGGACCACCAGCAGTACCGACAACGGCCCCTGGGCCACCTTCGCGGCCGTCCCGAACACCGGCGGCATCAAGCAGGTCGCGGCCGCGACGATGGGCGACAAGGTGCGCCTGTTCGCCATCGGCAGTGCCGATGAGATCTGGACTGCCGACCGCAAGGCCGACGGCAACTGGACGACCTTCTACCCGGTCGCCAGCAGCTCCATCCAGAGCGTCTCCGCCGCCACCACCGGCTGAGCCGGCCCGACGCTCGGGCCTCACCGGCTGCTGCGCGGCCGGCGAGGCCCCGACGGGCATCGGCGTCGGACTCGAGCGCGAGCCCCTGAATCTCATCGGCACCCCCCGCTCCCGAGGGGTGCCGCCCTTTCGAACGTCCTGAGGAGATCTCTCTCATGTCCCGCAAGTCCCAGGCCCGTTCCCTGCGGGCCGGTGTGCTGGTCGCGGCCGCGGCCGCGACCGCCGGCACGCTGAGCAGTTTCTCCCCGGCCGGCGCCGTGGTCGGCGATGCGGCCGCCGACGGTTCCTACGCCTTCGCCGCGCGTCTGGTGATCGGCGACAACGTGCGGTCCTGCACCGGCGCGCTGGTGGACCGCAGCTGGGTGCTCACCGCCGCCTCCTGCTTCGCCGACGACCCGGCGCAGCCGCAGGCGCTGGCGGCGGGCGCGCCGAAGTGGAAGACGACCGTGACCGTCGGCGGCAAGTCGGCGGAGGTTTCCGCGCTGGTTCCGCGTGCCGACCGTGATCTGGTGATGGCCCGTCTGGCCACGCCCGTCGACGGTGTCGCCACGCTGCCGGTGGCCACCGCCGCGCCCGTCGCCGGGCAGGCGCTCCGGGTGCCCGCGTACGGGCGGACCAAGGACGAGTGGGTGCCGAACAAGCTGCACAGCGGCGCGTTCAGCCTGGACTCGGTGAGCGCGACCACTGTCGCCACCACCGGCACCGGCGGCGCGGCGATCTGCAAGGGCGACACCGGCGCCCCGGTGGTCCGCGAGGTCAACGGCAAGGCCGAGCTGGTGGCCGTCGCCTCCCGCTCCTGGCAGGGCGGCTGCCTGGGCGTGCCCGCCACCGAGACCCGCACCGGCGCTTCCAACTCCCGCGTCGACGACGTCGCCGGCTGGGTCCAGCAGGTCCGCGCGACGGCCGTGGGCTGGAAGACCCAGGCCCTGGTGCGCAGCGACGCGAACCTGTTCTTCGCGTCGCGGCTGTACGACGGTTCGTGGACCCCGTTCGAGGACGTCCAGGCCGTGGCGGGGAACATCGGTGGTGTGCGGGCCGCTTCCTCGGTCGGCATCAACGGTGACACCCATGTCGTCGCGCTCGGTGGTGACGGGCACCTGCACTACGCCGTGCACAGCCTCGACGGCGGCTGGGGGCAGAAGTTCGTGGACCTGAACACGACGGTGTCCGACCTGGGCAACATCACCCAGGTGACCATCGCCTCCGTGGGCGGTGACCTGCACGTGGTCGTCGTCGCGGACGGCTACCTGTTCCACAACGTCCGTTCGGAGAACGGGCAGTGGACGTCGTTCAAGGTGGTCACCGACGTGACCGGTCCGCTGAGCGGGATCACGTCCATCTCGGCGGCCGGTGCCGCGGGCGGGGAGCTGCACATCGCCGCCGTGGCCGGGGGGAAGGTCTACCACACGGCCCGTTTCGCCACCGGAAGCTGGTCCCGCTGGGGTTCGGTCGCCGAGGCCGCGGGCGCCACCGCGCCGGTGAGCGCCGTCGCCGTCACCCGGCAGAACAACGACCTCAACCTCGCCCTGATCGCGAGTGACGGTCAGTACCACACCATGCGCTACGCCAGTGGTAGTTGGCAGCCGGTCAGGTCGCTCGGCAGCGTCGTCGGGAACGTCACCGGTACCGGCATCAGCGCCGCCACCGTCGACACCGACGCCGTGTTCGCCGTCACCACCAACGACAACAAGGTCCTGCTCACCGCCCGTCACGCCGACGGCGGCTGGGCCGCCCCCGAGGACCTCAACCTCACCGCGATCCCCGGCAACCACACCGGAACCGTGATCACCAGCTCCCTCTGATTCACCACGCCTTCGAGTCAGGGCTCCGGTGGGAGAGGCCTTGGCCCTTCCTGCCGGAGCCCTGCCGCTCTGCCGCCGGTGGCCGCATCCGCGCCGCCGGCCGGAAAACCTATGCCCCTCAGAGAGGAACGTCTCATGAAACGCTCATTGCGCTCCCTGGGAGCGCCGGAAGGCACCGGGAAGAGGCAATCACGGGGAAGCCGAACGGCGGGGATGCGCCGCGCGTGCGCGGTTCTCCTGCCCATGGCCCTCGCCGCCGGCTTACTCGGCACGACATCCGCGTTGGCGGCGGAGTCCGACGGCACCCCGGACCTGCCCGGGCTGACGGACCGTGGCCGCGTGGTCGGCCTGTGGACCATCGGTGGCCCGGGCGTGAAGGCCGCGGCCGAGGCTGCGCTGACCGGTTCGGACGAGGACGTCAAGCGGTTCCTCGACGTCGAGAACGGCGACGCGGCGTACCACGACAACCGGGTGAGCGCGTTCCAGCTACTCGGCCTCGGCGGGCCCGGAGTGCAAGACGCCGCGACCAAGGCGCTGAAGGGTTCTCCGGCCGATCTGCGGGCCTTCCTCAGGGACGGCTGGCAGGCCCCACTGGAACAGGACCGGCGGGTCGAAGCCTTCCAGCTCATCGCCACCGGCGGCGTCAGCGTCAAGGAGCAGGCCACCACCGCGCTCAAGGGCACGCCCGAGGACGTCAAGAGGTTCCTGGAACAGGGCCAGTACGACGCCCGGGAAGTCGACAACCGCGCACGGACGATGCAGCTCCTCGGCTCCGGTGGCCCGGCCATGAAGGAGGCCGCCAAGGTCGCGCTGCGTGGAACGCCCTCCGACATCGTCGAGTTCCTGGAAATCGGTCAGTTCGTCGCCAGCGCCCGGGACAAGGAACGCGCCACCATCTCGCAGCTGGCCGACCAGGCCGAGCAGGCCGGCGCGCAGGCCCTGGCTGCCAAGGATGCCGCCAAGGAAGCGTCCGAGCGTGCGGTCAAGGCCTCCCAGCTGGCCAAGGACGCCGCGGAGACCGCAGCGACGGAGACCGAGAAGGCCGGCCAGGACCTGGCCCGTGCCACGGCGGCCGCCAAGGACGCGGCCGATGCGGCCCAGGGCGCGGCAGCGGCCGCGCAGCAGGCGACGGCCGCCGCCGGTGCCGCCAATCAGGCCTCCCGCGTCGCCTCCAGCGCCGCGGCCCAGGCCGCCAGCGCGGCCAGCGGCGCGGCCCTCGCGGCGGCCGGCGCCCGCAAGGCCGCCAGCGCCGCCTCCTCGGACGCGGGCAAGGCCTCCGAGGCCCGCCAGCGGGCCGAAGAAGCACGCAATGCCGCCGGTGACGCCCAGCGGGCCGCGGACGCCGCGGACAGTGCCGGCACCGCTTCCCTGGCTGCGGGCGAGGCCGCGGCTGCGGCCAAGAGCGCCAGTGGCAACGCGAACGCGGCCGCCGGTTCCGCGGACAAGGCGGGCCGTCTGGCAAGCGCCGCCGGCGCCGGCGCCAACCGCGCACAGGCCGCGGCCGAGCAGGCCCGCCGCCAGGCCGCCGAGGCCAACCGGGCCGCGGACGCGTCCGCGGCGCTGGCCGCCCAGTCAGCCCAGGCCGCCTTCCAGGCCCGCGACGCCGCCCACTCGGCAGCCACGCACGCCCAGAACGCGGCGGCGGCCGCGGACCAGGCTGCCGCGCACGCGGGTGAGTCCGCCGTCTCGGCGGCCGAAGCCGCCCGACAGGCAGAGGCGGCACGCACCGCCGCGTCGGCGGCGGGCGAGGCCGTGAAGACCGCCGGCGGCGTCTACGAACTCGCCCGCAAGACCGAGGCCGAGGATCTCACCGCCCGTACCGCGGCCGCCGTCGAGACGGCCCGGAGCATGAAGAAGGCCGACGACGAGGCCATCGGTGAGATCGGCACGCTCCTCGCCGGCTGGCGGGCCCAGGACGACGAAGCCGCCGCTCTGGCCGCCGAGGCCAGTCGGCCCGGCGCGGACCCGAAGGCACTGGCGGCCAAGGGCCGCAAGGTCGCGCTCCGGACCATGGAGACCGGCGGCTCGTGGTCTCAGGAAGCCGCGGCCGACGCCCTGTCCGGTACCGACGCCACCGTCCTGGACTGGGTGCGCACCGGCCGGCACAAGGCCGAACTGGACGACATGCGCCGGAACGTGCAGGAGATCGCCCAGGACAGCCCCGACGAAGCCGTCCGGACCGCCGCCACGGCCGCACTCAAGGGCAGCGCCCAGCAGATCGAGGCCTTCTACACCACCGGCCAGCACGAGGCCGCGGTGACCGACAACCGGGTCCGCGCCTACCAGGTGATGGCCGCCGGCGGAACCAGCGTCAAGGAAGCCGCCGAGAAGGCCCTGCGTGACGGGTCACCCAAGGCCGTCGCCGCCTTCCTGGCGACCGGCCAGTACAACGCCCGTCAGATCGACGAACGGGTTCTGGCCACCCAACTGCTCGCCAGCGGCGGCCCGGAACTCCAGGCCTCGGCCAGGATCGCGCTCTCCGGCACACCCGGCCTCGTCAGCTCCTTCCTGAAGACCGGCCAGTACATGGCCGACCGCAAGGACCAGCTGACCTCCGCCCACGTCGCGCAGATGCGCCGTCTGATCGCCGAAGCCTCCCAGACCGCGGCCAACGCCCAGCAGGACGCCTGGGAGGCCACTGAGGCCGCCGCCATCGCCGCCAACGCCTCCGGCGAGGCCGACAACGCCCGCGATCAGGCCCGTTCCTTCGCCGACCAGGCGGCCGGCTTCGCCGCCCAAGCCGGCCAGTCCGCCCAGGACGCCGAAGCCTCGGCTGCTCGCGCCACCCAGTCCGCCACCGCCGCCCGCAACGCCGCCCAGGCCGCCGGGCGCGATGCCGGCAAGGCCACTGCCGCGGCGACCCGCGCCCGCGCCTCCGCGGCCCAGGCGCGCTGGTCCGCCACCGTCGCCCGCGACGCCGCCACCCAGGCCTACAACTCCGCGATCGCGGCGGGACGGGACGCCGGAGCCGCCCAGCAGGCCGCCGACGAAGCCTGGGGCATCGCCGCGGAGAAGATGATCCAGGAGCGCCAGGCCGAGCTGGCCGCCGGGGACCCGGGTATCGAAGCCCAGACCAAGCAGCTCGAGGAGGAGTTCACCAAGGCGCTGGAGGCGCAGATCCGCCAAGAGATCTGGAAGGCGCAGTACTTCAGCCAGTTCAACTGCTTCTTCATCACGCCCGACACGCCGCGGGAGTTCATCGCCCAATGCAACATGGCCAAGGCGAACGGCACGTACGGGCCGGGCGGCGTGTTCGGACCGGGCACCATCACCGGACTTCTCGCCGAGTGGGGGTCCAGCAACGAGGTGCAGATCCTGAAGCAGCTCACCAAGTCCGTTCTCGGGGTGGACACCGCCGAGGAGTGCGTCAAGGAGAAGAACCTCGTCTCCTGCGCAGAGCTCGCCGTGACCTTCTTCCCGGCCGGACGGGCCGCCAAGCTCGCAGAAATCGCGACCAAAGCCAAGACCATCGAGCAGATCACCCGGGTATCGAGCGCCACGATCAAGTGGATTGAGAAGATTGACTATCTTCCCTCGCCGATGGAAGCGCAGCGGGCGATCGAAAAGCTCCCGCGCTGGGGTTCCGGGCTGATTCGAGACGGCCGGCACCTCGCGCCCGACTACGTGGTGAAGGACATCTCCTCCAAGGGCACGGTGTTCAGGATCACCGGCGGTGACGGGAGGCCACGCGTCCTCGTGCAGATGCCGGGCGAAGTGAACGGCGTCACGGGCCGGTTCGAGTGGCTCATCGAGGACCAGGGCGGCATCCAGGTAGTATCCCACCAAGGGTTCGTCAAAAACGGAACGATCAACGGTATCCCCAACAAGCCATGAGTGACTTTCTGAAGTTCAAGATCCCGGCGGAGTTCATCGAACCGCGTGTCCGCCCAAGCCTCGCGGAACTCGAGTACGGGCACCGCGAAGGCTGGATCGACGCCGACGGTGTCATCAGCCTCTGTACGCGACGCCTCGAGGCAGGCCAGGTGTCGCAGACGGAGGAGACGATCGCCCTTCTGCTGTCCGACGAGGCCGACCAGGTAGCCGGACTTCTGGAAGGGTCCGACGCAGGCCTTGCCGCGGACGACCTGCGGCTGGTGTGGCGATACCTGGCGCTCGCCTGGGCCTACGAGAACCGCGAAGACCTCGGCGACGCGCTGGGGGTGGTCGAGATGCTGTACGCGGGCTTCGACTACCCCTCCGAGATGGACGGCTTCGTCCGCTACATGCCGGCACAACCCGGGCAGACGACGGGAATCGATGCCCTCATGTCGCGGTGGGAGGAATTCGTCCGCAACGAAGGGGAGTTCTACCGAGGTCGTGACCGGGAGTCCGAAACCGACTGACGCCACCGGTGTCTGACACCGATCCGCCCGGCCATCGGCTGGGAAGGGCTGCTTCCGCAGGACTGCGGAAGCAGCCCTTCCTCGTGGGCTGAACGGCGGAACCCCCCTCCACGAGCGGGTCCTTGTCGGCGCGCCGCGGGCGACGGCCTCGCGCGGCACGCTCACCGCCGAAGCCGTGGCCCTCACCCAGGGCCGCCTCCACACCCCGCCCCCGTGGCCGGCGGCCACGGCGGCGCCGCGGTTCCGTCCCGGCGGGACGGGCCCGACCGGGAAGCGGAAACGGCCGGCGCTTCCACCACGGCGTACGCCTCCGGCGGGACCGGGAAGCGCTTCAGCAACTCGTCCATCCAGGCGGCCGGGTGGGTGGCCCGCGCCGGGCCGCCGGGGAGGGCGCGGGCCTGGCGGATGCCCTCGACCAGTGCCCTGACGGCGGCGTCGGCGGTGTACCGGTCGGCGACCCACTGCCGGCCCGCCCGCCGTACCTCGTCCTGGTCGGGCAGGTCGAGCAGTTCGAGGGCCTTGTCCGCCAGCCGGTCCGTTTCGAGCTCCGGGATCCGCCAGGCGGACGGCGAGTCGAACAGTTCCGCTCCGCCGCCGGCGGCGTAGCCGGTCATCAGGCAGCCGCTGGCCATCGCCTCGGCCGGCGGCAGTCCGAAGCCCTCGCCCTCGGGCGCTCCCAGCGCGATGAACACCGACGTGTCCGACAGGACGCGGGCGACCTCCTCGTGGGGAACCGCGTGGATGTCGTACAGGTCGACGCCCCGGGAGCGCGGGTCGGCGTGGAGCAGGCGGCGCAGCAGCGTGCTCTCGACGGGGCGCTTGCGGGACATCCACGCGATGCGCCGGACCCGCCCGGTCGCCGCCGGCCGGAACGACTCGGTGTCGATGACGCTGGGCACCAGGTGCGGCTCGTACTCGGGCAGGGCGCGGCGGAGCATGTCGACGCCCGCCTTCGAGACCGTCCACAGCGCCGGCCGGGACGACCAGCCCGGGTACGGTCCGGGGCCGGGGCCGGCCAGGAAGGTGACGTAGTGTCCCTGCGAGAAGACGACCTTGCGGCCGCCGGGCGCCGGGTCGTGGTCGGGGAGCACGCTGACCTCGGGCAGGACGAGCACGTCCTCGGGCCCGAGGTCCAGGGTCGTGCCGGACAGCGCCGGCACGTCGTCGGCGAACCACGTGTAGCGGAATCCCGGCGTGGGCGTCCAGCGGAACGCCTCGACTCCGGCGGCGCGCAGCAGCGAGACCTGCTGGTTCAGCGCGCGGATGCCGCCCAGCGGGAACTGGAACTCGAACGACGCGTAGATCACTCGGCCGGTCATCGCACCCTCCCTGCCCCCTGAGACACCGCGATCGGTGGTACCGACCCGCGAGGGTCCGTACGGAATCCCCGCGGCGCGCGTCGAGTCGCCTCGCCTCGCCTCGCCGACGCTTCCCGCCTCCTACCCGGTCCGCCCCGGCACAAGCCGCTCGCCCGGTCGGGGGAACTCCTCCAAGCCGGCGACGCCCGATCCGGAGGGGTCGGAGCAGCCGATCCCCCAGGCGGCGGCCCGGGCCGCGGCGGCCGCGCGGTTGGGGAGGTCGAGCTTGGCGAGGATGTGCTCGATGTGGGTCCCCACGGTGCGGGGCGTGACGTACAGCCGTTCGGCGATCTCCCGGTTGGTGCGGCCGGCCGTCAGTTCGGCCAGGACCTGCAGTTCGCGCGGCGAGAGCCCGCCCGGCCGGGCCGGGGCGCCCGGACCGGGCACGGCGGCCACGGCGGGCTCCTCGGACCGCGGGCCCGCGTGGGGGTCGACGGCCGCGGCGAGCGCCTCGCTGAGCAGGGTGACCACGGCCCGCGCGGGATCGGGCGCGCACCGCGGCCGGCGGGTGCTCACGTTCAGCACCCCGACGTACCGGCCGTCGACGGCGAAGAGGCACTGGGCCACCCCGTCCTCGATGCCGAGCGGGCGCAGCACCTCCCGGAAGCCCGGGGAGGCCGCCAGGAGCCGTCCGGGGACGTCCCCGAGCCAGAGGCCGCCCCTGGCCGGGCTGCGGAGCACGGGGAACACCGGGTCGTGGTGGAGCCGCGTCTCGATGTAGGCGGTGGCGTCGTCCGGGTAGCTCCCGGCCAGGGTGGTGTGGCAGCCGCGCAGCGGATCCCACCGGGCCAGCGAGGCGTGGTCGTACTCCATCACCCCCGACAGCGCCGCCAGGACCGCGTCGAGGCCGGTCGTGCCGACCGCCGCGCCCCTGGCGGCCTCGCGGACGCCGACGGCCGCGTCCAGGATCTCCGCCACGCTCCGCTCCGCTGCCATCGCCCCAGGATGATCATGTGCCCGGAATGCGTCAAACGCGCGCCCGGGCCGCGACACCGACGACTCCTAGTCCCGGCCATCGGGCTTCAAGGGCCTACCGTCCAGGGAGGTGGTCGTGAGCGAGGCGCGCAGCTCGGTGATGACGGTGGTTCGGCCGACCGCCGCGCAGGTCATCTCCAGGAGCACGAAGCCCAGGCGGTGCTTTCCCCGGACCATGCCGGAGCCGGCCAGGCTGCCGACCCCCTCGCACAACCAGTCGTAGACGCTCTGCGCGTCTCCGTCCTGCCACCCGTCGAAGGCCGCCGCCTCGATGCCGAGGGCCAGCTTCTCGGCCAGGTACTCGGGGTCCAGGACGGTACGGAAGCGGATCGTCAGACGCTCGAACCCGTGGCCCGCGCCGAACTCCCAGAGCGCCCACAGCTCGTCGACGCCATTCGCCCGGGGTGTGGCTTCGAGGAGCCAGTCGTACCGCTCCATGAAGGGCGCGTGGAGCTCCAACCATCGGTCGCGTTCGCGCGGCAGCACCAGCCAGGGGCTGGGGACCTCTTCGAAGGCCGGCCAGTCCACCTCGGGGCAGTCCCAACGCCCGCTCCACGAGCGGACCTTCTCCCGGTTGGCGATGAACTTCGCGCGCGCCTCGTCCGCTTCCCGCCGCTTCCGCCTGCCCAGGACCATGCGCACCAGCCTTCCCCGGTCGCCCCCGTCAGCCACGGCTCCTTGCTCGTTCGCGACTCAAGCCCGGCAGGTGGGCACCGAATCAATGTATCGACACGCAGGTCGTTCGAAAACCACTGCGACACATCGGAGTTGGGACACCGGAGCACCCCTCCGGGTCTCCGCGATCAGGAACGCCACCGTCGCCGAGGGGCGGTCGCGCCGGCCCCGCGGGGGCGTGCCGGAGGACCGGGCGCCGGACGTGCCGTGGCGGGTGTCCTCCTTTCCGCGCCTAGCAGCGGGCGAGCGTCGCCGTGACGGCGGTGCGGGCGGGTTCGCGGGGGTCGGGGTCGGTGGAGAGCCAGGCGAGGTGGCCGTCGGGGCGGACGAGGGCGGCGGTGACTCCGGACCAGGTGGGGCGGTGGCCTGCGGGGCGATTGTCGGCCGGAGGGGCGGTGTGGACGTCGAGGCCCGGCGTCACGTCGTGGGCCAGCGGCGCGAGCGGCGACGGGGTGTCGGGGGCGGTGGCCAGGTCGAGCAGGACGTAGCGGCCGCGGCGCAGCAGGGGCAGCAGCGTTGTGCCGCCGTGGACGGGGAGGTCGGGGGCGCGGGTCCCGGTGAGCGGGTGGGTGCCGGACGGTTCGGCGGGCGGGTAGTGGACGGCGAGGCCGGAAGCGCGCAGGGCCAGGGCGTCGGAGAACTCCGGTACGTCGCCGATGAGTTCGCCCAGCAGGTCACGCATGGCGAGGTTCTCCGGGGTGTAGCCGGTCATCAGGCCGGTCTGCGCGCTGGTGCTGCGCAGCAGGTCGGCGCCGACCGGGTGGCGTTCGGTGTGGTAGCTGTCGAGCAGGCCGTCGGGGGCGGTGCCGGCGAGGGTCTGGGCGAGCTTCCAGCCGAGGTTGCCGGCGTCCTGGAGGCCGACGTTGAGGCCGGGGCCGCCGGCGGGGAAGTGGGTGTGCGCGGCGTCGCCGGCGAGCAGGACCCGGCCGTGGCGGTAGCGCTCGGCCTGGCGGGTGGCGTTGCCGAAGACGGAGATCCAGTGCGGGTCGCGCATGCCGAGGTCGGTGCCGGCGATCCGGCGCACCCGGGTGCGGAGTTCCTCGATGGTGGGGGTCTCGGGCGGCTCCTGGACGCTGTGCGCGTCGTTGCCGACCACCCGGTGGAGGCCGTCGGGCAGGGGGAAGACCATGACGGTGCCGTACTCGTTGAAGGCAGTGTGCGCGGCGGGCGGCGCGTCGAGCGTGACGTCGGCCATCCAGGCCCACCGGGTGGCGGACGTGCCGGGGAAGCCGATGCCCGCGGCGGTGCGTACGGTGCTGCGGCTGCCGTCGCAGCCGACCAGGTAGGCCGCGCGCAGTTGCCGGTGCCCGGTGGGGGTGTCGACCTCGACGGTCACCGCGTCGTCGTGCCGGGTCAGACCGGTCACCCGGTGCTCGCGCAGCAGGCGGACGCCGACGGCCTCGGCGTGGGCGGCGATGAGTTCCTCGGTGCGGACCTGCGGCAGGACGAGGGTGAACGGGTAGGGCGTGTCCAGCCGGGAGAAGTCCATCCGGGTGGTGAGCGCGGCGAAGTGCCCGTTGGGCACCCGCAGTCCTTCGGCGAGGAAGGGCGTCACCAGTCCCCGGGCGGCGAACAGTTCGAGGGTGCGCGGGTGGACGGTGAGGGCGCGGGAGTGCGGGTCGGGCTCGGCCCGGGTCTCCAGCACGGTCACGTCGACGCCGTGGAGGCGCAGCTCGCAGGCGAGCCAGAGCCCGACCGGTCCGCCTCCGGCGATGACGACCCCGGTGGCGGCGTCCGGTGCGGTGGCGTGTTCGGCGGTGGCGGGTGCGGTGGTGGTGTGCGTTCCTTCGGGCATGACGAGACTCCCCTTCTTGGTCAGTGACCAATAACGATGCCTCCAGTAGACTAGGTCAGTGACCAAGAAGCAAACCCCGGCCGCCCCGCGAACCCGGCTCGACCCCACCGCCGTGGTGCGGGCGGCACTCGAACTGCTCGACGAGAAGGGCGCCGACGCCGTCTCCCTGCGCGGCACGGCCGAACGCCTCGGCGTACGGATGAACACCGTGCTGTGGCACGCCAAGACCAAGGCCCGACTGCTGGAGCTGATGGCCGACGCGATCGTCGCCGGGATCCCGCTCACCGACCTGCCCGCGGCCCCGGACGAGCGGGCGCGCGAACTGGCCCGCCGCTACCGCCGCTGCCTGCTCGCCCACCGCGACGGCGCGGCCGTCGTCGCCGGCACCTACGCCGCCGAGCCCGCGACCCTCGCGTTCGCCGAGCACCTCGTGGCGGCCCTGCTCGACGCCGGACTCGACGAACGCCGGGCCGCCTGGACGTTCTGGAGCATCCAGTACCTGACACTCGGCCTGACCCAGGAGGAGCAGGCACTCGCCACCTCCGGCGAGGAACACACCCTCGGCCCCGCACTCGCCGCCGGCAGCTACCCCGCGCTCGACCGGGTGGTGCCGCAGCTGGAGGACACGGCGTTCGACGAACGCTTCGAGTTCGGCCTCGACCAGCTGCTGCGCCCCCGACCTATGTGAGCAAGCGTCAAGTACGTTTGACGCCCGGACAAGCCGCTGGTCTACTCCCTCCCCATGACCGCCACCACATCGCCGCCACCTGCGCCGGACGCCCTCGCCGTCGTCGAGTCGATCGCCGACCTGGTCGGCGAGAACTACGTCTTCCCCGACGCCGCCCGGGAACTGGCCTCCCTGCTGCGGCGCCGGAGTGCCGAGGGCTCCTACCGCACCGAATCCGCCCAGGAGTTGGCCGAAGCGGTCACCGCGGACCTGCGGTCCGTCAACGGCGACCTGCACCTGGCCCTCAAGTACCACGCCGTGCCGGTGCCGCGCGAGCGGGGAGCGGCGGTGCTCGCCTCGATGCGGAGGGATTTCGACGCCTCCCTGGATGGTGTCCCGCGGGTGGAGATCCTCGACGGCGGCGTCGCGGTCCTGGAGATCGCCCCCAAGATGTTCCCGCTGGACTGGGCGGCGCAGCCGCTGGCCGCGGCGCTCTCACTGGTGGCCCCCGCCCGCGCCCTCATCCTGGACCTGCGCCGCAACACCGGTGGCGATCCGGACACGGTCGCCTTCGTCTGCGGCTACCTGCTCGACGGCCGCACACACCTCAACACCATGGTCTCGCGGCAGGGAGAGGTGGCCGCGCAGTCCTGGACGCCCCCGTTCGTCCCGGGCGCCCGCTTCGGCGGCGGCAAGCCGCTCTTCGTGCTCACGAGTGGCAGCACCTTCTCCGCGGGCGAGGAACTCGCCTACGACCTGCAGCAGCTCGGGCGCGCCGAGGTCGTCGGGGAAGCCACCCGGGGCGGCGCGCACCCGCGCGAGGGCTGGACGGTGCACCCGCACCTGGAGCTCAGCGTGCCCGTCGCCCGCGCGGTCAACCCGGTCTCGGGCACCAACTGGGAGGGCACCGGCGTCCGGCCCGATGTGCCGTGCGACGCCGAGGCGGCACTCGACCGCGCGCTGGCCCTGGCCGTGGCGCGCTTGACCCAGGAGGCTGATGGGGATGCCGGGCCCCGGCGTCTGGGGCAGCTCTGATCCGATCCGTTGTTCCCAGCTCAGCCCCGCGACTCGTCAACCACCGGGGCCCGAGCCGGTACCGGACTCGCTACGCCACTGCCCGCCGGACGCGGTAGTTCCAGCGCGTGAGTGACCGGACGACGGTTTCGGCGCCGATGGGGTTGGCGCTGTGGACGAAGACGGTTCCGATCCGGAAGGGCCGCCCGTTGAAGGCGGCCTCTTCCATGAGGGTCACCACGGGCATGATGCTGTCGTCGCCGCCGAGATCGTGGTCGAGCCAGAGTTCGTCGACGAAGACCTCGCGATGCTCTTCCAGGAGCTGGACGCCCTCACGGCTGGTGCGGGCGATCCGCGTGACTCCGGGGAGCGGCCGGAGGTCGTCTATGCCGAGGATGACGGGCGTCGGTACGACTGAATCCTCTTTCATCTGATCATCCTTTCAATCGGGCGGCCGCCGGAGCAACGGGGATATCGCGCCCGGCGGGTGACGATGGCCGCTTCCCGCGCCGCTCGGCCTGTTTGCCGACAGAGTGTCGGCAATATGCGACTTAGGTTAGGCTAACCAAAGTTATCGGGGTCTCTCCGACCCGGCCGCATCCGATCCCTGGAGGCCGCATGCCCGCGCCCGCACCCGTCCCGTTCTCCACCATGCTCCGCACCGCCAGCAGCGAGGAGCACGAGGCCGCAGAGCGGTCCTCGTTCATGAGCCGCCTGCTGGGCGGACGCCTCGGGATCGAGGCCTACGCCGACCTCACCGGCCAGCTCTGGTACGTCTACCGGGCGCTGGAGGAGCGGGCCGAGCAGCTCGCGGAGCACCCGCTGGCAGGCCCGTTCATCGACCGGGCGCTGCTGCGCACCGACGCCATCGAACGCGACCTGGCACACCTGCGCGGGCCCGACTGGCGGGACGGGCTGGCGCCGCTGCCCGCCACCGCCGCGTACGTGGCGCGGGTGGAGGAGCTGGCCGCCGAGTGGCCCGCCGGCTACCTCGCGCACCACTACACCCGCTACCTGGGCGACCTGTCGGGCGGCCAGATCATCCGGGGCGTGGCCGAGAAGGCCTGGGGTTTCGAGCGCAAGGGCGACGGCGTGCGGTTCTACGTCTTCGAGGAGGTCGCCAACCCCGCCGCCTTCAAGCGCGAGTACCGGTCCAGGCTGGACGCGGCGGGTGCGGCGATGGACGAGGTCGAGCGGCGCCGGGTGGTCGAGGAGTGCAAGCGGGCCTTCATACTCAACGGGGCGGTGTTCCACGACCTGGACGGGCGCTACCCGCTGAGCGCCTGAGCGTTCCCACTCCCCCGCGGTGAACGCACCGGCCCCGGCGAGCGGTTGCTCGCCGGGGCCGGTGTGCGTTCCCGACCGGGGTCAGGCCTGCGCGCCGCTGCGGCGGGTGCGCACCAGGACGGTGGCGCTGCCGCCGACCAGCAGCAGTCCGGCCGCGGTGGCCAGCAACGGGAGCACCGGGGTGTCCGCTCCGGTGGCGGCCAGCGAACCGGTGCCCGTGCCGGTCAGGCCGGTGCTGGTGAGCGAGGCACCTCCGGCCGTGCCGCCGCCCGAACCCTGGCCACCCGCAGCCGGGTTGGCGCCGGCGGTGCCGGACGTACCGGTGGCGGGCAGCGCGGCGTCCTTGTCGAAGGCCAGGGTGGCGCTGACCGGGTCCAGGGCCGTACCGGCCGGGTAGTTGGAGAAGACCGGGACGCCCTCGGCGGTGAGCGTGGCCGGGACACCGGTGAGCGTGACCAGGCCGTTGACCGGCTTCAGCGCGGAGACGGGGACGTCGAGCTTGGCGATCCGGGCGCCGCTCAGCGTGGTCGACTTGCCGTCCGGGGACTTGCCGTTGACGTCGGCAGTCAGGAAGGCACCATCCCGGTCGATGACCAGACCCGGTGCGGAGAGCGTGGTGTCGAGCGCCCAGCCGTCCTTGCCGGGGTGGGCGAGGAAGCGGACCGAGCCGGTGAAGCCGGCGGTCAGCGTGTGGTCGGCGGTGTTGTACGCGCCGGTGGCGCTGCCGAAGCGGTAGTCGGCCGCGCCGCCGCCGAACTCGACCTTGCCGGCGGCCATCGGGGATTCGAGGTACTTGCGGAAGCTCTCCTTGACCGTCCAGTTCAAGGTGCCGTTCAACACGGGCAGGCGGTCGGGAGCGGTGCTGGGGGTGCCGGTCTGGGCTGGTGTCGTGCTCCGGGTGGCCGTCGGCGAGGGGGTGGCAGTGGCCGACGGCTCGGCGGGGGCCGACGGCGTGCCGGACGGCGTGCCGGTCGGCTGCGCCGTCGGCGAGGCCGTACCGGACGGGGTGGACGTTCCGGACGGGACCGGCGTACCGGACGGCACCGGCGCACCGGACGGGACCGGCGTACCGGACGGAGCGGGCGTCGCCGGGCTCTGCTTGAGCAGCAGCGACAGCGGGTCCATATCCGCCCCGGCCCGGTAGAAGCCCGCGAAGGCCTGGGCGCCCTGCTCGGTCAGCTTGGCGGCGGTCGGCACCCCGGTGGTGGTGTCCCGCCCGACGGTGAAGGTCACCAGCGGCACGTCGTTCCGTCGGGTGGTCTCGGTGGCGCTCGTCGACTCCTTGGAGGCGGTGTCGGCGGTGAGCGTACCGGTGGTGCCGGACGTGGTGACCTTCAGGTCGCTGAGCGCGATGTCCAGCGCGCCGTGGTGGGCGGTGAAGTGCACGCCGCCGGTGAAGGAGGAGCTGAGCGCGTGGGTGGCGAGGTCGTACTCGGCACTCGCCAGGCCGAAGTGGAAGGTGCCGTCGGTGTTGCGGGTCGCACCGCCGGTCAGCTCGACCGCGCCGCCCTGGGAGGCGGGGCCCTCGATGTAGGTGCGGAAGCCGGCCTTCACGCCCCAGTCCAGCGCGCCGGTGTCGTACGTGACGCTGCCAGGGGCGCCGTCGGCCAGGGCCAGCGCGGGGGCGCCGAGGGCCGTCAGGCCGAGGCCTGCGGTGGCGGCGGCGAGGGCGGCCAGCCGGGTGCGGTTGCGGGACATGGTGGTTGCTCCGTTCGGATGGGGGGATGGCGGGGGGAAGGGTCAGGCCGTGCGGTCGGGGCCCGGGGCGGCGGCCGCGCGGCGGCGCCGGACCAGCAGCCCGCCGGTCGTGGCGAGCGCGGCGACCAGCACCGCGCCGCCGGCCGCGGCGGCCACCGGGAAGCCACCCGAGGACGAGCCGGCGGAGGACGCGACGGGCGAGGCGGCCGGCGTTGCCGGGGCGGCCGAGGCGGCGGGCGTGGCCGGGGCGCTGCCGAGGTCGGGCAGCGGGGGCAGTGTGGCGGCCGGGTCGAGGGCGACGGCGAAGCTCAGCGGGTCCATCTCGGTGCCGGCCGGGTAGAGGCCCCCGAAGGCCTCGGCCCCGCCCTGGGCGAGCTTCAGCGGCAGCTCGACGGCCTTCAGCAGGCCGCCCTCGGCCTTGAGCCCGGTGGGGTCGAAGGTCGCCAGCTCGACGCCGGGCAGCTGCCGGGTGGCGCCGTCCGGGGTGCGGCCGGAGACGTCCGCGAGCAGTCGGCCCTGGCCGCCGGCCACGGTGACGCCCGGGTTGGCCAGGGTGAGGTCCAGCCCGTGGCTTTCGCCGCCGCGCAGGCCGGTGAAGCGGACGGTGCCGGTGAAGGCGGCGGTGAGCTCGCCGGTCGCTGGGTCGTACTCGCCCTTGGCCGGGGTCCAGCGGAAGAAGGCCCCGCCGTCGGCCGCGCCGCCGCCGAGTTCCCAACGGCCCTGGGCGATCGCGCCGGTGACGTAGTCGCGGAAGGTGCGGCGCACGCCCCAGTCGAGGGCGCCGTTGCCGAACTCGGTCTTCGCGGGTGCCTGGGCGGCGGGCTCACCGGAAGGGGCGGCCCCGGCGACGGGCGCGGAGCCGACGGAGGGTGCGGCCCCGGCGACGGGCGCGGCCTCGGCGGAGGGCGCGCCCGTGGGCGCGGCACTCGGCGACGGCGCCGCCGAAGTCGCCTGAGCGGCAGGCAGGTTGACCGACAGGCTGAGCGGGTCGAGGGCCGTTCCGGCCTGGTAGAAGTTGCCGAAGGCCTTCGCCCCGGCGTCGGTGAGGGTGGCCGGGACGTTACTCAGGCTCAGGGTGCCGGCCGCGCCGCGCAGGTCGACGCCGGCCAGCGAGAGATCGGCCAGCTTGGCCTGGCTCGCCTCGCTGACCTGCCCGGTCTCCTTGGACTTGCTCCTGACGTCGGCGTAGAGCCCGGCCGCACCACCGTGGACGGCCCGGAAGGTGAGCCGCCCCAGGCTCAGGTCGAGCGCGTCGGCGCCGTTCTCCTGGTGCCCGGTGAAGCGGACACCGCCGGAGAAGCCCGCGGTCAGCGCACCGGTCGCCGGGTCGTACGCGCCGGTCGCGGAGTGGAAGCGGAAGGTGCTGCCGCCGACCGTGGCCGCGCCGCCGCTGAGTGTCCAACTCCCCTTGGCGATCGGCCCGGTGACGTAGGCCAGGAAGGACTGTCTGATCCCCCAGTCGAGCCGCCCGCCGGAGACCCTGCCCTCGGCGGCGACCGCCCGGGCCGGCAACAGGCCCGCCACCGACAGGGCGGCGAGAACGGCCACCAGGGAGGCGGCCAAACGGCGGAGCCGGCTGGGCAGGAACACGCGGATCACTCCTCGAAGGGTCACGGGGGCGCGGCGGGGGGAGGGGTCGGCAGACCGCCACCCCCTTGCAAGACTTAGGTAAGGCTAACCTAATATATAGATCAAGAGCCCCTCCCCGTCCGGTCGGAGGCGGCGACAACCCCCGGCGAAGGGAAGCACGTTGAGCAGCAGTACGATCCGAACCCGGGTGGCCCGCAGGCCGGCCCTCCTGCTGCTCCTCCTCGGCCTGCTACTCCCCCTCACCGCCTGTGGCTCCGCCACCAGGACGGCCACGACCGCCACCACCACCCGCGCCCCCGACGCGGTCGAGCCGCTGCCCGTCGAGCCCGTCCCGCAGCTCCCGGCCACCACCCCCTCCGCCGACGGCCGCCAGGTCACCGTCACCAGCGCCGAGCGGATCATCCCGCTCGACGGCAGCCTCGCCGAGCTGGTGTTCAGCCTCGGCCTCGGCCCCAAGGTGGTCGCCCGGGACGTCTCCACCACCTTCCGGCAGGCCGCCGCGCTGCCGGTGATCACCCAGGCCCACGACGTGTCCGCCGAGGGCGTGCTCTCGCTGCGTCCGACCGTCGTCCTCGCCGACCGCTCCACCGGCCCGGCCGAGGCGATCGCGCAGATCCGCGCGGCCGGCGTCCCGCTCCTTGTCCTGGACGACGCCAAGAAGCTCGCCGACGTCGGCCCGCGCATCGACACCGTCGCCACCGCGCTCGGCGTCCCGGACGCCGGACGGCAGTTGAGGGAACGCACCGAACAGCGGATCGACGCCGCCAGGGCCGCCGTCCCGGCCACCGGCCGCCATCCCAGGGTGGCCTTCCTCTACCTGCGCGGCAGCGCCTCCGTCTACCTGCTCGGCGGCCCCGCCTCCGGCGCCGGCTCGCTGATCGAGGCGGCCGGCGGCGAGGACGCCGGCACCGCCGCCGGGCTCACCGGCGACTTCACCCCGCTCACCAGCGAGGCCCTGGTCAAGGCCGCGCCCGACGCGATCCTGGTGATGAGCAAGGGGCTCGACTCGGTCGGCGGCGTCGACGGCCTGCTCGCACTTCCCGGCGTCGCCCAGACCCCGGCCGGGCTCGACCGCCGGATCGTCTCGATCGAGGACGGCCAACTGCTCAGCTACGGCCCGCGCACACCCCAGGTGCTCCAGGAGATCACCGCCCAGCTCCACCCGGCGGGTGCCGAGTGACCACCGCCGTACGGGAGAAGAGCCTCCGCGGACCGTCCAGGACCACCCTCGTCACGGTCGCGCTCACCGCCGCCCTGGTGCTCTGCGCCCTGCTCGCGGCCGGCACCGGCGCCTACCGCATCCCGCTCGGCGACGTCCTCGCCTCCACCACCCACCGCCTCGGCCTCGGCGGACACGCCCTGGACCGGGTGCCCGAGTCGGTGCTGTGGAACGTCCGGCTGCCCCGGGTGGCCCTCGCCCTGCTGGTCGGCGGCTCGCTCGGCTGCGCCGGGGCGCTGATGCAGGGCGTGTTCGGCAACCCGCTCGCCGAACCCGCCGTCATCGGCGTCTCCTCCGGCGGCGCGGTCGGCGCGGTGGCCTGCATCGTGCTCGGCCTGGACGCCCTCGGCAG
The DNA here is from genome assembly GCF_043201735.1 of Kitasatospora sp. NPDC048286. NCBI lineage: Bacteria > Bacillati > Actinomycetota > Actinomycetes > Kitasatosporales > Streptomycetaceae > Kitasatospora > Kitasatospora sp. NPDC048286. Next base: position 66,279 of record NZ_JBICZE010000007.1, read on the forward strand.
CTGGACGGTCACCGCCTTCGCCTTCGCGAGCGGGCTGTTGACGGTCTTCGCGGTGTACGTCATGGCCCGCTCCGGCGGGCGCACCGAGGTGGTCACCCTGATACTCACCGGCGTCGCCGTGAACGCCTTCTGCGGCGCGCTGATCGGCGTCTTCCTGTTCACCGCCGACTCCGCCGCGATCAGCCAGGTCACCTTCTGGCAGCTCGGCTCGCTCGCCCAGGCCACCTGGGGCAAGGTGCTCGCCGTCCTGCCCTTCGCCGCCGTCGGGCTCACCATCGCCCCGCTGTACGCCCGCAGGCTGGACCTCCTGGCCCTCGGCGAGCGCCCCGCCCGCCATCTCGGCGTCGACGTCGAGCGGATGCGCCTGACCCTGATCACCGTGGTCGCGCTGCTCACCGCCGCGGCCGTCGCGGTCAGCGGCATCATCGGCTTCGTCGGCCTGGTCGTCCCCCACCTGCTGCGGATGCTGACCGGCCCCGGCCACCGCTTCCTGCTCCCCCCGTCCGCGCTGGGCGGCGCCCTGGTGCTCGTGACCGCCGACCTCGCCGCCCGCACCCTCGCCGCACCGGCCGAACTGCCGCTCGGGGTGCTCACCGCACTGATCGGCAGCCCGTTCTTCTTCTGGCTGCTGCGCCGGACCAGGACCCGCCAGGGAGGCTGGGCATGAGACTGCACCGACACCGGACGATCCCCGAACGACCGCTTCCCGGCAACGAGTTGCTCACCGCCGAGGCCGTGCGGCTGACCGTCGGCGGCCGTGCGCTGCTGGCCGGCGCCTCCGTGCGGGTCGCCGCCGGCGAACTGGTCGCACTGCTCGGGCCGAACGGCGCGGGCAAGTCCACCCTGCTGTCCGTCCTCGCCGGGGACGTCGCGCCGCACGGCGGCGGGGTGACCCTGCGCGGCCGACCGCTGTCCGCGTACGGCGCGGCCGAACTCGCCCTGCACCGCGCGCTGTTGCCGCAGTCCGCCGCGCTGTCCTTCCCGTTCCCGGCCGACGAGGTGGTCCGGATGGGCCGCGCGCCCTGGGCCGGTACGGCGGCGGCCGCCGAGGACGAGGCGGTGGTCGCCGAGGCGATGGCGGCCACCGAGTCCACCGCCTTCGCCGGGCGCCCGTTCACCGCCCTGTCCGGCGGCGAGCGCGCCCGGGTGGCGCTGGCCCGGGTGCTGGCCCAGCGCACCCCGCTGCTGCTCCTGGACGAGCCGACCGCGGCCCTCGACCTGCGCCACCAGGAGCTGGTGCTGCGGGTCGCCCGGGACCGCGCCGCCGCCGGGGACGGCGTGGTCGTGGTGCTGCACGACCTGTCCCTCGCGGCGGCCTACGCGGACCGGGTGGTCCTGCTGACGGGCGGGGCGACGGTCGCCGACGGACCGGTCGCCGAGGTGCTGCGGGCGCCGCTGCTCAGCGAGGTGTACGGGCACCCCGTCGAGGTGCTGGCGCACCCGCGCACCGGGGCGCCGCTGGTGCTGCCGGAACGGACCTGACGCCAAGGGGACCGGTCGTCCGGCCGGAAGCCGACCGGGCAAGGACACCCCCGGGGCACGCCACTCCCGAGCGCGAAGGCGGCCACGCCCCCGCCACGCCGGTGACCCGCGCATCGCCCGCGGGCCACCGGCGGGCCGTCAGGGTGCCAGGCGGTAGGCGCGCAGCACGGTCTGCTCGACGGTGGAGCCGTCGGCGGCGCGTGCCGCCGGTGGTGGCGCGGCCGGAAGGTCTCGCGGGTGTCCAGGTTGACGAGGTTGACCGTCGACCAGGTGTTCCAGGTGCCCGGCCCGATCGGCGCCCCGTTGCGGTCGACGGCCGTGACGGTGACGTCGTGCCGCACGGCTTCGCGGGTGAGCGCGTAGGCGGTGGTGACGGCGGCGCCGACCGCACCGCCGACGCGCCCAGGGTCCCGCTCTGCGCCACCATCGCCCTGCCCGTCGTCACCCCCCGCCCCGGCGTGCCCAGCCCGCAGGAGGTCGCCCCGCGCACCAGCTGCCACCTGGTCGACCTCCCCTCCGGTGCGCACGGCGAGGCCGTGACCCTGACGCACCCGCAGAACGGCCGCACCTCCCAGTACGTCCGCCTCCAGCGCACCGACGGCCGCACGGTGACCCTCCAGCAGTGGACCGACCAGCCGAACGCCGGCCTGGCCGAGGCCGCCCTCCTGGCGATCGCCGACGACCCCGCCTGGCAGTTCTGACCGGCCCTCCCCCGCCGGGCCGCCGTGCCCCGCGCCCCTCCCGAAGGAGCGCGGGGCGCGGCGGCACCGGTGGCCGGTCCTCAGCGACGGTACGCGGCGGTCGCGATCTCGCCGAAGGACCGGATCAACGGGTTGGTGTCGCCCTCGTTCCAGGCCGCCACCACCCGGCTCGGCGGGATGTCGGTCAGCGGCACCACGGCCAGCTCCGCGGGCAGGTTGTGTCCGAGCGGGGCCAGGCCGACCGTGCCGTTCCACAACACGGCCTGCAGGCACTCCTGGACGGTGCGCACCACCGGGCCCTCGCGCGGCCTGCCACCGTGCCAGTACGACTGCCAGCGGGGGTCGGTGCCCTGCGGGAACCGGAACCAGCGGCGGTCGTCCAGCTCGGCCGACCGCAGCCCGTCACGGCCGGCCAGGGGGTCGTCGGCGCGCAGGACCACGCCGACCGGATCGGCCCGCAGCGTACGCACCGTCAGGGCGGTCTCGTCGAACGGCGCCCTGGTCAGCGCGACGTCGACCAGCCCGGCTCGCAGCCCGCAGGTCGGGTCGGTCAGATCGGTCTCGCGGATGCGGATGTCGACGCCGGGGCGGCTTCGGCGGAAGGCGGCGGCCAGCCTGGCCGCTCCCGGGTCGGTGCCGTCGCCCAGGATGCCGATGGTGACGGTCGCGACGCCGGCCGCCGCGCCCACGCGCACCCGGACGCGCTCGGCGTGGTCGAGCAGCGCCCGCGCCTCGTCGAGCAGCACCGAGCCCACCGGGGTGAGCGTGACCCCCGTCGGCGAGCGGGCGAACAGCAGGGCCCCGACCTCGGCCTCCAACCGCTTGATCGCCCGGCTCAGCGGCGGCTGGCTCATGTGCAGTCGGGTGGCGGCCCGGCCGAAGTGGAGTTCCTCGGCGACCGCCACGAAGTAGCGCAAGGTCCGTAGCTCCACGCTGCAACGATACCCACGGGGTATCGGCCCCGCGGAACGGGTCTTGGACACCGGCGGGGCCCCGGCGGTGCACTCGTGAGCATGACCGAAGAAGCGAAGACCAGCGAGCCGCGGACCGCCCCCGCCGTGTCGGTGGTGGGCCCCGGCGACGGCGAGACGATCGTTCTGGGCACCACGCGCATGCGCGTTCTCGAGGACGGCAGCCACACCGGGCACCGACTCGCGATCGCCGAGTCCGTCCTCGCCCCGCACACCCAGGGGCCGCCGCAGCACCGCCACCGCGAACACGACGAGGGCTTCTACGTCCTCTCCGGCACCGTGCGGTTCACCGTCGGGGAGGAGGAGTACGACGCCGCCGCGGGCACGCTGGTGATGGTTCCGCCCGGCGCCCCGCACACCTTCGCCAACCCGACCGACCAGCCGGCCGTCATGCTCAGCACCTTCACCCCCGACCTGTACGTGCAGTACTTCCGGGACCTCCAGGAGGTGCTCGCCGCCGGCCGCCCGCTGACGCCGCAGACCAACGCCGACGCGATGAGCCGCTACGCGACCGAGCCCGCCACCGACCGCGCCTGAGCCGGGGGGGCGTCGCCGGGGTGTGACCGCGGTCTCAGTGACGGCCCGGTGGGCAGTGACTCAGCGTGACCAGGGTGGGGCGGTCGGCGATGCCGTCGGGGTTCAAACGGTGAGTGCGCTCACATGCGGTTGCGGTGCACGACGACGGCTAGGAATGTCCGTTTTGCCCGCTTTTTGCCAGGGGGTGGATGGTGTTTGCGCAGGTCGGAAGGGGGTGGCGCGCTCGGCGTGGCCCCTCCTTCGAATCGGAGCCGCTCTCCTCGCTACGACGCCGGGTCGTAGCGAGGGGGTCTTGGCGGGGCCCGTTGCGGTCTGGCAACTTTGCATTCGTCGCCAGCCACACCGGCTCCTGTCCCGCCGGATGCGGCTTACCGCCGAGTCACACCCCGCGACCGTTCGGCCCCTGTCCGGCCACGGTCGGGGCGGGGCGTGACACCGGCCCAACCCGATTGAGGTCCTGCTCTACATGCCCGCTTTCAAGCTCCGTATGCGCACCTCTGCCGCGATCCTCGCCGGCGCCGCCGGCGTGACCGCCCTGGGTGCCGCCGTGGTCCCCACGGTCGCCTCGGCCGCCGACGCCTCCCCGCAGGCCCTCGCCGCCCAGATCGTGCCGGCGGACCAGCTCGCCTCGTTCAGCCAGATCATCTCCCACGAGTCGGGCTGGAACGTGACCGCGACCAACCCGAGCTCGGGCTCCTACGGACTGGGCCAGGCCCTGCCGGCCTCCAAGATGGCCTCCGCGGGTGCGGACTGGAAGACCAACCCCACCACCCAGATCAAGTGGGCACTGGACTACATGAACACCCGCTACGGCAGCCCCAACGCCGCCTGGAACTTCTGGCAGTCCCACCACTGGTACTAAGCCGACCCCTCGGCTTCCCCCACACCCCGGGAGCCGGACAGGGACCACCGGAGTGACCCACGAGGGCCCGCGCCGCGCAACCGCGCGACACGGGCCCTCACCCCGTTCCCAACCCGCCGGAACGGCCCGCCGGGCACCGGCGGGCCGCCCCGGGCCCCTGAGGTCAGTACCAGTTGGTGCAGGCGATGTTGTAGCCCCACTGGGGGTTCCCGTACGGGCTCCCCGCCCACTCGGCCGCGGAACAGGCGCGGTACCACACGCCCCCGTCGTCGTACTTCGTCGGCAGGGTGTACCAGCCGCCCGGGCCCACGTACGTCCGGTCGAGGAAGCTGTTCCAGGTCCGGCCGCCGTCGTGGGACTGGTCGTAGTAGAACGCGACGTTGCCGCTCCCGGCGTACAGCCAGCCGACGACGTAGTGGTGGTTGTCACTGCCGACGTACTGGTTGATCTCGACCGTGTTCACGTGCCCGTCGGGGTTGTAGGTGGCGGTGTTCCACACGCCGCTGTCGAGGGCGGGCTTCGCCGACGCGGCCCCGGCCACGGGTGCGGCGCTCGCCGTCGTGGCGGCGAGGGGACAGAGTGCGAGGGTGGCGGCCGCTGCCGTGGCGGCGGCTATGGCGCGAAGACGCATCGTTCCTCCGGTCCTGAGGGCTTGGCTGGCTCTTCGACCGACGACTGGACGTCGGTGCGCGAGGAGTTCGGTCGGCCGGTGGTCCACCGGCACGCGCCGGTCCTCGCTCCCCGGTCCCCGGCCCCTGCTCGGGACCGGCCCCGGTGCGATGGTTCCAGGAAACGCCACGCCACCTGACGGGTCGAATCATTCGAAGTTCTTCGACGGATCGGCGGAGGAGGGGCCGTTCGTGGTACGGACCCGGGTGCCTTCGCCGACCGGACACGGTCCCCGCCTCCGGTCACTCGTCAGGGCGTGATCGGCCGGGCGTCAGCCCGCCGCCCCGCCGCTGACCTGCCAGTCCCTCGGCGTCATGCCGTAGGCGTCGCGGAAGGCGCGGCTGAAGTGGCTGGAGTTGGCGAAGCCCCAGCGCCGGGCGATGCCCGCCACGCCGAGCTCCGCGGCCATCGGGCGCAGCAGGTCCCGGCTGCAGCGCTCCAGCCGCTGGGCGCGGATCCACCCGCCGACCGTGAGGTCCTCCTGCTGGAACAGCTTGTGGAGGAAGCGCACCGACATGAAGTTCGCCTCCGCGATGGTGGCCGGCGAGAGGTCCGGATCGCGCAGGTTGCGCAGGACGTGGTCCTTGACCCGCTCCAGCGAGGCCGCGGTCCGCGAACCCTGCGGCCGCACCAGCCCGGCCCGGTCGTCGACGAGCAGCGCCAGCAGGTCGAGCGCCGTGGACGCGGCCCGGCGCCCGACGGCCTCGTCCAGCCCGGCCGCCTCGCGCGCCATCTGGCGGAGGTAGCCGGCCAGCAGTGCGGCACTGCCCTCGGCGCCGTCGAAGGTGGTCGCGGTGAGCGCCCTCAGGTCCTCGTCCCGGACGTCGAGTTCCGCACGGGGGAAGTGGAAGGACGTGAAGGCGAACTCCTCGTCGATCCTCTTGCGGAACACCCGGGAGGTGTCGGTGAGGGAGAATCCGCCGGGCCGGATGAGCGTCTCCCTGCCGTCCTGCTCCTTGAGCGCGGTGCCGCGCTCCTGCAGGCTGAGGATGAGCGTCGGCGCGTCGGCGTCGGCGATCAGGCGCCTGGTGCGGGTCACCGTCTGCGGCCCGGCCTGGACCCTCGAGATCCGCACCGGACCGAGCCGGTGGCCGGTGAGCTCCCCGGGTGACGGCACCTCCTCCAGGAACTCCACGGCCATCGGCACGAAGGCGTGGGACACGGCGTCGTGCCACACGTCCGCCCGGTCGGAGGCGGACAGCGATGCGGTGGAGAGAGATGCGGTGGAGCGGGAAGGGGACACCGGGTTCCTCTCTGGTCGACGGGTCATCGGAACACCGGGCCCGGGGGGTCCGGCCGGGTGGCCGGCTCGGCGCCGCCGCGGGTGTCGCGCCACCGGCTCGGCGAGATGCCGTACGAGGCACGGAAGAGCCGGCTGAAGTGGGCCGGGTCGGTGAAGCCCCATCGCTGGGCCACGCCGGAGACCGTGCTGTCACCGCCGTCCTCGCGGGTGAGTTCCTCGGCGCTCTCCTGGAGCCGGCGGCGCTGGATCAGACGGCTGACGGTGGTCCCCTCCCCTTCGAAGAGCTTGTGCAGGGAGCGGACGGAGATGTCGTGCGCGGCCGCGATGCTCTGCGGCCCGAGTTCCGGATCCCTGAGGTGCCGGTCCACGTAGGCGTGGATCTCCCGGATCCGGGCGTACCGGGAGTCCTCCGTGCGGGAGTCCTCCGTGGCGGGCGTGTCACGGGCGGCCTGCTCGGCGACGAGGGTGGCCACCAGGTCGGTGACGTTGCGGGCCAGTCGGCCGGCGACGAACTCGGGGCAGTCCTCGGCGGTCTCGGCCAGGGTCAGCAGGGACTGCGCGACCAGGGCGGCCACCGGCCCGCCGGCGTCGGCCACGGTGGCCGTCACCCGCGCCAGCTGCTCGTCCCGCGCGCCGAGGGCCCGGCGGGGGATCAGGCACACCCTGACGTCCACTCCGTCCGGGTAGTCGACCACATGAGGGGTCTCCGAGTACCAGAAGGAGACCGCTCCCGCGGGGACCTCGGTCGTCCTGCCGTCCTGCCGCACCACGGCGCCGGTGGCCCCCATGACGGCGACCACGAGGAACCCCTCGGCCTGCCGGGTGCCACGGGCGATCTCCCGCGGGCCGCGGGTGTAGCACCGGGGGCCCGCCTCCGTCGTGAGGAAGAGCAGGTGCCCCAACTGCCGGGTCGTCATCCGGCCCGGGTCCGACGGAGGCTCGTACGAGGCGACCGTGAAGGGGACGGCGGCGACGGGGACGGCCCCGCTCCGGCGGCGAAGCGTGCTCCCGTCGTCCGGCTGCCCGGCCGTGTCGGTCACGGATGCCATCGGTCCTCTCCCTCCGCTCGACATGGCTTCCAGCATGGGACACGGGATGACTTACGTCGGCGGCAGGATGACTGCGAAGCGACTGTAGGTGATGTGGCGCCGAACACATGACTATCCGCGCACTCGAACCGTGCAATGCGCGCACCTACACTGCAACGGTCCAGGTCAGACCACTGGCGCAGGCGCAGGCGCAGAGGAACTTCGGATGTCAGGCACCACACTGTTCGGCCGGGACGAGGAACTGGCGGCCGTCGACGCACTGGTCGACGCCCTGCCCGGGCGGGGCGACGCGCTGCTGATCCACGGGGCCCCCGGGATCGGCAAGTCCGCCCTGCTGGACCACGCCGCCGCCCGGGCCGGGAGCGCCGGATTCACCGTCCTCAGGGCAGCGGGTGTCCGGGCCGAGACCGAGCTGCCGTTCGCCGGGCTGCACCAGCTGACCCACACCATGACGGAGCGCATCCCGCACCTGCCCGCCGTCCAGGCACAGGCCCTGCTGGGCGCCTTCGGCATGGCGGAGCCGTCCGACGACGCCTCCGCGCCCCGGTTCTTCATGATCGCCCTGGCCACCCTCGGCCTGCTCGGCGAGGCGGCCGCCGAAGCCCCCGTACTGCTGGTCGTGGACGACGCCCAGTGGCTGGACGCGCCGACCCTGGACGTCCTCGGGTTCGTCGCACGCCGCGTCGGCGCCGAACCCCTCGGCCTGCTCCTCGCCGTGCGCGACGACCGTACGGCCAGGCGGGGCGTCCCCGACATCCGCGAGCTGCACCTCGGGCCGCTGGCCCCGAGCGCGGGCGACGCCCTGCTGGACGCCCGCAGTCCCGGCCTCGGCCCGGGGGCGCGCCGCCGGGTGGCGCGGTTGTCGGCCGGCAACCCCCTCGCACTGATCGAGCTCCCCCTCTCCCCCGCGGCGGACGGGGAGCCCACGGGGTTCGTGGGGTCGCCGGTGCTCCCCCTCACCGCCCGGCTCGAGCGCGCCTTCTCCTCGTGGCTGGCCGACCTTCCGTCCGACACCCACCAGCTGCTGCTGGTCGCCGCCACCACCGACGACGGTGCGCTGACCGAGGTGCTCGCCGCGGCCGCGGCCCTGACCGGCACCGAGATCTCCGCGCTGTCGCTGGAGCCCGCCGTGGCCGCCGGCCTGGTGCGCGTCGACGGGTTCCGGATCGCCTTCACCCACCCCCTGGTGCGCTCCGCCGTCCTGGGCTCGGCACCGCTCGCGGACCGTCTGGCCGCCCACGGCGCGCTCGCCGACACCCTCCGGGGACACCCCGACCGGCAGGCGTGGCACCGGGCCTCGGCCGGCGGCCGTCCCGACGAAGCGGTGGCCCGGCAACTGGACCGGGTGGCTCTCGGCGCGCGAGAGCGTGGTGCCGTCGCAGCGGCCCTGACGGCGCTGGAACGCGCCACCGCGCTGAGCGAGGACCCTTCGGGACGGCGGGCGCGCCTCCTCGGTGCCGCGGAGCTGTGCTTCGAACTCGGCCGGGCGGATCGCGTGTCGGCCCTGGTGCAGCAGGCCGAATCGCTGGGCCCGGACGTGCTGGAGCGGGCCCGCGTGGTCCTGCTGCGCGAATGGCTGGAGTCGGAGTCCGACACGAGCACGTCCCGGATCCACCTGCTGATCGCCACGGCGGAGCAGGCCGCCGAGGCCGGCGATCCCGAACTCGCGTTGCGGCTGCTGCGTGTGGCCGCGTGGCGTTGCTGGTGGGCGGACCCGGGGCGGGAACTGCGGGAGCGCGTCGTGACGGCCGCCGAGCGGCTGCCGGTCCCGGAACTCCACCCGGACCTGGTGTGCACGCTGGCGGGGGCCGCCCCGCTGGAGGCCTCGGCGACGGTGATCGACCGGCTGCGGCGCCTCGAACGCGAGGGCGGGTACGACGTCGTGGCCGCCGCCACCCTGGGCAACGCGGCCATCATGGTGAACGGGTTCGACCATGTCACCGGCTTCGCCCGCCACGCGGCGGACGGACTGCGCCGTCAGGGGCGTCGGGGCCCGCTGACCAAGACGCTGGTGCTCCTCGCCCTGGCCACCGTGCACACCGTCGACTGGGAGACCGGGCTCCCGGCGGCGGCCGAGGCGGCCCGGCTGGCCGAGGAGACCGCGCAACCGCGCTGGCTGACCGGTGCCCGGGTGGCGAAGGCACAGTTCGCCGCGCTGCGCGGCGACCTGGACACCGCGCTGGTCGCGATCGGCGAGGCGGAGGGCCAGGGGCTGACCGTGGTCGACCCCTCCAAGCTCGCGTACATCCAGATCGCCCGCGGCCTCATCGCCCTGGCCGCGGGTCGGCACGCCGAGGCGTTCTCCTGCGTCTGGCGGGTCTTCGACCCGGCCGATCCCTCCTACCACCCGTTCATGCAGACCATGGCCATCGCCGAGTTGGCCGAGGCCGCCACCGGCGAGGACCAGCGCGCCATGGCGAAGGCGGCCCTGCGACAGCTCGTCACGTCCGCCGGGGCGAGCGAGGTCCAGATGATCCGGGTGAGCCTGGGATTCGCCCGGGCGCTGCTCGCCGACGACGAGGACGCCGAGGAGCGGTTCCGGGCGGCCTTCGATCTGGACATGTCCCGGGCACCCTTCGTCCGTGCCCGGCTCATGCTCGCCCACGGCACCTGGCTCCGGCGCCACCGCCGGGTGATGGAGGCCCGCACTCCGCTGCGGATCGCCCGGGAGTCCTTCGAAGCCATGGGCGTGGAGCCCTGGCGTGAACGGGCGGCCCAGGAGCTCCGTTCGGCGGGCGAGGGCAGCAAGAGCCAGGGCCGCCCCGACCGGGACCTGCTCACGCCCCAGGAGGTGCAGATCGCCCAGCTGGCGGCGCAGGGCCTCTCCAACAAGGAGATAGGCCGGCAGCTGCACCTGTCACCCCGGACGATCGGCACCCATCTGTACCGGATCTTCCCGAAGCTCGGGATCACCTCCCGCAGCCAGCTGAGCGACCGGCTGGACGCGCCGTCGACCTGACCGTCGGCGCCCGGCCGCGTACCCACGCCGGAACGCAGCGGACGGGAGAAAAGGTGGAGACAGGAATCGAACCCGTCTGAACGGCCCTGCAAGCCGTCGCCTCACCACTCGGCCACTCCACCGCGACACCGGTGGAAACATTACACGGGTATGAACCCGGAACTCTCCGGAAGCGGCGTTTCTTCACTCCGGAAGGCTCTTAGTGGGTCTAGTGCTATTTCTTCCGACATGGCCTCGAAAGGCTCCGGAGGCCCGCACGGGGAAAGGCCGGTTGCGCTAGCCTGTGCCGATATCTCCAACCCGATGGGATTTCATTGATGGCCGTCGAGGAATCACGGTTCCCCCGAACCGCGGAGCTGCGCAGCGAAACCGCCGCGAACCGGTGCCAGTACAAGAACCTGCCCCTGCGCGACCTCCCCCCGCTCGGTGTCGTGCGCCGCGCCCGGATCGCCCGCGAGGGCCTGCGTGAGCGCCGCGACGGCGTTCCGGCGCCGGGCCGGCCCTCCCGCTTCGCCGAGGGGGACTGGGTCCGGGTGAAGGACGAGGCCGCGGTGCGCGCCACCCTCGACGACCGGGACCGCCACCGCGGCCTGTGGTTCACCGGCAGCCAGTGGTCGTTCTGCGGCGGCGTCTACCGGGTCGAACGCGTCGTGCGCCGCATGGTCGACGACCACTACCGGGTGCGGCGCCTGTCGGGCACCGTCGCGCTGGCCGGCGCCACCTGCCACGGCGCCGACGGGGCCCAGGGCTGCGGCATGGACTGCGCGCTGCTGTTCCGCGACGAATGGCTGGAGCCCGCCCCCGCGCCGGCCCCCGCCGAACGGCCCGTCACGCTGTGGGCGACGGTGCGCGGCCTCGCGGAGATCCACGCGACCCTCGGCCCCGACGGGCGCCTGCACGGCGTCCCCTTCCAGGCGGGGATGGAGCGCCACGCCGGCACCCGGCACGGTGCCATCGAGCTGCGTCACCGGTCCCTCGTGTGGTGGCAGTACCCCGCCGGGGGGCGGTGGTTCATCCTCGACGGGCTGCGCTGCGGCGGTGAGCCGCTGGCCGCGGGCTGCGACCGCCGGTGCGCGCTGCTGTGGCACGAGTCCTGGCTCCATGTGGAGCCCGCCGCGGGGGCCGGCGCGGATCCGACCGCGGGATCCGCCGCCGTCCCCCGCTGAGCGGCCGCCCCCACCGAGCGGCCGTCGGCGGCGGTCAGCGCCGCCAGCGGTCGCGCACCAGCTTCGCGGCCAGGTGCAGCGGTCCGTCCCGGTCGCCCACGTAGCAGCGGGGAAGCGCGTACTCCCCGCTGTGGGCACCGGGGCTGACCGCGCACGCGTGGTCGTAGCCGGCCTCGGCCACCGCCTCCACCGCGGCGGCGTCGAGCGAGCCGTACGGGTAGCAGAACCCCGCGACCTCCCGGCCCGTGAGGTCCTCCAGGACGTGGCGGCTGTCGGCGACCTGGGCCTCCAGGTCCCGCGCGTCCAGGCCCGCCAGCCGCCGGTGGGTCAGCCCGTGCGAGCCGATCTCCATCCCGGCGGCCGCGGCCTCACGGACCTGGCGGGCCGTCATCAGCGGCTTGCGCGGGCCCTGCCGGTCCCAGTCGTTGTAGCCGCCCAGCCGGTCGGCCACCACGTAGACCGTCGCGGTGAAGCCGTGCTCCGCCAGGGCGGGCATGACCTCCTCGACGAAGTCGCGGTACCCGTCGTCGAAGCTGAGCCCCACCATGCCCGCCGCGGTGCCGTCCCGGTGGGCGCGCATCAGCGTGCCCACCGACACCCCGCGCAGGCCGCGGGCGGACAGCCAGCGCAGCTGGCGGCGGAACCGTGCCGGATCGACGGTGATCAGATAGGGATCGTCGAGCGCCGGCGCCACCGAGTGATACATGAGCGTCCACGGAAAGCCGCCCGCGACTGCACCGGGCCTCTTTTCCGAACTAATACGCGGCTGAATGATTCGCATGTTCCGCTCCAGCTGTCCGATGGCGCCGACTGTGCGGGTGGACCCCGAGGAAATTGCATTCTGGCAGCGCCGGCCCCGGCTTCATTCCGCGCCGGGCGGCGCCGCGCCAATTCACCCGGATGCCGGATCGGGAATCGCCCGCCGAGGGTCCGGCCCGAACGGCCCGGATCCGACGCCGAGGCCGCCGGAAGCGGACTCGGGAGCGGTGCGGGGACCCGGCCGGCCGAGGCCGTCGCCGTCGCTCGCCCGGCCGTCACCCGCCACCGCATCCACGCCGCCTCCGTCGCAGGACCGCGCGGAAGGTCTGGTTCCAGATTGTGACGTGCTCCTGTCTAGTTCGTCTCCGTCCTGGTGTGGTGGGATGAGGCCTCACGGGGATGAACCGCTGACGGGGGTGTGTGCTGGTGCTGAGTCGATGGCTGCGGGAGCTGGACGGGGACGCGGCGTGCCTGACGGCCGTGGGGCTGGTGCGGCTGGGGGCCGAGGACCGGCTGAGCACGGCGAGCGAGTCGACCACCTGGGTCGGCGGGGTGCGGGCGGCCTCGTTCGCCGATGCCTGGCTGGCCTTCGGGGACGGGTCCGCGGCCGGGCTGCGGGCGCCCGCGCCGGCGGTGCTGCGGGCCGTGGTGGCCCGGGCCGCGGAACTGGTGCTCCGCCGCTGCCGGGAGGACGGGCCGGCGGCGCTGGAGTGGCTCGGGCAGCGCTCGGCGGAGACCCGCGAGCAGGCGCAGCGGGCCGGCTCCTCGCACCCGGCCGAGCCCTGCGCGCTGACCCTGGTGTGGCACGGGGTGCAGGCGCTGACCGCCGACGACGGGCCGGGCCACATCCACCGGATCGAGGAGCGCGCCGAGGCGTACGTACGGGAACACCACCGCCGCCGGGACACCCTGGCGCTGGTGCTGTGCTGCACCGGGATCGCCGCGTCCGCGCTGGTGGAGCTGTGCGAGGGCGATCCGGAGCGGGTGGCCGACTGGCTGGAGCAGGACGCGGCGCGCTGCATGCCGCGCGGCGGCCGGGTGCCGCTGTGGGTACCGGGCCGGCCCGCCCAGCCGGCCGGCTGAGCGCGGCGGTCGGCCGAGCGCGGCGGTCGGCCGAGCGCGGCGGCGGGCCGAGCACGGCGGCGGGAACCGGGCGAGCGCGCCGGTCAGGCCGCGTCGAGCAGCCGGGCGACCTCCGTCATGGCCGGCCCCAGCGGCAGGTCGAGCCGGAGCGCGGCGAGTTCGTCCCCGCGCGTCGCCCCCTGGTTGACGATCGCGACCGGCAGTCGCGACCGGGCGGCACGGCGGACGAAGCGCAGCCCGGACAGCACCGCCAGGGAGGAACCGAGAACCACCAACGAGTCGGCCGCGTCGACCAGTTCGTAGCAGCGCTCGACCCGGGGCGGCGGGACGTTCTCGCCGAAGAACACCACGTCGGGCTTGAGCACCCCGCCGCAGTCCGCGCAGGCGGCGACCCGGAAGCCGTCCACCACGGACTGCGGCAGCCGCGCGTCACCGTCGGGCCGCAGCTGCGCGCCGGGCCGACGGAAGCCCGGGTTGAGCTCCTCCAGCCGCCGGTCCAGCTCGACCCGGGTGGCGGTGCGGCGGCAGTCGAGGCAGACCACCCGGTGGAGTCCGCCGTGCAGCTCCACGGCCTCCCGGGTGCCGGCCGCGTGGTGGAGGCCGTCCACGTTCTGGGTGATGACCGCCGCGACGTGCCCGGCCCGGCGCAGCCGCTCCACCGCGTGGTGCCCGGCGTTGGGCCGGGCCCCGGCGATCGCCGGCCAGCCGGTGTGGCTGCGGGCCCAGTAGCGGCGCCGGGCGTCGGCGCTGCCGGTGAACTCCTGGTACGTCATCGGGGTGCCGCTGCGGCGGCGGCCGGTGGCGCCCCGGTAGTCGGGGATGCCGGACTCCGTGGACAGGCCCGCCCCGCTGAGCACCACCGCGCCGCGCCGGTCCAGCAGCCGTACCAGGGCTTCCAGCCCCTCCCCCGGCGGGACGACGGCCTGGCCGCCCGGATGTTCGAACGCGTCCATACCGTCGAGGTTAGACCGCCGGGCCGCGGCCACCCGGCGGGACGGTCGGATCCTCGGCGGCGCGGGTGGCGAAGGCCGTGATCCGCTCCAGGGGCGGGGCCCAGCCGCGGGTGGTGTCCACGGCCAGGCAGGGGGCGTCCAGCGCGATCGGCACCCAGGACTCGATCGGCCGCTCGCCGCGCGCGATGCGGCCCAGCAGCTCGCCGTCCGCGTGGACGGCCCGCCCGGGCGCCTCGGCGGCCCGACGGGCGATCCGCTCGCGGGCGACCTCCGGCTCGACGACGCAGCGCACGACGCGCAGCTCGGCGAGTTCGGCGAGCGGCGCCAGGCCGGGCCGCCACAGCCGGTCCTGGTAGGCCGCCTCGGCCACCACGTCCGTCCCGGCGCGCAGGTGTCCGTCGAGGGTGTGGAAGAACGCGGCCAGCGTCCGCCGGTCCAGTTCCTCGGCCGGCGTCTCCCGGGCGGCGGCCATCCGCTCCTTGATCTCGTCCCGGCAGACCGCCGGCCGGCCGAGCGCATCGGCCAGGGCGTGCGCCAGTGTGGTCTTGCCCGCACCGGGCGGGCCGCTCACGACGAGCAGCTGCGGGCGTCGGTGCACGGTCGGGCGTCGCGTCATGCCCGGTGAGTCTGCCCGGGAGGGCCGCCGCCCGCCACCTCCCCCGCGAGTGGCGGACGGCGGACGGGCGGTGGAGGCCGCCGGGACCGCCGCCCCAGTGGACCTTCCCCCGGTACACCAGGCCGACGCGCAGGTGAACGGGGCCGAACCGCCGCTACAGGAGCAGGTGTTGACGCACCCGGGGGCGCGCACCTCGGCGAGCGGCGCCGCGGCCCCCGTCCCGCCGGGCTCGGCGGGAGGCGTCACGGGCGGCGGGCCCAGGCGGAGATCATCGGGGCGGTGGCCAGGTCGAGCCGGCCGGTGGCGACGTTGGCCAGGTGGCGGTCGATCTCCTCGTCCGTCGCGAGGCCTTCGGCCACCAGCAGCCGGCGGATCTGCCGGACGGTCGCGTCCTCCAGGACGGCGCAGGCCGGCGAGGTGATCGGGAAGTACGCGTCGGCCTGGACGTCGATCAGGCCCGCTTCGCGCAGCGCCCTGGGCAGCGTCCGGCCGTACGCGAGGTCGGCGCCGCGCCCGGCCATCAGGGTGCGGAAGCCGGACCGCAGGCGGTTGGCGAGGCGCTCGTCGGGGCCGGACTCGTCCGGGCAGAGCAGCGGTTGCAGGGCCGGGTCGGCGTCCTCCAGCAGCAGCCGGCCGCCGGGGCGCAGCGCCCCCACCATCCGGCGCAGGGCCTCGGCGCGGTCGGCGACGTGGACCAGGACCAGCCGGGCGTGCACCAGGTCGAAGCCGCCGGGCGGCGGCGGGTCGGCCGCCACGTCGTGGCGCAGCACTTCGATCACGCCGCCGGCGGCGGGGGCGGTCCAGGAGACGTCGATGTCGGTGGCGACCACCGCGCCGGTCGGGCCGACGCGTTCGGCGAGTCCGAGCGGCACCGAGGGGCCGCCCGCGCCGACCTCCCAGCAGCGCATGCCGGGGCCGATCCCGAGGGCGTCGACGTGCCGGAAGGTCACCGGGTCGAACAGCTCGGCGAGGGCGTCGAAGCGGATGCCCGCCTCGGTCTGCCGGTTGTCCAGGAGGTAGCCGTGGTCGCTCTCGTGCTCAGCCATGCCGGAATTCTCGCAGGCGGGCGAGGCGACGGGGCGGCCGGCTCGGGGCGGCCGCCGGTCAGGCGCCGGGCGGCCGGCCGTCCCTTCGACCGAAAGCCTTGACAGCACGGCTTGTTGACGAAAAGTCAGTAAGTTCCGCCCACCGCCTTGACGGCGCGCGGTCACGCCTGGAACGTATGGAACCCGGAAACGCCGCGCGCTCCCCGGTCCCCACCGCTCGGGAGCCCGCGAGAGGACGTCTTCTCGCCCCTCACCGAGGAAGAGGTTTCCCATGCGCTTCAGCCGCCACCTTGCCGTCACCGCCGCCGCCGTCTGCGCGACCACCGCGCTCGCGCTGGCCGCCGTCCCCGCCTCCGCGTCGCCGGGGGCCCTCGCCGCCGGCCCGGTGCTCACCACCGGGAGCGCGGGCGGCACCGCCGTCGCCGTGGGCGACGCGCTCTCCGCGCCGCTCGCCTCTGGCACCAAGGCGACCTTCTACTCGACCGCGACCAGCACCACCGGCGTCACCTGCGCCACCTCCCAGCTCTCGGCCTCGGTGCTGAGCAACCCGGCGGCGCCGGGCAGCGCGACCGCGTCGCTGACCGGGCTGACCTTCGGCTCGTGCACCGCAAACGTCACCGGGGTCACCTCGGTGCGCAGCCTGACGGTCGGCAACCTGCCGTACGGCGTCACCGTCTCCGACGCGCCCGGCCTGCCGGTCACCCTGACCGGCGGGTCCGCCGGGCCGATCCAGGCCACCGCGGTGCTCGACACCTGGTTCGGCACCATCACCTGCTCCTACCAGCTGAGCGGCGCCTTCACCGGCAGCGCCGACAACACCGCGCACAGCCTGGCGTTCCGCACCGAGCACTTCGCCAAGAGCGCCGGCTCGACGCTCTGTCCGGGCGACGGCTACTTCTCCGCGGCGTACGGCCCGGTCGCCGACACCGGCCAGCCGGGAAGCCCCGTGGTCGTCGTCAACTGACCTCGCCCGCAGGACCGCTGGGGTGGGTGCGGCGGCGCTGCCGCGCCCACCCCGGCAGCAGCCAGGCCCAGGGCACGCCGAGCTCCCGGGTGGTGGCCCGGAGTACGGCGATCAGCGCCAGCAGCATCAGCGCGCCGTGGGCCGGCATCGACAGGTACGGCGCCACGCCGGGTGCGATGAACTTGAGGTAGCTGCCGAAGGACGAGAGCTGGACCAGGACCGGCAGGTACCAGAGCTGCCGGGGCCGTTGGAAGGCGACGATCACGCTGAGGACGTCCGCGACGTAGAAGTAGCGCTCGTGCATGGACGGCAGCAGGAACGGCACCGCGATCGCGAAGACGGTGGCCAGCAGCAGGATCCTGGTCCCGGTGAGCCCCGCCTGCCCGCTCCCCTCCGTGGACCTCCCCGGCTCCGCCCCGCCGTCGGTGCGTCGCACGGCCCGGACCGCCAGTGCGACCAGCGCCAGCACCAGCACGCCCGCGACCAGGACGCCCGCCCGGCGCACCGGGTCGTCCCCGCCGGGCGGCACCGAGACGAACTGGTAGATCGACGGCGCGTTGAGCGCGAGGTCCCGGTAGGTCCCGGTCTGCCGGGCGTACACCGTCAGCAGCGGCCAGGGGTCGGCGCCGAGCAGCAGGGCGGGCACGTCGAGCGCCAGGTACACGGCCGGGACGGCCAGCAGGCACCGCCACGGTATCCGCCGGTACAGGACGACGACGAGCAGCAGCGGGAAGAGGAAGACCGCCTGGAGCTTGAACGCCAGGGCGATCCCGAAGAACGAGCAGGTCCACCAGGGGCGGCCGCGCAGGAGGTGGTGGACGCCGCCGATCAGGAAGGCGGTGAATATCGCGTCGGCCTGGCCCCACCACCCGCTGTTGGTCACGACCGTGGGCAGGAACAGCACGGTCACCGCCGCGGCGAACGGCCGCCAGGGCCGGTGCGGGCCGCACCGCGAGACGATGCGGTGGGTGTAGTAGGCCAGCGCCAGGTCGAAGAGGATCGACACGCACTTGACCGCCGCCATCCCGGGCACCGGAAGGTAGCCGAGCGCGGCCATCAGGTACAGGTAGGGGACGTTGTAGTCCGAGAAGCCGATGTCGCCGAGGGCCTGGAATCCGCCCTTCGCCTCGATGTACCCGTACCAGGGGCCGAGGAAGTAGTGCCAGTCCGGCGACTCGTACTCCAGCAGCAGGCCGCGGAGCAGGAGCGCGAGCGCCACCGCCGTCACCGCGGCCACAGCCGGCACCATCCGATCGGCCGGGCGGCGGGGCAAGGTCCCCCGCTCCGGCTCGGCTTCCCGGTGGTCGCCTCGCGGGTCGGTCTCTGGTCGGGCTGGGCAGCGGTTCATACCACCAGGACGCAGCAGCCGCCGGAGACGGATGACAACGGGACGGTACGGATTTCCGCGGGCCGGGCCGGCCGGGCCCGTCCGGCCCGGCCGCCCGCTCAGGCCCCGGCCTCCCGGTGCCGCCACCGCACCGGGTCCGTCGCCCTCGCGGCCCCCGCCGCGCCCGGTGCGCTCCGGGCCGGCGCCCGGTAGCCCGCGGTGGAGAGCACCAGCATCTCGTCGGCCCCCGGCTGGAACTCGTAGGCCACCCGCTCCACCCGGCTGGGGACGCCGAGCTCCGCGAGGTCCGCGCGCAGCGCCCCCAGCCCCTCGTAGCGCGCTCCGGTGTCGTACACCACCAGTGGGAAGACCCGGACCTCCCGGCGCGCGACCCGGGCGAGCTCCAGCAGGCCCGCCCGCTGGAACTCCCCGCCCAGCCGGTTGCCGTACGAGAACAGCAGGTGCGAGCAGAGCGCCAGGTCGAAGGAGTCGTCGGCGAAGGGGAGTCCGGGCAGCGAGCCGGCCACGTAGCGCTCCGGGCGGGCGGCGATGTCGGCGCCGAAGGCTCGGGCGTTGGCGGTCCACCGGCGGATCATGTCGTCCGCGTCGGCGTACCAGGACCAGACGTACCCCGCGGTCTCCTTCACCAGCAGCTCGCGCTTGAAGGCGGTCTCCCGTTCCACCAGCACGCCCAGTTCCTCGCGGTGCTCGGCGTACTGGCGGTCGACGGCGACGGCGTCGATGCCGAGCCGCCCGGCCTCGGCGACGAAACTCGCCGCGCCGGCCGGGCAGTCCAGGATGCGCTGCTCCAGGTCGCGCTCGGTGAGCGCGAACATCGCCCGGTACTCCGCGAAGGAGCGCGCGCTGACCAGCACGGCTCAACCCCTCCCGACGAACGGCATGGTGGTCGGCAGCACCACCAGGGACTGGATGGTGGTGTCCGGCGGCTGCGAGGCCATCAGCACCAGGGCCTCGGTGAAGCGGTCCACCGGGATGGTCGCCTCGACGGCCATGGTCCGGTCGGCCTGCATGGCGGCCGGCTGCGGGCCGCCGTCCACCGGGGTGACGTTGCCGACGTCGATCTGCCCGCAGGAGATACCGTACGGCCGGCCGTCCAGGGCGAGCACCTTGGTGAGGCCGAGGACGGCGTGCTTGGCGGCGGTGTACGCGATCGAGTTGGGGCGCGGCACGTGGGCGGAGGGCGCGCCGTTGTTGATGATCCGCCCGCCCTGCGGGGTCTGGGTGCTCATCACCCGGAAGGCCTCACGGGCGCAGAGGAAGCCGCCGGTGACGATGGTGTCCAGCACCCGGTTCCAGTCCTCGAACGGGGTCTCGGTGATCGGCCGACGCGGGGCGGCGGCGCCCGCGTTGTTGAAGAGCAGGTCCAGTCGGCCGTACCTGTCGAGCACGGTGTCGAAGAGCCGGGCGACCTCCTCCGGGCTGCGGATGTCGGTCGGGACGGGCAGCACCCGGTCGGCCCCGGGGCCGGCCAGGGCCGCGGTCTCCTCCAGGGCGTCCTTGCGGCGCCCGGCGACGACCACCGTCCAGCCGGCCGCCAGCAGGGCCAGCGCCGACGCCCGGCCGAGGCCGCTGCCCCCGCCGGTGACGATCGCCACCCGTCCGTGCGGCGCGGTCCCGCCGCCGCCCTCTCCCGTGGTCGTCACAGCGCCCACTCCTCCCCCTCGTTCACCCAGATCCGCAGCATCCGCCGGGAGTACGGCCCGGGCTCGTCGACGTACGGCGAACGCCCGTGCAGCACCCGGCTGTTGCGGATGATCAGCAGGTCTCCGGCGGCCATCGGCAGCCCGAAGGCGATCTCCGGCCGGTAGAGCACCTCGTCCAGCACGCCGAGCGCCTCCCACTGACGGTCCGTCAGTTCCGGTCCGCCGCGGTCGGGGGAGGAACGGACCGTACGGGTCTGGTAGTAGCAGCCGATCGTCCCGTCCTTGCGGTCGTACAGGATCGGGGTGACCACCACCTGCGGACCGGCCCGGCCGCTGCGGTCGAAGGTCCAGTCCTCGCGGAGCGTGGTCAGCGCGTCCGGGCGCTCCCGCTGGATCAGGTCGTGGACGTGCCGGGCGCTCGCCAGCTTGGTCAGCCCGCCGCCGTCGAAGGCGGGCCGCAGGCAGAGCAGGACCAGTAGGTCGCAGGTGTCGCAGTGGAAGCCCAGTTCGGTGTTGCCGTCGCCGTCCTGGTCGTGCAGCACCGAGGTGAGGTCGCCGCGCCCGTTCTGCGGGACGATCCGGCCGAAGTCCCGCAGCAGGAAGGAGAGCACCTCGGTGATCTCCTGCTCCGGGCGGGCCGGGTCCACCAGGCCGCTCACATGGGTGACGCCCACCGAGTCGGCGGCGTTCCGGACGAACTCCCGTAGCCGGCCCCGCACTTCCTCGGCCGCGCCCCAGCGCCCGGCCCGCGCGTCGGCCCAGAGCAGCCGCCGCTCCCGCTCCCCCAGCGGGAGCGACCAGAGCTCCCGCCGGGCGTCCAACTCCAGGCTGCTCCAGCCGATTTCGGTCACCGCATCCATGTCCTCTCCTTCCTACCGGCCGCCGGCCGCGACGGCCTTCGCCCACAACTCCAGGCCCTCGTCGATCTGTTCGGCCGTGACGACCAGCGCCGGGATCATCCGGACCACGTTCAGGTGGATCCCGCACAGCAACAGCAGCAGGCCGTGCTCGGCCGCGGACTGCTGGGCGCGCCGGGCCGCCTCCGGGTCCGGGGTGCCGTCCGGGCGGCAGAACTCGCTGGCGGCCATCAGCCCGAGCCCGCGGACGTCGGCGATCCCGGGCGTCCCGGCGGCCACCGCCCGCAGCCCGGCCAGCAGCCGGGCGCCCTGCTCGGCCGCGTTCTCGACCAGCCGCTCCTCGCGCAGCACGTCCAGGGTCGCCAGGGCGGCGGCACAGGCCACCGGGTTCCCGCCGTACGTGCCGCCCTGCGATCCCGGCCAGGCGCGCCCCATCAGCCCGGCGGGCGCGGCGATCGCGGACAGCGGGAAGCCGCTGGCCAGGCCCTTGGCAGTGATCAGGACATCGGGGAGCACCCCGTTCTCGTGCTCGTGGGCCCAGAACCGGCCGGTGCGGCCGAAGCCGGTCTGCACCTCGTCCACCACCAGCAGGATCCCGTGCCGGTCGGCCCGCTCCCGCAGCCCGGCCAGGAAACCGGGCGGCGCCGGGACGTAACCGCCCTCGCCGAGCACCGGCTCGACGAACATCGCGGCCGTCTCGGCGGGCGCGGAGACGGTGGCGAGCACCTCGTCCAGTCCGCGCAGGGCGTGCGCCACCGCCTCCTCCTCGGACAGTCCGAGCCGGAAGGCGGCCGGGAAGGGCGCCACCGCGACCCCGGGCATCAGCGGGCCGATGCCGGCCCGGAACCGGGTGCCGGCCGTGGTGAGCGAGGCCGCGCCCATGGTGCGGCCGTGGAAGGAGCCCTCGAAGACGATCACGTTCTGCCGGCCGGTGGCGTGCCGGGCGAGCCGCAGCGCGGCCTCCACCGCCTCGGTGCCGGCGGTGGCGTAGAACAGCGAGTCCAGGCCGGCGGGCAGGACCTCGCCCAACCGCTCGGTGAGAGCGAGGAGTCGGTCGTGCAGCACGGTGGTGTACTGCCCGTGGATCAGCCGGCCGGCCTGGTCCCGGACGGCCTCGACCACCTTCGGGTGACAGTGGCCGGTGCTGGTCACCCCCACACCGGAGGTGAAGTCGAGGTGACGGCGGCCGTCGGCATCGTAGAGGTGGAGTCCTTCGCCGCGTACCGCGACGACCGGGGTGGCCTGCTTGAGCACCGGGGAGAGCTGGGACACGGGGCCTGCCTTCACGGGTTGGTCCTGCCTGCACGGATGTCGTCTCGGATGTCGTCACAGCTGCCGTGACGGGTGTCGTCACGGATGTCGTCATGGCTGTCGTGACGGGTGTCGTCACGGATGTCGTGACGGGTGGTCGGGGTCGGACCGACGGGCGGCAGGTAGCCGGCCCCGGCGGCCCAGGTGAGCGCGGCCGACCACCACCGCGGGGTCGGCGCGGCGAAGCGCACGCCCAGCCGGTCGAGCACCGCGGTGGTGTACGCGCTGTCCACCAGGACGCGGCGCTCCTCCTGCGCCGCCCAGGCGGCGGCCACCCGGGCGGCCGTCGGGTGGCGGCGCTCGGCCCGGGCGAGGGCGGCCGCGAAGGCCTCCTCGTCGGTGAGCCGCACGGGGTGGCCGTGCCCGGCCAGCCACCGCACCAGTTCGTCGTGCGGGACGGCGTGCGGCGACTCCACGTGGTACGCGCCGGGCGCGGCGTACCGGTCGAGGGCGATCGCGGCGATCCCGGCGGCCACCGTGTCCACGTACGAGAACGCGAAGGCGGTGTCCGGCCGGCTCGGCGCGGCGCCGGCCAGCAGGTAGCCGCGGATCAGCTGGTAGATCCGGTTGTCCCCGGCGTTGGCCTGGAACGCGCCGGTCCGGCTGTGCGCCGCGATGTGGCCGCTGCGGTGCAGGTAGGCGGCGTGCCCGCCCGCCGCCCAGGCCCGGACGGCCCGCTCGGCCCGGTACTTGGTCCGCTCGTACGGGGTGCGGAAGTGCTGGCCGATCTCCAGGTCCGCCTCGCTGAAGCGACGCGGCGGGCCGTCCACCCCGCCCGAGACGGCGAGCGTGGAGACGTGGTGGAGCCGGGCGTCCGGGGCGTTCTCGCCGATCCAGTCGAGCAGCCGGCGCACCGCGAGGTGGTTGGTGCGCTCCAGTTCGTCGGGCGAGGCCACCAGCCGGACGTCCGCCGCCGCGTGCACCACCAGGTGGGCGCCCCTGGCGAGTTCGCGTCCGGCCGGGGAGAGGCCGAGGCCGTCCCGGTCGACGTCCCCGGCGAGCGCCCGGACGGCGCCTCCGGCTGCGTTGTCGGCTCCGGCTCCGGCTCCGAGCCGTTCCAGCGCCGTGGCGTCGTCCGTGGCCCGCACCAGGCAGGTGACCTCGGCACCGCGCCGGACGAAGGCCTCCAGCAGGTGCCGGCCGAGGTAGCCGGTGGCGCCGGTGAGCAGCACCCGGGCGGGTTCGCGCACCGTCGCCCGGGCGGCGGTCGGGGAGACGCCGGGGTGCAACAGCTGGCCGGAGGTGGACAGCGCCGCCCGGACGGGCGGTGCGGTGTCCGGCGCCTGCGCCTCGGCCGCCACGGCCCGGGCGAAGCGCCCGGTGATCCGCCCGGCGGCGGGGTGCGGCAGGCCGGGCCGGCCGTACACCAGGTCGGCTACCAGCCGGTGCTCCACCACCCGTGCGGTGAGGCGCAGTTCGTACAGCGGGTCGCCGCCGGCGCAACGGGCCGTGCCGGCCTGTTCGGCGGCGACGGTCCAGTCCAGCGCGGGCTCCTCGGGCAGCCGGAAGGTGCCGAGGAAGTTGAAGCCGACGACGGGCCGTTCGCCGGGCGCGTCCATCGGCCGGACGGGCGTCTCGCGCAGTCGCCGCGCCACGGTGTCCGGGGTGGCCCCGGCGTCCAGCTCGACGTGCTTGACGGCTGTGAACCAGCCGACGGTGTCCAGGAATTCACCCGGGTCGCCGACCGCGTCCCGGCCGTGGGTCTCGACCTCCACCGCGAGCCGGGGGCGGCCGTCGTCGCCGGTGACGGCCTTCGCGAAGGCGGCCAGCAGCACGGCCTCCAGCCCGGCCCCGGCACCGTGCCGGGCGATCAGCCGGGCGGTGGCGTCCGGGTCGAGCGCCCAGCTGAGCGTGCCGGGCGCCTCGAACTCCGCTGCCGCTTCGGCTTCCTGGGCTTCCTCGGTCTTCTCGGCCGTGCGCTTCTCGTCGCCGTCGACCTGCTGGGCATCGGGCGAGGCGAGCGCCGCCCAGGCGTAGAAGTCGGCCGTCGGCGGCAGGTCGACCGGCTTCCGGTCGAGCACCGCCCGGTACGCGTGCGCCAGGTCGTCCAGCAGGATCCGCCAGGACAGTCCGTCGACCACCAGGTGGTGCGCGATCAGCGCGAGCCGGTCGTCCGTGCCGGGCGGGCCGGTGAACAGGTGGGCGCGCAGCAACCGGCCCGCCGACGGGTCGAGGCTGCGGTGGAGTTCGCTGCAGACCCCGGCGACGGTGTCGGCGAGGTCCCCGGCGGCGCGCGGGATCCGCGAGAAGGAGACCGGGTCGAGGTCGGCCACCGCCCGCGGTTCGCCGCAGCCGTCCGGGGTGACCGGCCGGCGCAGCGCCGGGTGCCGCTCCAGGACGGCCGCGACGGCGGCCGAGAGTGCCGCCGAGTCGACGGCGGTACGACAGCGCAGCAGCACGGACTGGTTCCAGTGCCGCAGGTCCCGCGGCGTCCGCTGCCCGTACAACCAGCGCTGGGCCGGGGCGAGTCGGAGCCCGCCGGTGGAGCCGCGCGGGGCCGGGGCGGACGGCGCGGCCGGGACGGCGGCCGCCGCCAGGCCCTCCGCCGTCGGGTGCCAGTAGAAGTCCTCGTAGGCGACCCGCAGGCCGGAGCGCCGCAGGAAGGCGATGGTGCGCATGGCGAGAATGGAGTCGCCGCCGAGGCCGAGCACGTCGGCGCGCGGCCCGACCGCGGGCAGGCCGAGGGCGCCCGCCCAGAAGCTCGCGATCTCCCCGGCGAGGCCGCTCCCGGCGGTGTCGCCCGGCTCCCCCACGCCGGCCGCGCCCGACTCGGCCCGGGCCTCGACCAGTTCGGCCGCCAGCTCGGCCAGCCGCTGCCGGTCGAGCTTGCCGTTCGGTCCGACCGGGAACCGCGGCAGCACCAGGATCGGCTGCGGCACGGAGTAGCCGGGGAGCCGGTCCCGCAGGTACGCCCGTAGCCCCTCCAGCCCGGCCGAGCCGTTCGAGGAATCCGACAACCCTACGATGCCCATCAGTTGGTTGCCGAGCGAGGTTTCCCGCAGCAGCGCCGCCGAGCAGACGACGCCGGGGTACCCGTCCATGGCCCGCTCGACCTCGGCGAGGTCCACCCGGTACCCGCGGACCTTCACCTGGCGGTCCACCCGGCCCAGGAAGACCAGCGTCCCGTCGGCCCGCCGGCGGCACAGGTCACCGGTGCGGTAGACGGGTCGGCCGTCGTGCCGGACGAAGCCGCGGGCGGTCTCGGCCGGCCGGCCGTAGTACCCGGCCGTCACGCCCCGGCCGCCGATGAGCAGTTCGCCCACAGCGCCGTCCGGGGCCTCCCGGCCGGTGCCGTCCACCACGGTCAGCAGCACCTCGCCGATCGCGGTGCCGATCGGTACGGTCGGCTCCTCGGCGGGCAGTTGGCGGGCGGAGGTGACGAGCAGGCAGGTGGCGCCGACGGTGGTCTCGGTCGGGCCGTAGTGGTTGACCAGCCGCGCGGTGGTGCCGCCGTCGAGCAGGGCGGCGGCGAGCTGGCGGGGCAGCGCCTCGCCGCCGAGCAGCACGGTGCGCAGCGGCGGGGAGTCGGCCGGGCGGCCCTCCAGCAGGGCGGTCAGGTGCGAGGGGGTGGTCTTCAGCACGTCCACCCCGGCCCGGCGCAGCGAGGCCCAGAAGGCCTCCGGGTCGCGCACCTCGCGGTCCGGCACGAGGTGCACCGAACCGCCGGTGGCCAGGGCGAGCAGCCAGGAGGTGTGGCCGAGGTCGGCGGCCAGGGTGGTGACGTGCGCTGCGCACGGCGCGTCGGCCGCGGTGAGGTCGAGCCGCCCGGCCAGCGCCCGGGCGTAGTGCACGGCGTTGGCGTGGGTGACGGCCACCGCCTTGGGCTCGCCGCTCGACCCGGAGGTGAAGGAGAGGTACGCGAGGTCCTCGCCCCGCACCTCGGCCCGCGCCTCACTCTCTCCCGACGGCAGGCCCGGCAGCGCCTCGACGTCCACCACCTCCCCGCCGAGCCCGCCCTCGGTGGCGAGCACCCGGGCCACCCGGACGGAGGCCAGCCGCCGGGCCAGGTCCGCCGCCGACCAGTCCGGATCGGCCAGTACCGCGGCCGCGCCCGAGCGCAGCACCCCGTGCAGCAGCACCAGCATCCGGGCGTCCCGGGGCCCGACCAGGGCGACCCGGTCCCCCCGGCCGGTGCCGGCGGCGGCCAGCCGGTCGGCGATCCGGTCGGCCGCGGCGTCGACGGTGCGGTAGTCGAAGCCGCGGACGCCGTCGGTCAGGGCGGTCCGGTCGGGGTGGGCCCGGGCGAGGTGGGCGAGCAGCTCGGGCAGCGAGCGGGCACAGTGGGCGGGGTCGGCCGGGTGGCCCGAGGACGCGGACCGGACGTGCTGCGTCGCGGTGGTCACGCCGACTCGTCCCCCGTCCGGCCCGCCCGGGCGGGCTCGGCGACCACCGCCGGGTCGCCGACCAGGTAGCCGTCCAGCAGCGGCCGCTCGGGCAGCCGTCCGGCCAACTCCCAGGCCAGCATGCGGTGCAGGCCGTCGAGGTGGATCAGACCCGACCGGACCGCGAGGTCCCCGTAGTCGGTGTGGTCGACCGGGGAGGTGCTGAGGAAGAGGGGCGTGAACGGGGCCCGGCGCAGCAGCCGGAGCTTCGCCGCGCAGACCGGGTTGGCGGTGGTCCAGACCGCCCCGCCGGCGCGGACCCGCTCGGCCGCGTCGGCCACCGTCAGTCCGCGGCGCGGCACCAGTTCGAGCTCCCCGCCCTCGCTGAGGTGCCAGGGCAGCACGACGCCCAGGACGTCCGCCCGGGAGAGCCGGATCCGCCACCAGCCGCCGCGGATGCGGTCGGCGCGTTCGATGTTCTCCTCGCCGTACATGTTGCTGTTCGCCTCGTGGGCCCGCTCCACCGGGTGGTCCCGCAGGTAGGCGTCGTGGACCTCGGGGTAAGCGGCGGCGGTGACGATCTCCACGGCAGTGCTCCTCAGACGGTTCCGGTGTACTCGGTGCCGGACGGTCCGGTGCCGGCGTACTCGGTGCCGGACGGCCCGGTCCCGGCGTACTCGGTGCGCCCGGTACGCCCGGTACGGCTCGTGCCGGTGTACTCGGTGAAGTGCCGCTCCGCGAACAGCTCGGGCCACTGGCCGTCGGCCAGGTCCAGTTCGCGGGCCCGGGCGAGCATCCGCCGCCAGTACGGCTTCACCGGGCGCCAGCGCGCCCCCACCTGGCAGTAGGAGGCGTCGACGAAGTACCGGGGCCGGCCCGGCCCTTCGGGCGCCGGCCGACGGGTGTGGAACAGCGCCGAGTTGAGCAGCACCGTCGAGCCGGGCGGCAGCCGGTCGATCACCACCTCGCCGGGCAGTTCCGCGGTGCCGTGGTGCGCGTAGGCGGACTTGTCGGCGGTGCGCAGGTGCGAGCCGGGCAGGACGGCCAGACTGCCGACCTTCCCGTCCAGTCCGCCGAGGTAGTGCAGCGCGTGGACCATCAGCAGCGACGGGTCGGAGCGGTCGTTGGGCTCGCAGTCGTGGTGCCAGGCCTTGCCCGGGATCCCCGGGTCCTGGCGGTCGCTATGCAGGTGATGGAAGACGAAGTCCGGCCCGAGCAGACGGGTCAGGGCGAGCAACAGCGGTGGGAAGGTGAGGAGTTCACCGTGGGCGGGAAGTTCCAGCTCCAGCAGCGGCGGCGGTCCGTACCGTAAGGGGTCGGCGCAGGCGGCGATCGAACGGGCCCGCAGGCCCTCGTCCACCCACCGGTCGACCTCGGGGGCGAGCCGTTCGCGCAGCGCTTCCGGCAGCAGGCCGGGCAGGACCAGGTATCCGGCTTCCAGGAACTGGCGGCGGTGCTCGGTGTCGAGGGCCTCGCGCCCTCCGGATGGCGGTGTCACCGAACCGATCCCCTCCTTCTGTTCGGCGTGGCACACACAGGGACGTGGCGCCACGGGGCGTGGCGCGGGCAGTGGAGGTACACGGCGTCATCCAGACCTCGGGTGGCGGCGGAGCGTCCGTCACAGGCGCCTCGGCCGTCACAGCTGAATCGCGATCACCACGAAGAGGCATGCGTTGATCACGCAAGGTAGTCCGCCTCAGGAGTATGAACCTGTCCTCGCGTCCACGACAAGGCCGATGCCAACCCGTGGACACCTTCCCGCCACCGTGCCGTTCAGCTCCGGCCACTACTCGGCTCCCGTCCCACGGGGAACTCCGCGCCGTTCGCGCCCCGGTGATTCGCCGCCGCAACAGCGGATGCGGCACAGTGAGGTCATGAGCGACAGGACCAACCCCGCCCCCGGACCGGTCAGGCGCCGCCCGGTCCAGCAGCGCAGCCTGGAGCGGTACGGCCGCATCCTGGACGCCTGCGCCGGACTGCTGGACGAGGTCGGGGCGACCGCGCTCACCACCAAGGAGGTGGCCCAGCGCGCCCAGGTGCCGATCGGCACCCTCTACCAGTTCTTCGCCGGCAAGGAGGACCTGCTGGCCGCGCTCGCCGGCCGCAACCTCGACCGCTACCTCCAGCGCCTGGACGCCCGGCTGGCCGCCGCCGCACCGGTCGGCCCGGCCGTCTTCACCGACCTCGCGGTGGAGGAGTTCGTGGCGATGAAGCGCGCGGTGCCGGGCTTCGGCCAGCTGGACTTCGGCCTGGCCGTCCCGGCCGTGCCCACCGACTTCCTGGACGACCGGCACCTGCTGGACACCGGCGTCGACAACAACACCGCCGTCGCCCTTCGGCTCCAGTCGCTCGGCGGCGAACTGTTCCGGGCGGGCGACCCGACCGCCACCACGCTCACCCTGCGGGTGGCCCTGGAGGCCGCCGACGCGGTGCTCAAACTGGCCTTCCGGGAGGCCCCGGACGGCGATCCGGCGCTGATCGCCGAGTGCAAGCGGCTGGTCCGCGGCTACCTCGCGCAACAGCCGTCCGCCCGCTGACGCCCGCCCCGGGCGCCCGAGGCGTTGCGCACCCGCCGCCCCCGCAGCACAGTGGATAGCGGGAGAGGCCGCGCAGGCGGCCGGCACACGACCCGAGGGAGCAGACCATGCACGCGGCGGTAGGTGACCAGCTCCACATCCACAGCAGGTCGGTGGGCATGGTGGACCAGAAGGGCGAGATCGTCGAAGTCCGGGGCACCGACGGCCAGCCGCCGTACGTGGTCCGCTTCGAGGACGGCCACGAGGGCCTGATCTACCCCGGCCCCGACTGCAACATCGAACAGCGCCAGGCGGGACACTGACCGACGCCCCCGCCACCTTGCCCCGCGCGAGGTGGTGAGGAGCGGTGTCCGCCCCCGCGACCCCGCTGCCCGGGGCGCTCGCCGGGCTCGCGCCACTGCTGGACCACTACGGGTACCTCGCGGTGGCGCTGCTCGTGCTGCTGGACAACTGCGGCATCCCGGTGCCCGGGCAGACCATCCTGGTGCTGGCCTCGGTGTACGCCGGCGCCGGGCACCTCGACTTCGCCGCCGTGCTGCTGACCGCGGCCGGCGCCGCCGCGGTCGGCAACAGCCTCGGCTACCTGATCGGCCACACCGGCGGGCGCGCCTTCGTCCACCGCTGGGGCCGCTACGTGCTGCTCACCCCGGCCCGGATGGAGCGCGCCGACGGCTTCTTCGCCCGGCACGGCGGCAAGGTGGTCACCGTCGCCCGCTTCGTGGACGGGCTGCGCCAGTACAACGGGATCATCGCCGGGACGACGGAGATGCCCTGGCGCCGGTTCCAGCCGTTCAACCTGCTCGGCGCGGCGCTGTGGACGGCCGTCTGGGGCACCTTCGGCTACGTCGCCGGGGCCCACATCGGCACCGTCTACCACACGGCGCTGCGCTACCAGGTCTGGTTCGCGGTCGCTCTCGGTGTGCTGGTCGCGGCCTTCCTGCTCCGGCAGCTGCTGCGCTACCGGCGCCGGCGCCGCGCGGGCACCGACGCCGACGCTCCTGTGGACGGGCCCCAAGGCCCCGACGGCCCCCAGGGCCCCGACGACGCCGGAGGCCCCGACGGCCCCGAGGCTCCTAGCTGAGCGGGAACACCTCGAACGACACCGCGAAACGCGTCCCCAGCCGGGTCCCGGCGCCCCGGCCGGCGCCCTCCAGGAACTCCCGCGGCTCCGCCATCGCCCCGCCCAGGCCGGCCAGGTACGCCCGGTGCTCCTCCAGCGAGGCGACGCCCCGGTCGAAGGTGTCGGTGGTGTCCACCGCGTGCCCGGCGTCCGGCGAGGCCGCCGCCCAGATCTGCCGCACGCCGTTCCACGGTTCGTGGCCCTCGGCCAGCAGCTCGCGGAACACCCAGCGGTTCCCGGCGTCCCGGACCCCGTCCAGGGTGGCCCGGCCGACCGCGATGTGGTCGGCCTGGTTGAGGAACACCCCGCCGTAGGTGTCCCGGAAGTTGCTGGTGATCACGATGTCCGGCCGGTGTCTGCGCACCAGCCGGGCGATGTCCCGGCGCAGCGGCAGCCCGTACTCGACCACGCCGTCCGGGTAACCGAGGAACTCCACGGTGTCGACGCCGACCACGCGCGCCGAGGCGAGCTGCTCGGCCTCGCGCAGCGGGCCGCACTCGGCCGGGTCCAGCCCGTCGATGCCCGCCTCGCCGCTGGTGACCATCGCGTAGACGACCGTCTTGCCCTGCGAGGTCCAGCGGGCGACGGCCGCGGCCCCGCCGTACTCCATGTCGTCGGGGTGGGCGACGATCGCCAGCGCCGTCCGCCAGTCCTCGTCGACGGGCTCGAAGGGCTCGGGGGCCTGCTCGCTCATGCTGCTCGTTCCTCTCGGTGCGGCTCACGGTCGTCCGGGGGCCCGGCCGCGGACCATGATCCGGCGGCCGACTGGGAACCTACCCCGCGTCAGGTGGCGTCGAAGGGGCATGACCCGCTCCCGGCTCGCCTTCGTCTACGCGGCGCTCGCCCTGCTCATCGTGGAGACCGTCGCCGCCGTCATGCTGTTCCTCATCGCCTCCCCGATGATCGGCGGCCTCTCGCTGCGCCACGACACCTGGGACGTGCCGCTCGGCGTGCGGATCGCGTCCGTGGTGGGCGTGTCCGCCGTGCTCAACATGTGGGCGGTCAAGGCGGTGTCCCGGATGGGCATGGCGGGCGAGCGGACCGGGCGCCGCAGGCTGGCCCTGGCCGGCGCCGCGGTGGTCCAGCTCGGCCTGGCCGCGCTGGGCCTGCGGCACGAGAACACGCCGGCCGTCCTCTACCCGGTCGTGGTGCTGCTCCTCCTCGCGGCGCTGTGCGGCCGGCTTGCCTCTGACGCGGGCGTCAGGGGTTAGCGTCCGGGCGTCCGGCGGCGGCACCAGCCGCCGCCTCCCCCGCTTCGAGGAGCGCCGCCATGGCCCTGCCCACCACCGTCCGTGTCGTCCGGCTGACCGCCGCGCCCGAGGGGTTGCCCACCCCGGGGGACTTCGCCGTGGTCGAGGAGCCGCTGGCGGCGCCCGGACCCGGGGAGGTGCTGGTCCGCAACCGGGCCTTCCTGGTCTTCCCCGCCCTGCGCACGCTGATCGGCGGCGCGGGCTCCGGCCTTCCGCTGCCGGGCATCGCCCCCGGGGACGCGCTGTTCGGGCCCGCCCTCGGCGAGGTGCTGGCCGCCCCCGGGGGCGGGCCGCTGCGCCCGGGCGACCTGGTCACCCACCTGTACGGCTGGCGGGACCACGCGCTGGCCGGGGCCGCACAGTTCACCCCCGTCCCGGCGGACTTCCCGGACCCGCTCGCCCTGCTCTCCCCCGCCGCGGCCGGCTACGGCGGGCTGACCCGCTCCGCCGGGGTGCGCCCGGGCGACGTGGTGCTGGTGACCGGCGCGGCAGGAGCGGTCGGCACGGTGGCCGGACAGGTCGCCCACCCGCTCGCCCGCCAAGGCCAAGCGGCTGACCGCCGAACTCGGCTACGACGCGGTGCTGGTGCCCGGCGAGCGGCCGTTCGCCGAGCAGCTGGCCGGGGCCGCGCCGGATGGCGTCGACGCCGTGCTGGACCTGGTCGGTGGCGAGCAGCTGACCGCCGCCGTGGACGCGGCCCGGCGCGGCGCCCGCTTCGCCCTGGTCGGCGCGCTGGACGGGCAGCTCGCGCCGGAGCGCCGGGGAGGCGACGCGCCGACGGTGATCGACGCCTTCCGGGTCCTCACCCTCGGCCTGAGCCTGCGCGGCTTCACCGTACTGGACCACCCGGACCTGGAGTCCGAGTGGCGGGAGCGCCTGGCCGGCTGGCTGCGCGCCGGGGAGATCGTCCTGCCCCGGACGCCGGTGGCGGGCATCGACCGGGCCGCCGAGGCGTTGGCCGGACTGTTCACCGGGGACACCTTCGGGACCACCGTCGTGGAACTCTGACCACCCGGTACGACGACCGGGTACGACGACCAGGGAGCGGGCATGCGGATCGGCGACGCGGCGGCAGCGGCGGGCACCACGCCCAGGGCACTGCGCTTCTACGAGCAGCGCGGCCTGCTCCACCCGCCGGCCCGCTCCGCCTCCGGCCAGCGCGAGTACGGCCCGGACGACGTCGCCCGGGTCCGGGTGATCCGCCAACTCCTCGCCGTGGGGCTGACGGTGGACGACCTGGCCAGCCGGGCCCACCGCCTCGACCTGCTCGGCCAGGACCCGCCGGTCCGCTGCTCCGGCGCTCCCGGCCCGGACACCTTCGCCCCCGTCGTCCACGCCCGACTGGCCGCCCTGGACGCCGAGATCGACCGCCTCACCGCACTGCGCGCCAGGCTCGCCCACCACATCGCGACCGGCGGCGCGGACGTCCCGGCCGAGGCCTGACGGATGCGGAAAGCCAGTCCGAAGGATGCGGGAAGCCCGTCCGGCACCTCGCGACGGGGGTGCGCGTGGTGCCGGACGGGAGTTCGGGGGTGTCAGGACGCGTCGGCGGCGAGTCGGGCGTCGGCGGCCGGGGCGGCGGCGCTGTCCTGGCCGGTCCAGCTGATCCGGGTCGCACAGAGGGAGACGACGGCCGCCGAGGCGGCAACGGCGGCCATGCCCCAGAGCAGGCTGGTGGCACCGGCGATGAAGCCGATCACGGCGGGCCCGGCCAGCAGGCCGGTGGTGCCCATGGCCGCGACCAGCGAGAGGGCGTCGGCGCCCTGCCGGGCGGCGGCGACGTAGACGCACGGGGTCACCGCGGCCACGCCGAGGCCGACGCAGGCGAAGCCGAGCAGGGTCGGGACCACGCCGCCGACCGCCAGCGCGAGGGCGAGTCCTAGGCCGGCCAGCAGGCTGCCGGTGCGCACGATCCGGCCGTCGCCGAAGCGGGTGCGCCAGCCGTCCGCGAAGATCCGGGCGCAGACCATCATCACCGAGACCACCGCGATGCCCATCGGGGCGAGTCCGGCGCCGGCGTGCACGTAGTCCTTGAGGTAGAGCGCCGACCAGTCGTTCATGGCGCCCTCGGTGACGGTGCCGAACACCATCGCCAGGCCCATCCACAGGGTCGCGACGGTCGGCAGCACGAAGCCGCGGCGCTGCTTCTTCTCCGCCGTCTCGGCGGCGTCGCCGGTGTCGGAGGCGTCGGCGGCCGCGGCCGGGCCGTCCGCGAGCAGCCCGGGCCGGGCGGCCACCACCAGCACCGCGAGCAGCGCGGCGGCGAGCCCGAAGTGCACCGCCAGGGTGCCGGTGGCGGAGGTGACGCCCGAGGCCAGCAGCGCGGCGAGCAGCGAGCCGGCGCTGAAGGTGGCGTGCAGCCTGGACATCGTGGTCCGCTCGAAGCGGGCCTCCAGCGCGGCGCCCTGGGCGTTCATCGCGACGTTCAGGCAGCCGACCGCGACGCCGTCGAAGAACAGCACCAGCAGCGTGACCGGGTAGTTCGGCACCACCGACAGGGCGAGCAGGATCACGCCGAGGGCGAGTGCGGACAGCACCGAGAGCAGCCGGGAGCCGAGCCGCCGCATCAGCACCGCGACCACGGGGAAGGACACCGCCGCGCCGATGCCGCAGGTCATCAGCAGCAGGCCGATCTGGGCCTCGCCCAGGTCGAGCCTGGCCTTGAGCGCGGGCACCCGGGAGACCCAGGTCGCGTACTGGAATCCGAGGACGAAGAACAGTGCGCCGATGGCCACTTGGGACCGGCGGAACTCGTCGCGAACGGGGGACATCGGTATCAGCCCACTTCGGCTCTGGGACGCGGCCCGGGGACCGGGTCGGTGGAGTGCGGCAGCGGCCGGGCCGGGACGGGGTCCAGCGGCATCGCCATGTAGACCGCCCGGGTGCCGTAGCTCTCGGGCAGTTCGATCTCGGGCCGGGCGCGGTAGCCCAGCGGGGTCCACAGCACGTGCGAACCGCGGACGGCGACCAGCGAGGCGGTGCGGTAGCCGGACGCCCGGGCGGTCTCCTCCAGGTGCCGCAGCATCCGCAGGGACAGGCCCCGGCCGCGCAGGTCCTCGGAGATCACCAGGTCGTGGGCGTGCATGTTGGTCGGCCGCTCGCCCGCGCCGGGCGTGGCGCCGCCCTCGTCCTCGCTGCGGCCGAGGTCCGGGCAGCGGAACAGCGGGTACGGCAGGGCCAGCAGGTAGCCGCCGAGGCCGCCCGGGTGCTCCAGCACGAAGCAGGTGTCCGGCGAGGCGCGGTGCCGGGAGCGGAGCGCCTCGCGGCCCTCGGACAGGCCGCTGGCGGCGTAGGCGCGCTCCTCCAGCGCGACCACCTCGTCCCAGTCCTCCTCCCGGAGCAGCCGGATGCGGTACTCGCTCATGCGCTTCCTTCCTCGCGGCGCCCGCCGACGCAGGTGTACGGCAGCGGCGCGAAGCCGTTGAACCCCTGGGTGGCGTAGGCCGTGGCGTACGCGCCGCAGGAGTGGATCCAGACCGGGTCTCCGGAGCCGAGCGCGCGCGGGACGCGTACCAGGCCGTCCTCCTGCGCGTACGCGTCGTCGCTGTCGCAGGTCGGGCCGGCCACCGCGGCGTTGACGAACTGGCCGCCGGGGTGGGTGGGGAACTCCAGCCGGTACTGCAACTGGTCCATCTCGTACAGGCCGTTGAACTTGCCGCAGCTCAGGTAGAGCCAGTCGTCCCTGGTGCCGTCGAGGCGGCGGCGGGAGGTGAGCCGGGAGACGTGGGCGCGGATCGCGCCGTGGTCGGCGACGAGGTGGCGCCCGGGCTCCAGCAGGAACTCCAGCGGCCCGGCGTTGACGGCGCGCAGCCGTTCCATGCCCTCGCGGATCACCGTGAACATCTTGTCCAGTGGCGGGTCGAGCGGGCGGCCGCCGCGGTCGAGGACGCCGAGGGCGGGCAGGCCGCCGCCGAGGTTGATCCGGGTGGGGGTGATGCCGCGCCAGTTGAGCGCCTCCAGCACGGCGGCCAGCGAGTCGATCGCCGCGGCCCAGGCCTCGGCGGTCATCTGCTGGGAGCCGACGTGCACCGACAGGCCGGAGGGCACCAGCCCGGCGGTGCGGGCTTCGTCGAGTACCCGCAGCGCGTCCTCGGGTGAGCAGCCGAACTTGTGACTCAGGCCCCACAGGGCGCCCTCGCCGCTGGTCGCGATCCGGCAGAACACCCGTGCGCCGGGGGCGTGTTCGGCGATCGCCGCGACGTCCTCCACGCTGTCGGTGGCGAAGTCGCGCACGCCCAGCCGGTGGGCCTCGGCAATGTTGCGGTCGGACTTGACGGTGTTGCCGTAGTGGATCAGCCCGGGCGGTACTCCGGTGCGCAGCGCCTGGGCGATCTCCTGCGGGCTGGCCGCGTCGAAGCCGGAGCCGAGCGCGGCGAGGTGGTCCAGCACCTCGTCCACCGGGCAGGCCTTCATCGCGAACCGGACGGCCACGCCCGGCAGTTCGGCGCAGAGCGCGGCGAACTGGCGGCCGATGCCGTCGAGGTCGTAGATGATGGTGTCCTCGGTGGCGGCGGCCAGTGCGGCGCGCAGCGCGGAGTGGTCGTGCTCGTCGGGGCGCGGCGGGTTCGCCGGGGGCGCGTCGGTGTGCACCGCGGAGACGGCCGGGATGCGGTGCGTGGTCCCCGTGGTCCGGTGTGTCGCGGTCTGGTGCGTCACGGTCTGCGGTGTCACGGTCTGGTGTTTCACGGTCGGGCGTGTCACGTGGAGCTCCCCCTCGGCCGGCGCGGCAGCCGGTCGGCGGGGGTGGCCTTGCTCGCCCGCACCAGCGGGCCCCACGCGTCGATCAGTGTCGCGAAGTCCTCGATGTCCGCCTGCGCCTCGTCGAGCAGGCGCGCCCGCAGGGGCGCCAGGTGGTCCGCGAACTCGGCGTACTTCCCGCCGAGCCGCCGGTAACAGCGGTCGAGTTCGGCGAGCCTGCGGTGGTTCTCCGCGCGGTCCGTCGCGGCGCTGCGGCGGGCGGAGTCGGCGATCGGCTCGGGGCGGACGTGGTGCTGCTCGTCGAGCAGGGCGTCGCCGGCGGCCTCCATCTCGGAGTAGACCGGGTAGAGGTAGAGCATCGACAGCAGGAACTTGGCGTAGCGCAGCTGGTAGGCGGTGAAGCCGGGGCCGGTGCGCCGTTCCGGGGTGTGGTAGTTGACGATGTGACGGTTGTGGGTGACGCCCGGCAGGGTCGCGTCACGCACCAGGTGGTGCAGGAAGTAGTCGCTGCCGATGGTGTCGGTGGCGGGCGGCAGCGGCACCCGTTCGTACACCTCGTGGTGGAGGCCGATGTTGCACATGTCGATGTGCCAGATGTCGGGCAGGTCGAGCACCGCGCGGTCGGTGGTGAACGGTTCGGTGCCGCCGCCGGTGAAGGATTCGGCGACCAGTTCGCGCTTCTCCTCCTCGCTCGCGCCGGTGGGCGCCCAGAGCGCGACGACGTCGTGGTGGACCTCGGGGTCGATTTCGCGGATCTCGCCGACGTCGACGGAGAGTTCACCGACGAAGGAGGCGCCGACCAGGGCGACCTGCTTGTCCGCGTGGACCGGGTCGAGGGTGTTCCGGGTGACGGCGGCGGCCGCGTCGGCGGCCTTCAGCCCGAGCGTGGCCAGCTCGTGCTCGATCGGGAACACCGGTTCGCCGTCGAGCAGTTGGTAGCGGCTGTCGGAGTCCCGGCGGTGCACCGACTCGCAGCCGAGGGCGGCGGCCAGCAGGAACGCCCGGTTGGTGCAGGCTCCGTAGGAGACGGCGTCGGGCAGCATGAGGTCCAGCAGCCGGTCCGGTCCGGCCTCGCCGGCCGCTCCGGAGCGCTCGATCACCGAGCACAGGAAGCCGCGTTGGGCGTCCTCGTCCAGGTGGTGGACGACCACGCCCTCGACGGCCGGCAGGGCGGCGAGGGCCCCGGCGTGCCGTTGCCTGGCCGCCGGGTCGGCGGAGTCCAGCACCAGCAGATGCACCCGGACGCCGAACCGCCGTACGGCGTGGGCGGCTTCGGCGCCGATCGCGGTGATGGTGTCCGCGCACTCGCGGTTGGTGGGCAGGGTCAGGCAGACGTCGCGCATTCCCGCTCCCCCGTGGCGGCCGGCCGGTCGTTCCCGTACTCCTCGAAGGGCTTGCCGCTCCAGGACCGCAGGCCGAGCAACTTCTCCCCCAGCTCGGTGAGTTCGGCGGTCCCGTAGCGCTGCGCCTCGGGCCGGTCGGCGTCGCCGACCAGGGTGCGGTTCCAGTCCGGGGTGGCGAGCGTGCGCCAGGACTCCACCCGGGAGCGGCGCAGCCTCTCGGACTCCTCCAGGGCCGGCATCATCGACAGGTACTGCACCGCGCGCACGCCGTTCTCGGAGGTGTTGCGCTCCACGCCGTGGGCGAGCAGGCCGTTCCAGATCAGCAGGTCGCCGGCCTTCAACTCGGGCCGCACGACGGGGAACTCGGTGCGGTCGACGTCGGGGCGGATCGGGTCGCGGTCGGCCGGCTGGGCGGCCTGCCACGCGTTGAAGCGGCGGAACAGCTCCGGGTCGCACTGGAAGCCGCCGTGGTCGGGGGCGGTGTCGTCGAGCGC
The DNA here is from genome assembly GCF_043201735.1 of Kitasatospora sp. NPDC048286. Taxonomy (NCBI): domain Bacteria; kingdom Bacillati; phylum Actinomycetota; class Actinomycetes; order Kitasatosporales; family Streptomycetaceae; genus Kitasatospora; species Kitasatospora sp. NPDC048286. Next base: position 104,262 of record NZ_JBICZE010000007.1, read on the forward strand.
GACGATGCCCTGGACGCGCTGCGGCAGGATGCCCTGGGTGGTGTCGACGTCCCAGTGCAGTTCGATGTCGAAGCCGCGGTCGGTGGGCTCGATCAGCGCGCGGTCGCGGTTGCGGACGTTGGGCGGGTTGAGGTTGAGCCGGTCGAGGGTGACCCAGAGCTCCTCGCAGTCCCAGACGTCCACGAAGGCGTCGTAGACGCGCTGCGACTGGCGGCTGTCCCAGAGGAGTTGGTGGTGGTAGGCCTCGACGAAGCCGTAGATGTGCAGGTGCCGGTCGAGGTCGTCGCGGTAGTCGCGCTCGCGGTACCAGTCCTCGGGGCGGTCCGGTGACAGGCCCTGGAACTCCCAGGCGAAGTCGAGCAGTCGGCGCGCGGCCTCGGCCGGGATCGCCTGCTTCACCACCACGTAGCCGTAGGTCTGCCAGAACGCGTGGTCCTCCTCGGAGAGCACCCGCAGCGGGTGCTTCTTGCGGATGTCGCGCAGGGCCGTGCGGGCGAGGTAGCTCTCGGTGTCGGCGCTGAAGTAGGGGCGCTCCGACGCGGCCCGGTACAGGTACTCCCCGGCGGGCGCGTCGGGGCGTTCGGCAGGGCTCGGCATGGGCAGTCACTCCATGGTTCGTAGTCGGCGCAGCGCTTCCTCATGCGCTCGGTGCGGGCACGGCGGGTCGGCGGCCGGTGAACGGCCGCGGCGGGAATTCGGGCGCACGGCGGAGGGTCCGTCCGCACACGGTCCTTGCCGCCTCGCCCCACGGGCACGGAACAGCGCCACGTCAGGGGGCCAACTCGCCCGCCCGGCAGGGCGTCTCACCCCACATCAGCCACTGCCGGACCGCGCTCTCCATACGTTGGACTAGACCAACTAATGGTGTCAACCCTTTCCCGCGGGTTGCCGATTGGGAAATCGGCGCAGCTCACAACGCCTCTCGGGGTTCGCTTTATGTTTCGGAGACTGACATAAGCGCGGGTATGTTTCCGGAATTGACATAAGCGCGAACGGTGAACCGGACGGGCCGGCCGTACGTTGGGCGTATGGCACGCGCGCTGACGGCTCCCTCGTGGCTGACCGAGGGCCTGCGGCCCCGGGCCGCGCCGATCCCCCGGGCCGCGGTCGCCCGCGCCTCCGTCGCACTCGCCGTCCCGCTCGCGGTGGGCACCGCCACCGGGCGGCCCGCGTACGGCGCGCTGGTGTCGATGGGCGCGCTGTCCGGAGTCATCGGGGACACCGCCGACGCGTACCGGATGCGGGTGTTCAACATCGCCGTGCCCCAGCTCTTCGGCGCCCTCGGGATGCTGTGCGGCACCCTGGTGTTCGGCTCCGGCTGGGCGGCCGTCGCGACGGTGACCGTCGTCGCCCTGGTCTCCGGCATGATCTCCTCGATCGGCGCGGTCGCCTCCGTCTCCGGACTGCTCCTGCTGCTCAACGCCGTCGTCGGGGCCGGCCTGCCGCTGCCCTCGCCCTGGTGGCTGCCGCCCGCCCTGCTGCTGCTCGGCGGCCTGGTCGTGCTCGCCCTGACCCTGCTCGCCTGGCCGCTGCGCCTGGGCGTCCCCGAGCGGGTGGTGGTGGCCGACACCTACCGGGCGGTCGCCGACCTGCTGGCGGCCACCGGCACACCGGAGTACGACGGCCGCCGCCGCGAGCTCACCCGCTCGCTCAACCAGTCCTACGACCTGCTGCTCGCCCGCCGGGCCCGGCAGCACGGCCGCTCACCCACCCTGGTGCGGCTGCTCGCCCAGCTCAACGCGGTGATCCCGGTGGTCGAGGCGGCCCCGGCGGCCCAGCTGCGCCCGCCCGAGTTCGGCCCGCTGTCCGCCGGCTACCCGGCCGCCGTGCGCGCGCTGGCCGACGCCGTCGAGCAGGGCCGCACCGGCCCGCCCCCGCCGCTCGACCTGCCGGTCCCGGCCGGCCCCTCCACCCGCGCGCTGGTCGAGGCGGTCGGGCACGCCGCCGCCGTCGTGTACGAGGCCGCGCCCGACCCGTACGCCGACGAGGACCGGCTCGGCCGGCCCGCCCACCTGGCGGTCCGGGCCCGGCGCGCGGCCAGGGCACTGCTGCTGTCCGACACCTCCTGGCGGTACGGGCTGCGGCTGGCGCTGTGCATCGGGCTGGCGCAGGTGCTGGTCTCGGCGATCGCGGTGCCCCGCTCCTACTGGGTGGCGCTGACCGTGACCTTCGTGATGAAGCCCGACTTCGGCTCGGTGTTCTCCCGCGCGGTGCTGCGCGCGCTCGGCACCGCGGCCGGGCTGCTGATCGCCATCCCGGTGCTGGCCGAGGTGCCGCACGGCTGGTGGGACGTCCCGGTGATGGCGGCGCTGGCCGCGCTGATCCCCGCGCTGTCCGCCAAGGGGTACGCCTTCCAGACCGCGGCCATCACCCCGGTCATCCTGCTGCTCTCCGACCTGCTCAACCACCAGGGCTTCCACCTGGTGCTGCCCCGGCTCTACGACTCGCTGATCGGCTGCGGCATCGCGCTGCTGGTCGGCTACCTGCTGTGGCCGGAGTCCTGGCACACCCGGATCGGCGACCGCCTCGCCGACGCCGTCCAGGACACCGCCTCGTACGTGTCGCTGGCCCTCACCACCGCGCCCGGACAGGACGAACCGGCCCGCGCCCGCTACCGGCGGCGGCTCTACCGGGACCTGTCCACGGTGCGCAGCGAGTTCCAGCGGGCGCTCACCGAGCCGCCACCGGTCGGCCCCCGGGCGGAGGCGTGGTGGCCGGTGGTGATCGCGGTCGAGCGGATCGTGGACACCACCACGGCCACCCGGGTGCGGATCGAGCACGGCGCGCCGGTGCCGACCCCCGAGGACGTCGCCGCCGTCACCCGGGAGCTGACCGGCCTGGCCGAGGCGCTGCACACCGGGGCGCCGCTGCCGGCGGCGGAACCGGACGTGCTGTCGCCGGACTGCGCGCTGGCCCGGCTGCACCACGAGGTGCACGCGGCCCGCTCGGTGGCGGCGCCGGTGGCCTGAGCGGCGGCCGGTGCGGCCGCCGTCGGCCGAGGGCGCCGGCCGCCGGGCTCGGCCGCGGCATCGCCGGGCTCAGTCCTGGATCCGCCGCCAGGGCCGGTCCGCCTCCAGCGCGAAGGCCAGTTCCAGCAGCAGCCGCTCCTGCCCGTGCGCCGCCGACAGGTGCACCCCGACCGGCAGCCCACCGGGCGCGGAACCGGCCGGCAGCGCGATGCCCGGACCGCCGGTCACGTTGTTGACCGGGGTGAAGGCGACGTAGCGCATCAGCCGGTCCATCAGCTCGTCGAAGTCGACGTTCGGGCTCAGGTGCCCGATCGGCGGGGCGGTGTGGGCGAGCACCGGGGAGAGGATCACGTCGTGGCCGCGGAAGATCCCCGCGTACACGCCCTCGGCCCGGCGCAGCCGCCGCAGCACGCCGGGGGTCCGCGGGAACTCGGCCTGGAACCGGCGGCGCAGCCCGGTGGTCAGTCCGTCCAGCTTCCCGGCCCGGAAGCTCGGGTCGATCAGCAGCCGGCCGGTGGCCGCGATGGCCCAGGCGATGTAGCCCCAGTAGCTGACGAAGTCACGGGAGAACTCCTCACCGAAGGGCAGTTCGGTCGGCTCGACCAGATGGCCCATCGCCTCCAGCCGGGCGGCCGTCTCCTCGACCACCCGCCTGGTCGGCTCGTCGGTCTTGGCGATCGGCGAGTCCACCACCAGGCCGATCCGCAGCCGCCGTTCACCCGGCCCCTCGACCAGGCCGAGCGGGGGCAGCGCGGGGTTGGCGCGGTGCCGCTCGGCGGCGGCGAAGAAGGCGGCGGTGTCGCGCACCGAGCGGGTCAGCACGCCGTCGGTGACCAGGTCGATCGGCAGTTTGCCGCTCTGGGCGTTGGTGACCAGCCGGCCCCGGGTGGGCTTGAGCCCGACCAGTCCGCAGCAGGCCGCCGGGATGCGGATCGAGCCGCCGCCGTCGTTGGCGTGCGCGATCGGCACCACACCGGAGGCCACCAGGGCCGCCGAGCCGCCGGAGGAGGCGCCGGCCGAGTGCGAGGGCTTCCAGGGGTTGCGCACCGGCCGGGCGGCGGCGAACTCGGTGGAGGCGTTGAGGCCGAACTCGGGCAGCCTGGTCTTGCCGAGGACGGCGAGGCCGGTGGCGAGGAACTGGTCGGTGAAGCGCGCGTTGCGGCGGGCCGGTCGGGCGCGGTAGGCCGCGCTGCCCATCGCCGTCGGCAGGCCGCGCAGGTCCACGTTGTCCTTGAGGTACGTCGGCACGCCCCACAGCGGGCCGCCGATGCCCTCCCGGCTGATCCGCGGCCTGTCGTACGAGGCGTGGGCGACGGGCAGCAGCGCGCCGTCCACCCGGGCCGCCCGGTCGACGGCCGCGCGGACCAGCTCCCTCGGGTCGGCCTCGCCGGCCCGCACCAGTGCGGCGAGCGCCACCGCGTCGTGAGCGCCCAGGGCGTCGTCGGCGAACGCGTGGACCCGCTCGTCGGTCATCCGAACTCCCCACTCCTGCCGGGCGTCTCGCCGTCCGGCGATCGCACCGGCTGGTCGTTCCTGCCCGGTTCTACTGACCGGTAATCTCGCAAGGGCTTCGAGTGTAGGCGTGGCCGACAGCTCCCGCCGAGCCGGGGCGCCGTTCCGCGGATGAACGATTCGTCACATCGCCGAGGGCGCACGACCGTTCAACCCACGCCCCCGCGTTCACCCCGTCCGCCGGTCCACGATCGTTTCACCGCACGCCGCCGGGAAAGATCACGTTCACGATTCGTCCCGGTCCTCCCGCCCCAACCAAGGTGACGCCCGTGCCGACCCCCTTCTTCCCGACCACCCGGTTCACCGCGGCCCTGGCCCCCGGCGGCCTCCCCCTGCTCGGCCACGCCCCCGCCCTGCTCCACCGCCCGCACGAGTTCGTGGCCCGGCTGCCCGCCCACGGCGACCTCGTCCGGCTGCGGCTCGGCCCGCTCCGCGCGTACGTGGTCTGCCACCCCGAGCTGGTCCACCGGATGCTCGCCGACGACCACACCTTCGACAAGGGCGGGCCCCTCCTCGCCAAGGCCAGGGAGGTCGTCGGCAACGGCCTCGCCACCTGCCCCGCCGCCGTCCACCGGCGCCAGCGCCGGATGCTGCAGCCCGCCTTCCACCGTGAACGGCTGCCCGGCCACGCCGCCCTGATGGCCGAGGAGATCGCCGGCGCCACCGCCCGCTGGCACGACGGCGACGTGATCGACGTTCCCGCCGCGATGCACCGCCTCAGCACCGCCGTCACCGCCCGCTGCCTGTTCGCCGCGCACGAGCGGGCCGGCTCGCCACCGGTGCACCGGAGCATGGACGTCGTGACCCACGGCCTCGCCCGGCGGCTGCTGCTGCCGCTGCCCGACGCCGACCGCCTCCCCACCCCCGGCAACCGCCGCTTGCGCCGCGCCCGGCAGGACCTCCGGGAGACCACCCGGCGGCTGATCGCCGACCACCGCGCCACCGGCACCGACCGGCACGACCTGCTCTCCACGCTGCTCGCCGCCACCGACGAGGACGGCCTGGGCCTGTCCGACGCCGAGATCCACGAACAGGTGCTCAGCTTCCTGCTCGCCGGCGTGGAGACCACCGCCGCCACCCTGTCCTGGGCCTGGACGCTGCTCGCCGCCAACCCGGCCGTCCGCGGCCGGCTGCACGCCGAGCTGGACACCGTCCTGGACGGCCGTCCCGCCCGCCACGAGGACCTGCCCGCCCTGCCGCTCACAGCACGTATCGTCAGCGAGACCCTGCGGCTCTACCCGCCGCCGTGGATCCTCAGCCGCACCGCCACCACCGACGCGGAGCTCGGCGGCCACCGCATCCCGGCCGGCACCACCCTGCTGTTCAGCCCCTACCTGCTGCACCGCCGGGCCGACCTGTTCCCCCGCCCCCACCGCTTCGACCCCGACCGCTGGCTCACCACCGCCAGCCCCGCCCCCGGCACCTACACGCCGTTCGGCCTCGGCGCCCGCCGCTGCATCGGCGACGACTTCGGCACCACCGCGGCCGTCCTCGCCATCGCCACCATCGCCGCCCGCTGGAGCATCACCCCCGCCCCCGACCGGCCGGTCCGCCCCCGGCGCGGCTCCTCCCTCGCGCCCCGGCCCTTCACCGCACGGCTGACCCGCCGCATCCGCTGACCGGACGCCGACCGGCGTCCGGGGACGGGGCTTCGGTACTGTCCCGGCGTGGCCGGCCGTACGGGCGCCGGCCGGAACCAGGCCGCTCGACCGGGACACCACCACGCCATGAACGCTCGAACCCCACGGGGACTCCTGACCGGGGCGCTGCACGCCGTCCGGACGTACCCGCGCCGCTCACCGCTGACCTTCGGCTACGTCGTGCTGCTCCTGCTCGGGCACGTCTGGGTCGAGAGCGTGCTCGCCGCCGACCGGGCGGACGCGCTCCGCGACCACATCAGCACCAACCTCGACAACCTGCACGACCACCCGGTCACCGCCCTGTTCGGCAGTGCGCTGCTCTTCGACGGCACCCTCACCGAGGTCCTCTCCACCGGCTTCGGCAGCACCCTGATCACCCTGGGCCTGGGCGTCTGCTGCTGCCTCGCCTGGACCGAGCGCCGCCACGGCAGCCTGCGCGCCGCCGCCGTCTTCCTCGGCGGGCACATCGGCGCGACCCTGCTCACCGCCGCGGTGATCCTGCTCGCCCTGCGACACGGCTGGTACCCGCAGGACGTGCGGCAGGCCTCGGACTACGGCATCAGCTACGGCGCCCAGACCGTCCTCGCCCTCGCCACCCTCGCCGTACCCCGGTGGGCCCGGCTGCCCTGGGCCGCCTTCGTCCTCGCCTGGCCGCTCGCCGGCGGCGGCGGCGAATGGCCAGGCCCGCTCCCGGAGTTCACCACCGTCGGCCACCTCCTCGCCGCCGCCCTCGGCTTCACCCTGGCCGCCGCGGTGGCCCTCACCGCCTCCCGCCGCCGTCGCGCCGGGGCTCCGGGATCCGCCTGACGACACCCGCACGGGACCCGGGCGGGCGTCAGCCGGGCGGGCGTCCGCGGGGCAGCGGCGGGCGTCCGCGAGGTCGGCGTCAGCGGGGCGGGCGGCGGTCGGCGGCGATGGCGGCGAGCAGCCGCTCGATCTCCGCCAGCCGGCGCCGCAGGTCCTCGACGTCGCCGCGGGTGGCGTTCTGCTCGTCCGCCTTGAGCTCGACCAGCAGCTGCCCGTCCGGCTCCAGCCGGGCGCGGGCCACCTCGCCGAGGTCGTCGCCGTTCTGGATCCGGACGGCGTGCTCCAGCTCGGACGGGCGCAGCGCCAGGTCGTGCAGCGCTCCGGGCACCAGCCTGCCGTCCCGGACCACGGTGGTGGCCCTGCCCTCCAGGATGCGGGCGGCCCTCGGGTCGCGGGCGAGCCAGCGGGTGACGCCGGCGTTCACCGCGACCAGGGTGACCGCCCCGATCGCGCCGCCGAACAGGCTGTTGTCGTTGCCGATGATGGCGTTCTGCACCACGTTGGAGAGCAGGAAGACGACCACCATGTCGAAGGTGTTGAGCCCCGCCAGCCCGCGTTTCCCGGCGAGCCGGAACAGCACCAGGATCAACACGTAGACGGCGATCGTGCGGAGGACCTTCTCCACGATCGGAATCTGGACCGCCACCAGGTCGTGCCACACTGCCCCGCTCCTCCCGCCTCGGCTGTTGGGAACGGGGCAGAGGCTACGCCTCGGTCACCGCTTCGGCCTGCCACGCCGGGCCGCCGCGCCGCGCCCGCCGGCCTTGGCACCTCCGGCCTTCGTGCCCTTCGGTCCCCCGGCCCGCTGGCCGCCCGCCTTCTGGGCGCCCGTCTTCTGGCCGCCCGCCTTCTGGGCACCGGACTTCTGCCCACCGGCCTTCTGCTGCTGCGGCTTGCGCGGGGCCGCCGCCTTCCCGGGCCGGTCCTCGGGCGCCGCCTGCCCGGCCCCGCGGCCGCGCGAGCTGTTGACCGTACGGCCGCGGACGATCCCGATGAACTCCTCCACCAGGTCCGTCGTCCGCTCCTGCGGCCAGGACAGCGCCACCTGGGACTGCGGCGCCTCCACCACCGGCCGGTAGGTGAGGTCCCGGCGGTGGTGCAGCCGGGCCAGCGACTGCGGCACCAGGAGCACGCCGACGTTCGCCGCGACCAGCTCGATCGCGTCCTCCGTGCTGTCCGGTCGCGCGATGGCGGGGCGCCCGGGCAGGGTCTCGGCGGTGAAGCCGAGGGAGTCGTCGAGCGGGTGGAAGACCACCTCCTCGGCCAGGTCCGCCAGCGGGACCTCCTCGGCGGCGGCGAGCCAGTGGTCCTTGGGGAAGACCACGACGGTGGTCTCGGTGTAGAGCGGGATGGCGCTCAGCACGTCCTTGTCCACCGGCAGCCGGACCAGCCCGGCGTCCGCGCCGCCCTCGCGCAGGGTGCGCTCGGCATCGCCGAACGGGACCGCGAGGAGGTCCAGCGGCACGTCCGGGAGCCGCTCGCTCCAGACCCGGACCCATTTGCCGGGGGTCACGCCCGGGACGTACACGAGCCGGAAGGACGGGTTCACCTGCATGTCTGTCACAGGGCAAGGCTACCGACCGTGACCGGAAGCGCCCGCGCGCTCCCTTACCCTTGTCACCATGACATCGCTCAAGCAGAAGACCAGCCAGACCATGAAGCCGGCCACGGCGGCCAAGAAGCTGGGGATCTACCTCGACGCCGCGCCGACCGACTTCCAGGAGGGCGTGGTCTCCCGCGAGGAGCTGAACGCGCTGCAGGCCGAGCCGCCGCAGTGGCTCCAGGACCTGCGCAAGAACGGCCCGCACCCGCGCCCGGTGGTCGCCGCCAAGCTCGGCATCTCGATCTCCGGCCTGGCCCGCGGCGGCGTGACGGAGGCGCTGACCACCGAGCAGATCGAGGCCGTCAAGGCCGAGAACCCGCTCTGGCTCCAGCACGAGCGCGCCAACCAGGTGGACGTCCGCAAGGAGACCGCCCGGATCAAGGAGAAGCACGAGAAGGAGGCCTCCGCCCAGGCCGCCAAGGAGGGCAACGCCGCCCAGGCGCGCTGACCCGTCTCCCCTCGGTGCGGCCGTGGCGGAAGGGGTGGAACTCCCCTCCCGCCGCGGCGTATTGACCGGGCCGTCGATCGCTCCGAATAATCGGCGGGATCGGGCGCGGCGGTACGCCGCACCGCGGCAACCGCACCGGGGGAGCGACCAGTGATCGAGCAGCCTCAGGACACAGGGCGGACTCAGGACGCCGAACAGCACCAGCACGCAGGGCAGCCTCGGGACACCGGGCAGCCTCGGCACGCGGGGCACGCGGGGCTCGCCGCGCTCGCGGACGAGTTCTTCGCCGCCGAGAACACCCACAACCCGTTCGACGCGACCCTCAGCGGGGTCGAGGGCTACGCCCACCTGGTGCCCGACCCGTCCCGCGAGGCCGCGCACCGCCACCGCGGGACGCTGCGCGGCTTCGCCGACCGGCTGGCCGCGATCCCGCCGGACACGCTGGCCGGCGAGGACCGGATCACCCACCGGGTGCTCGCCCGGCTGATCGACAACGGCATCGGCCAGATCACCCACGGGCTGGCCGACTTCAGCGTCTCGGCGACCATCGTCGCCCCGCAGAACGAGGCCTTCTCCGCGCTCGCCATGACCTCGGTCGAGCAGGAGGGCGCCGAAGCCTACCTGGAGCGCCTCGCCGCCCTGCCCGGCTTCTTCGACGCCACGCTGCGCCGCACCCTGGACGCCGCCGCCGAGGGCCGCCGCCCGCCGCGCAGCGGGGTCGACGCCGCCGTCGCCCAGCTGGAGGCCCACCTGGCCACCGCCCCGGCCGAGGACCAGCTGCTGCGGCCGCTGGCCGGCCGCCGGGAGTCCGAGCGGGCCCTGGCCGTCGTGCGCGACGCCGTCCGCCCGGCGGTGGCCCGCTACCGGGCCGGGCTGGCCCAGCAGCTGGTACCGGTCGCCCGGCCGGACGACAAGCCCGGGGTCTGCCACGTGCCGGGCGGCGCCGAGGGCTACGCGGACGCCGTCGCCCGCTTCACCCGGCCGGGGCTCACCCCGCAGGAGGTGCACCGGATCGGCCTGGAGGCCGTGGCGGCGCTGCGCGAGGAGTTCGCCGAGCTGGGCGGCAAGGTCCTGGGCATCACCGAGCCCGCGGCCGTGCTGACCGCGCTGCGCGAGGACCGCTCGCTGCGCTTCGGCAGCGCGGCCGAGATCGTCGCCCTGGTGGACGGGGCGCTGGAGCGGGCCCGCCTCGCCTGCGCCGACTGGTTCCGCCCGTACCCGATCGCCGACTGCGTGACCAGGGAGATCGACCCGATCGAGGCGGAGAACGCGCCGCTGGCCTACTACCAGCCGCCGGGCCCGGGCGGGCTGCCCGGAACCCACTGGATCAACACCCTGCGCCCGGAGAGCCGGTTCAGCTACGAGTACGAGGCGCTCGCCTTCCACGAGAGCGTGCCCGGCCACCACCTCCAGCTCGCCGTCGCCCGGACCCTGCACCACCTGCCGCTGTTCCGGCGGAACCCGAGCGGCCAGCTGACCGCCCACGTCGAGGGCTGGGGCCTGTACACCGAGCGGCTCGCGGACGAGATGGGGCTGTACAGCTCGGAGCTGTCCCGGTTCGGCATGCTCTCGATGGACGCGCTGCGGGCGGTCCGGCTGGTGGTGGACACCGGGATGCACCACTACGGCTGGTCCCGGGAGCGGGCGATGGCCTACCTGCGGGCCAACACCGCGACCCCCGCGGCCAACGTCCGCAACGAGATCGACCGCTACATCGCCTGGCCGGGCCAGGCCACCGCCTACCTGATCGGCCGCCGGGAGATCGTGCGGCACCGCGAACGGGCCGAGGCCGCGCTCGGCGCCCGGTTCGACGTCCGGGAGTTCCACCACCAGCTGATCGGGCACGGCAGCCTGCCGCTGGGGGTGCTGGAGGAGCTGGTGACGGACTGGATCGCGGCGCAGTAGGCCGTACGTCCCGCCGCCCTGCCACCGCTGCGCGTCCGCCTCGGTGCCGTCCGCCGGACGGCACCGGGGGCTCCACGCCCGCCCCGGTGCCGTCCGGTCGTCGTCAGAACCGGACGGTCCGCAGGACCGAGCCACCGCCCTGGAGCCCGGCCAGGTAGAGGGTGTGCCCGTCCGCCCCGAGCTGGACCTGGACGACGGAGTCCAGGCCGAAGCCGGTGACGGTCTCGCCGGGGACGGCCGCGCCGGTCGCGGGGTCGTACGAGAGCAGCGCGGCCTGCGCGGTCTTCGCGCCGGTGAACACGCGGAGCCGGCGCGAGTCGGGGCTCGCCCCGAGCAGCTGGGGGCCGTTGTCGAAGGGCCCCAGGGAGAAGCCGGACCGGAAGGTGTTCGTCGCCGGGTCGAGGGTGTCGAGGGAGACGGTGCCCCATTCGCGGTAGCCGCTCGCGTAGACGGTGCGGCCGTCGGGGGCGGGCACGACCGCCTCGGCGGAGCCGAAGCCCGCCACCCGGTCGATGACCTGCGGGACGGCGCCCTCGACGTCCAGGTGGTACAGGTTGTCCGCGGTGCCGACCCAGGCGTCGGTGGCGTCGGGGCCGAGCACCACCTGGTTCACGGTGAAGCCGGTGAGCGTCACGCTGCCGGGGAAGGTCCGGGTGGCGGGGTCGTAGGCGAGGACGCGGCCGGCCCGACTGCCCATGCGCACGCCGTAGGGGCCGTACTGGGACAGCCAGAGCCGGGTGCCGTCCGGGCTGACGGTCACCTCGTTCAGCCCGCCCTTGGTCATCGCTCCGGGGCGGGGCTGGTCGGGCGTGGCGATCCGGGCGAGCAGCCCGCCGGTGACGGCGTCGAAGGTCAGCAGGTCCCAGTTGACGGTCACGTATACCCGGCTGCCGTCCGGGCTGACGGTCGGACGGCCGACCATGTCGAAGGAGGAGACGGTGAGCAGGTCGGTGCTCACCCCGGTCCGGAGGTCGAGACTGCGGACCACGCGGGCCCCGTGTCCCGGGTCGATGTCGTAACTGGCCACCACGAACGCGCGGCTGGCGTCCGGGCTGACGGCGAACGACTCGCCCTTCGCTCCCAACGCCACGGTGTCCGAGGCCACGGTGTCCGAGGCGACGCCCTGCCGGACCGTCACCGCCGGGCCGGCCGGCGCGGCCGCCACCGCCTCCGTCCCGGTCACCAGCAGCGCCCCCGCCGCCACCACCGCGCCAAGCCAACGCGCTTTCCGCACAAGCCCGTTCATGCTTCCCCTCCCGCCGGTCGGATCGCGGCTTCGCCGCGTCCGCGTCAGGCTACGACACGTTCGCGGGGCCCGCGTAGCGGTTCGGCCGGAGTCGGTCCCACTCCGGCCGAACACAGCCCCTTCACGACACCGCCAGAACCGGAATCGGCCACGGCGTCGGCGTCATGCGTCATGCGTCATGCGTCATGCGTCGGCGTGGGCCTCGGCGTCAGCCGGATTCGCCGCCGTCGCGGAAACGGTTCCGCGCGCCCGGCGAAGGCTTCCCGCGCCCGAACGCGGCGTCACCCCAACGGCCCTGCCGACACGGTAGGGTCCGCTGGCACGGCCACCGGCACGCCCGGCGACCGCCGCCCGCGCCCACCCCGTTGGAGGAACCCGTGCCGGCTCCCGCCCGCCGCGCCCTAGCCATGGCCGCCGCCGTCCTGTTCGCCGCCGCGGCCGCGGGCTGCTCGCCCGGCGGCGGCCACACCGCCGGGAGCGTCAGGTCCGACTCCGCGGCGGCCGCCCCGCCCGCCGCCTCGATCGTCACCGGCCCCGGCCCGAAGGACAGGTACGAGGTCCAGCCGCAGCCCGCGCCGGGCAGCTGCCACTACCGCCACACCGCGGACCAGCAGCCACTGCCGGACCCCGCCTGCACCCCGGGCGCGATCAGCCCGGCGGTCAGCCAGGACAACCTCAAGGACACGATCTGCAAGCCGGGCGGCTACACCTCGACCATCCGCCCGCCGGCGAACGTCACCGGCAAGGAGAAGGCCGAGAACGCCAAGTCCTACGCCTACACGGGGCCGCTGGCCGACGCCGAGTACGACCACCTGATCAGCCTCCAGCTCGGCGGCGACCCCAACGACCCGCGCAACCTGTGGGTCGAGCCGCCCTCCCCCGGCCACGTCCCCGGCAAGGGCCCGAACAACCCCAAGGACACGGTGGAGACCCACCTGCACACCGCGATCTGCAAGGGCCAGATCACCCTGGCCGCCGCCCAGCAGGCGATCGCCACCGACTGGACGACCGCCGAGGGCCGACTCGCCGTCGGCACCGGCTCCGCCCCGACCCCCGCGCCCGACGCCGACGGGGACTGACGGGGACTGACGGGCCGCCCCGGCTCAACTGCTGGGCACAGCATCACCGTTGCGACCACTCGGGTGACGGGACAGGTGAGCGCCGGCCCACCGCCGTGACACCCGCCCCACCGGTAACCTGACCGAACGCGTGAACGAGCGACATCAGGGGGCGGGCGCAGTGGCGAGGACGGGCGTCAAGGGGCTGGGCAGAGAGACGACGGATCTCAGGGCCGGAGCGGTGTTCGCCGTGCTGTCGGTGGTGCTCGACGGCTTCCTGCTGTCCAGGATCTGGCGCTGGGCCGGGGAACAGACACCCGGGGAGCACCACTCGGCGGTGCTGCAGACCTGGGGGCTCCTCGCGGGCATCGCGTTCACGGTGCTGCTCGGCGTGGCCGTCGCCGGTCAGCGGTCGACCCCGCAGCGCCGCTGGCGCTGCGCGATGCTCGGCCTCCTCCTCGGCCATCTGGCCCTGGCGGCCTTCCTGGCCCTCGTGGTCGCCCTGCTCCTGGGCGGCGCCATCGGCGGCATTCCCTAGCAAGTGATACCGGACCGCCCGGGCCCGTCGACCACCCGGCCGCCGCCCGCCGCCCGGCCACCGAGGGGTCCGGGAGACGGGCGGCGAAGGCGGGGGCCCGGCCGGTCAGGCCACCGGCGGGACGACCGGCAGGTTGCGCTTGTGCTCGGTGCGGCGGTAGTGGCCGAGGACGGTCCGGAAGACCTCCTCGCTGACCGGCAGGCCCTCCAGGAAGTCGTCCAGGGCGTCGTAGCTGACACCGAGGGCGTCCTCGTCGGGGCGGCCGGGGGCGAGGTTCTCCAGGTCGGCGGTCGGGACCTTCTTGACCAGCTCGGCCGGCGCGCCCAGTGCCTCGGCGATCGCCCGCACCTGGCGCTTGGTCAGGCCGGACAGCGGCATCACGTCGGCCGCGCCGTCGCCGAACTTGGTGAAGAAGCCGACGGCGGCCTCGGCGGCGTGGTCGGTGCCGACCACCAGCCCGCCCTTGGCGCCGGCCGCCGCGTACTGGACCACCATCCGCTGGCGGGCCTTGACGTTGCCGCCGACGAAGTCCTCGTGGCCGTGGTCGGTGTAGGTCAGTCCGGCGGCCTTGAGGGCGGCCAGCGCGCCGTCGGTGGCGGGCTTGACGTCGACGGTCAGCACCTCGTCGGCGCGGATGAAGCCGAGCGCGAGCTGGGCGTCCGCCTCGTCCGCCTGGACCCCGTACGGCAGTCGCATCGCGGTGAAGGTCACCTGGCGCCCCTCGGCCCGCAGCCGCTCGACGGCGAGCTGGCAGAGCCGCCCGGCGGTGGTGGAGTCGACGCCGCCACTGATCCCCAGCACCAGGCTGCGCGCGCCGGTGGTCCGCACCTGGTCGGCCAGGAACTCCACCCGCCGCTCGGCCTCCTCCGCGGGGTCCGGCACGGGCACGACCCCGAGGGCACGGGCGATCTCCCGCTGGACGTCGGCAGGCAGGGGCTCGGTCATTCCGACTCCTCGGGACGGTGGGTACGTGACGCGCTCACGAGGATACGACCCCCGGCGGCACGGCCGTCACGGGCGGGGGGTCTCCCCCGGCTCCGCCCGCCCCTCGGGTCCGTCGGGCTTGCGCAGCGAGACCGGCTGCCCCGGGCCCGGTCCCGGGTGCGCCAGGATGTCCAGCACCACCCGGCCGTCCACCGTCTCCTTGGCGACCAGCAGCGCCGCCAGCTCGTCCAGGTGGTGCCGGTGCTCGGTGAGCAGGTCGAGGGCCCGCCGCTCGGCCCGGCGCAGCAGGCCGGCCACCGCCTCGTCCACGGCGCGCTGGGTCTGCTCGGAGTACGGGCGGCGCAGCAGGTCCTCGGGGTTGTCGCCGAGGTAGTGCGGGGTGCCGCTGGAGTAGCCGACCGGGCCGAGCTCCGGGGAGAGGCCGAACTCGCGGACCATCCGGGTGGCGACCGAGGTGGCGTTGGCGAGGTCGTTGGCGGCGCCCGTGGAGCCCTCGCCGAAGACCACCAGCTCCGCCGCCCGGCCGCCGAGCTGGACGGTGAGCAGGTCGGTCAGGTAGCCCTCGCTGTACAGGTGCCGTTCGGCCTCGGGTAGCTGCTCGGTGGCGCCGAGGGCGACGCCGGCCGGGAGGATCGTCACCTTGGCGACCGGGTCGGCGCGCTCGCACAGCGCGGCCATCAGCGCGTGCCCGGACTCGTGCACCGCCACGGCGTGCCGTTCCTCGGGCAGCAGCGCGTTGGAGGACTCCCGGCGGCCGAGCAGCACCCGGTCTCGGGCTGCGTCGAGGTCGTCGGCGGTGAGGACGGACCGGTCGGCGCGCACGGCGTTGATGGCGGCCTCGTTGACCAGGTTGGCGAGGTCGGCGCCGGAGAAGCCGGGGGTGCCGCGGGCGAGCCGCCCGAGGTCGACGTCCGGGTCCAGGTTCTTGCCCCGGGCGTGCACGGCGAGGATGGCGGCCCGTTCGGCCTGGTTGGGCAGCGGGACGGTGACCTGCCGGTCGAAGCGGCCGGGGCGCAGCAGGGCCGGGTCGAGGGCGTCCGGGCGGTTGGTGGCGGCGATGACGACGATGCCGGTGCTCTGGTCGAAGCCGTCCATCTCGGCGAGCAGCTGGTTCAGGGTCTGCTCGCGCTCGTCGTTGCCGCCGAGCCGGGTGCCGCCCGCGCGGCGGCCGCCGACCGCGTCGATCTCGTCGATGAAGATGATCGACGGCGCGCGTTTGCGGGCGTCGTCGAAGAGGTCGCGGACCCGGGAGGCGCCGACGCCTACGAACATCTCCACGAAGCCGGAGCCGGTGACCGAGAGGAAGGGCACCGAGGCCTCCCCGGCGACAGCGCGGGCGAGCAGGGTCTTGCCGGTGCCGGGCGGCCCGACCATGATCACCCCGCGTGGCCCCTTGGCCCCGGCGGCGGCGTACCGCTCCGGGCTGCGCAGGAAGTCGACCACCTCGCTGACCTCCTGCTTCACCCCCTCGTAGCCGGCCACGTCGGCGAACCCGGTGTTCGGCCGCTCGGCCTCGATGATCTTCGCCCGGGACCGTCCGATGGCGCTCAGGCCGCCGCCCAGCGAGCGGGCGGCCATCCGGCCGGACCAGAGGAACAGCGCGCCGAAGACCAGCAGCGGCAGGAACAGCAGCAGAGTGGACCAGATCGAGCCGCCACTGCTGGTCCGGCTGCCGGTGACGGTCACCTGGTGGTCGGTGAGCGCGCTGCTGAGCTGGGAGGTGTCCAGGGCGGTGGGGATCTGGCTGGTGAAGTGGGTGCCGTCCTTGAGCGTGCCGCTCACCCCGCCGGTGTCGCTGACGTCCACGGTCTGCACCTGGCCGGCGTTGACCCGGCTCACGAAGTCGCTGTAGCCGTAGCGGGTGCCGGGCTTGCCGGGGTTGGAGAAGAGCACCAGCAGGAGCAGCGTCACCAGCACGGCTACGGGCAGCAGCCAGCGGCGCCACGAGGGCGGCGGGGGCTTGCCGGGGCCCCCTGGGCCGCCCGGGCCGCCGGGCCCCGGGCCCTGGTTCCGCCCCTGGCCCGGGCCCTGGCCGCGCGGCTGGTCCCAGCCCGGCCTCTGGCCCGGACCGGTGCCGGGGCCGGCGCCCGAGTCGGTGCCCGGGCCGGAATCGGGCCCCGGTGGAGTCGTGGGGTGACGGGCAGCGCGCAGCCGGATTCGTACGATCATCCACGCTCACCGCCTCTCGGGGCCGAACTCTCGGGAGGCCGAACAGCCTCCGCCCCTCCATGGTCGGACGGTCCGCGCCCGGACGGGAGACCGAACGGGGTGGTAACGGTCCACCCGGGGGAGAACGGCGCGTGCGGCACCCCGGGCCGACAGCCGCAGAGCGCGGGCGTCCGCCGGGCTCCGGCCCCCGGCTGCTCCGCCGGCCACGGTGTCGGCCACGCTCACGGCACATCCGGGCACGGGGAGTGGGCGATCGAGCGGCCTGCCAGGGCTGTTCGTGACCTAGAGTAGCCGCATGGTCGACGAGGAACTGCCCGCCATACGCACGACGCCCGAGGCCGCCATGGAACCCCGGGCCGGGGACAGCGACCGGGAGGCGGTGGCCGAGCAGCTGCGGGTCGCCGCCGGCGAAGGCCGCATCGACCTCGCGGAGTTGGAGGAGCGACTCGACCTGACCTACGCCGCGCGGACCTACCGCCAACTCGACGTCCTGGTGGCGGACCTCGGCGGGCGGGTCGGGCCCGGAGCGGAGTCCGCGGAGGAGGCCCTCGTGCTCCGGCCCCGGATGAACAACATGGTGCAGGCCGGCCGGTGGTCGGTGCCCCGCCGGATCGTCGCGGAGACCAGGATGTCGCTGCTCACGATCGACTTCACCGAAGCCGTCTGCCCCCACCGGGAGGTCACGGTGGAGGCGTCGACCGGCATGGGCCACGTGCGGCTGATCGTCCCACGCGGCTGGGGCGTACGGATCGATCCGTCGAGCACCAACACCGGGAACATCGTCAACAAGGCCGCCGAGTCGGCGGAGCCCGGCGCCCCGACGCTGGTCCTGATCGGCCACCCACGGTCGGGGCCGATCAGGATCAAGCAGCGCCGCCGGGACTGAGGGGCGGGGGCGGTCTGGCCTGGCCTGGCCTGGCCTCTGGCCGCGTCGGGCCTGCTCGGGTCAGGAGAAGTCGAGGCCGCCCGTCCGGGTCCGCTTGAGTTCGAAGAACTTCGGGTAGCCGGCCAGCAGCCGCACGCCCTCGAAGACCCGTACGGCGTCCTCGCCGCGCGGGATGGCGCTCAGCACCGGGCCGAAGAAGGCCACGCCGTCCACGTGGATGGTCGGCGTGCCGACCTCCTCGCCGACCGGGTCCATGCCCTCGTGGTGGCTCTTGCGCAGGGCCTCGTCGTGATCGGTGCTGTTCGCCGCCTCGGCCAGCTCCTCCGGCAGGCCCGCCGCCGCCAGCGCCTCCCGGATGACGGTGTCGTCGGCGGGCCGGTCCTGGTCGTGCAGCCGGGTGCCGAGCTCGGTGTACAACTCGCGCAGCACCTGCGGGCCGTACTGCTCGGCGGCGGCTATGCAGACGCGTACGGGGCCCCAGCCCGTGGTCATCAGGCGCTGGTAGCGCTCGGGCAGGTCGGTGCGGCCCTCGTTGAGGACGGACAGGCTCATCACCCGGAAGTTCAGGTCGAGTTCACGCTGCCGCTCGACCTCCAGGATCCACCGCGAGGTGATCCAGGCGAACGGGCATACGGGGTCGAAGTAGAAGTCGACCTTGACGGTGTCGCTGTCGGGCCTGTGGCCGTTGTCGAGGGGCTGGATGGCGTGGTGGGCAGGGTGCTGGTCGAGCACGCTGTTCGTCACATCGTTCGTCACGTCGTTCGTCACGTCGAAGAGGCTAGCGGCCGAATGGCCCACCCTCCAGGGCCAATCGACAGCTGCCGTGGTGGGCCACTCTCGCACCCGAGCTCACGCCCGACCGCCCCGCTCAGGCACACGTCGTCCCGTCCGCCGGCACCGTGCCGTCCAGCAGGTAGGCGTCCACGGTCTGCTTCAGGCACGCGTTGCCGGTGTTGTAGCCGCCGTGCCCCTCGCCCTGCAGGGTGACGCTGACGCCGACCCCCGCGCCGAGCTGCTGCGCCATCGCCCGGGCGCCCTCCACCGGGGTGGCCGGGTCTCCGGTGGTGCCGACCACCAGGATCGGGGCGGCGCCCGGCGCGGAGACCTCCGGATGGGCGGTCTTGCCGGGGACGGGCCAGCCGGTGCAGCCGCTCAGGCCCCAGGCGGTGTAGGTCCCGAACACCGGGGAGGCGGCGCGGAACTGCGGCAGCTGCTGCTGCACGTCCTGGTCCGAGTAGCGCTGCCGGGCGTCCACGCAGCTGATCGCCCGGTTCGCGGCGTTCAGGTTGTTGTAGTGCCCCTGCGGGTCGCGCCCGTTCAGCGCGTCGGCGAGCTGGAGCAGCGTGTCACCGGTCCCCTGTTCCATCGCCTCGGTGAGCCCGCCGGCCAGCGCGGGCCAGGTCGCCTGGCTGTACAGGCCACCCGCGATGCCGGTGACCGCCAGGCTCTCGGTGAGCTGCCGCCCCTGCTTGGTGGGCAGCGGCGACTGGTCCAGCCGCTTCAGCAGTGCGGCGACCTTCGCCGTCCCCTCGTCGCCGCCCGCGCCCGTCGGGCAGGCGGCACCGGCCTGGGCCGCGCAGGCCTTCATGAAGTCGCCGAGGGCGAGTTGGAAGCCCTGGGCCTGGCCGAGCGCGGCCTGCTGCGGGTCCTGGGTGGGGTCGACCACCGAGTCCAGCACCATCCGGCCGACCTGCTGCGGGAACAGGTGGGCGTAGACGCCGCCGAGCTGGGTGCCGTAGCTGAAGCCGAAGTAGGACAGCTTCTGGTCACCCAGTACCTGGCGCATCAGGTCCATGTCGCGTGCGGCGCTCTCGGTGTCCACGTACGGCAGCACCGCGCCGGAGTTGTGCTCGCAGGCGGCGACGAACCCGGCGTTGGTGTCGTCCAGGGCCTTCACCTCGCCGGGGGTTTCGGGGGTGCCGTCGGAGGCGGTGGCGGCGTCCATCGCCCGGTCGTCCAGGCAGGTCACCGTGGCGCTGGCACCGACTCCGCGCGGGTCGAAACTCACCAGGTCGTAGCGGGTGTTGAGGGAGGCGTAGGTCGCGGCGAGGGCGTGCAGGCCGACCACGCCGGAGGCGCCGGGGCCGCCGAAGTTGAACAGCAGCGAGCCGATCCGCTGCTGCTCGTCCTTGGCGGGGGTGCGGATCAGGGCGAGGTCGATCGTCGCGCCGTCCGGTTTGCCGTAGTCCAGTGGGACCTTGAGGGTGGCGCACTGCCAGTCGGCCGCGGGCGCGGTGCCGGCGCCCTGGGCGCTGGTGGGGGCGGCGCAGGCGTGCCAGTGCAGGCGCTGGGTGGCCAGGGCGGTGGCGACTTCGGAGGTGCCGGTGGCCGTCCCGGTGCCGGTGGCCGGCGAGGTCGGTGCGGGCTCGGCGGCGGAGGGTCTGTCGGCCTGGCAGCCGGTGGCGGCGGTGAGCAGCAGGGCGGTGAGGCCGAGCGCTCCGGCGCCGCGGACGACGGTGTGCATGGGGTGGGTCCACCTCTCGGTCGGCCGGGCGCCCCGGCGCGCGGTCACGGGCCTTTGGGCCTTTGGGCGTTTGGGCCTTGGGCCTTGGGCCTGCGGGTTTGCGGGCCTTTGGGCCTGCCGGACGCCCGTGCGCTCGGCGGGACGGCGTACGCCCGGCACTCGGTTCGTCGACGCACCGCAGACCCTAGGGGCTGGAGCCCGCCGGTACCGTGCGGAGGCTCACGGACGGGGGCGTGCGCCGAACCGGCTGCCACCGGCCGAACGGGTGAGGGGCCGGTCTGCGCGGCCCGGCTGCGGGGCGCCTGCCTCCCCCTGCCCGGTCTCCGCCCTGCCGATCGGCAGGGTGGAGACCGGGGGTTACGCCTCGGGAACCTCCCGATCGGCACATGTGCGACGGACCGGCAGCACGCAAGGATGACGGGCATCGGGGCCCCGCCGGTGGGGCCCGGGAAGGAGCCCTGCCGTGACCGCCCTGTTCCTGTCGCTCTCCCTGTCCGCCGCCTTCTGCGTCCGCCTCCGCTTCGCCCTCGGCGCAGGCCTCGGCGCAGGCCTCGGCTCCGCAGGCTTCGACTCCGCAGGCTTCGGGGGTCGCCGACGCGCCCCCTCAGCGCAGCGCCATGCCCGGGGTTCCCCGCACCGCGTACGCCGGCAGGCGCAGCCCCCCGAGGGCCGCGCGGGGCAGGCTCAGCCCGAAGCGCCGTTCGACGGCGCCGAGGGCACGTCGCCGGGCGGCGCCGCCGGCCTCCCGCCCGGGGTCACAGGAGGTCACGCCGTCGGCCTCCAGGACTCTGGCGGCGACGAGGTCCGGCACCAGCAGGTCCGGCTCCTGGCCCCAGCGCCAACGCTCCTCGCCGAGGCCGAAGCCGCACAGCACGGCGCCGTCCCGGGCGTAGTCGAGCAGGGCCGGCCGCTGCTCCGGCATCGGGCGGAAGTGCACCACCTCGGCTCCGTCACGCGCTATCTCGGTGATCAGCTCACCGCCGGTGGAGTCGCCGTACTCGATCGCGAACGACCAGCCTGCGCAGCTGCCGACGCGGATCACGCCGTCGCCGTCGTCACCGGGGCGGTAGACCTCGATGTCCAGGTCCCGGATCTCGGCGTCGCTGATCGGCTCGGTCGCGGTGGCCGGGTCGGCGCCCATCCGGCGGGCGAGCTCCTCGGGCGTGATCCCCCGGGCGAAGACGACGCCGCCGAGTTCACCGTCCGTGTCGGCGCCGCCCGTCGGGCATCGCCCGGTGCCGGGCCCGCCGATCTCCGCGAGCCACTGGATGCCGTCGCCGTCCTGCCCAGCTCCCCCGTGCGTGCCGTCGGTCATGCCGCCCTCCCCTCGCGCACGGCCTGCGGTGACCGGGCGCGCCGGTGGGCACCCTAACCGACCCGGCCGACAGCCGGACTCCGATCACCGGATCACTGCTGGAACCAGCCGTACGCGGGCCGACAACCACCGCCGATCGATCGGAAGGAGACTGACCCGAAGCCGAACTCGCCCGGCCCGAGCCGCCGTTCACCCGGACACGGCCGGCGCCTCCTGTCCCACCGCTTCGAACAGCATCTTCGCGGCGACCATCGCCCCGTCGGTGCGGATGCCGCCGGCCACGGCCTCCGCCCGTGCCCTGGTCTCCGGCGCCAGGGCCCTGGTGAGCGCGGCGGAGAGCGAGTCGACGGTCGGCGTGCGGTCGAGGTGCGCCACACCGATGCCCAACTCGGCCACCCGGGCGGCCCAGTAGGGCTGGTCAGCGATCCGGGGGACGACCACCTGGGGCACCCCCGCCACGGCCGCGGTCGTCGTGGTGCCCGCACCGCCGTGGTGGACGACGGCGGCCACCCGGCGGAACAGGGCCTGCTGGTTCACCTCGCCGACGACGTGGCAGTCCTCCCGGCCGTCGATCGGGGCGAGCCCGGCCCAGCCCCGGGCGAGGAGCAACCGGCGGCCATGCGCGCGGGCCGCTTCGACGGCCACCCGCGCGATGCCCTCCGGAGCGTACGCGGCCATGCTGCCGAAGCCGACGTACACGGGCGGTTCACCGGCGTCCAGGAACGCCTCCAGGTCGGTCGGGAGCGGGCGGTCGTCGGGCAGGATCCACGCCCCGGTCGGCACCACGTCGAGTTCCGTCATGCCCTCGGACGGGCACAGCACCGGGTCCGCCGCCAGCCATGGCCGCTCGGTGAAGACGTGGTCGCGGACGTTCTCCACCGGCGGCAGTCCGATCGCCGCCCGGTGGCTGTTGAGCGCCTCCCCGTACAGCGCGTTCACCCGCTGGGCGTCCTGCTCCCACAGCTTCCGGTAGTCGGTCTCGTCCTCCGGGGACGGCGTTCCCGGCCGCTGCCCGGGCCGGAAGTGCCGCGAGGGCAGCCCGAAGATGTGGAAGCAGGCCAGCACGTAGTGGAGGCCCAGCTTCTCCGCGACGTCCCGCGCCCCGGCCGGCATCAGCCCGGTCGCCAGCAGCACGTCACAGCCCTCGGCAGCGGCGGTCAGCGTCTCGAACCGCGCGGCGACCAGCTCACGGGCCAGCCGGAACGCGTCCTCCGCCGTCGGCGGCTTCGGACCGGCGACCACCGACCGCACCGTCGGGCCGAGCGGCACCAACGGCACCCCGGCCCGCGCCAGCACCGCCACGAACTCCTCGTCCGGCGGCGCACACACCCGCACCTCCGCACCGAGCCCCCGCAGCGCCGCCGCCAGCCCGGCCAGCGGCTCGACATCCCCGCGCGATCCCCACGTCGTCATCAACACACGCATTTCACGACTCCCGTTCCCGCAGGTCATGGCCTTACGAACGGGATTCTGCGACAGATCGGGGGCCTTGCCGCAAGCCCCGGGTCACGCTATAGCTTGATAGTGGCAAGGGGATTGACTCTCCTTGCCCCTTCCTTTGGCCGCGTGGTCCCGCCCGCTCTCCCGAACCGGCCATCCCGTAGCAATCCCGCCGGACCCCCAGCGCAGACTGCCGGCCGTCCCCAGCGGCCCCCGCTGCCCTCGCCAACCCGCGGGACCCGAGCAGCCGCCATGCATCAGCCAGGGACGCGCTCCACCACCCGGCCGCACCAACCACCCACCAGCACGGCGCACAGACCCGCCACCACCACAACGCCCGCCGGCAGAAGCGCGCCCCGGGCCAGGCCCCGCACAACGCCGGCCAGGCGCTCACCGCGCTGTCGGCGGTGACCGCCGGCGCCGACCCTGCGGCCGGCGAAGAGTCGCGGGGGGTGGTCACCGTCGGCCGCCGCGCGGACCTCCCCGTCGCCCGCTCAGCACGCCGGACACCGACGGGCACGCGGCTGCTGCCCGGGCACTGGACCGCGCGGGCGAGGCGCCGCCGAACGAGCTGAGTCCAAACCAACTGCTGCTGCAAGTCCTGCTGGAGGGCGACCAGGCCACCGAGACAGCACGCCCGCGACGACCTGACCCCACACCCTGTTGCCGGCCGTCCTGGTCGCCCTCGCCGCACTCGCTGTCCAGGCGCACGGTTGGGGGCTCGGCGTAGCCCCCGGCTACCTCCCGGTCACCATGATCGGTACGGGCCTACAAGCGGACGGGCCGACAGGCGGCCGGGCACGAGACCCGCCCGGCTCCTCGCTCCTCCGCGCGCGCCTGTCAGCCCGTGAACCGGCCGTCCCGCGCCACCACCCGGCCCGCGCGGACCACCAGTTCGCGCGTCGGCAGGTCGACCACCACCTGCGGCAGGCACTCGCCCGTCACCAGCATGAAGTCGGCGGGCGAGCCCGGCTTCAGGGTGGCGGCCGGCAGGTCCAGCAGTTCGGCGCCGCCGTCGGCCGCCAGGGCGAAGCAGTCGGCCAGCTGCTCGTCGGTGCGGGCGTCGGTGGTCCAGCCGAGCAGGTGGGCGCGGTGCAGGAGGTCGGCATTGCCGTACGGGCTCCACGAGTCGCGCACGCCGTCCGAGCCGAGGCCGACCCGCACCCCGTGCGCCCGCAGCTCGCGGAACGGCAGCACCTGGTGGGCGGAGGGCGCCACGGTGGTGAGGCCGACTCCGGACTCGGCCAGCTCGGCGGCGAGGTCGGCGAGCGGCGCGCCGGTCAGTTCGGGGACGCAGAAGGCGTGGCTGACGACCACCCGTCCGGCCAGTCCGGCCGCCCTGGTCCGCGCGGCGATCTCGCGCAGCGGGCCGAGGCCGCGCTCGCCCCGGTCGTGCAGGTGGATGTCCAGACGCAGTCCGTGCTGTTCGGCGAGTCCGAACAGCAGCTCCAGCTGGGCGGGTCCCTCGCCGTCGGAGCCCTCGGCCGGGACGCCGTCGAAGCCCGCCGGGTCGATCCCGCCGATGGCGTCGATCAGGCCGCTCGCCGCCGCCTCGGCGAGCAGCGCGCCCGCGCCGGGCATCCGCCGGACGCCGTGCTGGGGGAAGGCCACCAGCTGGACGTCCAGCACTCCGCCCAGCCGTTCGCGCGCCTCGGCGAGGCCGGTCACCCCGGCCAGTCCGTACGCGGGCGCCACGTCCACGTGGGCCCGCACGGCGCGGGTGCCGCGCGTCACGGCGTGGCTGAGCAGCCGGTGGGCGCGGTCGGCGACGGGGGTGCGCTGGTGCCGGTGGAGGTCGACGTCGCCCTGCACGTACTCGGGCAGCGAGCCGGCCGGGCGGCGGCTGTACCAGGGCTCGCCCCAGGCGGTCTTGTCGGGGTGGATGTGGGCGTCCACCAGGGTGGGCAGCGCGATCCGGCCGCCGCCCTCGACCACCTCCGGCACCGCCCCGTCCGGCAGTCGCTCGGCCAGCTGACCGTCCACGGCGATCAGGTCGACGGCCCGGTCGGCGCCGTACGGGCGGACGTTCCGGAAGAGGGTGACGGAGGGCCTGGTCATGGGCTGCTCGCTCTCGTTCCTGGTCCCGGGGTGGTCGGTGTACGTGTCCGTGGACGGAATGTGCTCACCAGGCAAAACGTCCCACCTTTCCTTCAACAGTCTGTTTATCATCTCCGGGTTCCCGTCCCCCGTCCGGAGTCGCTCACGCATGCCCACACCACCGCCCGCCGACACGCCGCGACCGCATCCGCTGCACGCCCTGCGGGCCGCCGTCTTCGCCATCGGCGCCCTGCTCCTGCTGGTCGGGGTGGGCGTACTGCTCGACCAACCACTGCTGATCCCGTCACTGGCCGCCAGCGCCGCGCTGGTGCACGGCGCGCCCGGGCTGCCGATCTCGCAGCCGCGCAACCTGATCGGCGGTCAGCTGATGTCGGCCCTGATCGGCTTCGCCACCCTGGCCGTCACGGGCAGCACCACCTGGGGCGCGGCCGTCGCCGCCGGGCTCTCGCTGGGCGCGATGATGCTCACCCACCTCTCGCACTCCCCGGCCGTGGCCACCGCCGTGATCGTCGTCCTGCAGGCGCCGCACCCCGTGCCCTTCCTCCCGTTGCTCGTGCTGGCCACCGGACTGCTGGTGCTCATCGGCCTGCTGCCCTGCCGGATCGGCGGGCACCCGGTCCGTTACCCGGTGTCCTGGTGACGGCCACGCGGCGATGACGGCCACGCGGCCGCGACCGGCCGCACGGTCACGACCGGCCTCGCGCCGGTACCTGACCTCCACTCTCCTGCCGAACGCCGACGGCCGGGTCATCCGATCGGATGACCCGGCCGTCATCCGTTCCGCCCGACCGGGGCCACCGCCCCGCCGACGCCGCCGAGCGCCCGCGACGGCAGGCTGGGACCGTCGCGCAGTCCGCCACCCCGCCGAGGAGCCCCGCCATGACCGCCCGCCCGCTCTCCCCCGCCGACCAGGCCCTGCTGGAGGCCGCCGACCGCGGCGACGTCGACGCCGTCCGTACGGCCCTGACCGCGGGCGCGGCCCTCGAGGCCCGCGACGTCCAGGGCCGTACGCCGCTGCTGCGGGCCGCCCTCGCCCACGGCGCCGATCCGCTTCTCCCCGACGCCGACGGCGTCACCGCCCGTGCCCACGCCGAGCGCCGCGGCGCTGCGCACGGCGGAGACCGCCCTCAACGACGGCACGGGCACTACCGACTGAAGCCCACCCCGCCCCGAGGGGCCGGGATCAGCGCTCGGCCAAGGCCTGATCCCCCTGCTCGGCCAGCGACTTGATGCCGTCGAGGGTGGCCGCCATGCCGGTGCGCAGCTCGTTCAACCGGAAGTCGACGATCTTCTCCTCCAGCTCCGGCGTGGCGTCGATGAACAGGCTGGGGCCGCTGCGGCCCGGACCGATCACCACCGACTGGCGCAGCCGGGTGCCGCCGTCCTCGGGGGTCAGCTCGAAGCGCCACCGGGCCAGCGCCCCGAGGAGGTCGGACACCGGCTCGCCGTAGCGGCCGTCCGCGTCCATCACGCCCCAGGCGAAGACGCGCCGGTCGCCCGGCCCGGCCGGTGCCGTCGCCCCGGTCGGCTCGGTGATCTCGGTCAGCTCGGTGATCTCGGTCAGCTCGGTGATCTCGGTCAGCTCGGTGATCTCGGAGACCGTCCGCCAGTCGGGCATGCCCGCACGGCTGTTGTGCCCCTCGAAGCGGGCGCCCACCGCGGGGCCGTCCGCGCCGTCCAGCCAGGCGACCCGCTGGAGCTCCGGACTGAGCCGGGCGGGCAGGCCGATGTCCGTCACCAGGTCCCACACCCGCTCCACCGGCGCCGCGACGAACACCTCGCACTGCGTACCCGGACCTTCGGCGTACCGCATTCCCGTCCCCCTCTGCCTTCCTACGTCACCGCTCTTGCGCATCGATGCGGGTCGACACCCGCCCGCGACCCCGCCTCGGCGTCCGGACGCCGGCGAGGACAGCGGGCGGGTTGCCGCCCTGGGCCCTGCTTCGATGATCGATCCGGCGGAACACCCAAGTCAATCCGCCGATTTACTGGGACGCCTCCAAGCGATACCTTGGGCCTCCGTGACCATTGACGACCTCCGTGTCTTCGCCGCGGTCTGCCGGGCCGGCTCGCTCAGCGCCGTGGCCCGCGAGCTGAACTGCACCCAGTCCGCCGTCAGCCAGCACGTCAGGCGGCTGGAGCGGGAGGTCGGCCTCGCCCTGATCGAGCGCCACCCGCGCGGGGTCGTCCCCACCACTGCGGGGAGCCTGCTGCGCACGGCGGTCGCCGCCGGCCTCGGCAGCATCGACCACGCGCTGCACCGGATCGCCGAACTCGCCCGCGGCGAGGGCGGATCCGTACGGATCACCACCGGCGCCACCAGCATCCGGCACTTCATGTCCGCGGCCGTGGTGGACTTCCGGCGGCGCTTCCCGCAGGTCAGTCTGGAGTTCCAGACCGAAGTGTCCAGCCGTAGCTGCCTGGAGTCGCTCAACGCCGGGCGGGTCGACCTCGCCTGGATCACCCTCGGCGCCCCGGCCCGGGGCGTCGACCGGCGGCCGGTGGTCGAGCTGCCCTGGGTGCTCGCGGTCGCGGCGGGTGACCCGCTCGCCGCCCGGGCCCGGATCTCGCCCGCCGACCTCCAGGACGCCCGGCTGATCGGGCTGCCGCAGAACTCCGTCTCCCGCTCCCAGGTCGAGGCCTGGCTGGGGAAGTCGGGCATCCGGCCGGTCTTCGACACCAGCGTCGCCGACTGGGACACCGCGATCCTGCTCGCCGAACTCGGCCTCGGCCACGCCGTCGTCCCGGCCCTCCCGCAGTGGCAGGGCCCCGGCCACCCGGGCCTGCGGCTGCTTCCGCTGCCCGACCTGCCCGCCCTCACGGCCGGTTGGGCCGTCCGCGACTGGGAGAACCTCGGCCCGCTCGCACGCGCCTTCGCCGACACCGTCGCCACCCACTGCGGTCGCGACACTCCGCGGCCCGGAGGCCCGGAGGCGGGCTGACGGCGGCGCGGCCGGCCGCCGTCACCCCTCGCCCTCCGGAGCCGTCCGTCCCCGGCCGACAGGACGGGACCGACCGGCGTCCACACGCCGTCCCGAGCCGCCGCCGTCCGCAGCGGGGCGAAGTCCTCCGGCGGGACGTCCAGCAGGCTGCGCACGCGCTCCCCTCCCCGCACGGCGTTCGCCACCTCGCACCGCAACCGCGGTGGTGGCTACGGCCGGTGGGACAGCCGGTGCCACAGCGCCGGCCGCGACCAGTGCCGGCCCCGCGGTTCCGCCTACGCCCGCGCCCATGCCCACGTCCACGTCCGCGCCCACGCCCGGTCCGACCGACGGGTGAGACCGAACCCTTCCGCCCGTTCCTCCAGCCGCACGGCCGCCGTACCGTTGTCGCGTAGCCGTCGTCAGCCGCTGTGGAAGGAGTCGCTGCGCCCGATCTGCGCGAAGCCCCGGCGGGCGTACCACTCGAGCGGCCAGTCCACCGCGTCCGCGAGCAGGAACAGCTGCGGGACGCCGACTTCGGCCGCCAGTGCCAGGCCGGTGGCGAGCAGGGTGTCGCCGTGCCCCGCGCCCCGATGCCGTGAGGCGGTCACCAGGTCCTCCAACTGGGCCAGCCCGAGGGACGGTTCGAGGTAGAGGTCGCTCCAGGCCGCGACCTCGCCGACCCGCGTCCGGGCGGCCAGGAAGTGCACCCCCGCGGCACCGCGCAGCCGGGCGGCGCGGCGGTCGGTGAGCTGCCGGCCGAGCTCCTCGTCCTCGCTCCACTCCCGCTGCTGGCGCAGCACCGCCTCCCGCATCTCGGCCAACTCCACGGGAAATGCGGCCGGTTCGGGCCGTAGGCAGCCGCCCGTCGGCCGGGCCAGGATCACCACGCTCTCCCGCTCGTACCCCGCCGCCGTCAGCACCGGGGCGGCCCGCTCGCCCGAGTCCGGGTCCAGCACCGTGATGCGGTACCGGAGGCGCCGCCCCAGCCATCGGGCGGCGAGCTCGGGCAGCATCGCCGGATCGGTGCCCGGCCCCTCGACGATCAGCTGGTTGTGCTCCTCCGAGCGGGCGAACTCGGCATCACGGACAGCGAACACCCCTGGGAACTCTGGAAGTTCGAGGAGTTCAGCCGCCTGGCGGCGGGCGAACGCGGAGCGGAAGGTGGTCACGCGCGCAAGCAGATCCGACATCCCGCCATGATCACCCCCGCGACCGCCCGCGGACAACGGCTTTCCCGGGCCCGCACCCGCGCGCCCCGCACACCACACACCACACACCGGCAGACCGCGCCTCGCACACCGCCCCGGCGGACTAACGCTCCAGGAACCGCCGGATCCCGTCCCGCACACCGTCCGTCGGCACGGTCGCCGCGAAGGCCGCCGCCTCGACCGCCAGCCCTTCGTCGATCGGCAGGTTGATGCCCCGGGTCACGGCCCGCAGGCAGGCGGCCACGGCGGTCGGCGCGTGACGGATGATCCGCTCGGCCAAGTCGCTGGCGGCGTCCAGTAGTTCGTCCGCCGGGACGACGGAGTTGACCAGGCCGAGCCCTGCGGCCCGGGTGGCCGGGATCGGGTCGCCGGTGAGGATCAGCTCCAGACCGCGCTTGCGGCCGACGTGCCGCGGCAGCCGCTGCGAGCCGCCGAAGGGCGGCGGGAAGCCGAGCGAGATCTCCGGCTTGGCGAAGGTCGCGTGCTCGGCCGCGACGGCCAGCGGGGCGGCCTCGGTGATCTCGCAACCACCCCCGTAGGCCAGGCCGTTGACGGCCACGATGACCGGCTTGGGGAACTCCTCGATCCGCCGGGTGAGGGTGTGCCCGCGCCGGACGAACTCGCGCAGCGCCCGCTCCGGCCCGCCAGCGATGCTGGCCGCCAGCGACGGGATGTCGGCGCCCGCGCTGAACGCCCGCCCGCCGGCGCCGGTGAGGATCACGGCGCGGACGGTGTCGTCGGCGTCGATCAGGTCGAGCTCGGCGAGCAGCGCGTCGATCGTCGGGTAGTCGAGGGCGTTGAGCTTCTTCTCCCGGTCGATGGTGAGGGTGACGACGTGCCGGTCCCGCTCGCTGCGGATGGTCATGGGCGCGTGCTCCGTTCCTGGCCTCGCTGCTGGATGTGACGAGGCTAGGAACACCCGCCCAGGACAATCCACTTATTGTCCTGGATACACTCCGGTACCCGCCCGCACGCCCGGGCGGGCCTCCGCCCCCAGGAATCCCACTCCAAGAACTCCACTCCAAGAACTCCACTCCGGGAACTCCACCCCCAGGAACGGCAGGTGCCCCGTGCGGCCGCCCACCTACAAGGCCGTCGTCGACGAGTACGCGGCCGCCATCCGCTCCGGCGCGCTCCCGGCCGGCACCCGGCTGCCGACCCACCGCGCCCTCGCCCGCGAACGGCGGATCGCCCTCGCCACCGCCACCCGGGTCTACGCCGAACTGGCCGCCGCCGGACTGGTGGTGGGCGAGCAGGGGCGCGGCACCTTCGTCCGGCTGCGGTCCGGCTACGACGGCCCCGAACCCTCACGAGCGCTCCCGGTGCCTCGGGTGGCCGACCTCTCCTTCAACCAGCCGCTCGCCCCCGGGCAGGGCGACCAGCTCCGGCGGGCCCTGCGCGCGCTCGCCTCCTCGGGCGACGCCGAGGCCCTGCTGCGCCAGCACCCGCCGGGCGGCCACCGGCACGACCGGGCCGCGGTCGCCACCCACCTGCTGGACCGCGGGATCGACACCCCGCCCGAGAACATCCTGCTCACCAGCGGCGCGCAGCAGGCCCTGGACTGCGTCCTGCGCACGCTCACCCGCCCCGGGGATGTCCTCGCCGTGGACGCGCTCGGCTACCCGGGCATCAAGCTGCTCGCCACCGCCCACGGGCTGGACCTCGCCCCCGTACCGGTCACCGCCGCGGGCCCGGACCTCGACGCGCTCGACCGGCTCTGCCGCACCCGGCCGGTGCGGGCGGTGTACACCCAGCCCACCGTCCACAACCCGCTCGGCTGGGTGCTCGACGCGGCGCAGCGCGAGCGCCTCGTCCGGCTCGCCGCCGACCACGGCTTCATCCTCGTCGAGGACGGCACCTACGCCTTCCTGGAGGCCGGACCGCCCCCGCCCCTGCACACCCTCGCCCCCGAGCGCACCTGCTACCTGGCAGGCCTCTCCAAGAGCGTGGCACCCGGTCTGCGGTTCGGCTTCGCCGTCCTGCCCACCCACCTGGTCCGGGCCGCCACCACCAACCTGCGCACGGCGGCCTGGGGCGCCCCCGGGCTGATCACCGCCCTCGCCACCGGCTGGCTCACCGACGGCACCGTCGCCCGGCTGGAACGGGAACGCCGTACGGACGCCGCCGCCCGCCAGTCCATCGCCCGCACCGCCCTGGCCGGCCTGACCACCACCGCCCACCCCACCTCGTACATCGTCTGGCTCACCCTCGAACCCCACCAGCGCCCGGACCACGCGGCCGCCGCCCTGGCCGCCGAGGGCATCCTGATCTCCACCGCCGACGCCTTCGCCACCACCCCCCATCACCCCAACGCCCTCCGCCTCGCCCTCGCCACACCCCCGCTCCCCACCCTCCCCGCCGTCCTCACGCGCCTCCGCACCACCCTCGAAGCCATCGCCCCCTGACTCCCCCCAGCCGGCACAGCATCAGAAGTCGGCCTCGCCGACTTCTCCCTCCCCCGCCGCGCGGGCGAAGCGGGCGCTCCAGTCGGCGAGCAGGCTCCGCAGGGCGGGTGGGGCGAGTACGTGGAACTCGGCGCCGAGGGAGCCCAGGGCCATGGCGGGCCAGTCGAGGGAGTCGGCCGTCATCCGCAGGCGGCAGCGGTCGGGGGTGACGGGTTCCACGGTGGCCCAGCGGCCGACGCGGGCGCGGACGTGGTCGGCCGGCGCCTCGACGAGGGCCTCCACGAGGTGCGGCCGGGGCATGCCCTGGAGGCCCGCGCGGACGAACTCCGCCGCGTCGGCGGCCGGGAGGGCCCGCGGGGCGAAGCGGGCGCCGCTGCCGGACGGGGCGGTGAGGCGGTCGATGCGGAAGCTGCGCCAGTCGGCCCGGTCGAGGTCGTACGCCACCAGGTACCAGCGGCGGTTCAGGCAGACCAGCCGGTGCGGTTCGACGTGCCGCTCCGTACCGCGCCCGTCGGCGGCCGTGTACGAGAACCGCACCCGTTCGGCGTCCCGGCAGGCGAGCGCCACCACGGTCAGGACGTCCGGGTCGACGCCCGCACCCGTCCCGGTCCCCCAGTCCACCGGGACGGTCACCGCGCGCAGTGCCTCCACCCGTCGGCGCAGCCGGACCGGCATCACCTGGACCACCTTCGCCAGCACGCGCACCGAGGCCTCGGCGACGCCCTCCACCGGGCTCTCGGCCGCCGCCTGCAGGCCCACCGCGAGGGCCACCGCCTCCTCGTCGTCGATCACCAGCGGCGGCAGCGCCGCGCCCGCCGCCAGCTGGTAGCCGCCGTCGACGCCGCGCTGCGCCTCGACGGGGTAACCGAGTTCGCGCAGCCGGTCGATGTCGCGGCGCAGGGTGCGGACGGAGACGCCGAGCCGGTCGGCCAGTTCCTCGCCCGGCCAGTACCGGTGGGTCTGGAGCAGGGAGAGCAGTCGCAGCGTCCGGGTGCTGGTGTTGGCCATGCCCCCGATTCTCCCGGGATTCAGGACAGGAAGTGGCCGCAATGGTCCGTAGCGTTGTTCTTGCCCGAGGGAGCGGGACCCGAACAGGGCCCACCAGACCCGCAGGGCCCACCAGACCCGCAGGACCCGCAAGACCAGAGCAAAACCAGAGCAAGACCCGTGCAGGAACCGTGCAGGACCCGAACGAAAGGCCGTCACGATGACCACGCCCACCACCCCCGCCGCCACCCCCCGGAACCTCACCGGCGAGCGCGCCGACCTCCTGGTGGCCCTGGAGAAGCAGCGGCACTTCCTGCGCTTCACCACCCGCGACCTCACCGACGAGCAGGTCGGCCTGCGGACCTGTGCGAGCGAGCTGTGCCTGGGCGGCCTGATCAAGCACGTGACCAGCGTCGAGCGGCTCTGGGCGGAGTTCATCGTGCAGGGGCCGTCCGCGATGCCCGACTTCACCAGCTGGACCGAGGAGGACCTCGCCCGCCGCGCGGACGAGTTCCGCATGCTGCCCGGCGAGACGCTGGCCGGTGTCCTCGCGGCGTACGCCGAGGTCGCCCGCCGCACCGACGAGCTGGTGGCCGGCCTCCCCGACCTGGACGCCACCCAGCCGCTGCCGAAGGCCCCCTGGTTCGAGCCGGACGCCGAGTGGTCGGCCCGCCGGGTGCTGCTGCACATCGCCAACGAGACCGCCCAGCACGCCGGCCACGCCGACATCATCCGCGAGTCCCTGGACGGCGCGAAGAGCATGGGCTGAGCCGGTCCCGGACCGGCCGGGGTCCGCCGGCAGCCGCCGCCGGACCCCGGGAACCCACGGACCTGCCCCGGAACCGCCCCGGAACCGCGCTCAGGCCCGCCCGACGAAGGTGAACCCGGCGCCGTCGACCACGCCGCGGACCAGGGCCTCGTCCAGCGGCTGCGCGGAGGCCACGGTGACCCGGCCGCTCGGTGCGTCGGCGCTGACGTCGGTGACACCCGGCAGGACGGCGAGTCCGGCACTGACCGTCTTCTCGCAGTGGCCGCAGCTCATGCCGTCGACGGCGAAAACAGCGGTGGTGGACATGGCGGCGCCTCCGATGGCAGGTCAGACGGAACGAGGTCGACCCGGACGGATCGACCCGCCCCCCACCACACCCGAATCCGACGGCGGCGCCCAGGGACACGCCGCCCGGGTGACACCATCGAGCGGTTCCGGGAACCGCCCGGGCCTCCCGTCCGACTGGCGTCCGCACGGCGGCCGGCCGTGGTGACGCGCGCCACTCCCTGAACCGCCGCCGCTCCCCGCCGCGTCACTCCAGGTACGACCGTTTCGCACGTTCGGGCGACGGCCCGGCCCGCAGATCCCGTCCTGTCCCGTCCTGGAGCACTTCCGCGATGTCCACCCCGGCCCCGTTCGGCGGCCACCCGGCCACCACCGCCCTCCCGCTCACCCACACCGGCCACACCGCAAGAACCGCCCGCACCGCGGGAGCGGGCTGTTGAGGGCGCCCGCGCTGCTCGCCCGCCGACGCCCCCGGCACGCCGTCCTCGCCCTCGCCCTGGTCGCGGCACTGGCTGCCGGGCTGCTCTGGTGGCGGCCGTGGAGCGGGGGCGAGGACGGGGACCGGCTGGCCTTCACCACCGCGCCCGGCGGCTCCGCCCGCTTCGGCACGGGCGAACACCTGTACCGCTACAAGGTGCGGGTGGAGAACGGGATCGCGGAGAGCCCGGCGCAGTTCGCCGCCGAGGTGGACGCCGTGCTCGGCGACGTCGGGCACGGCTGGGCGGCCGGCGGCACGGCCTCGTTCCAGCGGATGCCCGCCGACCCGGTGGACTTCACCGTGTACCTGGCCACCCCGGAGTCCACCGACCGGATCTGCGGCCAGTACGGACTGGACACCGGCGGCTGGGTGAACTGCGGCGTCACCCACCAGGTGGTCATCAACCTCAAGCGCTGGAACGAGCTGTCCGAGTTCTACCAGGGCCGCCCCGAGCAGTACCACGCGCTCGCCGTCAACCACGAGGTCGGCCACATCCTCGGATACGGCCACGTCGACTGCCCCGGACCTGGCGCCCCGGCGCCGGTGATGATGCAGCAGATCAAGGGCCTGCACGGCTGCGTCCCCAACGGCCGGCCGTACTCGGACACCGGCGCCCTGCTCACCGGCCCGCCCGTCCAGGCCCCGAGCAACGCGCCCTGACCTGCCGGCACCCGCCCCCCGTGCCGGGCCGCCTGCCGAAACACGGATAATCCTGGTCGGACCGGACGCACCGCACCGCGCGCCCGGTCCCGGTCGTGTTCCAGTCGGTGCCGGTGGAGGAGAAGCGTTGAACGGTGTGCCCGGCGGGGAGATCCTGGACTGGCCGGTGCTGCTGGAGGCCGCCGAGGCGGCCGCCCGGGCGACCACGGGCCGGGGCCGGGTCGCCGACTACATCCCGGCCCTCGCCAGCGCCGACCCGGAGGCCTTCGGCATGGCCGTGGCCACCGTCGACGGGGAACTGCACGGCGTCGGGGACTGGGAGCGGCCGTTCTCCGTGCAGAGCGTCTCCAAGCTGTTCTCGCTCGCCCTCGCGGTGGCCTACGGCGGCGACACGCTCTGGCGGGGCGTCGGCCGCGAGCCGTCCGGCAACCCGTTCAACTCCCTGGTGCAGCTGGAGACCGAGCACGGCATCCCGCGCAACCCGTTCATCAACGCGGGCGCCCTGGTGGTCACCGACCGCCTCCAGACCATGACCGGCGACGCCTCGGGCGCGGTACGGGAGTTCCTGCGCCGCGAGTCCGGCAACCCGCTGCTCGACACGGACCCGGTGGTCGCCGCCTCGGAGGCCGAACACGGCCACCGCAACGCCGCGCTGGCCCACTTCATCGCCAGTCACGGCAACCTGGAGAACCCGGTCGAGACCGTCCTGGAGCACTACTACGCCCACTGCGCGGTCGCCACCAGCTGCCGCGACCTCGTCCTGGCCGGCTCCTTCCTCGCCCGCTACGGCGTGCGCGCCGACGGCACCCGGCTGATGTCCCGCAGCGAGGCCAAGCGGATCAACGCCGTCCTGCTCACCTGCGGCACCTACGACGCCGCCGGCGAGTTCGCCTTCCGCGTGGGCCTGCCCGGCAAGAGCGGCGTCGGCGGCGGCATCCTCGCCATACTCCCCGGCCGCGCGGCCGTCTGCGCCTGGGGCCCGCGCCTGGACCAGGCCGGCAACTCCGTCGCCGCGGTCGCCGCCCTGGACACCCTGACCACCCTCTCCGGCTGCTCGGTGTTCTGATCCCCGGCGGGGAACCGGGCCCCGGCCGTCCGCACAGCGACCGGGACCCGGTGGTTCGAAGGGCGGCCGGCCGCCCTCGGGGAGGGCTACTCCACCGTCACGCTCTTCGCCAGGTTGCGCGGCTTGTCCACGTCGCGGCCGAGGGAGACGGCGGCGTGGTAGGCCAGCAGCTGGAGCGGGATGTTGAGCAGCAGCGGGTCCAGCTCGGGCTCGCTCTTGGGCACCAGGATGCAGTGGTCCGCGAGCTTCTCCTCGGGCCGCCGGTGGGCGATCGCGATGACCCGCCCGGAGCGGGCCTTGATCTCGCCCAGCGTGGTCAGGTTCTTGTCCAGCAGCTCGTCGTCCGGAACCAGTGCCACGGTGGGCAGTTCGGGGCTGATCAGCGCCAGCGGGCCGTGCTTGAGCTCGCTCGCCGGGTAGGCCTCGGCGTGCACGTAGGAGATCTCCTTGAGCTTCTGCGCGCCCTCGCGGGCCACCGGGAAGCCGCGCACCCGGCCGATGAACATCATGCCCGTCGACTCGGCGTACTCGGCGGCGAGTCCGGCGATCGCCTCGCTCTGCTCCAGCACCTCGCGGATCTGGTCGGGCAGTGCCTGGAGCGCCGAGACGATCCGACGCCCGTCGGCGGGCGACAGGTCGTGGATGCGCCCGAAGTGCAGGGCGAGCAGCGCGAAGGCGACCACGGTGGAGGTGAAGGCCTTGGTCGAGGCGACGGAGACCTCGGGACCGGCGTGCAGGTAGATACCGCCGTCACACTCTCGGGCGATAGCGCTGCCCACGGTGTTGACGACGCCGAGCACCCGGCCGCCCTTGCGCTTGATCTCCTGGACGGCGGCCAGCGTGTCGTAGGTCTCACCGGACTGGCTGACCGCGACGTACAGGGTGTCCGCCTCGATCACCGGGTTGCGGTAGCGGAACTCCGAGGCCGGCTCGCTGTGCGCGGGGATGCGGGCCAGCTCCTCGATCAGCTGCGCGCCCATCTCGCCCGCGTAGTAGGCCGATCCGCAGCCGAGGATCTTCACCCGGCGGATCTCGCGCAGCTCCCGGGCGTCCAGGTTGAGGCCGCCGAGGTGGGCGGTGGCGAAGCGCTCGTCGAGGCGGCCGCTCAGGGTGCGCTCGACCGAGCCGGGCTGCTCGTGGATCTCCTTGAGCAGGAAGTGCTCGAAGCCGCCGGTGTCGTAGGAGTCGACCTCCCAGTCCACGGTGGACGGCTGGCGGTGCGTGGTGCGGGCGTCCGCGGTGAAGGTGCGGAAGCCGTCGGCCCGGACGGTGGCCAGCTCGCCGTCCTCCAGGTGGACGACCTGGCGGGTGTAGCGGACCAGCGCGGAGACGTCCGAGGCGGCGAACATCTCCTTCTCGCCGATGCCCAGCACGATCGGGCTGCCGTTGCGGGCGACCACGATGCGGTCCGGCCGCTCGGCGTCGAGCACCGCGATGCCGTAGGTGCCGACCACCCGGCTCAGCGCGGCGCGCACCGCGTCCTCCAGCTCCACGCCCTCGGCGACGTTCGCCGCGATCAGGTGGGCGAGCACCTCGGTGTCGGTCTCGGAGTGGAACACGGCGCCGTCGGCGGTGAGCTTGGCGCGCAACTCGTCGGCGTTCTCGATGATGCCGTTGTGGACGACGGCGATCCGCTCGGCGTTGTCCAGGTGGGGGTGGGCGTTGGCGTCGCTGGGGACGCCGTGGGTGGCCCAGCGGGTGTGGCCGATGCCGGTGGTGCCCTTGAACCGGGCCGGCACGGCGGCGGCCAGGTCGGCGACCCGGCCCTTCACCTTGCGGAGCTTGATCCCGCCGCTGCGCCCGGTGACGGCGACGCCGGCCGAGTCGTAGCCGCGGTACTCCAGCCGCGCCAGCCCCTCCAGCAGGAAGGGGGTCGCGTCCTTGGGGCCGATGTAGGCCACGATTCCGCACATGCGTGGTCTCCTCTTCGAAGTCTTCGGAAGGTCGGGAACGACGGTCTAGTCGGGAACCGCGGTCCGGTCGGGAACCGCGGCCCGGTCGGAAGGAACGGCGGCCCAGCCGGCTCGGACGGCTCAGCCGTAGACGATCCGCCGCAGCTGGCGGGCCGACAGCTCCGGCGCCGAGACCCGGCGCTGTGGCAGCTCCTCGGCGAGCCGGGCGAAGATCTGCTCGTTGGTCAGACCGCGTGCCTGGAGCTCGGTGTGGCGGCGGCGCACGTACTCCTCGGTGCTCTCGGAGAAGTACGCCAGCACCTCCGCCACGACCCGCGCCGCCTCCCGGGGCCCGAGCGGGCTGGTCCGGGTGAGGTGGGCGAGGAGGTCTTCGTGAGGGTGGGATGAGCTCGGCACGAATGAGGAGCCTAGGTCGGGCTCCCCGCCGAAGCCAAAGTTTCTGCCCGAAATCGGGCAGACATTACGACTTTCAGACCACGTTCACGCCTCCTTCACATTCGACCGTCGATCGGCCACCCGATCACCCCCGTTCTCGAAAGCCCCTTGAAGCGACGCCAACTCCGCACGTAGCGTGACCCCCTGAACACGAAGCGGAAGACCGGAGGCTTGCGGATGTGCGGGATCACCGGATGGGTCGCGTTCGAGCGCGACCTCACCGCCGAACGGGGGGTCATCGAGGCGATGACGGCCACCCAGGTCCGTCGCGGCCCGGACGCCGGCGGCGTGCACCTGGAGCCGCACGCCGCGCTCGGCCACCGCCGGCTCGCGGTGATCGACATCGCGGGCGGCGTCCAGCCGATGACGGTCGAGCACGACGGCCGGACGCTGGCCGTGCTCACCTACAGCGGAGAGGTCTACAACCACCGCGAACTGCGCGCGGACCTGGAGGCGGCCGGGCACCGCTTCCGCACCCGCAGCGACACCGAGGTCGTGCTGCGCGCCTACCTGGAGTGGGGCGAGCACCTGGCCGAGCGGCTCAACGGCATGTTCGCCTTCGCGATCTGGGACGTGCGGCGCGAGGAGCTGCTGCTGGTCCGCGACCGGATGGGCGTCAAGCCCCTGTACCTCCACCGCACCCCGGACGGGGTGATCTTCGGCTCCGAGGTCAAGGCCCTGCTCGCCCACCCCGCCGTCCGCCCGGTGGTGGACCTGGACGGGCTGCGCGAACTGCTCGGCTACACCCGCACCCCCGGCCTCACCCCGTACCGGGACATCCACGAGGTCCGGCCCGGGCACGTGGTGCGGGTGCGCCGCGAGGGCCTCACGGTGCGCCGCTACTGGGCGCTGGAGGCGCGCGAGCACGGCGACAGCCTGGAGGCCACCGTCGCCACCGTCCGGGCCCTGCTGGACGACATCGTGCACCGCCAGCTGGAGGCGGACGTCCCGCTCTGCTCGCTGCTCTCCGGCGGCCTGGACTCCAGCGCCGTCACCGCCCTCGCCTCCCGGACGCTGGGCGCCGCCGGGGCCGGCCCGGTGCGCTCCTTCTCCGTCGGCTTCGCCGGGCAGAGCGAGACCTTCCACGCCAACGACGTCCGGCAGACCCAGGACGGCCCGTTCGCCCGGCTGCTCGCCGAGCACGTGGGCGCCGACCACAGCGTCGTCGAGCTGGACGCCGCCGACCTGACGGACCCGTCCCGGCGCTCCGTCGTGCTGCGCGCCCGTGACCTGCCCAACGGCGTCGGCGACATGGACACCTCGCTGCTGCTGCTCTTCCGGGGCGTGCGCCGGCACTCCACCGTCGCGCTGTCCGGCGAGTCCGCGGACGAGCTCTTCGGCGGCTACCGCTGGTTCCACGACCCCGAGACCATCGCCGCCGAGGACTTCCCCTGGGCGCTCGGCCTCACCGGCATCGCCGGCGGCGGAGCCACCCCGCGCGAGTACCTCCTGGACGCCGAACTGCTCCGCAAGCTCGACCTGGACGGCTACCGCAGGGCCCGCTACCGCGAGGCGATCGCCGAGGTCCCGCACCTGCCGGCGGCGGATCCGCTGGAACGGCGGATGCGCGAGATCTCGTACCTCAACCTGACCCGCTTCGTCTGCATCCTGCTCGACCGCAAGGACCGGATGAGCATGGCCAACGGCCTGGAGGTCCGGGTGCCGTTCTGCGACCACCGGCTGGTGCAGTACGTCTTCAACGCCCCGTGGGCGATGAAGACCTTCGACGGACGGGAGAAGAGCCTGCTGCGCGCCGCCGTCCGGGACGTGCTGCCGCCCGCGGTCGCCGAGCGGCCCAAGAGCCCGTACCCCGTCACCACGGACCCGCACTATCCGGCGAAGCTGCGCGCCGAACTGGCCCGGCTCGCCGTCGAGCGCACCTCACCGGCCCTGGACCTGCTCGACCGGCGGCGCCTGACCGACGCGCTCGCCCCGGACACCGACCCGCAGTCCGTCCGGCTGGCCGTGGACCTCGCGCTGGACTTCGACGCCTGGCTGACGGAGTACCGGGTGACGCTGGAGCTGTGAACGCGGGCGCCCCGCGGGCCCCGGGAGAGGCCCGCGGGGCGCCGGGGCGCGGGTGCCGCCACCCGGACGGCGCAGTTGGTGACGTCCGCGCCCCCATACTCCGTCCGGGTGATTGTGCGGAGCCCCATCCCGCCGGGCCCTGCGGTCCCACGGTGCGGTAGCGTCGCCGACACCTCCCGAACGGCGGGCGAATACGCGGATTACCCGCTCATCTGCCGTCAGGATGGAAGCGAAACGTTCACCTCGATCCGCCGGGGGATCCCGTCATGCAGCCGCGAGTCTTCGCGATTCTCACCGCCCTGCTCCTGGGCGTCCTGGGCCTGGGGTCGGTGGCCGTCACCGACTGGTCGCCCGCGGCGGCCACCGCGCCCCAGGCCGCCGCCCCCGGGGGCACCGCCGCCGGCGCCAAGCCGGCCGCGGCCGGTGCCGCGAGCGCCACCCCGACCGGCGACCCGGCGGTGTGGACCCGCTCCACGCTGCGCAACAAGCTGATGGCCGAGATGGACGCCACCGACCCCGGCGTCGCCCTGGCCGACCTCGACAAGATCACCAAGGAGAAGCCGTACACCGTGCGCTTCTGCCACCCGATCGCGCACGAGCTCGGCCACGCGGCGGTCAAGCGCTTCAACGCCGACTTCCAGAAGGTCATCTCCTTCCCGCACGAGACCTGCGCGGCCGGCTACCTGCACGGCGCGGTCGAGGAGATGCTCAACGCCTCCACCCAGCCCGAGACGGACCTGCTCAAGCTCTGCGCGCCCAAGAACAACGGCCCCTGCATCCACGGCGTCGGCCACGGCACGATGTTCGTCGCCAAGCAGGACGTCGCCAAGGCCCGCGACCTGTGCAACAAGTTCCCCTCCGACCAGAACCGGATCCGCTGCTCCGAGGGGCTGTTCATGCAGCTCTTCGGCCCGGACGAGGAGGACGAGCAGGCCAAGGCCAACCTCCCGGCCGACAAGCTCGCCCAGGACCCGCTCTACCCGTGCAAGGACCAGCCGGCGCTGTTCCAGTCCGCCTGCTTCTTCTACGCCCCGACCTTCTACCTGTCCTCGCACGACTACCCGAACCACCCCGAGGTCTACGCCGACGCCCTCAAGTGGTGCCTCGGCGGCAAGGCCGGCGGCGGGGCGGTGGACTGCAGCCGCGGCGTCGGCTCGCGCACCATGAAGTACAACCTGGACCGCGAGGACTGGGCGGCCGAGCAGTGCGCCACCGCCGCCGACGGCTGGCAGCGCAAGGCCTGCGCCGAGGGCCTGGTCAGCTACTACACGGTCAACTACACCGACGGGGGCGCGGCCGGACGGCTCTGCGCCAAGATCACCAACAAGGAGATGCAGGGCTACTGCCGCTCGGCGAGCGGCCTGTCCAGCACGCTGGACTGACGCCCCGGCCACCCGGACCGACACCCCGGTCTCAGCATGAGGGCCCGCGCCGCACGGCGCGGGCCCGTTTGCGTAGGATCACCCGATCATCGCCTGATCAGGGTGCGCCAAGAACGCCGCGCCTCGCCCCACCCCTCCCCGGCCTCCCTGGAGCACGCCATGACCACCGAGGACATCCCCGGCGCCGATTTCCGCCGTGCCGCCCACGCCACCGCCGACCTGGTCTCCGACTACCTCGCCGAACTTCCCGGGCGCCCGGTCTGGCAGCCCATGGACGAGGCCGCCCGCCAAGCCCTGCTCGACGCCCCGCTGCCCGCCGAGGGCCGCCCACTCGACGAGCTGGTCGGCGCCATCGGGCGGGACGTCCTCCCGTACCCGATGGGCAACGGCAACCCGCGCTTCTTCGGCTGGGTCAACTCCGCCCCCGCCCCCGCCGGGGTGCTCGCCACCCTCGCCGCCTCCGCGATGAACCCCAGCTCGGCCGGCGGCGACCACGCCGACGTCCACCTGGAGCGCACCGTGGTCCGCTGGACAGCCGAGCTGGTCGGCTTCCCGCACCCGGCCGGCGGCGGCCTGCTCACCTCCGGCACCTCGATGGCGACCATCGTCTGCCTCGCCGCCGCCCGCAACCGCGCCGCCCGGCGGGCCGGCCGGGACGTCCGCGAGGAGGGCCTGGCGGGCCTGCCCCCGCTGGTCGGCTACGTCACCGGCGAGACCCACTCCTGCGTCCGCAAGGCCGCCGAACTCCTCGGCCTCGGCAGCCGCCACCTGCGCACCGTGGCCACCGGCCCCGACGGCCGACTGGACACCGCCGACCTGCGGGCGGCCGTCGAGCGCGACCGCGCGGCCGGCCTGCTGCCCTTCCTGGTGGTCGCCTCGGCCGGCACCGTCGGCGCCGGCGCGGTGGACGAGTTCGGCCCGATCGCCGACCTCTGCGAGGAGCAGGGCCTCTGGCTGCACGTGGACGGCGCGTACGGCGCCTTCGGCCGGCTCGACCCGGCCATCGCCCACCGCTACGCCGGCCTGGAGCGCGCCGACTCGCTCGCCCTCGACCCGCACAAGTGGCTCGGCGTCCCGGTCGACTGCGGCTGCGCGCTGGTCCGCGACACCGAGGAGCTGCGCGGCACCTTCAGCCTCGTCCCGTCCTACCTGCGCGACGAGTCGGCTGGCGCACTCGGCTGGTTCTCCGAGTACGGCACCGAGCAGACCCGCCCCTTCCGGGCCCTCAAGGTCTGGGCCACCATCGCCCACAAGGGCCGCGCCGGCCTCGCCCAGGACATCGCCCACTGCACCGCGCTGGCCCGACGACTCGGCGAACTCGTCGAGGCGGAAGAGGAGTTGGAGCTGCTCGCCGAGGTGCAGACCTCGATCGTGGCGTTCCGCCACCGCGCCCCCGGACTGGACGACGCCGCCCGCGACACCCTCAACCGCGACCTCCCCGTCGCCGTCCAGCGGCGCGGCCGGGTCTTCGTCACCGGCGCCCGCCTCGGCGCCGCCGAGATGCTCCGCGCCTGCCTCCTCAACGCCGCCACCACGGAGGACGACCTGCACCTCCTGCTCGCCGAGGTCAAGGCCGCGGCCGCCGAACTGCTCGGATAGCGGAACCGGATCCGCGCCCACCGCCCCGGCCCGTCCGGCGGGCGCGGATCCGACCGGCGGTCAGTCCTTCGCCTCGACCTCGACCGCCGCGCGGACCTCCAGCGTGTTCTGCGCCACGTCCTCCGTCCTGCCGGCGCCCGTGTGGTCGACGACGATGCCGACGGTGCTGCCGTCCGCCCAGACGCAGGCGGTCTCCGAGGTGGACGGGTACACCAGCACCGCGCACATCAGCTGACCGCCGAGCGGGCCGGCCGGGAAGTCCTCCACCTCGGTGACCGTCTCTCCCCCCGCGTCGCCGTTCCCCAGGCGCCCGAAGTACTTCAGCACCTCCTGCTGCGGATCCGAGAAGATCCCGGTCAGCCCGATCACCGTCAGCGTGGTCTCGGTGGTCCCGGCGGTTCCGTAGCCGGCCACCGTGACCTCCCGGTACGGGCTCAGGGCGGTCAGCCGCCGCTGGTAGTAGCCGCGCGCGGCCCGGGCGTTGCCGTCCTCCGGCATCCGCACCTGGTAGCCGAGCTCCTCCGGCAGCAGGATCCGGTGCGGGGGCGGGGCACCCGCACCGGTCACGGCCGCGACGGTCAGCGCGGTCGCCAGACCGACGACGACCGCGCCCGCCGTCACGAGCTTCAGGGGCACCCTGCGGTACCAGGGCAGCGGAGCCACCGGCTCCAAGGTGTTGGCCCAGATCGCCTTCAGGCCGCTGGATCTCTCGGGGGCCTGCTCGGATTCCATACCGACCGTCTCATCTCACTCGCATGATCAAATGCCGAACGAATTCACGGATGGTATGGCAACGCACCGAGCCCACGCACCGGTGTTCCGGGGGCGGCTCCGTCAGGAGCGGCTTCCGGGGTCGTTCGGGTGCGGTTCCAGGGCCGTCACCGTGGCCGTCATCCACGGCCACAGCGGCAGGGTGCCGAGCACCTTCTCCCGGAGTTCCGCCTCGTCGGCCGCCCGCCAGACGCCGATGCTGCGCCGCTCGCCGACCGGCCGCCACAGCCGTGCCAGGTGGCCGGCGGCGGCCAGCTCGCGGGCGCGGACGGCCTCGGCGGCGCGGCGGCGGTCCACCTCCTCCTCGGGGGTGCCCGCGGGCACGGCGGTCGTGATCTCGACCAGGAACTCGTTCACGGCAAGGCTCCGTTCTCCAGGGATCCGCGGCGGGGTCACACCTCTCGCCGCCCTTCGCACTACCAGGTCCCGCAACTGCCCTGAGCCGCCCGCACCGCGCCGGCGGGGCGCGGTGCGGGCGGGCCGCCTCAGCCCCGCCCGGCGGGCCGCACCGTGCAGGCCGCGTTGGCGAGCATCGGCCCGAAGCCGCCGAACAGGGCGCCGATCACCTGGTGGCAGGTGGCGGCCTCCTCGGGCGTCCTGGGGCCGTTGTCGGCGGCGCCGGCCGGCCGGGCGAGGGCGAGCGGCGCGGCCAGCAGCAGGGCGCAACAGGCCGTCGCCAGTGCGGAGTTCCTCACGGACGTGGAAGCGGACATCGGAAAGCCCCTTTGGAAGGAGTCGGGATCGGCGGAAAGCCGAGCCATC
The DNA here is from genome assembly GCF_043201735.1 of Kitasatospora sp. NPDC048286. Classification (NCBI taxonomy): domain Bacteria; kingdom Bacillati; phylum Actinomycetota; class Actinomycetes; order Kitasatosporales; family Streptomycetaceae; genus Kitasatospora; species Kitasatospora sp. NPDC048286. The sequence continues at coordinate 148,937 of NZ_JBICZE010000007.1, forward strand.
CCTATCCGAAGGGGCTCCCCCGCTCAGGGATCCTGGGCCATCCGTGAGCGTTTCCGGATCATCCGACCGGAAGCGGCAGCCGCTCGGCGGCACCGTCCGGTCAGCGCCCCGGCCGCCCGCCGGGCACCGTCCGCTCCACCTCCCGGATCGCGGCGGCCAGCTCGGCCACCCCGTGCTCGCGCAGCACCCCGTAGTGGTCGCCGGCCAGGTCGACCACGGTGGGCGGGGCGGCCGAGTAGCCGCTGCGGCCCTCGATGAAGGAGTAGTCGTCGCCCGCTGCCTTGAAGAGGGTCACCGGCGCCTCCAGCCGCCGCTCGGCGAGTTCGCGGAAGCTGTACTCGAACTCGTAGGTCTCACCGACGATCCCGGTGATCCGCCGGATCAGCTCCTCGTCCAGCTCCGGCAGCATCCGGTGCACGAAGGCGACGAAGGTCGGCTCGTCCACCGTCTCGGCCAGGCAGCGTTCCAGTTCGGGGCCGCCGATCCGGCCGGTGAACACCCCGAACAGGATGGTCAGGTACACCGGGTCGGTGTACGAGGCCTCGCGGCCCCGCCGACGGCCGTCGTTCCGGCGCACCTTCGGGTTGCCGGGGCAGATCAGCAGCAGGCGTTCCACCCGCTGCCCGGCCCGCTCCAGCTGCCAGGCCGCCTCGAAGGCGACCCGGGCGCCGAAGGAGAAACCCCACAGCGTGTACGGGCCCCGCGGCTGCACCCGGCGCAGCTCGGCGACGTCGGCGGTGGCCATCTCCCGGATGGTCGGGTACGGCGTCTCGCCGGGGTTGACGCCGTACGCCTGGACGCCGTAGAACGCCCTGCCCCCGCTCGCCTCGCGGCCGAGCGGCCGCAGGTTCATCGGGTAGCCGCCGAGGCCGGGCCAGCAGAACACCGCCCGGCCGGCGTCGCCCGGGTGCAGTGGTATCAGCCGGGAGGCCGCGCCCCTGCCGCCGCTCTCCCCGCGGCCCGCGCCGTCGCCCTCCCCGCGCGCCCGCTCGATGCGCGCGGCCAGGTCACCCAGCCGGGGGCACTGGAAGAGCACCTGCAGCGGCAGGGCGACGCCGAACTCCCGGTTGATCCGGTTGACCAGGGCGACGGCGATCAGCGAGTTCCCGCCGACGGCGAAGAACTCGTCCGTCACCGACACGTCCTCGTAGTCCAGCGCCCGCCCCCAGGCCTCGGCCAGCCACCGCTCGTACCCGGTGGCCGGGGCGACGAACTCGCCGCGCACGTCGGCCGTGCGGACGGCCTCGGACGCGGCCAGCGCCTTGAGGTCCACCTTGCCGTTCGCGGTGAGCGGCAGGGCGTCCAGCACCAGCACCCGGTTGGGCAGCATGTAGTCGGGCAGCAGGGTGGCCAGTTCCTCCTTGATGATCTCGGCCGGGCCCTTCATGTGGACGGTGTCCTCGTGCATGCCCTCGCTGCGGATCTGCTCCTCGCTCACCTTGCCGCCGAGGAAGAAGTACGACGGCCCCGGGGTGATCCCGCGGCCGGCCAGGATCTCGTCGATGCGGCGGGCGGCGGGCAGCGGGTGGCCGGACTTGGAGCTGTAGCCGGAGGACATGAGGCCCAGGGCCAGGCCGTTGCACTGGAGGCGGTGCAGCACCGCGCCGAGTTCGACGTACTGCAGCCACTCCTCCTCGGCGCGGCTGACGGCGGTGATGCCGAACGAGGCCCGGGCGTAGACGGCCTGGTTGATCGCGATCACGTGCCGGGACTCCACCACCTCGTCCGCAACGTGCGTCAACTCGCCGTCGGCGTACCGGTAGAGGCCGCCGGGCAGGCCGTCCACCCGGCCCTCGTGGGCCTGGACGTACAGCTCGACGCGCTCGGCCCGCGCCGGGCCGCCGGCCCGGACGACGGCGAAGCCGCCCAGGTAGTGGTCCTCCTCGGCGACGTCCAGCCGGTCCTTGGCCGCCGGGTCGGGGCCGAGCGGGCGCACGTCCAGCCCGTACCCGGGCAGCACCTCCGCCAGGACGCCCAGCATGTGGCCGGTCTCGAACTCCAGCACCTCCCGGATGTTGTTCCTGTAGACCGGCTCGACGGCGCCGTGCTTCCCGGAGAAGTGCAGCGTCAGGCAGGCCTCGGGCGCGGGCTCGGCGGGCCCGATCCGGACCAGGACGTGCTCGACCGGGTGGTAGTAGTACAGCCCGGCGGCGAGCCCGTCCAGGCCGTCGGTCTCCAGGTACAGCTGGGTCGCGTACAGCGCGCCGGGCGAGGCGTAGGAGTACTTGGGCAGCAGCCGCTCCTCGCTGTGGAACTGGCCGAACCACCGCAGGACGCGGCCGAGTTCGGGCAGGCCCAGAAGCTCCGGGTCGCGGCCGGTGGCGTCGGCCGGGCGCGGGGCGAGCAGCGCGGTGAGGTCGTCCCGGGTGACGGCGCCGCCCTCGTAGAACCGGTAGGTCTTGCGGGCGAAGGTCTCCCGGCGCTGGTCCTCGGTCTCCTTCCGTCCGGGCAGCTCGACCCGTTCCCGGCCGGCCAGTGCACTCCGGTCGCGCAGGCCCGGGTCGGACAGCTGGGCCTTGACCTGGAGCTTGCTGGCCTTGGACTGGTGGTGGCCGCCGTGGCTGCCCTGGTCCATCAGGGCGGCCTCGCGCGGGTTGAGTTCGACGCAGGCGACCAGGTTCGGGTGCCCGGTGCGGTCGTCCCCGGTGACGACCGCGGCCGAGCGGCGCACCCAGGTGTGCTCCTCGATCGCGCGGGCGATCTCGTCCAGCTCGACCCGGTACCCGCGCAGCTTGACCTGGTTGTCCACCCGGCCGGCGAACTGCAGGGTGCCGTCCGGGTTCCGCTGCACGAGGTCGCCGGTGCGGTACAGCCGCTCGCCGGAGTCGAACGGGGCGCGGACGAACCGCTCCGCGGTCAGCTCCGGCCGGTTCAGGTAGCCGCGGGCGAGCTGGACGCCGCCGATGTACAGCTCGCCGACGCCGTCGGCGGCGACCGGCAGCAGCTCCTCGTCGAGGACGTAGCACCGGGTGTCGGCCACCGGCCGGCCGATCGGCACCGAGCCCGCGCCGTCGCCCGGATCCGCCGGGTCCACCAGGTGCGAGGTGGCGTTGATGGTGCACTCGGTCGGGCCGTACAGGTTGACCAGCGCGGCCTGCGGCAGGGCCTGGAGCAGGTCGCGGGCGAGCCGCCGGGAGAGTGCCTCGCCGCCGGCGAACACCCGGGTCAGGCCGGTGCAGTCGGTGAAGCCCTCGGTGTCCAGCAGCGCCCGCAGCAGGGTGGGCACGCACTGGAGCGCGGTCACCCGGTGCCGCCGGACGGCCGCGACCAGCGCCTCCGGGTCGCGGTACAGGCCGGGCGTGCCGGCCACCACCCGGGCGCCGACGGCGGGGGCGAGGATCTCCCACTGCGCGGCGTCGAAGCTCATCGGGGTCTTCTGCAGCACCGTGACCTCGGGGTCCAGGTGCCCGGCGGAGTGCATCCAGCGCAGCTGGGAGACCACCGAGCGGTGCTCGATCATCACGCCCTTGGGCCGGCCGGTGCTGCCCGAGGTGTAGATCACATAGGCGAGCGACTCCGGCGCGGCGGCCTCCTCCGCCGCTTCCTCCGCGGCTTCCTCCGCCGCCGCGTCCGGCACCGGCTCGGAGTCCTCGAAGGTGACGACCGCGGTCCCGGCGGGGGCCAGTGCGGCGAGCCGCTCGCGCAGGTGCGCCTGGGTGAGCACGATCCGGGTGCCGCTGTCCTCGATCATGTAGCGGATCCGGTCCTCGGGGTACTCGGGCGACAGCGGCAGGTAGCCGGCCCCGGCGTGGAGCACGCCCCAGGCCCCGGCGACCAGTTCGACGGACGGCTCGACGTACAGGCCGACACAGCCGTCCGGGCCGGCGCCCAGGCGGCGCAGCCGCGCGGCCAGCCGGCGGGCCGTCCCGGACAGCTCCCGGAAGGTGAGGCCGCCACCCTCGCCGAGGACGGCCGGCGCGTCGGGCCGGATGCCCGCCTGCCGGTCGAGCAGCCCGGTCAGCGCGGTGCCGACCGGAGCACGGCGGGCATGCGGGACGGCGGGGGTGGCGGTGTCGGTGGTGGGGACGGACGGGGTGTCGCGCATGAGACATGACCTTCGATGGTGCGTGGACGGACGGCCCCGGCGCTCCTGCTCACCAGGAGCACCGGGATCGCCACCCACCGTCGGCCGCCCGGCGTCCCGGCCGCATGAGGCACCGGTCGGGACCTGCGCCGGTGCCGTCCCGGCCGGCCCGCCCGACGTCCCGGGCGGGAGCCCGCCCGGTCCCACGCCGCCCGAGCGCCGCCCGGGCATTCGCGCGTTCACGATCACGTAACCGAACGGAAGCGCACCGTCGGTAGCGTCGGCGGCATGAAGGCATCCCGCACGCGCCCCGAACGGCTCTGGCACCGGCCCTTCCGCAGGTCCGACCGCAGGTGCGCGGCGCCCCAGGGCCAGGCGACCCGGCTGCCCGCGCTCACCGGCGGCCCGTACCGGACCGGCCGGCCGCAGCCGCCCGCGGAGCGTGCCGCCGGTCAGGCACCGGAGGCCCCGTCCCGGCTGTCCCTGCCGGACGGGACCGAGCTGCTGCTGCGCCCGGCCGGGCCGGCCGACCGGGCGGCGGCACTGGCGATGCACGGCCGCTGCTCCCCCGCCGCGCTGCGGCTGCGCTACCACGGCCCGGTCCGCGACGCCGGCCGCTACCTGGACCACCTGCTGGACCCCCGGCACGGCCGCAGCCTCGTCGTGACCGCCCCGGACGGGCGGGTCGTCGCGCTCGGGCACCTGATGTGGGACGACGGCGAGGCCGAGCTGGCCGTCCTGGTCGAGGACGCCTGGCAGCGGCGCGGGCTGGGCCTGGCGCTGCTGCGGCGGCTGTCGGCGGTGGCCCGGGCGGCCGGTGTGGGGACGGTGTACGCGGTGACCCACGGCGACAACGCCGGGCTGATCGCCGCGATGCGGCGGCTGGACGCCCCGCTGGACTTCCGGGCCGAGGACGGCACCCTGGTGATCACCGCCACGTTGGCCGCCGCGGATCCGGCCGGATGCGCCCACCGTCCGAACCGCTGATCATTTCTTCACCAGATCCTTACCCGGGCCGCTCGGGAACCCCGCGGTGCCCGTGGAGCGTCGTGAAGGAGTGGGGGTTTGGAGCCGATCCCTTGGGGCTGCTCCGTACACCGCTCTCCCCGACAGGCCGTCAGCGACGCCCGCGAACGCGTCGCAGCAGGCGGCACGGGGTCCGGATCGTCCGGTCGGGCTACGGAGTCGGTAGGCTGACCCCCGTCCCCGCCGCCCGTCGGCCCGTTATCCGGCCACGGGTGGTGCCGCAGCAAGGAGGAACCACTGAGCATGGCAGGCACCGAATCGGAGCCCACAGGCGCACGCGACGCCTCGCTGCCGGCCCGCGCCAAGATCGCGGTCACCGCCGGCCGGGTCGCCGCCGCCGTGTCGCGCAAGGCCGGGCGCGGGAGCGGCTCGGTGATCGGCGGCAAGGTCGCCCTCAAGCTCGACCCCGACCTGCTCGCCACCCTCGCCGACCACCTCGACGTCGTCCTGGTCAGCGCGACCAACGGCAAGACCACCACCACCCGCCTGATCGCCGAGGCGCTGCGCGCCGCCGGCCCGGTGGTCTCCAATGCCCTGGGCGCCAACATGCCGGCCGGCATCACCTCCGCCCTGGCCGGCGGCACGGACGCCCGCTTCGGCGTGATCGAGGTCGACGAGAAGTACCTGGCGACGGTCGCCCGCGACACCCGCCCCAAGGCGATCGCCCTGCTCAACCTCTCCCGCGACCAGCTCGACCGCGCCGCCGAGACCCGGATGATGGCCGAGAAGTGGCGCGAGGGCCTGCAGAACACCGAGGCCGTGGTCATCGCCAACGCCGACGACCCGCTGGTGACCTGGGCCGCCTCCTCCTGCAAGAAGGTGGTCTGGGTGGCCGCCGGACAGGCCTGGAAGGAGGACGCCTGGTCCTGCCCCGCCTGCGGCGGTGTCATGCAGCGCCCCGGCGACGACTGGTTCTGCCAGGACTGCGGCTTCCGCCGTCCCAACCCGCACTGGGCGCTCCAGGGCACCCACGTGATCGACCCGCAGCGCGGCGCCTGGCCGATCCAGCTCCAGCTGCCGGGCCGGGCCAACCTGGCCAACGCCACCAGCTCCGCCGCCGTCGCCGCCGTGTTCGGCGTCGCCCCGCAGGTCGCCCTGGAGCGGATGCGCTCGGTGGCCGCCGTGGCCGGCCGCTACGACGTGGTCCAGTACCAGGGCCGGGACATCCGCCTGCTGCTGGCCAAGAACCCGGCCGGCTGGCTGGAGACCTTCTCGCTGATCGACGGCCCGCCCGCCCCGGTGATCCTCTCCGTCAACGCCCTCGACGCCGACGGCACCGACACCTCCTGGCTGTGGGACGTCGACTACGAGCGCCTCGCCGGGCACCCGGTCTTCGTGATGGGCCAGCGCAAGCTGGACCTGGCCGTCCGCCTGGAGGTCGCCGGGCTCCAGTTCCACGTGGTGGACACCCTGGAGCAGGCCGTCCGGATGGCCCCGCCCGGCCGGATCGAGGCCATCGCCAACTACACCGCCTTCCAGCAGCTGCGGAAGGTCGTGGCCGGCTGATGCCGCGCCCGCACACCAGTCTTTACGTGACGGAAGGCCTTCGAGGATGAGTGAGAGCAGCCTGCGCGTGGTCTGGGTCTACCCGGACCTGCTCAGCACCTACGGCGACCGGGGCAACGCCCTGGTCGTGGAGCGCCGGGCCCGCCAGCGCCACCTCAACGTGACCCGGATCGACGTCCGCTCCGACCAGGCGATCCCCACCAGCGGGGACATCTACCTGATCGGCGGCGGCGAGGACCGCCCGCAGCGCCTGGCCGCCGAGCGGCTGCGCGCCGACACCGGCCTGGTGCGGGCCGCCGAGAACGGTGCGATCATCTTCGGCGTCTGCGCCGGTTTCCAGATCATGGGCCACGAGTTCATCAACGACCTCGGCGAGCGCGAGCCGGGCCTGGGCCTGCTCGACGTCTGGACCACCCGCGGCGAGGGCGCCCGCTGCGTCGGCGACGTGCTCGCCGACGTCGACCCCCGGCTCGGCCTGCCGCAGCTGACGGGCTTCGAGAACCACCAGGGCGTCACCCACCTCGGCCAGGGCGTGCAGCCCTTCGCCACCGTCAACGTCGGTCGGGGCAACGGCACCGGTGACGGCACCGAGGGCGCCTGGCGGGACACCGTGTTCGGCACCTACCTGCACGGCCCGGTGCTGGCCCGCAACCCCGCCGTGGCCGACATGCTGCTGAAGCTGGCGCTGGACGTCAGCGCGCTGCCGCCGGCGGACACCACCTGGTACGACGCGCTGCGCGCCGAGCGCATCGCGGCCGCGACGCGCCCCCAGTAGTACATCCGTACGCCCCGGCCGGGTGCCCGCCATGCGGTCACCCGGTCCGCGGGCGGCCCCGGAAGTACCACAATGGGGCTGCCTACTGCACACCCTCCTCGGCAGCAGGCTGCAATTCCGCGCGGGGGCGCCGACGGCGCCGCTCCCGCGTCGGCTCCTGCCCGGCCGGACCAGGGGCCGTATGCTCGACTTCGCGGCCGTTTTCGGACGTTCTGTCCGGATCGGCCGGTCCTTCACCCCTCGGCCACCTCCCCGCCACCCCGGCGTGGGAGCGACCCGTTACGGTGACGGCTCGTCGTCCCAGCCTGTAGTCCGGCCGTTCCTCGGTTCTGCTCGGGAGTTGCAAAGCTAATGCGTATCGGAGTGCTGACCAGCGGCGGTGACTGCCCCGGCCTGAACGCGGTGATCCGTTCCGTGGTCCACCGGGGGGTGGTCGACCACGGCGACGAGATCATCGGGTTCGAGGACGGGTGGCGCGGGTTCCTGGAGGGCCACCACCGCCCCCTGACCCTGGACTCGGTGAGCGGCATCCTGGCCCAGGGCGGCACCATCCTCGGTTCCTCCCGGGTCCAGCCGAGCCACCTCCGGGACGGCGTCGAGCGGGCCAGGAAGTACTGCTCCGACCTCGGCCTGGACGCGGTCATCCCGATCGGCGGCGAGGGCACCCTGAAGGCCGCCAAGCTGATGAGCGACGCGGGCCTGCCGATCGTCGGCGTGCCGAAGACCATCGACAACGACATCGCCGCCACCGACGTGACCTTCGGCTTCGACACCGCCGTCTCGGTGGCCACCGAGGCGCTGGACCGCCTGAAGACCACCGCCGAGTCCCACCAGCGGGTCATGGTCGTCGAGGTCATGGGCCGCCACACCGGGTGGATCGCGCTGAACGCGGGCATGGCGGCCGGCGCCCACGCCATCGTCGTCCCGGAGCGCCCGTTCCACATCGACAAGCTCACCGAGGTCGTCCGCGAGCGCTTCGACCGGCAGAAGAAGTTCGCCATCGTGGTCTGCGCCGAGGGCGCCAAGCCCGAGCCCGGCACCATGCACTGGGAGGAGGGCACCAAGGACATCTACGGCCACGAGCGGTTCACCGGCATCGCCACCCAGCTCTCCCGCGAGCTGGAGCACCGTCTCGGCAAGGAGGCCCGCCCGGTGATCCTCGGCCACACCCAGCGCGGCGGCACCCCGACCGCCTACGACCGGGTGCTCGCCACCCGCTTCGGCTGGCACGCCGTCGAGGCCGTCCACAAGGGCGCCTTCGGGCACATCACCGCACTGCAGGGCACCAACATCAACCTGGTGCCGCTGGCCGAGGCGGTCGCCGAGCTGAAGACCGTGCCGCAGGACCGCTATCTGGAGGCCGAGACGGTCATCTGACCGCCCGCCCGCACCCGCAGGCCCCCGGACCCGCCCCGCGCGGTCCGGGGGCCTCGTGCTCGCCGGATCCGGCGGACAACGGCCCCGGCTTCGGGTGGGCGCGGTCTCCCGCCTCGGGTGGGCGCGGCCCGGCCCCGGCCGTTAGCGTGTCCGGCATGGAGATCCTCGCGTACGGAGTGCAGGCCGACGAACGGCCACTGCTGGAGCAGGCCTTCGCCGGCCGGCACGGGCTTCGCTGCCTGGACGTGTTCCTCAACCGCGACACCGCGCCGCTGGCCGTCGGCTACCCGGCCGTCAGCAGCAGCGTCAACGCCGTCCTGGACGCCGAGACCCTCGCGGCGCTGGCGGCGGGCGGCACCAAACTCATCGCCCAGCGCTCCACCGGCTTCAACAACATCGACCTCGACGCCGCCGCCGAGCTCGGCCTCACCATCGCCCGGGTCTCCTACTACAGCCCGTACTCGGTGGCCGAACACGCCTGGGCCCTCGCCCTCGCCGTCAACCGCCGCCTCACCCGCGCCGCCAACCGCACCCGCGAGTTCGACTTCCGCCTCGACGGCCTGCTCGGCCGGGACGTCCACGGCATGACCGTCGGCGTCATCGGCACCGGCAAGATCGGCGAGTGCTTCGCCCGGATCGCGGCCGGCTTCGGCACCGAACTCCTCGGCTGGGACATCGCCCCCAACCCCGCCTGCCTCGACCTCGGCATGCACTACACCGAACTGCCCGAACTCCTCACCCGCGCCGACCTGGTGAGCCTCCACGTTCCCCTCCTCCCCGCCACCCACCACCTGATCGACGGGGACGCGCTGGCCCGGATGAAGGACGACGCCATCCTGATCAACTCCAGCCGCGGCGGCCTCGTCGACAGCGCCGCCCTGGTCGAGACCCTGCGCGCCGGACGCCTCTCCGGCGTCGGCCTCGACGTCTACGAGGAGGAGACCGGCCTCTTCTTCACCGACCGCTCCATCCAGGGCATCACCGACGACACCCTCGCCCGCCTCGTCACCTTCCCCCAGGTCCTGGTCACCAGCCACCAGGCCTACTTCACCCGCACCGCCGTCGGCCAGATCATCGACGCCACCGCCCGCAACATCGACGACTTCGCCGCCGGCCGCCGCAACGAGAACACCCTCGTCCCCAAGAGCACGTGAGCCGCGGTGCTCGACGGCCGGCCGGACCGGCAGGTGCGGCACCGCGCCGCCGCGACCGGGACTCCCGACGAATCCGTGGCCGCCGCCTTGCAGGACGCGGCGCGACGGGCCGCCCGGCGCGGCGGCATCGCCGCGGCCGTCACCGCGCTGGAACATGCCGCCGCGCTCAGCGAGGACGCCGACCGGCGTGCCGAACTCCGGGCAGGGGGGAATCTCACTGAGCGCTCCAAGGCGGGTGACGGGTGACGGAGGGTCGGCGCCCCCTGGCTGGGTGCCGGGTTCGGCGGACATCGGTCGTGCCGCCGTCCGCGAGGTGGTCAGGCCTGCCGGCCCCGGCGGCGCAGCCAGGGGGCGCCGCGTCCGCGACCTGGCGCCGGCCGCTGTCGACGGTCAGCGAGTGCCCTTCGACCGCCGGCCCCTTTCCGCCCCCGAACCATCACGATTGTCTAACTGACCGTCAATTCACAGAATCTGCTTACGCTTTCCTCTCGCCGTCCGTAGTCTTCCCAGCGTCATCCGACCGCCGAGCCGATCGGCGCGGGCCACAGGGAGTACGAGGCGCGTGAGGCTCTACGGACAGGAGGCCGTCCTCGACGGCCTCGTCCCCCAACTGGTGGGACTCGACCGCACCACCAACCGACGACCGCACCACCGGCGCGCCGCCCCGGTCGTCCACCTGGTCGGCGCGCGCGGCAGCGGGAAGACCACCCTTCTCGACGACCTCCGGAACAACTACCGCAACCGGGTCCCCCTGGTCCGGGCCGACCTGGCAAGGGAGGACTTCGGCTTCGAAGGACTGGGGAGGCTTCCGGGCGACGACCTCCCGAACGCCTCCCACCACACCAGCCTGCTCTACCTGGTCTCCCACTACCTGCAACTCGCCGTCCCGGGCTCCTGGACCAGCCTCAAGTTCCGCAGGCTCTCCCTCGGTCTCCTCGTCGTCACCACCTGGCCGGCCTCCACCCCCGCCGACCCCGACGAACCGGCCGACCTCCACAACCTCCGGCAGCAGCTGGACCGCTTCCGGACCGTCATCACCGCCGACAGTGTGGACCGCAGACGCCGCAACGAACTGATCAAGCAACTGTTCGACGCCTTGCTCCCCCTGATCAGCACCGTCACCGCGATGCCCCCCGGCGCCGACGCCCTCGCCCAGACCGTCCTCACCACGGCCCGCGACGCCCTCCTCTCCCCGCGCGGTGACCGGGGCGCCCTCAACTGGTGGAAGAAGAGGCTCGGCGACTACCAGGGCGACGCCATCCAGAGGCTCTACCGGTTCGGCCAGACCTTCCAGCAGCAGGACCACCGACGGAACGGGATCGAGGCACTCCTCACCGCCGCCCTCATCGCCGACATCGACGACAGCTACGACCTCAGACGACGTCTCAACGACACCCCCCGGCCGCTCATCCTGCTCGACAACCTCGACGCCCTCCCCGACGACCGGCTCATCGCCCCGCTCCGAGACGCCTTCGCCCACCTCGACGCCGACCGACCCGGCACCCACCCCGTCTTCGTCGTCACCACCCAGGGCCCCTCCCGGGGCCTCCCGCCCCTCACCCGCGACCCCATCCCGGACGGGACCTGGATGACCATGGGCCTGCCCCCCGTACGGCAGCGGGAGATCCGGACGATGCTCGGCACCACCCTCTACCCGACCGAACTCCCCCTCCTCGTCGACCGGCTCAGCGGCGGACGCGCCGCCACCGCCTGCACCCTCCTCGACGCCTTCGACAGGGTCCACCAGGCCGCCGACCGCACGGGCGCCGCCGGCAGCACCCGCGCCCTCACCGACCAGCTCCGCTCCCCCAGCGACACCGGGACCCTCGCCGGCCTCCTCCACGACCTCGTGGACCAGTTCCTCCCCGACCCCGCCCTGCGGGCCCGCATCCGCCTCCTCTCCGCCGCACTCGACCGCGGCGAGGCCATCGCCCTGCTCACCTCCTACCGCCAGGAGACCGACCCCGTCGACCGGCTCGAAGAAGTCCAGGCCCACCTCACGGCCAACCACGCCGACCCGTACCACTGGCCCTCGTACGGACCCGGCACGCCCTACCTCGCCGACCGCGCCCTGCGCACCCTGCTCCTCCAGGAACTACGCGCCGAAACCTCCTGGGCCGGCTGGGAGCAGATGCACAACCTCCTCCGGGACCGCTACCCGAGCCCCACGGACGGCACCCCCCGCTCGGCGGAAGCCGAAGCCAAGTACCTCCACCACACCCTCGCCCTGGGCCACATCGCGGAAGTCACCAACGCCCTCCACCGGCGCTTCCTCGCCGACCGGCCCGCCGACTGGCTCACCCTCCTCAACGTCGTCTGCTCCGCCCCCCAGCCCCCCGACGTGCAGACCGTCCCCGCACCCCTGTCCTGCCCCACCTGCACGGGCCCCGGTGCCGCCGCCGGCTCCCCCACCGTGCACCTCGCCGTCGCCCGCCTCCTCACCGCCCTGTGGCAGCAGTCCGCACCCCTCGCCGCCACCGACGAGGACCACGTCAACGAGATCGCCGCGCACCTTCGCACCCTCCGCGCGGTGAGCGACGACCCCGAACTCAGCCTGCTCCGGGCCCGCGACCACTGGCCCGTCCAGCTCCGGCAGGGCACGCAGGCACCCGACCTGCCGATAGAGAGAGCGAACGCATGAGCATCTCCGACATCTACGACGGCTGGGGGCGGCTCACCAAGGTCCTCGCCCTGGTGGCGGCCCTCGCCGTCGTCGCGGGCGCGATCGTGGCGGGCATCGAACTCACCCGCCCCGATCTCTCCTGCGGCAAGGGCGTGAGCAAGCAGACCCCCCACGGGGAGTGCACCGGCGTCACCGACGGCGCGTTCAGCTTCTCGCCCGCCCTCGACGCCGTCTCCCACCGGATCAAGGCGGAGAACGACAGCATCGCCGACCGCCCGCACGTCACCGTCGCCGTGATGGTCCCCATGACGGGCCTCGCCCAGTCCGTCAGCCAGGACCGCGTCCTGCGGCAGCTCCAGGGCGCCTACCTCGCCCAGTACCGCGCCAACCACGACGACGGCGGCAGGACCCCGCCCATCCGGCTCGTCCTCGCCAACCCCGGCTCCGACAGCTTCAACTGGAGGCCGGTCACCGAACAGCTCGCCGGCATGGCCGCCTCCACGCAGGACAACCTCCGCGCCGTCACCGGATTCGACCGCAGCGTCCCCTCCACCAAGGAGACCATCGCCCACCTCACCCGCGACCTAAAGATCCCCGTCGTCGGAGGGGCCATCACCGCGGACGACCTCGCCAACAGCCCCCAGGGGCCGAAGGACTTCCCCGGCCTCGTCCGGGTCGTCCCCACCAACACCGGCGAGGCCGACGCGCTCTCCTACTACGGCGCCCAGACCGGTACGCCCGAGAGTGCCGTCGTCGTCGAGGACACCCGCGAGGACGACAACTACATCACCACCCTCAAGCGTGCCTTCGAACGGAACACCAAGATCACCGCCGCCCACCAGCCCCAGACCTACACCTCGCCCCAGGACATCAACCAGGTCGGCAACATCCCCAACGTGTTCGACATCATGATCCAGAACATCTGTCAGTCCCAGGCGAACACCATCTACTTCGCCGGCCGCTACCTCCAGCTGCGGCTGTTCATCAACCGGCTCGGGGCACGCGGCTGCACCATGAAGCCGTACACCCTCATCAGCGGCTCCGAAGCGAACTCCCTGCTCACCGACCCCGAGCTCGACTGGGCGGCCCTCTCCAAGAACGTCACCGTACGCTACGTCTCGCTCGCGCACCGGGACATGTGGACCGGACCGACCGTCAACGGAGGCTCCGCCGAGGACCTCCAGGCACTCTCCGCCCGCGTCGACCAGGCCGCCAAGGAACCGGTCGGCCCCATCGGCCCCACCGACCTCTTCGACTCCCGCACCATCGTCATGCACGACACCGTGTGGACGGCCATCAGCGGCATCCGCCTCAGCGTCTCCGGAACCACCCCGCCCGCCACCTCCGCCAACCCGCTGCCCAGCATCACCGACGTCGCCAACATCTGGCAGTTCATGCACTCCAAGGCGATGGTCAAGGGCGCGGGCGGCTGGATCTGCCTCGACCAGAACGGCAACCCCTACGACAAGGCCCTCGCCATCGTCGAACTCCGGGACAACCCCCACGCCGCCAAGTTCGTCGGGCTCGCCTGGCCGACCGGCAAGCCCCCGGAGGAGGACTGCACCGCGCCGAACTCCTGAGCACGCCTGCCGGGCATGCCTTCCGAGCGGGATCGGCCGGCGGTGCCGGCACGGTGACCGACGTCCTGGTCGTCACCGGCGCGCAGAGGAGCACCCCGCCCGCGCTGCCGGCCCGGGTCATGGCGGCCACCACCCGCGCCGTCGTCGACCGGATCACCGACGACGACACCGCGGGCCGCCGGACGCCGACGCGCACGGGCGACGGCGTCCGGCCCCGGAAGGCGGCGTCGGCTCAGAAGGCCGCGTTGGCGCAGGCCAGGCGGCTGCCGGCCTTGCCGGCCGAGCCCGCGGCCGTCTCCGTCTTCATCGCGTGCAGGATGACCGACTTGGGCGCCCGGCCGTCGGAGAAGTCCCAGGGCTGCTTCGACCAGACCACGGCGTGGCCCTGGGCGTCGGTCTGGAAGTCCAGCCAGATCTCGTTGGTGGGGTTGGCGAACTGCGGGTCCGTCGAGGCGCCCTTCGGGTCGGGGGTGTGCTCGAAGTGCCCGCCGGCCGCGTCGCCGTTGGCACCGCAGGCGTTGACGTGCGCGTGCGAGCCGTAGACCGTGCTCGGCAGCAGGCCGCTGACCTCCATCCGCACCAGCGTGCTGCCACCCGCCGCGACGACCTGCACGGTGGCCTTCGCGCCCGCCGGGACCTTGGTGGTGTCGTACGTGGGCGCCGCCGGGTTCGCCGCGAAGTCACCGAAGACGGCGTCGGTCTTGTGGGCCGCGCCCAGGTCGGTCTTGGTGTCGCCGTCGGTCATCGCGCCGTGCATCGCCGTCCCGGGGGCCATGTGACCGGAAGACATGTCCATGTCCATGGTCGACGGGGCCGAAGCCGTGGCCGGCGCGGCCGAGGCGGACGTGCCGGACGCCGCCGGGGCGGTCGCGGAGGAACCGCAGGCAGCGAGCAGCGGAGTGGCCACGAGGGCGGCGGCGAGAGTGAGGGCGGAGCGCTTCATGATCAGTTGGCCTCGTCTGTTCGGTACAGGAGTCGGCGGCGCTCGGCGCGACCGCCTCGACGGGCACCCGGCCGGTCCCTCCGGCGGCTGCCCGCCAGAGTGCACGTAGCACCCGCACGACCGGTTCAATCAGTGCTGGTCGAACGGGGTGGCGGCGTCACCGCGACGGCCGTCGGCGGCGGGCGACACCCCGGAGCCGACGAGGCCGGTCGCCCCGGTCGCCCCGGTCGGCGCGGCCGCGGGGTGCGCCGCCGGTCCGTGTTCCGTCGCCATCCTCCGAGCCTCCCTGCCGACCGGTCGGCCGGTCCGGCCAGGACGGGCGCGCGGTGGGGAGCCACCCGTACGGAGGGGGCGGGGGTAGGCCCGAGGTAAGGCCCGCCTAGGCTGTATGCCAAGCAAAAGGGGCGAACCGGACCCGCACCAGGGACCACGAGGACGGAAAGCAGGACCCGCCGATGGGCGACGGAATGTCAGGAATGCACCACCACGGCGGGATGACCCAACTAGGCCCGTTCACCTTGTCGAACGTCTGGACCTGGTCCCCGGACTGGGTGTTCCTGATCGGCGGTCTCGTCGTCCTGGGGCTGTACGCGGCGGGCGTGGTGCGGCTGTACCGGCGCGGCGACCGCTGGCCGATCGGCCGGATGGTCGGCTGGGCCCTGGGTGTCGCCAGCCTGCTGCTGGTCACCTGCACCGGGCTGAACGACTACGGCATGGTGCTGTTCAGCGCGCACATGATCCAGCACATGGTGCTCTCCATGCTGACACCGATCCTGCTGCTGCTCGGCGCCCCGATCACGTTGGCCCTGCGGGCGCTGCGCCCGGCCGGCAAGGGCCGTCCGCGCGGGCCGCGCGAGCTGCTGGTGGCGCTGCTGCACAGCCGGTACATCCGGATCGTGTCGCACGCGGCGTTCACCATCCCGATGTTCATCGCGAGCCTGTACGGGGTCTACTTCACCCCGCTGTTCGACTTCCTGATGCAGTACCGCCTCGGGCACATCTTCATGATGGTGCACTTCCTGCTCACCGGTCTGGCCTTCTTCTGGCCGATCATGGGCGTGGACCCTGGCCCGCACCGCCCCGGCCACGTGATGCGGATCATCGAGCTGTTCATGGGGATGCCGTTCCACGCCTTCTTCGGCGTGGCGGTGATGATGGCCGGCCACCCGCTGGTCACCACCTTCACCGTGGAGGGCGCACCACCGGGGACGAACCTGCTGGAGGACCAGAAGCTGGCCGGCGGCATCACCTGGGCGTTCGGCGAGATCCCGACCGCGATCGTGCTGATCGCGCTGGTCTACCAGTGGATGGGCTCCGAGCAGCGGCAGGCCCGCCGCCGCGACCGTTCCGAGGAGCGCACCGGCGACGCCGAGCTGGAGGCGTACAACGCCTACCTGGCCTCGCTGCACAAGCGCGACCGGCGCGCGGGCGCGGCCCCGACGGCCCCGGTCGCCCCGGTCGCCGGCGCCGCCCCGGCAGCCGACGCGGGCTGAGGCCCGCCGTCCGCCGCGGAACGCTCGTTCCCGGGAACCCCCGTTCCGCCTCCGGAACGGGGGTTCCGCCGTTACCGGGGCCTGGGACAGCGGTGCCACCCGGTGCGGAACGGTCGTTCCGGCGCGGGCGTTCGAACAGGTATGCACGTCCTGCTGATCGTCGCCGTCCTGCTCTGCGGGTACGTCCTGCTCTGGCTGCTCGGCTTCCTCGGCTTGGCGCTGTACCACCGCCACCGCAGGCCCGCGCCGGCCGGCCCGGACTACCTGGTGGTCCTGGGCGCCGCGCTGGACGGCTGTGAGCCCGCGGCCCCGCTGGCGGCCCGGCTGGACGCCGCACTGGAACGTCTCGCCGCCGAGGAGGCCGCCGGGTACGCCCCGCTGGTCCTGGTGACGGGCGGGAAGGGCCCGCACGAGGAGTGCACCGAGGCCGCCGCGATGGCCCGCTACCTGGTGGCCAGGGGCGTCCCGGTCGAGCGGATCCGGCGCGAGGAGCGCGCCGTGAACACCGCCGAGAACCTGCGCTTCAGCGCCGCCCTGATGGCCGCCGAGCGCCCCGGCTACCGCTGCACGGTGGTCACCAACGGCTTCCACACCGTCCGCTCCGCGCTGGCCGCCCGCCGGGCCGGCGCCCCCCCCCGCCGCGGTGCTCGGCGCGGACGGCCCGCTGGCGCACGGCCCGTACCTCCTGCTGCGCGAGGCCGTCGGCACCGCCCTCGCCCTGCTCGGCCGCGCCTGAACCGGGACAGCCCGAAGGCCCCGGGTCCGATCCCTGGGTTTCAGGAATCAGAGCCGGGGCCTTCGTCAGCTCGACTCGACCGGAATCAGCCGAGGTTGGCGAGCGCCTCGTTGAAGGTCTTCGACGGGCGCATCACGGCGGCGGCCTTGGCCGCGTCCGGCTGGTAGTAGCCGCCGAGGTCGACCGGCGAGCCCTGGACGGCGATCAGCTCGTCCACGATGGCCGACTCCTGCTCGGCCAGCGTCGCGGCCAGGCCGGAGAAGGCCTGGGCCAGCTCGGCGTCGGCGGTCTGCTTGGCCAGCTCCTGGGCCCAGTACATGGCCAGGTAGAAGTGGCTGCCGCGGTTGTCGATGCCACCGAGGCGGCGGCTCGGCGACTTGTCCTCGTTGAGGAAGGTGCCGGTGGCGCGGTCCAGGGTGTCGGCCAGCACCTGGGCGCGGGCGTTGTCCGTGGTGCTCGCCAGGTGCTCGAAGCTGGCGGCCAGCGCGAAGAACTCGCCCAGGCTGTCCCAGCGCAGGTAGTTCTCCTTGACCAGCTGCTGGACGTGCTTCGGGGCGGAGCCGCCGGCGCCGGTCTCGAACAGGCCGCCGCCCGCCATCAGCGGGACGACCGACAGCATCTTGGCGCTGGTGCCCAGCTCCAGGATCGGGAACAGGTCGGTCAGGTAGTCACGCAGCACGTTGCCGGTCACCGAGATGGTGTCCTCGCCGCGGCGGATGCGCTCCAGCGAGAACTCGGTGGCCTCGACCGGGGACTTGATCTCGATCTGCAGGCCGGCGGTGTCGTGCTCCGGCAGGTACTGCTTGACCTTCTCGATCAGCACCGCGTCGTGGGCGCGGGTCTCGTCCAGCCAGAACACCGCCGGGACGCCGGTGGCGCGGGCGCGGGTGACGGCCAGCTTGACCCAGTCCTGGATCGGCAGGTCCTTGGTCTGGCAGGCGCGGAAGATGTCGCCCGGCTGGACGGCCTGCTCCAGCACCACGTTGCCCTCGGTGTCGACCAGGCGGACGGTGCCCGCGGCGGCGATCTCGAAGGTCTTGTCGTGCGAGCCGTACTCCTCGGCCTTCTGGGCCATCAGGCCGACGTTCGGCACCGAGCCGATGGTCGCCGGGTTCAGGGCGCCGTGGGCGCGGCAGTCGTCGATGACGGCCTGGTACACGCCGGAGTAGCTGCTGTCCGGCAGCACGGCCAGGGTGTCGGCCTCCTTGCCGTCCGGGCCCCACATGTGGCCGGAGGTGCGGATCATGGCCGGCATCGAGGCGTCGACGATGACGTCGCTCGGCACGTGCAGGTTGGTGATGCCCTTGTCGGAGTCGACCATGGCCAGGGCCGGGCCCTCGGCCAGCTCGGCCTCGAAGGAGGCCTTGATCTCGGCGCCCAGGTGCGGCACGTTGTCGAGCCCGGCCAGGATGCCGCCGAGGCCGTTGTTCGGGTTCAGACCGGCGGCGACCAGCACCTCGCCGTACTTGGCGAAGGTCTTCGGGAAGAACGCGCGGACCACGTGGCCGAAGATGATCGGGTCGGAGACCTTCATCATGGTGGCCTTGAGGTGCACCGAGAACAGCACGCCCTCGGCCTTGGCACGGGCGACCTGCGCGGCCAGGAACTCGTTCAGGGCGGCGGCCCGCATCACCGAGGCGTCGACGACCTCGCCGGCCAGCACCGACACCTTGTCGCGCAGCACGGTGGTGGTGCCGTCCTCGCCGAGCAGCTCGATGCGCAGCGCACCGTCGGCGGCGATCACGGAGGACTTCTCGGTGGACCGGAAGTCGTTCTCACCCATGGTGGCGACGTTGGTCTTGGAGTCGGCCGTCCAGGCACCCATGCGGTGCGGGTGGGTCTTGGCGTAGTTCTTGACCGACTGCGGGGCGCGGCGGTCCGAGTTGCCCTCGCGCAGGACCGGGTTGACGGCGCTGCCCTTGACCTTGTCGTAGCGGGCGCGGACGTCCTTGTCCTCGTCGGTCTGCGGGTCGTCCGGGTAGTCCGGCAGGGCGTAGCCCTGGGCCTGGAGCTCGGCGACGGCGGCCTTGAGCTGCGGCACCGAGGCCGAGATGTTCGGCAGCTTGATGATGTTGGCACCCGGGGTCTTGGCCAGCTCACCCAGCTCGGCCAGCGCGTCGCCGATCCGCTGCGCCTCGGTCAGACGCTCCGGGAAGCTCGCGATGATCCGCCCGGCCAGGGAGATGTCGCGGGTCTCCACCCGCACACCCGCGGTCGAGGCGTAGGCCTGGACCACCGGCAGGAACGAGTAGGTCGCCAGGGCCGGAGCCTCGTCGGTGTGCGTATAGATGATGGTCGAGTCAGTCATCGGTACTCCGCTTCACGTCTCCAACGTCTTGACGTCAAGATATCTCGTCACAGGCCTCCGGCTCCACCTCCCCCCGTCTTCGGGTGCCCACCGCTCCTGCGGAGGGCGTGACGGGAGGCGTGACCGGGGGATGCGACCGGGGCCGAATTCCACGGTGGTCCGGGTCGGGACGCGTGGCAAGCGGAGGGCTCGGGCAGTGGTCCAGGGCCCGTCCTGTCGATCAGCTCGGCCCCGGGAACGATCGGCGGGACGGGCCCCGGTCCAGTCGGGTGAGCCGGGCGTCAGGAGTGCGTCAACGCACGACCCCATTCGGTCAACGGCGCGTCAGGACCGGGGATCCCCGGGCCGGTCCGCCCTAGCGTCGAGGCAGTAGTTCCGGCAGGCACCACCACCCCACTCGGGAGCATCCGCATGGCCCGCGTCGTCTGGCACGTTCCGGTCACCACCTCCGGCACCGGAAGCACCACCGCACTCCGCCTGTTCCGCCTGCGCGACGGCCGCCGCTGCGCGGTCGGATTCTCCAGCCCCGAGGCCCTCGCCGCCCTCCTCGGGCCCGGCCAGGCCCGCACCGAGCTCGCCGAGCCCGCCCTCCGCGAGCTCACCGCCCCGCTCGGGATCGACACCCTGGTGCTGGACCCGCGACTGGTCGCCCCCTCCGTGTCCACGCCGTCCGCCAGCGCACCGTCCCTGACGGCCCCGCCCGGCACCGCCCCCGTCGGCCCGGCCCCGGCCCCGACCGTCCAGTTCCAGCACCGGTGACCGCCCCGCTCCAGCTCGTCCCGGACGATCCGGCCCAGGGCCCGCCGGGGCCGGGGCGGGCCCGGCCGGCCCGGGCGCTGCACGCGATCGCCCGGATCAGCCACGGACCGGTCCCGCTCGACTTCGACCGTCTCGCGGCGCAGTTCCCGGCCGTCCAGAGCGGCCTGGCCCTGGCCGGCGAGGCCGACCTCGAGCTGCGCCTCGCCTGCACCGGCCCCGAGGAGTTACGGGCGATCGCCGCCGCCCTGCACCGCGCGGGCGCCGCCAGGGTGCACATCGACCTCGTCCTGCGCTCCCTCACCCCCGCCCCGGTCACCCTGCGCCCGGTGCCGTGACGCCGGTAGCGAACGGCGCCCCGCTCCCCTGCCCGGGGGCGGGGCGCCGGGCCGCGCTCACTCCTCCCCGGGGCGCGGATCCGGGTTGATCGCCTGGCCGTCGACGGGCTGGCCCCAGGCGTCGTCGCCGGCCGCGTCGACGCAGTAGCCGCTGCCCTCGACGTGCCCTCCCGCGCTCCGGCACTGGTCGGCGGTGACGTCCCGGCGCCCGCTCGCCGCCGCCGGTCCGGCGGCGGCGAGCAAGGCCCCGGCGGCGCCCGCGGCGACGGCGGCGAGCAGGAGGACGGAGGCGGTCGCGGCGGCCCACCGGGCCGGGAGTGAGCTGTTCATGCGGACCACGACAGCACGCCACCAGGCCCCCCGGCGACCACAGGACGCCCGCCCGGGTGGCCGCCGCCCACCGCCCGCCGGTCTACGGCCGCGCCAGCGCCGCGATGGCCGCGAGCAGCAGCGCCGAGCCCGCCAGCAGGCCCGCCGTCAGCGGCTCGCCGAGGAACAGCACGCCGATCACCGCCGCGGTCGCGGGCTCCAACAGGACCAGCACCGCGGCCGTGGTGCTGGGCACGGCGGTCAGGCCGGTGAAGTACCAGCGGTAGGCGAACAGGGTGGGGACCGTACCGAGGAAGAGCAGCGCCACCGCGGTCACCACCGGGTCCCCGCCCGTCGGCAGGACGCCCTGGGCGCCCTGGACGGCCGCGAGCGGCAGCAGGCAGAGCAGGCCGGTGGTGAAGGCACCGGTGCCGGCCCTGGCCGAGCCGCCGCCGCGGGCCCAGAGGGTGAGGCCGCTCTGACCGGCGCCCGCGAGGACGGCCAGCGCGACGCCGAGCGCCGGGCGCGGGCCCGCCGCCGGGGCGGCGACCAGCAGGGCGAGGCCGGCCAGGGCCAGGGCCACCGCGGCCGCGGCGCGACGGGTCAGCCGCTCGCCGAGCAGCAGGTGGGCCCCGAGGCTGGTGAACACCGGGCCGGCGCCGATGGTGATCAGCGTGCCCAGCCCGAGCCCGGCGTACCGCACCGAGCCGAAGTAGGCGCACTGGCTGACCGCCAGGCCGAGTCCGGTCAGCCCGGCGGCGCGCCACCGGGCGGTGCCGCGCTCACCGCCGCGCCCACCGTGCGGTTCACGGCTCGGCAGCAGGGCCAGGCAGAGCGCGGCGACGCCGAAGCGCCAGCAGGAGACGCCCGCCGGGCCGAGCCCGCCGGTGCGCATCAGCAGCGCGGACACGGCGCCGCCCACGCCCCAGGCGACGGCGGCGGCGGAGATGGACAGGAGGCCGTGCCGGAAGGGCACGGCGGCGTTCGAGGTCATGCGTCGGTACTCCACGATGAGTTGCCGGTTCGGGTCCGCGGGGTACGCGGGCGGCAGTCACCGCCCCGGCTGCGGGCTGGTCCCGTCGGGCCGGAGTGGGTGGAGTGGGCCGCCCGCTAGCGGGCCGGCGGGGGGAGGATCACGAAACGCACAGGAACAGCCTATGCCGCCGTTCGGTGATCGCTTCAGGCCCGCTCGGGCCGCCTACGAGACACCACGGACCAGCCGACCTGCGGCGAGGTCGAGTCCGCCGGCCGTCGGCCCCCGTCGAGCGGCGGGCGCCCCCCGTGCCCGACCCGGCACAGCCCCTCGGCGCGAACCTCGGTGCCCGCGATTTGGCATGCCGTCATTCCGGTCCGCCATCGCAGACAGGCCGACAGCACTCCAAATGAGCGAGGGGGGCCGGACGCGATCTCACCGACCTCGTCCGCATCGTCAACTCACGTTGGAATCAGGGGATTTGAGAAACGTGACAGCCAGGCAAATCGACCGGGGAGACAGTTCGATGACGCATCTGACCACCCATTCGGCCCCCACCGTCAACCATTTGGCACGGATTAATATGACAAGCAATTAGCCAGTCGATACGTTCATTCATGTCGGCACCAAGCCGATCCAGTCCAGATCAGGAAACCAGGAGAAGGTCCATGAAGAACATGACCACCGCCATTGTCCTCGCGGCGTCGGCGGCCGTGGCCGTGACCGGCATCACCTACGCGTCGGCCGCTTCCGAGCCCGTGACTCAGGCGGCCCCGGTCGTTCAGAAGGCCGCCCCGGCGGCCGCTCCCGCCCCGGCGGTCGCTCCCGCCCCGGCGGCCGTTCCCGCCCTGGCTCCGCTCGACGGCGGCTCGAAGGGCAACGAGGGCAAGGGCGAGGAGGGGCGTCGCGGGGGTCGCGAGCACCACGAGCGTCGCGGCATCATCCACGTCAACGAGCGGTCGTACTCCGCCGACGACTTCGGCTGCATCACCGTCGTCAGCGGCCTGGGCGCCAAGACGCTCAACATCCGCAACGACAGCCACCGGTCCGTCGAGCTCTTCAGCGGCGCCGTCTGCGACAACGGCGCCCCCATCGCCACCGTCGGGCCGCACAGCTCCAGCGACGGTGTTCGCCCGCGCCACCACGGTCACGGCATCGAGGTCGAGGACGGCGTCGTCGGCAGCTTCCGGGTCGTGAGCCACGACTTCGGCTTCGGCGGCGGCTTCGGCGGCGGGCGCGGCGGCGGCGGCGGCTTCGACAAGAAGTGATCCAACGGCATAAGTGGAGCCCCGGCCCGCCGTAATCGGGCCGGGGCACCGACATGGGCATCCTCCCACAGGTCCACACGCTCTGCCCGCGAACGATGACCGTCGCGGCGGCGCAGCAGCGACCGCCCCATGATCCGGAGAGCTGAACCCACCACATCGACAGCACCTTGGGCAACGCTGCGCGGAGGTCCCGCGATCCGGTCGATCGGATCGCGGGACCTCTTCACGGTCACCCGCGGCCACCGCTCGACACCCACCGGCCCGCGCCCGCCCACCCCGTGTCATGGCTGTACGAAAGCTGTCACTTCCATGCGTGGATGGGCGCTCCAAGTTGCCGGGGCCCGAGAGGGAAGCTCAATTCGCGCTCAAACGGTGAACCTGCTCACCGGTCACGTAACAGACAACTGAACAGACAGCCTCCTACCTGCAAGGACGTCCAGAAAAAAAATGTAAACATTCAGTAATGAAATCTGTGCAGGGGCAGCTGAAAAGTCCTACTGTGTGGCAACTCTCATCGCTCCGCCCACCTCGGGGCCCCCACCCACAGAGAGATCGTTCATGGCTTCCCTCAACCAGATCTCACCGCCCGATCAGGGCACCGGCTCCGACTCCGGGACCACCCACCGGTCGCTGCGTCGCCACGTCGGGCTCGTCGGCCTCATGTGGGCCTCGGTCGGCTCGATCATCGGCTCCGGCTGGCTCTTCGGCGCGAAGGAGGGCGTCATGGCGGCGGGCCCGGCCGCTGTCCTGTCCTGGGGCATCGGCACGGTCGCGATCGTGCTGCTCGCGCTCGTCCACGCCGAGCTCGGCAGCATGTTCCCGGTCTCGGGCGGCACCGCGCGCTACCCGCACTACGCCTTCGGCGGCCTGGCCGGCATGTCCTTCGGCTGGTTCTCCTGGCTCCAGGCGGCCACCGTCGCGCCGATCGAGGTCGAGGCGATGATCGGCTACGCCCGGCACTGGCCGTGGGCGGCCGGCCTGCTCAACGACAACAACACCCTCACCGTCAGCGGCTTCGTCGTCGCCACCGTGCTGATGGCGGTGTTCGTCGCGGTGAACTTCCTCGGCGTGCGCGTGCTGGCCCGCACCAACAACATCGCCACCTGGCTGAAGATCTTCGTCCCGCTGCTGACCATCTTCGTGCTGGCCGTGACCAACTTCCACGGCTCCAACTTCACCTCGCACGGCTTCGCGCCGTTCGGCGCCAAGGGCGTGCTCGCGGCGATCAGCACCAGCGGCATCATCTTCGCCCTGCTCGGCTTCGAGCAGGCCATCCAGCTCGCCGGCGAGAGCCGCAACCCCAAGCGCGACATCCCGCGCGCCGTGCTCGGATCCGTCGCCATCGGCAGCCTGATCTACACCCTGCTCCAGGTCGTCTTCATCGGCGCCCTGCCGGTCAGCACCTTCGCCAACGGCTGGGACAAGCTCGACTTCCCCGGCATCGACGGCCCGTTCGCGGGTCTCGCCACCCTGGTCGGCCTCGGCTGGCTGGCCTGGGTGCTGTACGCCGACGCCGTGATCTCCCCCGGCGGCAGCGGCCTGATCTACACCACCTCGACCTCCCGCATCTCCTACGGCCTGAGCCGCAACGGCTACGCCCCGCAGCGGTTCGAGGAGCTGGACAGGAACGGCGTGCCGTGGTTCGGCCTGGTGATCGCCTTCGTCACCGGCGTGATCTGCTTCCTGCCGTTCCCGAGCTGGCAGGAGCTGGTCGGCTTCATCACCTCCGCCAGCGTGCTGATGTACGCCGGCGCCCCGCTGGCCTTCGGCGCGATGCGCCGCCGCCTGCCCGGACACGAGCGCCCCTACCGGCTGCCGGCCGGCGGGCTGATCTCCCCCGCCGCGTTCGTGGTCTCCAGCCTGATCATCTACTGGTCCGGCTGGCACACCCTCTCCCGCCTGGGCATCGCGATCGTGCTCGGCTACCTCCTGCTCGGCAGCTACGCCGCGTACGCGATCAGGAAGGGCCTGCCGAACGCGCCCCGGCTGAGCTGGAAGTCCGCCCAGTGGCTGCCCCCGTACCTGGTGGGCCTCGGCGTGATCTCCTGGCAGGGCGGCTTCGGGGACGGCACCGGCCGGATCCCGATGTGGGGCGACATGGCCCTGGTGGCGGTGTTCTCGCTGGTCATCTACTACTGGGCGATCCGGGTGGCGCTGCCGACCGAGGCGATCGAGCAGGAGATCGCCGACGTCGAGGTGGTCGACGAGGGCGGCCACTGACCGACCCCGGACAGACGCGGAAGGGCCCGCCGTGCGACCGGCGGGCCCTTCCGCGTCCCGTCCTCAGAGGCCCAGAACCGTCCGCAGCACCGTGGTGAACTCGGCCTCCGCGTCCTGCGCCGGGCCGGTCGAGCGCCAGCCGACGAAGCCGTCCGGGCGGACCAGCACCGCACCCCGGGGGCCAATGCCGTGCAGCGCGGCGAAGTCCGCGCCGGGCTCCGGCGCCAGGTCGTCCTCGGCGCCGTCGCCGACCCGGAAGCCGTCCAGCGGGACGGCCAGCCGGTCGGCCGCGCGCCGGGCGCCCGCCTGCCAGGCGCCGCCCTCCGGGCCGGTCAGCAGCACCATCGCCTGCTCGTACAGGTCCAGCGTGGACAGCCGCACCCCCGCCCGCAGCAGCCACTGGTGCGGGGCCCGGCTGCCCGGCTCGCCCGCCGACTCGAACTGCTCGGGGACGACCGGGCCGTTGCGGTCCGCGCCGACCACCGCGCCCACCGGGTACCGGTAGCCCAGCGCCACCGCCAGCACCCCGGCCTGCCGGCCGACGCCCGGCACCACCGCGTAGCCCGGGTGGCTGTGCTCGGCGGAGCGGGCCGAGGCCCGCTCACCGGTCACCCGGGCGACCGGGCGGCGCTCCTGCCCGTACGACTCCAGCAGCCGCGGCCCGGCCCAGCCGCACAGCACGGCGGCGATCTTCCAGGCCAGGTTGTGGGCGTCCTGGATCCCCGTGTTGGAACCGAACGCGCCGGTCGGGGACATCTCGTGGGCGGAGTCCCCGGCGAGGAAGACCCGCCCGGCGCCGTACCGGTCCGCCACCCGCTCGGCGGCGTGCCAGGGCGCCCGGCCGGTGACCTCGACGTCCAGCTCCGGCAGCCCGACGGCGGTGCGGATGTGCCGCTCGCAGCGCTCGTCGGTGAAGGCCTCCAGCGGCTCGCCGTGCTCGGGGTGCCAGGGCGCGTGGAAGACCCATTCCTCCTGGTTGTCCACCGGCAGCAGCGCGCCGTCCGCCTCCGGGTTGGTCAGGTAGCAGGCGATGAAGTGCCGGTCGCCGACCACCTCGGCCAGCCGTTTGGCCCGGAAGGTGATGCTGACGTTGTGGAACAGCTCGCCCTTGCCGGACCGGCCGATGCCCAACCGCTCCCGGACCGGGCTGCGCGGGCCGTCCGCGGCGATCAGGAACTCCGAGCGCACCACCCGCTCCTCGCCGCTCTCCCGGCTGCGCAGTACCGAGGTGACGCCGTCCGCGTCCTGCTCGAAGGAGACCAGCTCGGTGCTGAACCGCAGGGCGCCGCCGAGCTCGCGGGCCGCGCGCCGCAGCACCGGCTCCAGGTCGTTCTGGCTGCACAGGCACCAGGAACTGGGGCTGAACCGGGCCAGCCGGCCGCCCGGGTCGATCTCCCGGAACAGCCACTCCTGCTCGGCGCCGGTCAGCGACGGCGCCTGGAGGATGCCGTGGTTGGGGGCGAGGACCGAGGCCGCCTCGCGGATCGCCGGCTCGATCCCGGCCACCCGGTACAGCTCCATGGTGCGGATGTTGTTGCCGCGCCCCCGCGGATGGTGCGAGGTGTCGGCGTGCTTCTCGACCAGCAGGTGTCCGACCCCGAGCCGACCGAGGAAGAGTGAGGCGGACAGCCCCACCAGCGAGCCGCCCACGATCAGGACCGGCACCCGGTCGTCAACCTTCGGATTCATCAATTGCTCCGCCCTGTCAGGGGATTCCGCGGCCCGGCGGTTGGGCTCGGCGCCGCCCACGACGGGCCCGCTCAGCCGGGGGCCCCGCTCTTCCATCCCCCGCCGGAGGGGGCCCGTGGCACTCCTTCGCCCGGATGGCCCGCAAATCTCGCGCCGCGCCCGGTGCGCCGCCCACGATCGACCTCAGGCCTGGCGCCGACTCGCCCGGCCGAACCGCCGTCGCACCGCACTCCCAGGCCGGGGAGCACCCGCCGGACACGGCCGACACGGCCCGCAGCGTGCGGCCCAGAGCAGAAAGTGGATCATGACGACTCTGTCAGAACCCCAGCCGAAGCAGCAGGACGAGGCCGACACCCGGCTGCGGGTGGTGCTGATGCTGGAGATCCAGGACGGCGCCCAACAGCGCTTCCTCGACGTGTACGAGCAGCTGCGCCACCAGGTGGCCTCGGTCCCCGGCCACGTCAGCGACCAGCTGTGCCAGTCGATCAACGACCCGCGCCAGTGGCTGATCACCAGTGAGTGGAAGGACCAGGAGACCTTCCTGGAGTGGGTGGACAGCCCGGCCCACCGGGAGATGGTCAAGCCGATGCACGGCTGCGTCAGCGACAGCTTCCGCTCGCTGCGCTACGCCGTGCTGCGCGAGACCTCGGCGGCCGGCTCGACCGGCACCCGGGCCCCGCTGGAGGTGCCACCCGGGCTGCCGCGCACCGCGCCCGCCGGGCACGTCGGCCCGCCCAAGGCCGAACCGGGCCCGGACGGCATCGTCCGCCACGCGCTGACGTTCACCGTCAAGCCCGGCAGCGAGCCCGAGGTGGCCCGCATCCTCTCCGGCTACTCCTCGCCCCGGGCCGACGTGGACCAGCACACCCGGCTGCGCCGCACCTCGCTGTTCATGCTCGGCAACCGGGTCGTCCGCGCCGTCGAGGTGATCGGCAACCTCGGCGACGCGCTGCGCCACGTGGCGATGCAGCCCGAGGTGCGAGCCGTCGAGGAGGCGCTCAACCCGCACCTGGAGGAGGCCCGCCAGCTGGGCGACCCGCAGGCCGCCCGGGCGTTCTTCGCCAGGGCCGCGCTGCCCGCCCGGCACCAGGCGATCGCCAGCTCCCCCGCCTCCGCGCGGCTGCACCGGCACGCCGTGCTCTACCCCGTCCGCCCGGGCCGCGGGCAGGCCGTGGCCGAGCTGCTGGCCGAGCACGACAACCTGGCCACCGCCGACCCGACCGGGCCGGTCGCGGCGGCCACCGTCTTCCACCGCGAGGACGTGGTGGTACGCCTGGTCGACCTGCGGGTGCCGGCCGAGGCCGACCCGGCGGCCGCCCTCGGCGTGGCCGACGACGAACAGGCCGCCGTGCTCGCCGGGCTGCTCGACCTCGGCCCGCAGGGCGACCTGCGCACCGTGGCCGGGCTCGGCGCCTTCCTCGCCGCCCGCGCGATGAACCCGGTCACCGACCGCACCTCCCCCGACCCGATCAACAACTGACGCTCCGACACCTTCACGGGAGATCTTCATGACCACGCAGTCCCCACGGATCGTCAGCGTCCACGAGGCACCGGAGAACCGCCGTCACGGCGCCGAGCTGCGCACCATGCTCACCCCGACCACCTGCGGCGCGACCAGCGGCTTCATGGGCCTGGCGATCGTCAAGCCCGGCGAGCGGATCGGCGAGCACTACCACCCGTACTCCGAGGAGTTCGTGTTCGTCGTCTGCGGCGAGCTGGAGGTGGACCTCGACGGGAAGCCCCATCCACTCAAGCCGGACCAGGGCCTGATGATCCCGATCAACATGCGCCACCGCTTCCGCAACGTCGGCGACACCGAGGCCCGGATGGTCTTCCACCTCGGCCCGCTCGCCCCACGCCCCGACCTCGGCCACGTGAGCACCGAGGGGACCGCGGCCTCCGGCCCGCCGGAACACGCCAAGGTGGGCTCGTGACCCGGCGCGTCGCCGTCACCGGGATCGGTGTGGTCGCGCCCGGCGGGGTCGGCGTCCCGGCGTTCTGGGACCTCCTGACGGCCGGCCGCACCGCGACCCGGGGCATCACGCTCTTCGACCCCGCCGGGTTCCGCTCCCGGATCGCCGCCGAGGTCGACTTCGACCCGGCGGCCCACGGGCTGGGCCCGGAGGACGTCCAACGGGCCGACCGCTACGTGCAGTTCGCGATGGTCGCGGCCGACGAGGCAATCGCCGACGCCGGCCTGGACCTGGCCGCCGAGGACCCGTGGCGGATCGCCGTCTCGCTCGGCACCGCCGTCGGCGGCACCACCCGGCTGGAGCACGACTACGCCCTGGTGAGCGCGTCCGGCGCCCGCTGGGACGTGGACCACCGGCAGGCCGAGCCGCAGCTACACCGGGCCTTCGCGCCCAGCACGCTGGCCTCCGCGGTGGCCGAGCGGACCGGCGCGCACGGCCCGGTGCAGACCGTCTCCACCGGCTGCACCTCCGGACTGGACGCGATCGGCTACGGCTTCCAGGCGGTCGAGGAGGGTCGCGCCGACATCTGCGTCGCCGGCGCCTCCGACTCCCCGATCTCGCCGATCACCGTCGCCTGCTTCGACGCCATCAAGGCCACCAGCGAGCGCAACGACGACCCGCAGCACGCCTCCCGCCCCTTCGACGCCGACCGGGACGGCTTCGTGCTCGGCGAGGGCGGCGCCGTCCTGGTGCTGGAGGAGCTGGAGCACGCCCGCCGCCGCGGCGCCCGGATCTACGGCGAGATCGGCGGCTTCGCCACCTTCGGCAACGCCTACCACATGACCGGCCTCACCAAGGAGGGGCTGGAGATGTCCCGGGCGATCGACCACGCGCTCGCCCACGCCCGGGTGGACCGCACCGAGGTGGACTACGTCAACGCGCACGGCTCGGGCACCAAACAGAACGACCGCCACGAGACCGCCGCGGTCAAGCGCTCACTGGGCGGGCACGCCTTCGGGACCCCGATGAGCTCGATCAAGTCGATGGTCGGGCACTCGCTCGGCGCGATCGGCGCCATCGAGGTGGTCGCCTGCACCCTGGCGCTCGTCCACGGCGTCGTGCCGCCGACCGCCAACTACGAGACTCCGGACCCGGAGTGCGACCTCGACTACGTGCCGCGCACCGCGCGCGAGCTGCCGCTGAGCCACATCCTCTCGGTCGGCAGCGGATTCGGCGGATTCCAGTCCGCCGTCGTGCTCAACAGAACGGGGTGAGTTCCATGACGTCACGTCAGCAGGGCCGCCGGGCGGTGGTCACCGGCCTCGGCGTGGTGGCGCCGAACGGCGTCGGGGCCGACGCCTTCTGGAAGGCCACCAGGCAGGGCGTGAGCGTCCTGGACCGGATATCCCGCGAGGGCTGCACCGACCTGCCGCTGCGGATCGCGGGCCAGGTGAACGGGTTCGATCCGCAGTCGGCGATCGACAACCGCTTCCTGGTGCAGACCGACCGCTTCACGCACTACGCGATGGCCGCCGCCGACCTTGCGGTGTCGGACGCCGGGTTCCGGCCCGACCCGGAACAGCCCTTCGCGGTCGGCGTGGTGACCGCCGCCGGCTCCGGCGGCGGCGAGTTCGGCCAGCGCGAGCTCCAGCAACTCTGGGGCCAGGGACCGAAGTTCGTCGGACCGTACCAGTCCATCGCCTGGTTCTACGCGGCCAGCACCGGCCAGATCTCGATCCGCGGCGGCTACAAGGGCCCCTGCGGGGTCGTCGCCAGTGACGAGGCCGGCGGACTGGACGCCGTCGCGCACGCCGCCCGGGCGATCGAACGCGGCACCGACGCGGTGGTGGTCGGCGCCGCCGAGGCCCCGCTGGCGCCGTACTCGATGGTCTGCCAGCTCGGCTACCCCGAGCTCAGCCTGGCCGAGCAGGCCGATCGGGCGTACCTGCCGTTCACCGCGCAGGCCTGCGGCTTCTCCCCCGCCGAGGGCGGCGCGATGCTGCTGCTGGAGGACGAGCAGTCGGCCCGCCTGCGTGGCGCCCGCGTTCGGGCGCAACTGGCCGGCCACGGCGCCACCTTCACCGGGGCCTCCCGCTGGGCGGAGTCCCGGGAAGGACTGGCGGCCGCCATCCGGATCGCACTGGACGACGCCCGCATCACGCCCGATGAGATCGACGTGGTCTTCGCGGACGCCCTGGGGCTGCCCGCCGCCGACCGCGCCGAGGCCCTGGCACTGGCCGACGCGCTCGGCCCGGCCGCCGAGCGCATCCCGGTCACCGCGCCCAAGACCGGTACGGGCCGTGCCTACTGCGGCGCGCCGATGCTCGACGTGACCGCCGCCGTACTGGCCATGGAGGACGGCGTGCTGCCGCCCACCCCCAACGTCACCGAGGTCTGCCACGACCTCGCCCTGGTGACCGGCCGCGCCCGCCCGGCCGAACTGAACACCGCGCTGGTGCTCAGCCGCGGGCTGATGGGCTCCAACTCCGCGCTGGTGCTCCGGCGCGCGCGGCCCTGAACCACTCCGTCACACCTTCGAAGGGACACCCCGTGAGCAA
The DNA here is from genome assembly GCF_043201735.1 of Kitasatospora sp. NPDC048286. Lineage (NCBI taxonomy): Bacteria > Bacillati > Actinomycetota > Actinomycetes > Kitasatosporales > Streptomycetaceae > Kitasatospora > Kitasatospora sp. NPDC048286. The sequence goes on from NZ_JBICZE010000007.1 coordinate 180,506, forward strand.
CACCCTCAGCTATCCGGAACTCGCCGAGCTGCTCCAGGCCCGGGCCGGCGTCACCGTCGACCCGGGCGACCTGGCGCGGCCGGGCGCGGAGTTCGACACGTTCGGCATCGACTCGCTCGGCCTGCTCGGCGTCGTCGGCGAGCTGGAGAACCGGCACGGCCTCAAGGTCACCTCGGGCGCCGAGTCGGCCAAGACCCCGTCCGAGTTCCTGGAGCTGGTCAACTCCTCCCTCACCGCGAAGGCTGGTGCCTGAGATGCCCGGACACACCGACAACGAGATCGTCATCGCCGCTCCGCTCGACCTGGTCTGGGAGATGACCAACGACCTGGAGAACTGGCCGCAGCTGTTCAGCGAGTACGCCTCGGTGGAGGTGCTGGACCGGCAGGGCGCCCGGGTCCAGTTCCGGCTCACCATGCACCCGGACGAGAACGGCCAGGTGTGGAGCTGGATCTCCGAGCGGGAGACCGACCGGGACGCGCTCTCGGTGCGCGCCCGCCGGGTCGAGCCCGGCCCGTTCGAGTTCATGGAGATCCGCTGGGAGTACGCGGAGGTGCCGGCCGGCACCAGGATGCGCTGGATCCAGGACTTCGCGATGAAGCCGACCGCCCCCGTCGACGACGAGGGCATGACCGGCCACATCAACCGCAACTCCAAGATCCAGATGCAGCTGATCCGGGAGAAGGTCGAGAAGCGGGCGGCGGAGCTGTGACCGGCGTGCACAGGGCGCTGATCGTCGCCCGGATGAAGCCCGAGGCCGCACCGGACATCGCCGAGGTGTTCGCCGAGTCCGACCAGGGCGAACTGCCGCACCTGATCGGCGTCACCGGCCGCAGCCTCTTCCAGTTCGGCGACGTCTACCTGCACCTGATCGAGGCCGACCGACCTCCGGGCCCGGCCGTCGCCAAGGTCGTCGGGCACCCGGAGTTCCGGACCGTCAGCGACCGCCTGACCGCCTTCGTGCAGGCGTACGACCCCGCCACCTGGCGGGAACCCAAGGACGCGATGGCGCGGGAGTTCTACCGCTGGGACCGCTGACCCTGCGACGCCGCTGATCCGCGGCTCCCTGATGGGCCCGCCCCCGGCCGCGTGCCGGGAGCGGGCCCACGCGTGTCCGGCGGCCGGGTGACCCGGGCGGATTCACCCGGATCGACCGGCCAACCGGGTGAACACTCCCGGGACTCCACCCGAAGGGCGCACGCTGCGCACCGGCGCTGCCACGCTCCGGTGGCAGGCAGCCGCACGGTGGATGACGGTGGATCAGGCGCACCCACCGCGAGTCCCCTTGTCCGACACCGTGTCGGGCAGTCGCGGTCCTGAGCGCCGGAAGGATCATCCTCATGCGTTCTGCACGCACGCTGCTCGCCGGGGCGGCCGTCGCCGCCGCGCTCACCGTCGGCACCCCCGTCGCATTCGCCGACGGAGCCGCCGACCAGGGCAAGAACCTCACCTGGCAGGAGAAGCAGGACAAGCCCGAGAGGACCTCCGACAACGAGCGAAGCTCCGGCAACTTCAAGGGCGACGACGACAGGAAGGGCGGTGGCTCCGAGGAGCGCAAGGGTTCCGACGAGCGCAGGGGCGAGGACCAGAAGGGCTCCGACGACCGCAAGGGCGAGGACCAGAAGGGCTCCGACGACCGCAAGGGCGAGGACCACAAGGGTTCCGACGACCGCAAGGGCGAGGACCACAAGGGTTCCGGCGAGCACAAGGGCGAGGACCACAAGGGTTCCGGCGAGCACAAGGGCGAGGACCACAAGGGCTCCGGCGAGCACAAGGGCTCCGAGGCCAAGGGCGAGGACCACAAGAGCCCGCGCGGAGGCGTGCACACCGGTGGCGGCGGCCTGGCGCTGTCCGGTGGCGGGCTCGCCTCCGGCGCGGTGCTGCTGCTCGGCGGGCTCGGGGCGGGCGCGTTCGCCCTGCGCCGCCGCCGTTCCTCCGGCGCGGTCGCCTGACCCCCGGCACCATGCTTGCGCCGCCTCCGGGCGCCCGCCCCGCACGGGGCGGGCGCCCGGAGGCGGCGGGCCGTTGCGGAACCGGTCGATCGGAGGACAGGAATGACGGGCGCTCCCGCCTCTGGAATGCCCCGGCTGCTGCGCGCGGGAATGGGCGCGGCGGTGGTCGGGCTGCTGCTGATCTACAACTCGGTGGACACCGGGTCGAACGCCGGCGCGCAGGACGGCCGGCCCGCTCCCCCGGCGGCCGGCGCGCCGGCCGTCCCCGGGCCTTCCGGCGCCGCCTCCACGGCCCCGAGCGCGACGTCACAGGCGCCGGTGCTCAAGCGCGCCAAGCCGACCCGGCTGCGGATCCCGCAGATCGCCGTGAACGCGCCGTTCACCGAACTGGCCCTCAACCCGGCCGGCCAGCTGGACGCGCCGCCGCCGAACGACAAGAACCTGGTCGGCTGGTACCGGGACGGCGTCAGCCCGGGCGAGCGCGGCAGCGCGGTCGTCGCAGGGCACGTGGACACCTCCAAGGGCCCGGCGGTGTTCCTGCTGCTGAACTTCCTGCTGCCGGGCAACAAGATCGAGGTGAGTCGCGCGGACGGGACGGTCGCGGTGTTCTCGGTGGACTCCGTGGAGACCTTCGCCAAGAACAACTTCCCCGACGCCAAGGTGTACGGCAAGACCCCCGACGCCCAGCTCCGGCTGATCACCTGCGGCGGCACGTACGACAAGAAGCGGCGGGACTACCTGGACAACGTCGTGGTCTTCGCCCACCTGGAGTCCTCGCACCCCGGGTGACCCGGCCGGCCGCGCGTGCACGACCGCCGGCCCCCGGCCCCCGGGGGGGATCCAGGGGCCGGGGGCCGGCGGTCGTGTGGCCGTACGCGCGTAGGGGCGTACGGGCCGGGGCGGCGGTTCAGCCGTTCACGACGGCCTCGAAGGCGTGCAGGTAGGGGTTGACCGGGCAGACCCCGGTGACCGTCAGTCCGGCCTCGGCCATCAGCCCGACCATGCTCTCCTCGGAGTGCTTGGCACCGCCCACGTTGAGCATCAGCATCAGGTCCATGGCGGTGGTGAAGCGCATCGACGGGCTGTTGTCGACCAGGTTCTCCACGACCACGACGCGGGCGCCGGAACCGGCCGCCTTCACCACGTTGGAGAGGGTGCGGCGGGTGCTGTCGTCATCCCACTCCAGGATGTTCTTGATGATGTAGAGGTCGGCGTGGACCGGGATCTCCACCCGGCAGTCGCCGGGGACCAGCCGGGCCCGGGCGGAGAAGACGCCGCCGTCCTGGAGCCGGGGATCGGCGCCGGCCACCACCTTGGGCAGGTCGAGCAGGGTGCCGTGCAGCGCCGGGTGCTTCTCCAGCAGGCTGGCCAGCACGTGACCCTGGCCCCCGCCGATGTCCGCCACCGAGTCGATGCCGGTGAGGTCCAGGTACTCGGCGAAGTCCTCGGCGGACTGCCGGCTGGAGGTGGTCATCGCCTTGTCGAAGACCTTCGCCGAGTCGCCCGCGTCGCTGTGCAGGTACTCGAAGAACTCCTTGCCGAACAGGTCGGGGAAGACGTTGCGGCCGGAGCGGACCGCCTCGTCCAGCTTCGGCCAGGCCTCCCACGTCCACGGCTCGGTGCACCAGAGGGAGATGTAGCGCAGCGAGTTGGGGGCGTCCTCGCGCAGCAGCCGGGACATCTCGGTGTGCTCGAAGCGGTCGTCGCCGCTCTCCGCGAAGATGCCGTAGCAGGCGAGCGCGCGCATCAGACGGCGCAGCTGGCGGGGCTCGGTGTCGAGGGCGACGCCGAGGTCGGTGACGCTGGTCGGGGTGTCGCCGAGCACGTCGGCGACACCGAGGCGGGCGGCCGCGCGGACGGCCGCGGCGCAGGCGGCGCCGAAGACGAGTTCGCGCAGGCGCATCGCGGCCTGGGAGGTGGTGTGGGCGGGTGCGGTGGTCATGGCTGGGTTTCCTCGGGTCCTTGGGAGTTCCTGGGCGGCTGGCGGCGAGGGGGTGCCGGGGCTCAGCAGCGGCCGTCCGGCTCGGAGCGTTCACAGGTGTTGTGGGCGAAGGTGTTGTCCGCACCGGAGTCGCGGTCGGCGAGGTCGGCCGGGCCGTTCCCGCTCAGCGTGTTGCCGGTGATCACGGCGCGGGCGTTGGAGACGCCGACGACGCTCCTGAAGAGGACGATGCCGCCGGAGAAGTCCGAGGTGCCCGTGTTGTCGAGGACCTCGTTGTCGGTCACCCGGACGTCCTCCGTGCCGGTGAGCACGATGCCGGCGCCCTGGATGGCGCCCAGGCGCGGGTTGGCCGGGCAGAACTCGTTGTTGGCGACGACGCTGTTGCGCCGGACGTCGAGGTCCCCGGCGCGGGGCACGCCCTCGTCGCCGACCACGAAGACGCCGGCGCAGTTGCCGCTGATCTCGTTGTCCTGGACGGCCAGCCCGCGCAGCCGGCGGACGGTGACGCCGACCCGGTTGCCGGTCAGCTCGTTGCCCTCGACCACGGTGCCGCCGGTATCGGGCGAACCGCCCTCGCGATAGGCGTAGTTGGCGAGGAAGACGCCGGACTGGCCGTTGTCCGTCGAGCGGTTGTCGCGGATGGCGGCCCGGGTGGACATCTCCTGGCTGATGCCCTGCTGGGCGTTGTCGTGGACGTAGGTGCGGCTGACGGTCAGACCGGTGGTGCCGCTGGCGTCGATGCCGTTCTTGCGGAAGCCGGCGACGGCGAGGCTGTCGATGGTGACGTCGGGCAGCGGCTGCTCCTCGGTGCCGACCACGCAGATGCCGTGCCCGGCGGTGGCGCAGGCGTTCTCGGTGCCGTCCCCGGGGGTGATCACGGTGTCGGCGCCGGAGCCGAGCAGGGTGAGGCCGGGGGTGGTGATGCGGACGCTGCCGTGGAAGGTGCCGGGGAGCACCTTGACGGTGTCGCCGGGGCGGGCGGCGTCGACGGCCTGCTGAATCGATTCTCCGGGGTGGACGAAGCGCATCGGGAGGCCGCTGTCGGCGTGGGCCGCGGGGGCGGCGGCCAGCGTGGTGAGGACGGTGGTCAGGGCGGTGGCGGCGGCGGTGGCCGCGGCGAGGTGGTGGACCCGTCGCGTGGGCATGAGTGGTGACCTGGTTTCTTTCGGCGCGTTTCTTGCGGCGCGCGCGGTGTTCGTGCGGGTGTGTCGCGGTCTCCCGCACGGTCCGGCGGTGTGGGCTGACGCGCTGTGCGCGGGCGGGGACGGCCGGTGGGTGCAGCCGGTGTCGACGGTATGGGCGGCCGGGTGGGCCCGCCACCAGGGCTGGGCTGCGGGGCTGACCGGGCGTCGACCGGAGGTGGGACGGCCCGGCGTGGCGCGGGGGCGGGCGCGCCGGGCGTGGCGTGCGACGGGGGTGGGCGGCGGGAGGTGCCTTGCGGTGGGCCTTGGGGTGGGCCTTGGGTGGGGGCGGATGTGGCGACGCGCCCGACCGCGGGTGGCGGTGGGGCGCGTCGGGTGCGTCGGGTGCGTCGGGTATGTCGCGTGTGTCAGGTCGCGGCCTGCGGCCCGAGGCGGACGGGCACCGCGGCGAGGTGCCAGGCAGCCGGGTTCGGTCCGCGCTCGACGGCATCCGGCCCGACGGCGAGCGCCAGCTCCGGGTACGTTTGCAGCAGCGTGCCGAAGGCGACGACCGCCTCCTGGTGCGCCAGCACCGCGCCCAGGCAGCGGTGGGTGCCGTGGCCGAAGCCCAGGTGTGCCTCGTGGTGCCCGGCGCGGTCCGGCCCGCCCGCCCGGCAGACGTCCAGGCGCTCCGGCTCGGCGTAGGCCCGCGGGTCGTGGTTGGCCCCCGCCAGGATCGGCATCACCGCCTCGCCCTTGCGGACCGGGGTGCCCGCCAGGGTGAGGTCCTGCGTCGCGTAGCGCGGCACCCCGCCGATCGTCGGGCCGCACCAGCGCATCAGCTCGTCGACGGCGGCGGGCAGCAGGCCCGGGTCGGCCCGGACCAGCTCCAGCTGTTCCGGGTGGGCGAGCAGCGCGGCCGTGCCGTTGCCGATCAGGGTGGCGGTGGTCTCGTGGCCGGCCACGATCAGGTTGAGGATCAGCGAGACGGTCTCCACCGGGGCGAGGGTGTCGCCCTCGGCGGCGGCCAGCCGGGAGACCAGGCCGTCGGCCGGCTCGGCCCGGTGGCACTCGACCAACTCCCGGGCGGCGGCCACCATGGCGCGCAGCGCCTCGTCCAGGCCGGGCCCGGCGCCCCGGCCGAGGTAGGAGCTCCAGCGGCGCCACTGCGGGCGGTCCACCTCGGGGATGCCGAGCAGCTCGCAGATCACCGCGACGGGCAGCGGGTAGGCGAAGTGCGCGACCAGGTCGACCACGCCGTCCGGGCCGGCGTGTTCGGGCAGCGCCCGGGCGTACTCCTCGGCGAGCCGTTCGATCCTGGGCCGCAGCCGCTCCACGGCGCCGGCCGTGAAGGCGGGGTGCACCAGGCCGCGCATCCGGCGGTGCCGGGCGCCGTCGGCACCGAAGACCCCGGCGCGCAGGTACTTCGCGCACTCGGGCGGCATGCCGCGGGCGCGCCAGACCTGCTCGGTGCGGTGCGCGGGGACGGGTGCGGCGACGTCGTCGGGCGCCGGGCCGTCGGGGGCGGGGCCGTCGGGCAGCAGGTCGTCGGGGGCGGCGCCGTCGACGGCGTTCACGTCGTTGACGAAGCGCGGGTCGGACAGCACGGTGCGGACGTCCTGGTAGCGGACGGCGATCCAGAACGGTTCCACGCCGGGGATGGTGGCGCGGGCGAGCGGGGCGCGCTCGCGCAGGTCGGCGAAGGCGGCGAAGGGGTCGCGGATCAGGTGGTCGGCGCGCAGGTCGACGGTCTCGGCCGGCTCGGCGGTGGTCACGGCTGCCTCCTCAGGAGTCGTGAGGTCCTTCTGGTCACGGATCGTGACGGAGCCAGGGAACACGGTTTCCGGTTTCCGGGCCGAATTCACTCGATCGGGGACAGCGGATCGTTTCTCCGGTCGCCTGGAGCCCGGCCTCCGGGCCCCTGACCTGGCCCGCCCGACGACCGCGTCCGGGCGCGTGACATGCTCGGGGCCATGACCACCGTGCCCGTGCCGCCCGTACCCTCCGTCGCCGCCCTCCGCAACCCGATCGGCGCCCACGTCCCGGTGGCCGGTCGCGGGCTGGCGGGCACCGGCCTGGCGTACGCGGACCGGGTCGGCGCGGAGACGGTGCAGGTGTTCGTGGCCAACCCGCGCGGCTGGGCCACTCCCCCGGGCAACCCGGCCCAGGACGAGGAGTTCCGCACCGCCTGCGCCGAACAGGGCGTCCCGGCCTGGGTGCACGCCCCGTACCTGATCAACTTCGGCTCGGACAACCCGGCCACCCGGGAGCGCTCGGCCGACTCCCTGTGGCACTCGCTGCGCCGCGGCCACGCCATCGGCGCGCTCGGCGTCGTCCTGCACACCGGCTCGGCGGTCGGCACCGCGCCCGGCGGCGGCTCGCGCCGGGCCGAGGCGATGGCGCAGGTCCGGGCGGACGTCCGGCCGCTGCTGGAGGAGCTGGACAAGCTCGGCGAGGACGCGCCCTGGCTGCTGCTGGAGCCGACGGCGGGCCAGGGCAGCTCGCTCTGCTCGCGGCTGGAGGAGCTGGCCGAGTACGTGGAGGCGCTGGACCACCACCCGAAGGTGGGAGTTTGCCTGGACACCTGCCACGCCTTCGCCGCCGGGCACGACCTGGCGAAGCCGGGCGGGGTGACGGTCGCGCTGGACGCCCTGGCCGCCGCGGCCGGGCCCGGCCGGCTGCGGCTGATCCACGCCAACGACTCCGAGGACGTCGTCGGCGCCCGCAAGGACCGGCACGCCAACATCGGGGCCGGGATGATCGGCGCCGAGCCGTTCCGCGAGCTGTTCGAGCACCCGGAGACGGCCGGGGTGCCGCTGGTGGTGGAGACCCCGGACCGCAAGCACGGCGGGGACGGCACCGGGCACGCGATGGACATCGCGGTGCTGAAGGAGCTGCGGGACCGGGCGGCGGTCCGCGTCTGAGACGCGTGGCCGGACAGCCACCGCCCGGCCGCAGGGCCGCGGCCGGACAGCCGTGAGCCCGGAGGCCGACGGACGGCCTCCGGGCTCGGGGAGCCGAGGAGATCAGCAGCCGCAGTCGCTCTCGCCGTGCTCGGCGAAGTTGAACCAGGTGGCGTGCGGACCGAACAGGCCGACGCCCGCGGTGCCGGACTCCAGGCTCTGTCCCTCCGACTGCGTCGGAGCGAAGCCCCCCGCCATGGCCGAGGTCGGGACCGCCACCACGGCACCGGCCACGGCGACGATCACGGCGAGCTTGCGGATCTTCCCACGAAGCGACATCTGATGTCCTTTTGGTTCGTCTCTGGTCCTCGGACCCGTGCCCCCGACCGGCCGGACCGGCCGCCCGACGGGCCGGGCGACGCCCCACCGGGGAGGCGCCGGGCCCACGTTTGCACACGAACCCGCACCTCCGGGCACGCGCCGCAACCGGGCTGAGGCATTCGGGTGAGGCAACTCCCCCGGCCGGGCGAATCCGGGCGCACACCGGACGAATCCGGGCGTACATCCGTGAATCCGCTCGAACAGCCTGCCGGAGGGCGCCGGACGAGTGCCCGTCCGGGCGCCCCGCGACCGCAAGTCTTGCGGTGACGGACCGGGCGAACTGAACAAATCCCGGCGATTTGGCGCACGGTCCAGCCTCATCCGAGCATGAAAAGTCGCTCCATGGCGCTCCACCGGGAGCGAGCAGGACCACGAAAGGCGCACCACCCTCATGCAGACCAGTCCCGCCGCACCCCCGCAGGCGGCTCGACCGAGCGTTCCGGAGACCCCGGGGCCGGTCGGCTCCGCGCCCCCGGGCCCGACGCCCGAGAAGAACAGCCGCCGCTTCGGGCTGACGACCGCCACCGCCCTGGTGATGGGCAACATCATCGGCGGCGGCATCTTCATGATCCCGGCCGCCGTGGCCCCGTTCGGGACGGTCAGCCTGCTCGCCTTCGCGGTGCTCACCGTCGGCGCGATCGCGCTGGCGCTGGTCTTCGGGCAGCTGGCCCGCCGCAGTCCGCGCACCGGCGGACCGTACGTCTACGCCCGCGAGGCCTTCGGGGACTTCGCCGGCTTCCTGTCCGCCTGGTCGTACTGGATCACCACCTGGGTCAGCAACGCCGCGCTGGCCGTGGCCGCCGTCGGGTACCTGGACGTGCTGCTGCCGCTCCACCACTCCATCCCGCTGGAGATCACCGCCGCGCTGGCCTTCCAGTGGCTGCCGGCGCTGGCCAACCTGGCCGGCACCCGTTACGTCGGGGCGGTCCAACTCGTCTCCACCGTGCTGAAGTTCATCCCGCTGGTGCTGGTCTCGATCGGCGGCCTGTTCTTCTTCGACCCGAAGAACCTCGGCCCCTTCGACGCCACCGGCCACGGCTGGGCGGGCGGCATGTCCGCCGCGGCGGCGATCCTGCTCTTCAGCTACCTGGGTGTGGAGTCGGCCGCGATGAGCGCCGGCCAGGTCCGTGACCCGGAGCGCAACGTCGGTCGGGCCAGCGTGCTCGGCACCACCGGTGCGGCGGTGGTGTACCTGCTCGGCACGGTCGCGGTGTTCGGCACCGTCGCGCACGAGCAACTCGTCCACTCCAGCGCGCCGTTCTCGGACGCCGTGGACGCCATGTTCGGCGGCACCTGGGGCGGCACGGTGATCGCGATCGCCGCGCTGGTGTCGATGGCCGGGGCCCTGAACGGCTGGACCCTGCTCTCCGCCCAGGCCCCGTACGCGGCCGCCAAGGACGGCCTGTTCCCCGCCGCCTTCGGCAAGGAGCGGCGCGGGGTGCCGACCTTCGGTGTGGTGGTCGGCGTCTCCCTGGCCTCGGCGCTGACCGTGATCAACTTCGCCAGCGGCGCGAAGGGCGCCTTCGAGATCCTGGTGCTGGTCACCACCTTCACCGCCACCGTGCCGTACCTGCTCTCCACCGCCGCCCAGCTGTACTGGCTGGTGCGCGGGGCCGGCGAGCGGGTCGACCGCGGACGGCTGGTGCGGGACGCCGTCCTCGGCCTGGGCGCCTTCGGCTTCTCGCTCTGGCTCGTCGCCGGAGCCGGCTACGCCGCCGTCTACCAGGGTGTCCTGTTCCTCTTCGCGGGCGTCCTGGTCTACGTCTGGATGGCGGCCCGCCGCCGCGACTGAACGCCCAGCCGCACCTTGGCAGCGGCCGGAAAACCGGACACATCAACATGAACCACCGTGACGCGCACCGGACTTGTCCGGTGCGCGTCCAATATCCACGAGGATTTCACTTCCCCGATCTACCCGCGTAGGTGACGGGATCGCCACACTGGCGCACGCAATTCAGCAGTTCATCCGATCTGATGATGGAGCGTCCGCCATGGCCCCCACCGCACCCGCGCGCCGGTTCCTGTCCGCCATACCGGCTGCCGCCGCCCTCGCCGCCGTGACCGTGGTCACGGCCGGCACCCCCGCCCAGGCCGCCCTGCCGACCCCGATCTCCGCCGCCACCGCCCGCAGCTACCTCGCCGCGATGCCCGCCACCGCGGAGACCCACGGGAACACCTACGACCGCACGCTGTTCCCGACCTGGATCACCATCAGCGGCACCTGCGACACCCGCGAGTGGGTCGTCAAGCGGGACGGCAGCAACGTCGCCACCGACACCTCCTGCAAGTCCACCAGCGGCAACTGGTCCTCGCCGTACGACGGCGCGACCACCACCAACGCCTCCTCCTTCGACGTCGACCACCTGGTGCCGCTCTCCGAGGCCTGGGCCTCCGGCGCCTGGTCCTGGACCACCGCGCAGCGCCAGGCCTTCGCCAACGACGTCACCCGCCCCCAGCTGCTGCTGGTCTCCGCCAGCAGCAACCGCTCCAAGGGCGACCGCGACCCGGCCGAGTGGCTCCCCCAGGCCTCCTACCGCTGCACCTACGCCCGCGCCTGGGTGCAGGTGAAGCAGTACTACGGCCTCGGCGTGGACAGCGCCGAGAAGACCGCGCTCACCGGCATCCTCAACAACTGCTGAACCCGGCAACCACCGCGGCCCGGCGCTCACCCCGCGCCGGGCCGCGGTGCCGTGCGCGCCGGGCCGGTCGACCGGTTCGCGGGGCAGCCGGCCTCGGGCCGGTCGACCATCGGGCCGGTCGACCGTCGGGCCGGTCAGTCGGTCGAGTCCGGCGGGAAGGCGACCGGGTAGGCCTCGGCGAAGTCGGCCGAGCGGGCCACCTCGCGCCACCTGGTGTCCTCCGCCAGGAGCTGCCGGTCCATGGCGATCGAGCCCTCGGCCGCGTTGACCCCGAGCGGCAGGTGGTGCGGGACGTCGCGGCGCTTGGCCACCCGCACCAGGATCTCGGCGGCGCGCACCGGGTCACCCGCGGCGCCGGCGCCGCCCTGCCGCATCCGCCGGTTCATGGCGCCGACCGTCTCCTCGTAGGCCTCCGGGACGTCGTGGACGACCATCGAGGAGCCGGCCCAGTCGGTACGGAAGCCGCTGGGTTCGACCACCAGCACCCGCACGCCGAACGGCGCGGTCTCGGTGCGCAGCACCCGGCTGAACCCGTCGATGGCGAACTTCGCGGCCTGGTACGAGGCGATGCCCGGCGAGCCGCCGACCCGCCCGCCCATCGAGGAGAACTGCACGACCAGCCCGCCCTTCTGCTCGCGCAGCAGCGGGAGCGCGGCCTTGGTGACGTGGTAGACGCCCCAGAAGTTGGTCTCGAACTGGGCGCGGAAGTCCGCGTCCTCGGTGGTCTCGATCGGCGAGACGTTGGCGTAGCCGGCGTTGTTCACCAGCACGTCGATCCGGCCGAAGGCGGCCCGCGCCTCGGCGATGGCCGCGCGGGCCGCCGCCGGGTCGGTGACGTCCAGCGCGATCGGGTGGATCCGGTCGCCGAACTCCTCGACGAGGTCGGCGAGTTGCTCGGGCTTGCGGGCGGTCGCCGCCACCCGGTCGCCGGCTTCCAGCGCGGCACGGACGAGGGCGCGGCCGAAGCCGCGCGAGCTGCCGGTGATGAACCACATCTGTTCCGTGCCCTGCTCGATGTTCTGCTCCATGCCGCTAGTAAAACACCGTTGCGTTATTAGCGCAACGGCGTTGCAGTATTACGGCAACGGCGTTGCCCTACCATGGGCGAGTGGATGACGCATCGGAGTTCCAGCGGGCGCGCTCGCCCGAGGCCAAGCGCCGGCGCGAGGCCGCGATCCTGGCGGCGGCGCGGTCGCTCGGCCGCGAGCAGGGCATCAGGGACATCACCCTGACCGACATCGCCGCGGCCGTCGGGATGCACAAGTCGGCACTGCTGCGGTACTTCGAGACCCGCGAGGAGATCTTCCTGCGGCTGACCGCCGAAGGCTGGGCCGAGTGGTCGGACGCCCTCACCGCACGGCTGCGGGAGACCACGGAACCCGGCCCGGCCGCCGTGGCCGGGGCGTTCGCCTCCACCCTCGCAGCCCGCGGGATGTTCTGCGACCTGCTCGCCCACGCACCGCTCAACCTCGAACGCAACGTCTCGCTCGACGCCGTACGCGACTTCAAACTCGCCACGCTCGCCGCCCGCGTGCCGATCAGCGCGGCCGTCCGAGCCCAGCTGCCCGCCCTGGACGAGCAGGACGTCGTCGACCTGGTCGCCACCGCCGTCTCGCTGGCCGGGGCCATGTGGCAGATCGCGAACCCGGGCAGCGAGGTCGCCGCCCTCTACCGCTCCGACCCCCGACTGGCCCACGCCGTCATCGAGGTCGAACCCCGGCTCACCCGCATCCTGACCGCCACCGTCACCGGGCTGGCCACCGGACGGACTTGAGCGCGGCCCGCCCCGTCCGACCGCTCCGTCCGCCCGGGCCGGCACCCGTTCCGGGCCGCCACCGCGTGCACTCGGATGGATCATCTGACGTGCCGCGCAAGGGATTTGACCCTACGGTGCGGTGCCAGGGGGTTATCCGAGCGGAAGGCTGATTCTGAACATGGCTGGCAAATTCGAACTGTTCGTGGACGAGGGCGGCATGCACCGGTTCCGGCTCAAGGCGAGCAACGGGGCGATCGTGGTGACCGGCGACCCGCAGGAGAGCAAGGACGACTGCCTCAAGAGCATCGAGTCGATCCGCAAGCTCGCGCCGTACGCGGAACTCAAGGAGACCGCCGGATCGGTGTGACGGGCCGGGCTTCCGAGGACGCGGGTCGGTGGTGCAAATCGCCGACCCGCGTTCGCCTCCACGACAGATCCCTTTGGCCGGGTGCACGCCGGACCCGGACAGAACACCGGCATGCGCGTCGTCATCGTCACCGAATCCTTCCCGCCCGAGGTCAACGGAGTCGCCCACAGCGTGCTGCGGACGGCCGAGCACCTGGTCCGCCGGGGCCACCAGCCCCTCGTCGTCACCCCCGCCCCGGCACGGGGCGCCGAGTGCCCGCCGGAGACCTTCGGCGGGCACTCGGCCGGGGAGATTCCCGTGGTGCGCATCCCGTCGGTGCCGCTGCCGGGGTACCCGCAGGTGCGGATCGCGCTGCCCAGCCGGCAGCTGGCGGCCGCCGTCGCCGGGCACCGGCCCGACATCGTCCACCTGGCCAGCCCCTTCGTGCTCGGCGCGCGCGGGATGCAGGTCGCGGCACGGCTCGGGGTACCCGCCGTGGCCGTATACCAGACCGACCTGGCCGGGTACGCCCACGCGTACCGGGCCGGGCGGGGCCTCGGCGAGGCCGCCGCCTGGCGGCGGATCCGGGCCGTGCACCGCGCCGCGGCCCGCACCCTGGCACCCTCCACCCCCGCCGCCCAGGACCTCACCGCGCACGGCGTGCCGCGGGTGCAGCTGTGGCCGCGCGGAGTGGACTCGGCGCGGTTCCACCCCCGGCACCGGGACGAGGCGCTGCACCGGGCGCTGGCACCGGGCGGGGAGGTGCTCGTCGGGTACGTCGGACGGCTGGCGCCGGAGAAGCGGGTCGACCTGCTGGCCGCCGCCTCGGCGCTGCCCGGCGTCCGGGTCGTGGTCGTCGGGGACGGCCCCTCCGCGCCCGGCCTGAAGGCCTCGATGCCGGGCGCCGTGTTCCTCGGCCGCCGGACCGGTGACGAGCTGGCGCGCTGCTTCGCGACCCTCGACGTCTTCGTGCACACCGGCCCGCTGGAGACCTTCTGCCAGACCATCCAGGAGGCGATGGCCAGCGGCGTGCCGGTGATCGGCCCCGCGGCGGGCGGCCCGCTGGACCTCGTCGCCCACCACCGCACCGGCCTGCTGGTGCCGCCCCGGGACGGCACGGCGGTGGCCCGGGCGGTCGCCGAGCTGGCCGCCGACCCGGCGCGGCGGGCCGCGTACGGGCAGGCCGGGCGGGCCGAGGTGACCGCCCGCACCTGGGAGGCGGTCGGAGACCTGCTGCTGCGGCACTACGCCGAGGTGCTGGCGGAGCACCGCGGGCTGCCACTGCCGGCGGCCGCCGCCGCGCCGGCTGAGCCGGTGGCGCCCGTCCTGCCGGAGGAGCTGCCGGCATGACCTCCGGATCCGACGGCGAGACGCCGACCGCTCCCGACGGTGCGACGCCGGCGGTCGGCCGGGCGTCGGAGGTCGGCGCGGCGCCGAGCGCGGGCGAGGCCCTGACGATCGTCCGGCTCGCCAACTTCGTCACCCCGGTCTCCGGTGGCCTGCGCACCGCGCTGCGCCACCTGGGTGCCGGGTACCGGGCAGCCGGGCACCGCCCCGTACTGATCGTCCCCGGGGAGCGGCGCTCCGAGGAGGAGACCGAGCAGGGCGTGGTGGTCACCCTGCCCGGCCCGGTGCTGCCGGCCAGCGGCGGCTACCGGCTGCTCACCGACCGGCGGGCAGTGGCCGCCGAGCTGACCAGGTTCTCCCCCGACCGGCTGGAGGTGTCGGACCGCACCACGCTGCGCTGGACCGGCGCCTGGGCGCGGCGGCACGGGGTGCGCTCGGTGATGGTCTCGCACGAGAGCGCCGCCGGGGTGCTGCGCACCTGGGGCCTGCCTGGCCCGCTGGCGGACGCCGCGGCCGACCGGCTCAACGCGGCCACCGCCCGCGCCTACGACTCGGTGCTCTGCACCACCGACTGGGCGGCGGCGGAATTCCGGCGACTGGGCACCCCGAACCTGGTCCGGGCCCCGCTGGGAGTGGACCTGGACGCGCTGCGACCACCGACGCCGGCCGCACGGGCGGCCGAGCGGGCACGGTACGCCGCGCCGGACGAGACCCTGCTGGTGCTCTGCTCGCGACTCTCGGCGGAGAAGCGGCCCGAACGGGCGATCGACGCCCTGGCCGCCCTGCGGGCCGGACGGCGGCCCGCCGTCCTGGTGGTGGCCGGCACCGGCCCGCTGCGGGAGCGCCTGGCGGACCGGGCCGCCCGGCTACGGCTGCCGGTGCGCTTCCTCGGACACCTCGGCGGACGCGCGGAGCTGGCCCGGCTGCTGGGCTGCGCGGACGTGGTGCTCGCCCCCGGGCCGGTGGAGACCTTCGGGCTGGCCGCGATGGAGGCGCTGGCCTGCGGGACCCCGGTGGCGGTCAGCCGCTCCTCCGCGCTGCCCGGCCTGGTCGGGCTCGCCGGGGTGGCGGCCGTCGACACCGGCAGTGGATTCGCCTCCGCGGTACGGCAGTTGCTGGACCGGCCGGAGGAACTTCGGCGGTCCGCCGCCCGGGCGCAGGCCGAGCGGTACGGCTGGCCGGCGGCGGTGGCAGCGTTCCTGGCGGCGCACGGCGTACGCGACGACGAAGCGGTGGACGGGGGTCGGGATGAGCATGCTGGAAGCCGGGCGTGACCGGACGGCGCGGGAGCGCCCCGCGGCGGGCGAGCTGTTGCGCTTCGTCGCACTCGGGGACTCGCTCACGGAGGGGGTCGGCGACCAGGTCGGCGAGGGCTGGCGCGGCTGGGCCGCCGTCCTGGCCGACTCGCTGGCACCCGAGGGGCGGAGCGTCGAGTTCACCAACCTGGCGTACAGCGGGGCGCTCACCACTGAACTGACGACACGTCAACTACCGGAGGCGATCGCGCAGCGGCCCCAGCTCGCGGCGGTGGTGGTCGGCGGCAACGACACCCTGCGCACCGGCTTCGACATCCGGCGCGCCACCCTGGAACTGGACGCCACGATGGGTAAACTCTCCGGCCACGGCGCCAGGTTGCTGACCGCCTGCCTCCCCGACCCGGGCAGCCTGCTCCGGCTCCCCGCGCCGCTCGCCCGCCCGCTGGCACGCCGGATGCGGGCGGTCAACACCGTGGTGCACGCCCTCACCGAACGCCACCGGGCGGTGCACCTGCACATCGCCGAACTGCCCTGGCTGACGGAACGACGGCTGCTGAGCGTGGACCGCCTGCACCCCAGCGCCGAGGGCCACCACCTGATCGCCCGACGGTTCCACGACCTGCTCACCGAGGCCGGCCACCCCCTCGGCCCACCCCCGGCCGCCGCACCCGCCGAACCCCCACCGACCCTGGCCGCCGACCTCTGGTGGATGGCCACCCGGGGCACCCGCTGGCTCGCCGCCCGCAGCACCGACCTCCTGCCGGGCCTCCTCGCCCTCGCGGCCACCGAAGGCACCGCCCGACTGCGCGGCGGAAGCGGGCGACACGACGAGCAGATGGCCCGGGCGGCGGCACAGGCGCTCGCCTCCCTGGGGTGAGGGGCGCACACCGGAGTCCCGGCGGGCGGGCGGGACAGCGGAAGCGGACGGGCCCGCCGAGGCGCCGGGCGTGTCTCGGCTGTGAACCCCGGGTCGCCCGATCGTGGTGGTCGGGGGTGCCGTCGGATGGGAACCATCGGGGTGGCCCGGGTTGTCTTGTCCGGGGAGGGTGCGGCGGAGGGTGCGGCGGAGGGAGTCAGGGTGGAGAGCGCGGGTGCGGGCGGCCGGGAGGTCATGGCGGCGGCGGGGGTGCTGTTCCCGGACGGGGCGGGGCGGGTACTGGTGGTGCGGCTGCCGTACGACCGGAAGCATCCGGTGGCGATCCCGGGCGGCGGCTGGGAGCCGGCCGACCGGTCGCCCCGGGAGACCGCGCTGCGGGAGATCCGCGAGGAGTTGGGCTTCACGCCCCGGCTGGGGCCGCTGGCCGGCGTGGACTGGGCGCTGCTGCGGGACGGCGACCGACCGATCGTGGTGTACCTGTACTGGGCCGAGCCGCTGACGTCCGAACAGGTCGCGGCGTTCCGGCCGGACGCGGCGGAGGTCGGAGGCTGGACCTGGCTGACGACGGAGCAGGCCGGGCACGCGCTGCCGCCGCGGCTGTCGCGCCGGATGACGGCCTGCCTGCGGGCGCCGCGCGAGGCCGGGCCGCTGGAGCTGGAGGACAGCCGGCCGGTCGGGCACACGCTCGGCTGGCTGCCCGCCGACGGGCCGGTTCCCGCGTACGCCGGGCTGGCCGCCGCACCCGGGCTGACGCCGTCGACCGAGGAGCGGCCGGAGCCGCCGATGGACCGGGACACCTACTACGCCACCCGGCCGCGCATCCGGGCGAAGGCGCGGGCGCTGTTCACCGATGACGCCGGCCGGGTGCTGCTGGTGCGGCTGCGGCCGTGGGACGGGCCGCGCGGGCGGGTCCCGTACTGGACGCTGCCGGGCGGCGGGGTCGAGGCGGACCGGGAGATGCCCAGGGCGGCGGCCCGGCGGGAGATCCGCGAGGAACTCGGCTGGGAGGCCGAGCCGGGGCCGCTGCTGGCACTGGACTGGCAGCCGGGTGCGGCGGCCGACCCGGAGGCGGACCCGGCGACCGGCCGGGACACCGCCGTCCTGGTGTACGTGTTCGACGGGGGCACGGTGACGGAGCGGATGCTCGGTTCGATCGTGCTGCCGGAGGCCGAGCTGGTGGAGTGGCGGCTCTGCGCTCCGGCCGAGGCGCGGGCCCTGCTGACCGGCCCCTCCTGGGACCGTACGGCCGCCGCGCTGGCCGCCCGGGAGCGGCCGGGCGGGCCGGTGGAGCTGGTGCGCGGACGGGCCGTGGAGCCGGACTCGCCCCGGGAGTGAGGACTGGCGGAAGGGACCCCGGCGGCGGGCCTGAGCCGCCGCCGGGGCCTCGTCCGGCCTGGCGGTCCGTCCCGCCGGGAGCGGTGCGTCAGACCTCCAGGTCGGTCTCGATCCGGCTCAGCTGGTGGCGGGCCATCGCGAGGTTGGCGCGCGCCTTGTCCAGGGCGAGGTAGAGGAACAGGCCCTTGCCGGTGCGGCCGGCGAGCGGACGGATCAGGTGGTACTGGCTGGTGAGGGTGATCAGGATGTCCTCGATCCCGTCCTGGAGGCCGAGCATGTCCATGGTGCGCATCTTGGCGCGGACCACGTCGGTGTTCCCGGCGGCGGCGACGTTGAGGTCCAGGCCGCCGGGGCCGTCGAGGGTGGCCAGCGCCATGCCGCTGTTGTAGTCCACCAGGGCTGCGCCGATGGCGCCCTCGATGCTGGTCATGGCCTGCTTGAGTGCGCCGGCTGCGTCGGTCATCTGGGTAACTCCCGTTCGGTGGTGGGTGGTTCGGGTGGGTGATGGCGCGGTGGTCGGCCCCGGTCAGCCCGCTTCGCGCGGGTCCTTGGGCACGAGGGCGTCGTTGAGCAGCCCCGCGATGCGCTGCGCGCTGCGGCGGGCCTCCAGGTGCAGCCGGCCGACGTTGACGTCGGGGTGCGCCAGCAGGGTCAGCACGCAGCTGCCGCCGGCCGCGTAGGTTGCGACGTAGCCGTTCTCACCGCGCACCAGCGACTCGCGGAACTCGCCCTGGCCGGTGGTGTCGGCGAGCCGCTGGGCCAGCGAGAGCGAGGCCGCCGTCATCGCGGCCAGTCCGGAGGGTTCGGCGCCGTGGGTGTCGTGCGCGATCAACAGGCCGTCCACGCTGGCGACCAGCCCGCCCGCGAGGTGCGGGACGCGGTGTTTGACGGCGCGCAGTTCGGCGAGCAACTCGGTCTCCAAGGCGATCAGTTGTCTCCTTCCGACACGCTGTTTGAGCGCCCGCCTCATGGCCGGGACGACGGGGTCGCGGGCGGGGAGTGGGTCAAAGTCGGGCCTCCAGAAGGTTTCGGACCCGGGTCAGCAGCGCGATGTCCGGGTCGGGGACGGCCAGCGGGTGGGCCGCTGCCGCGGTGGGCGGGTGTTCGGAGCGTGTGGGGGCGTCGGGGGCGGCGTGGCTCCCGGCGTCGGGCCCGGCTGGGCTCCCGGGGTGGGTCCCGGTGTGGGGTGCGGCGGGTGCGGGCGCGAACACGGGTGCGGCCGTGACCGGGGCGCCGGGGAGTCCGGCACCCCGCAGGCTGGCGCCGGGGACCCTTCGGTGCAGCCCTCCGGCCGGTCTGCTCGCGACCGGCGGTCCGACTTCGGCCGCAGGTATGGCTGTTGACGGATCGTCGGGCACCGTGGCCGCCTTCGGCGCGTCGGCCTGGCGTGCGGCGCCCGCTGGGCACGAGGCGCCCGACGGACGCTGGACGTCGGGCTGCCGGGGCGCGTCCAGCAGTCCGGCGGCGGCCAGTCGGCGGACGTCGGCCGTCACGCCGAAGCCGGAGCGGCCGAGCAGCCGGGCCAGGTCCGCCGGGGTCCTGCGACCGTCGGCGTGGTCCAGCAGTTCGCGGCGCCGGCGGCCGGAGGGGCGGTGGGACGGCCGACGGCCGTGCCCGGCCGGCCGGACGGGCGCGGTGTCGAGCTGCCCCCAGGGCCAGATCCCGTCGAGCAGCCGGCGTCGGCGCTCGACCTCGCGGCGGATCCGGCCCGGGGCGACCTGGGCGACCGGTCCGAGCCAGTGCCTGACGTCGGCCTCGAACCGCCAGACGCCGCCGCCCGGGTCGGCGAGGACGAAGAAGGCGGCGTCGAACAGCGTTCCCAGGTGGCCGAGTTCGAGCTCTCCCCGGGTGAGCAGCCGCCGTTCGACGAGCGCGTCGCCGACCGTGGCGCGCGGGCCGTGGACCCGGAGCAGCTCCGCCCAGTCCTCGGGGGTGATCCGGCCGCAGCCGGTGAGCAGGTCGGCCAGGCCGGGAGCCCGGGAGGATTCGGCGGCGGTCACCTGGCCGTCGACCAGGTGGAGGCTGCCGAGCGGCCCGTGGAGGGCGCCGGTGGCGCGGCGGTCGGCGAGCAGGGTGAGTGCCTCGCCCGGGGTCCTCGGGGTGGCGGTTTCCAGCGGGGGCGGCGGCACGGTGCCGGTTGCGGCGGTCACGCGGCGCTCACCCCAGCACCAGTTCCTCGGTGAGTGCCTGGAGGCGGAAGCGGGCGACGGCGAGGTTGCCCTCCGCCCGGTCCAGCCAGAGGTGCAGGACGAGCCTGCTGTCGAAGACGGTGTCGATGAAGCGGATCAGGTGGTAACTGCGGCCGGCGGTGACGATGATGTCCTCCAGCGGGGCCCGACGGTCCTCCGTGGCGGTGAAGGTCTGGCTCTCAACGGCCGCCCGTACCAGGTCGGTTGCCTCGGCGGCGGAGGTCTCGTGCTCTCCGGCCGGGCTGTCGCCGAGGCTGCCGAGGGCGAGCCCACTGCTCCAGTCGACCAGGCTCGCGGCGCGGGCCCCGGGGATCGCCATCGCTCCGGAGAGGCATTCGTCGATACCGGGCACACCGGCTCCTTCGCGGGGTCTGGGCGGCCGGGCGCGGCGCCGACCGATTCACCACCAGCAGTGGCTAGTTCGACACGGAAGGCTACTGCCGGATTCCATACGACGAACATTCCAATGGCATATTCACATCAGTAGAGACCAGTTCCAGCCAAGAACTGACGTGACATCAGAACGGGCCGGATGGCCGCGTCACTGGTGGACCGGGACCGTTGGGGCACCGTTCATCGGCCACCTGGTACGGCACCTTGGCCGACATCGAGCCCCGAGGGAGGGTTTCGAGGCCGAAAGTGCGATAAGAGGACATGGCTCTGGAGCGCGAACACGACGAAGGGGCCCGTTCCGCTGGACGGAACGAGCCCCTTCGATGGGAGCGCCAGGCCCGGGTCGCACGGACTCTCCCTACTGAAAGTAGGGTGTGCTCTGGTAGCACCACTGACGCCTGTTCGAGATTCGTTTCCCTGGAGGTCACTTCCTCTCGACGGGAAGAACACTAGCAGGTCATCACGCCTGGTCAGAAATCCCGGCCGGGGCGCCCGGACCGACCGGAAGCGGCCGGCCCAGCAGCGCCCGATAGCCCCCGACCAGCGCGGTGAGTCCGAGCTCGAAGGCCCGGTCGGCGCGCTCGCGCCCGGCGGGGACGGCGTCCAGGGCCCCGGCCAGCCGCGGGGTGGCGACGCGGTCGACGGCGTCGACCATGACGTCCGGGGCGACGAGGTCCAGCGCCGAGCCCAGGACGAAGCTCTCCAGGGCGGTGATCAGGCCCATCACGTCCTGGGCGGCGAAGCCCGCGTCCTCCAGGGTGGCGACGGCCCGCTCGTACAGCTCGTGCATGAACGGTTCGGCGAGTGGCGCGGTGGCCAGCAGCCGGACGATTCCGGGATGTTCGGCGAAGGCGTCCCGGTAGGCGTGCGCCCAGGTGCGCAGCGCGGCGTCCCAGGGCTGGTCCCACATCGACTGCTCGCCGATCGTGCGCACCAGCTCGGCGCGCATCAGGGCGACGATCTCGGCCCGGCCGGCCACGTGGTGGTAGAGCGCGGACGGGCTTACCTTGAGCGCACCGGCCAGCGCGGGGATGGTGAGGTCCCCCGCCTCGTCGACCAGCCGGAGCGCGGTGTCCACGATGCGCTGCCGGTCCAGCAGGGGTGTGCGCGGCCTGGGCATGCCCGGTTCCTCACCTTCGGGGCCGCCGAGCCGCCCGTCGGCCCCGGCAGGCCAAGATCGTCGTTATCCAAGCGTTACTGAACGGCTTTCAGTAAAACCCTTCCGCACCCGCCGGTGCCGCGCCTACGGTAACCGAACCCCATTCGGTTAGGCAGGCCGCGCACCCGTCGGCCCGCCCTGCCCCGGAGAGGACGCACACCCCCGTATGCGTGCCGAAACGATCTTCACCGGCGGCCGGATCCACACCGGAGACCCCGCCCTCCCCCGCACCCACGCCCTCGCCGTCAGCGCGGGGCGGATCGCCGCCCTCGGCGACGCCGCCCTCGCCCTGCTCGACGAAGGCACCGAGACCGTCGACCTCGGCGGCGGCGCCCTGCTGCCCTCCTTCGGCGACGGCCACGTCCACCCGCTGCTCGGCGGCATCGGCCTGCGCGGCGTGCCGGTCCGCGGCTGCACCAGCCTGGAGCAGGTCGTGGCGGCCGTCCGCGACTGGGCGCAGCGCCACCCCGAGGCCGAGTGGATCACCGGCGACGCCGTGGACCCGTGGCTGGCCGAGGGCGGACTGTTCGACGCCCGGCTGCTCGACGCCGCCGTCCCGGACCGGCCGGTGCTGCTGCGCACCATGGACCACCACACCGGCTGGGCCAACAGCGAGGCGCTGCGCCGGGCCGGATACGGGCCGGACACGCCCGAGCCGGTGGGCGGCGAGATCGTCCGCCGGCCGGACGGCAGCCCGCTCGGCACCCTGCGCGAGTTCGGCGCGCTCAACCCCGTCCTCGCCCTCGTCCCGCCACCGCCGTTGGCCGAACAGGTCACCGCGCTGCGGGAGACCACCGCCGCGCTCGCCGCCGCCGGACTCACCTGGCTCCAGGACGCCTGGGTCGAGCCCGCGCAGGTGGACACCTGGCTGGCGGCCGTCGCCGGGGAGGACCTGCCGGTCCGGGCCGGGCTCGCCCTGCTGCTCGAACCGGACGGCTGGCGCGAGCGGCTCCCCCGCCTGGCCGCCGACCGCGACCGGGTCGAGGCCGCCGGACGCGGGCAACTCACCGCGCGGGCGGTCAAGTTCTTCGCCGACGGCGTCATCGAGTCCGGGACGGCCGCGCTGCTGGAGCCGTACAGCGACTGCCCGCACTCCCACGGCGTCGCCAACTGGACCGGCGCCGAGCTGGCGGACGCCGTCACCGCCGTGGACGCGCTGGGCTTCCAGCCGCACATCCACGCGATCGGCGACCGCGGTGTGCGGATCGCGCTGGACGCCGTCGAGGCCGCCGTCCGCCGCAACGGGACGCGTGCCCGCCGGCCGGTGATCGCCCACGTCCAGCTGGTCCACCCGGACGACCTGCCGCGCTTCGCCGAACTCGGCGTGATCGCCAACTTCGAGCCGCTGTGGGCACAGACCGACCCGCTGATGACCGAGCTGACCCTGCCCCGGATCGGCCAGGAGCGCGGCTCCCGGCAGTACCGGATCGCCGCCCTGCTGCGCGACGGCGCCCGGGTCTCCTTCGGCAGCGACTGGCCGGTCACCCGCTACGAACCACTGGCCGGGCTGGCCACCGCCGTCACCCGGCAGACCCCGGACGGCCTGCCCGACGGCGGCTGGCTGCCCGAGGAGCGGATCGGGCTCCCCGAGGCGCTGGCGGCGTACTCGGCGGGCGTGGCGCACCAGGCCTTCGAGGAGACCGAGTGGGGTGTGCTGCGGCCGGGCATGCGGGCCGACCTGGTGCACCTGGCCACCGACCCGTACGCGGTGCCGGCCGGCGAGCTGGCCTCGATCGAGGTGGCCGGCACCTGGCTCGGCGGGCGGCGCACCCACGGTGGGCCGCCCGGTGGCGACCGCGGCCGCTCGGCGGGCTCCACGCGCTCCACGCACCAGAGCCGCTGAGGCGTCCCGTTCGCCCGGCCGTCCGGCCGCGTGCC
This sequence comes from Kitasatospora sp. NPDC048286, assembly GCF_043201735.1. Classification (NCBI taxonomy): domain Bacteria; kingdom Bacillati; phylum Actinomycetota; class Actinomycetes; order Kitasatosporales; family Streptomycetaceae; genus Kitasatospora; species Kitasatospora sp. NPDC048286. Next base: position 203,978 of record NZ_JBICZE010000007.1, read on the forward strand.
CGCTCCGACGGGCTCGCGACCGGTTCCGGCTGGTTCCGGCCGTCCCCCACGGTGGCCGTGACTCGTTCCCCGGTCGGCGGCCGACGCCCCGTCCGCCGCCGACCGCCCCACCCCCCGTTCGTACGACCCCAGGAGAGCTCCCCCATGACCCCGCCCTCCGACGCGGCCTCCTCCTCCGCACTCCGTCCGCCCGGCTCCGCTGCTCCCAACGCCTCATCCGCCGCCGCTCCTGACCCGGCCGGTTCGGCCGGCTCGCCCGGCGGGCTGGGGCGCGGGGTGCTCGGCACCGGCGACATCGTCTTCTTCGTCGTGGCCGCCGCCGCGCCGCTGACCGTGATGGCCGGCGTGGCGCCGTTCGCGATCTCCTTCGGCGGCATCGGCGCGCCGGTCGCCTACCTGGCCACCGGGGTGGTGCTGGCGCTCTTCGCGGTCGGGTTCACCGCCATGACCGCGCACATCCGCAACGCGGGCGCCTTCTACGCCTACGTCACCCGCGGCCTCGGCCGGGCGGCCGGGCTGGGCGCGGCACTGCTCGCGGTGCTCTCGTACAACGCGATCCAGATCGGCATGTTCGGCGCCTTCGGGTTCTTCGCCCACACCACGGCCGCCGACCTGCTCGGGCTGGACCTGCCCTGGCCGGTCTGGGCGCTGCTCGGGGTCGCGGTGGTCTGGTTCCTCGGCTTCCGCTCGATAGACCTCGGGGCCAAGGTGCTCGGGGCGCTGCTGATCGCCGAGACCGGCATCCTGCTGGTGCTCGCGGTGGCGGTGCTGGTCAAGGGCGGGGCGCACGGGCTGAGCCTGTCCTCGTTCGCCCCGGAGCACGTGTTCTCCGGCGGGATGGGCGGGGTGCTCGGGCTCTCCTTCGCCGCCTTCATCGGCTTCGAGGCCACCACGATCTACCGCGAGGAGGCCCGGCAGCCGCACCGGACCGTGCCGCGCGCGACCTACGCCGCGATCGCCTTCCTCGGCCTCTTCTACACCTTCGTCACCTGGATGATCGTGCAGGCCTTCGGCGACGCCGAGGCCGTCGCGACCGCCACCGCCGACCCGGCCGGGATGTTCTTCACCGCGATGACCGACTACGTCGGCGGCTGGGCGACGGACGTGCAGCGGGTGCTGATCGTCACCAGCCTGCTCGCGGCGCTGCTCGCCTTCCACAACACCATCACCCGGTACGGCTACGCGCTGGCCGCCGAGGGGGCCGCCCCGGCCGCGCTCGGCCGGATCCACCCGCGCCACGGCTCGCCGTGGATCGGCGGCATCGCGCAGTCGGTGCTGGCGGCGGTGGCCGTCGGGGTGGCGGCGCTGGTCGGCGCGGACCCGTACAACCAGTTCTTCCTCTGGGTGAACTCCCCCGGGGTGGTCGGCATCCTGGTGCTCCAGGCGCTGGCCGGCCTCGCGGTGTTCGCCTTCTTCCGCCGCGAGCGGGCGGCCGCCGCGAGCACCGGGGCGTTCCGTACCGTCGTGGCGCCGCTGGCCGCCACGGTACTGCTGTGCGGGGCCACGGGGCTGGTGGTGTGGCGGCTCGACCTGTTCACCGGCGCCGGACCGGAGGTCAACTGGCCGCTGGTCGCGATCGTGCCGGTGGTGTTCCTGACCGGCGTCGGAATCGCGTTGCGGCTGCGGGCCCGCCGGCCTGAGGTGTACGCGCGGCTCGGCACGAGCGAGGTCGACGCGGGCTGAGCGGCGGGCGGGTGGCGGGTGAGCGGGGGCCGGGAGTCCGGGAGTCCGGGAGTCCGGGAGTCCGGGGGTCCGGGGGTCCGGGGGTCCGGGGGTCCGGGGGTCCGGGCCCCGGGCCCCGCTCAGGCCTGGCCGACGGCTTCGGCGAGGAGCCGGTAGGAGTCGAGCAGCGCGGTGCGGTCGTAGGTGCTGGTGGTGACCAGGAACTCGTCCGCCCCGCTGCGTTCGACCAGCGCCGCCAGCTCGGCGGCGGCCTGCTCCGGGGTGCCCGCGATGTGGCCCTTGGACGACTGCTCGAACGCGGCCCGTTCCCGGGCGGTCATCTCCCGGGCCAGGATCTCGGCGGCGGGGGCCAGTGGCGGGAACTCCCCGTGGGTGCGGGAGTACGCCCCGGACCAGGCCTCCGGGACGAGCAGCTCACGCGCCCGCTCGGCCGTCTCGGCGACGGCCACCGCGCCCGAGACCACCACGTACGGCTCGGCGGCCTGCGCGGAGGGGCGGAACCGGCTGCGGTAGCGGTCGATCGCCGCGAGCATCCGCTCCTTCCCGCGCGGGGCGGCGACCACCAGTGGCAGCCCGGCCTTGGCGGCCAGGTCGGCGCCCTCGCCGGTGGCCAGGACGAAGGCCGGGACGTGCAGGCCCTCGGCGGGCCGGGCGTGGACTCCGCGGTGTGCCTGCTGCGAGCCGTCGAAGTAGCCGAGCAGCTCGGCCAGCTGGGCACCGAAGCCGTCCGCGGCGTCCTTCTCCCGCCCCAGCGCCCGCCGGACACCGTCGGTGAAGCCCACCGAGCGCCCGAGCCCCATGTCGATCCGCCCCGGGAACAGCGCGGCCAGCACCCCGAACTGCTCGGCCACCACCAGCGGCTGATGGTTGGGCAGCATCACCCCGCCGGTGCCGACCCTGATCCGTGTGGTGGCCGCCGCCACCGCCGCGGCGAGCACGGTGGGCGCCGATCCGGCCGCCCCCGGCACGCCGTGGTGCTCGGAGACCCAGAACCGGTGGTAGCCGAGCTGCTCCGCCTCCCGGGCGAAGGCCACCGTGTCCCGCAGTGCCTGGGCCGGCTCCTGGCCCTGTCTGGTCCGGGAGCGGTCGAGCACGGAGAGCCTGATCGTGGGCGCGGCACTGGTCACTCGACGGACAACGCCCGCCCGCCGCATGGGCATTCCCGAACAGCCGGGCCCGGGGCCGAGACCGACGGCCGGAGCCGGGGCGGAGACCGCAGGCCGGCCGGTCAGGCGCCCGCCCCGGGTATTCGGCCCGGGCGGGGGTGCGCGGGCTCGGCCCCGGTACCGGCCCCGGCTCCGCCCCTGGCCGTGACCTTGCGGCGGCCCCAGGGCTTGTACACCGAGAGGACCACGTTGACCAGGTAGAGCGTCAGCGCCACCGCCGGAACGATCACCGTGTTGTAGCGGACGAAGCCGAGGTCCGCCACCGTGATCGGGCCGGTCGGATGCGCGTCCGCCACCCGCACCGCGTCGTGCAGCCGGTCGGGGAGGGCGAGGACGGAGGCCGTCATCGCCCCGAGCGTCAGCCAGAACTTGGCGCTCACCCAGTGGTACCGGAACAGCCCCCAAGGCGTGCCGAGCCCGAGCACCACCCCGCTCAGGAAGGTGAGCAGGCTCAGCGGCAGGATCAGCGCGTCGCCGAGCAGGCCCATCGCCCGGTAGGCGGTGCGCAGCCGCTCGGCGTCCCCGGCCGTCAGCGCCGTCACCGCCAGGGTGAGCAGGCAGAGCATCAGCGCCAGCCAGCTCACCGAGGCGACGACGTGCAGGACGACCAGTGGTTTGCGCGCCGCCGGCGGCAGGCGGCGGCCCGCGGACGCGGGCACGGGCACGGATGCCGCCCCGGCCTGTGGCATCGGCTCGGACGCCGGGACGGCGCCGGTGGGCGAGCGCACGGGTACCTCCTTCGAGTCGGGGTCACGAGGACGGCCCCAGGCTCTCCCGTCCGCGCCTCATCCGGCATCTGACGGTGGAAGTAACCTCGCCTACTCCCTGGCGAGTACGCGCCCCCGACGACAGCAGCGCCGCGCCTCCCCCGGGAGCAGCACCGCACCTCCCCCGGGAGCAGCACCGCTCTCAGTCGACCACCGCGAACCCCTGTGCCGCGCCGAGCCGGTTCAGCGAGGCCTGCCCGGGAATCCCGTCCGCCGCGCCCGCCTCGTACCCGCACCGCCGCTGCCAGGCCGCGTACGCGGAGACCGTCCGGCTGCCGAACGAGCCGTCCACCCACCGCTGGTCGAGCAGCCCCTCGTCGACGAGCGCCTGCTCCACTATCGCCGCCTCGGACCCGTACGTCAGGTGCCCCTGCTCGGCTCCCGGGTCGGTGCGGGCGGCCGCGATCACGTGGGACACCGAGACCGTCCGCGGGCCGGGCAGGTAGCCGAGCAGCCGGCGCAGCGAGCCCTCGCCCGGGACGCCGTCCGCCGCCTGCCCGGAGTAGCCCAGACTCCCCTGGTAGTCCGCGTAGTTGTCGGTGTCCGCGTCCGTCCAGTCCGGGCCGGGGCCGGAGCGGTAGTGGTCGCCGAAGCCGTGCGAGACCAGCGCCCGCCCGACCGCCGTCACCTGGTAGCCCCGGGCGCCGTAGCCGTACGGCAGGCCGTTGATGCTGACCTGGTAGCGGGCGGGCGTGGCCGGGGGCACCGGGTGCTGCTGCGAGGGCGGATCGTCCGGGAAGCCGGGCCCGGCGGTGAAGTCGGGCCAGGAGCCGGGGTCGGTGTGGTCGTTGTAGGGCACGTGGGCGTGTGCGTACCAGCCGCCGAAGGCCTCCCAGGCCCGCTCGTCGCGGTGGCCGGAGAAGTCGGTCGGCCGGCCCATCGGCCAGATGTCGGGCACGCCCCAGGAGGAGATCCAGGCGTGGATCCGGTTCCAGCCCGCGCAGGGGGTGTCGACCAGCCGCGGGTAGACGCGGCCCTGGTAGCGGCAGTAGGGGAAGAACACCGCCTCGATCTGGATCACCACCCGCCCGGCCCGATTGGTGCGGGTGGGGCTCTGGGCGGGGCTGAGCAGGCTCTTCGAGCGGGAGTCGGCCGGGAACAGCTGCGCCGTGCGGCCGCTGAACGGGTCCCAGACCAGGTGCGGCGCGTCACCGGCGCCGCTGCCGGTGAAGTAGCCGACCAGGTCCTCGTAGGAGCACCAGTCCTGCGGCGCCGCGGCGGTCGCGTTGCGGTCCCAGGTGATGTGGGCGATGGCCTTCGGCGGGTACTGCTGATCGGTCGGCGCGTGGTCGCCGAGGTCGTGGATATCGGCTCCGGGCAGCCACAGGTCGGGCATGACGGGCTCCTCCGAACGGCGTAAGGGCATCACCTCGGGTATCGGCAGGTGGGGTTCGCGGATTGACCCCGACGGCGTGATGCCCGGCGGTGAACCCCCCGCACCCGTGCGGCCGTTCGACTCGACAGGGGGCATTCGCCCCCGCGTGCGATTCGAGCGCCCGTGCGGGGGCACCCGATCGCCCGGAAGGGGGCGCATTCCACCCCCGGCGGGGCCTCGCTGTCAATCGTTGACATCAAAAGTGGTCTAGTCCACGGTTGTCCGGCGGACCGGCCCGAGCTTGCGCACGGGGCCCTCATGTACGCCCAACTGGCCTTTGCCGCAAGGAATCTGACGAACCGACGGAGATGCCCGCACCATGCAGAGAATCTGCCTCGCCCTGCCCACCATGCGCCCCTGCCCCGAGACCATCACGGACCTCGCCGAGGAGGCGGCCTACGCCGTCGCGACCTTCGGGGTCGAGGTGCACCTCCTCGTCCTCGACACCACCGACGCCGCCGACTTCGCGCGGAACGCGGGCGCCGTGGCCGCGCTGGCCCCCACCCCCGGCGTGGTCGTCCACCACCTGGGCGAGGCGCGGCAGCGGGAGTTCCTGCGCCGGGTGGCCGAGCGCTCCGGCGCCGCCGACCCCGAGCTGCTGCTCGACCTGATGCTCCCGCGGGCCGTCGCGTACGGCTCCTGCGTCAACCGGCTCTTCCTGGGCGCGGCCGCCCTGGGCTGCACCTCGGCGCACCTGCGCAACGACGACTTCGACTACCAGGTCGTCGACGGTCGGAAGATGTTCCCGATCCACCACGAGCTGCTCTCGATCGGCCGGCCGGCCGGCGAGGCGGTGACCGGCGTGACCCGCTCCGAGCTGGACCCGGCCGACGCGGACAAGCCGGTGATGCTGGTCAGCGGCTCCTTCATCGGCGAACTCAACGTGGACATCGGCGAGATCCTGGAGCTGGACCCGGCCGTCTACCGCGAGGTGGTACGCCTGTGGACCCCGCCGGTGTGGTCGCAGGAGGAGCGGGACGCGATGGTGGACGTCTCCTTCAAGGGCGACTCCGAACCGTTCGGCACCGACGAGTCCGTCCTCGGCGTGCCCGACATCTGGGACGTCTACATGTGCAACATCGCCCTGGACCACCGGGCCTACGAGGTGCTGCCGCTGCTGCCCTCGATCGAGACCATCGGCAGCGACTACGCCCTCCTGCACGCCATGGTCCACTCCGGGATGCCCGGCGTCGTCCACAACCGCCACATCGTCAACTACTACACGCCCGAGCGCCGCACCGGCGCCGGCTTCGTCTCCTACCAGCTGCGGTTCGTCAAGTTCCTGCTCTCGATGCTGTACCTGTACCCGGTCTACGGCGGGATGATCGACCTCGGCCGCGGGCTGCTGGACGAGCGGCACGGGCTGAGGGTCGAACCGGTCCTCGACCTGGTGCGGGGCAGCGTCGACTGGGACCGGGCCGGGAACGAGCACTGCCTGGACGTCCTGGACCGCTCCTACCGCAAGCTGGGCGGCAAGTACGCCGAGCTCGCGGACGTGGTGGCCGGGCGGCGCCGGCAGCTCCTGGACGAGGCGCGGGCGGACGCCGAGCGCTGGGCGGTGCTGGTGGAGGCCTGGGCGGCGCTGGTGGCCGCCTCCCGCGCGGAGGGGCTCGGCGCCGCCTCGGAGGGTCCGGCCCGGTGAGCGAGGACCTCCGGATCCGCCTCCTGGCCGACGGCGACTGGGACGCCGTGGTCGCGCTGGAGCACGACGCCTACGCGGCCGACGGCCTGTCGGAGGGCCGGGAGGCGCTGCAGTCCCGCGCCCGCAGCTCGCCCGGCACCTGCTTCGTGCTGGAGCGGCGGGGCGCAGTGTGCGGCTACCTGCTGAGCCTGCCGTACCCGCCGCTGCGCTGCCCTGACCTCGACCGGCCGGAGGCGGCGGCATACGAGTCGCGCAACCTGCACGTGCACGACCTGGTGATCGCCGAGGAGCTGCGCGGCCGGGAGGTCGCGCTGGGGTTCATCCGGCACCTCCGGTCGCACGCGCAGGAGCTGGGCTTCGAGCGGATCTCGATGGTCGCGGTGCGCGGCGCCGACATCCTGCTGCGGCTGCTCGGCTACCGGGCGCACCGGGAGGTGGCGGTCCCGGCGTCCTACGGGCGGCGCGCGGTGTACATGTCGATGCCGGTGCGCTGACCTGCGGGGATACGCGAACGAGCGATCACTCCTTCGGCCTAGTTTGAACGGCGAGGATCACCCTGTCGGGTGCGGCTGGTGGCGGCTGTGTTCCCCGCGCAGCCGCCCGCAGTACCCGCCGGCAGTACCCGCCGCACGCCCGAGGAGCCAGCGCATGAAGGCCGCCGTCGTCCGCGATTTCACCGCACCGCTGGTCGTCGAGGACCGTCCGGTACCCGAACCGGCCGCGCACCAGGTCCGGGTCCGGATCGAGACCTCCGACCTGTGCCACACCGACATCCACGCCGCCCACGGCGACTGGCCGGCACCCTCGTCCTGGTCGCCCTCCCGGCCGGCGGCACACTCGAACTCCCCGTCTTCGAGACCGTGCTGAACGGCACCAAGGTCATCGGCTCGATCGTCGGCACCCGCGAGGACCTCGCCGAGGTCTTCCGCCTGCACGCCCTCGGCCGCACCCGGGTCATCCGCGAAACCCGCCGCCTCGAGGACGTCAACACCTGCTTCGACGAAGTCCTCAGCGGCAAGGTCTCCGCCCGCCTGGTCTTCGACCTGCGCCGACCGACCCCACCCGGCCGGGCCACACCGCGAAAACCGCTGGCGGGCCCGGCCGGACGGCGGCACGATGCCCGGATGCCGCCGCTGCTGTACGCCGTCGCCCGCAACCCCGCCCTGCCGCCGGACCTCCTGGAGCTGCTGCTCGACACCGCCGACGCCGACGAGGAACTGGCCCACGCCCTCGCGGAGCGGACGGACCTCGACCCGAAACAGGTCCGGCGGCTCGCCGGGCGGCACGAGGAGGCCGCTACCCGACTCGCCGTCGGCGGGCTGCTGCCCGCCGCAGAGGTCGATCCGCTCGCCCGGCCGGGCGTCGCGATCGCCCTGCTGGAGGAAGGGCGTGGGGCTCCGACCTGGGCCCTTGCGCTGTCCGGCGTTGCGGACCGGTACCTCCGGATCCGGCTGGCCTCCTGCCCGGGGCTTCCGGACGAGGCCGCCGAAGCCCTCGCGGCCGACCAGGACACCGACGTGGTGGCCGAACTCGGCCTCCACACCCGCCGACCGGACCTGCTGGCCCGCCTCGCCCGACGCCCCGGGAACGATGTGCGGCGCTGGGTCGCGGCGAACGAGGCGGCTCCGCCCGAGCTGCTCACAGCGTTGCTCGCCGACGAGGACGTCCACGTCCGCGGCCACGCGGCGGGCAACCCGGCGACCCCCGCGACGGCCGCCGCCCGGGTCCTCACAGACGATCCGATGGTCCGGCGGAAGCTCGCCGAGCACCCCGGGCTGCCGGCCGGGCTCTACCACCGGCTCGCCGAGGACGACACCCCCTGGATCCGGGACAACCTCGCTCGGAACCCCGGGATCGACCCGCCGCTGCTGCGCCGGCTCGCCACCGACCCGGACCGCGACGTGCGACACCGGCTCGCCCACCACCCGTACGTCCCGCTCGACGTCCTCGGTCGCCTCGCCGTCACCGTCCGGCTCGGCCCCACCCTGCTCCCCCGGATCGCCGGCGCCTCCCCGGACGAACTCGCCACTCTCGCAGGCGACTCGGAGCCCCGCGTGCGGATGCTCGTCGCCCAGCACCGCGACCTGCCCGCGCCGGTGCGCGACCGGCTGGCCGAGGACCCGGACGCGAGCGTGGCGAACTCCGTCGCCCCGCACGCCGGCCTCGCGCCCGCCCGGCTCGCCGGTCTGCTCGACCGGTTCGGCTCCACGGTGGCCGCCGCGCTGGCCGCCAATCCCGACGCCCCGGCCGCCCTGCTCGACCGCATCGCCGCCACCGAACCCGTCCCCGCCAAGGCCCTGCGAGCCATCGCCGCCCACCGCCACGCCACCCCCGACGCCCTCGCCCGCTGCCTCACCTCCCCGGACCCCCGCACGGCCGAGGCCGCTGCGGCCAACCCCGCACTGCCCCCGAACGCCCAACGGGCGCTGATCGGTTAGAGCCCGTCTGCCGATCGGCTCGGATCGGGGCGCGGCATCGGGGTGCCTGCGCCGCGAGGCGGAGGCGGGAGCGCACCTCCCGGCCGAAGGCTGAGCGCGGAGCCACTGCGGTGGGGGCACCTCCCGGCCGAAGGCTGGGGGCCATCGGCGACCGGCGACCGGCGCGGTGGGGGACCGCAGGACGCGCCTGTACCGGTGGCGTCCGGGTGGCGTTGCGGTTGCGTCTCCGTTCCGTTCGGCGTGGGTACGAACCGGGCCGCGGTCCGGAATGGTGAGGGCAACCACTCGTGCGGCAAGGGGAGTTGCCATGGGGGACGGCCTGGGTCCGGCATCGGACGCGGTGGCGGCGCTGCTCGGGGACGGGCCGCATCAGGCGGTCGCGGACGTCCTGCGGGCGCGGTTGCGGATGGTGCCGGAGGGGGCCCGGGCGCTCGCGGCGGCGGAGGCGAGCCCGGGGGACGCGCAGGCGCGGGCGCTGCTGACCGCCGCCGTCGCGCACCTGCTGGCCTCGGACCCGGCGTTCGCGCACTACCTGGCCACCACGGGGCTCGGGAAGCCCGGCGATCCGCCGACCGTCCAGCTGTGCGGCGAGCCCGGCACCGTGCAGCTGCGGCTCGGCCCGCCGTCCGCGCCACCCCCGGAGGGCCCGACCACCGTCCACCTGCGGACCGGCCCCGCGGACGCCCGCGCCCGGGCGTTCGCCGCCCGCAGGAGCGGCACCGGGATCGTGGTGGCGCTCGCCCTGGTGCTGGTCGCCGCGCTGGCCGCGCTCGGCGTCCACCTCGCCTCGCGCCCGCTGCTGAAGCCGGGCGGGCCCGATCTGGCGCACGCCGCACGGCCGCTGGACGATCCGAGGCTGGTGGCGAGGGTGCTGCCCGACGAGGGGACGATGACGGGCGGCTGGCGGCTGCGGCTGGGGCCGACGGCGGGGATCGGCAGCGGCAGCGAGCTGCCGTGCCTGCTGCCGGACTCCTGCGACCGGCAACTCGCCTACGGCGTCGTGACGTACGGTACGGATGCGGCGCAGACCGCGGAGTTCGACGTGGTCACCTTCGCCTCCCCCGAGGCCGCCACCCGCGCCTTCCGCAACGCGCTCGACCGGGCCGGTGACCCGAAACCGTCGACGGCCGTCCCCCTGATCGGCGACCAGGGCGCCGTCCGCGTCCAGGACGGCCGGTCGGCGGTGGCCGTGATCCGGGTGGGCAGCGTGCTGCTGCTCGTACGCGTCGAGGCTCCGGGCGCCGACCTCGACACGTCCGGGTTCCTCGGACTCGCCCGGCTGGCCGCCGAGCGCGCCCGGCAGGTGCAGGAGGGGCAGCTGCCCGATTCCTCCTGGCCGACGGCGACCCGACGGGACTGACCGTAGCCGCGGCCGGCCCGGGCCCGCCAACCGCCGACCGGCGGGGCGGCGGGGCGGCGGGGCGGCGGGGCGGCGGGGCGGCGGGCCGTCGCCCGAATGCATGTATCGGTCTCTTGACTGGCGTCACCGACGCGCGATACTGGGCTCACTCCCCGCTCGCACAACGAGGTGCCGCCCATGGAGCTCTCACCCTCGGCGCACGTGGACACGTTCTGCCGAGACCACCTCCCACCCTTCGAGCAGTGGCCCGAACTCCTCTTCGAACTCCCGGAGTTGGCCTATCCCGACCGTCTGAACTGCGCCGCCGCCCTGCTCGACGACACCATCGAACGCCTCGGACCTGACCGCCCCTGCCTGCTCACCCCCACCGGGCGGTGGACCTACGGCGAACTGCGCGACCACGCCGACCGGATCGCCCGCCTGCTGACCGAGGACCTCGGCCTCGTCCCCGGCAACCGCGTTCTACTGCGCGGACCCAACACCCCTTGGCTGGCTGCCTGTTGGCTCGGCGTACTGAAGGCCGGCGCAGTGGCCGTCACCACCGTGCCGCTGCTGCGCGCCGCCGAGCTGACCGAGCTGCACGACATCGCCGGGCCCGTCCTCGCCCTGTGCGACCACCGCTTCCTGGACGAGCTGCACCGGGCGCGGACCCCCGGCCTGCGCGTCCTCGGCTACGGCGGCACCGGCCCCGAGGACCTCACCGCCCGCTGCGCCGCCAAGCCCGCCGGATTCCCCGCCGTCCCCACCGCCGCCGACGACGTCGCGCTGATCGCCTTCACCTCCGGCACCACCGGCCGCCCCAAGGCCACCCTGCACTTCCACCGCGACGTGCTCGCCATCGCCGACACCTTCTCCCACCACCTGCTCCGCCCCACCCCCGAGGACCTCTTCACCGGCACCCCGCCGCTCGGCTTCACCTTCGGCCTGGGCGGCCTGCTGGTGTTCCCCCTGCGGGCGGGGGCCGCCAGTCTGCTGCTGGAGCAGACCACCCCCGAGCAGCTCGCCGAGCAGGTCCGGCGCCACGGGGTGAGTGTGCTGTTCACCGCGCCGACCGCCTACCGGGCGATCCTCGCCGCCGGGCTGGCCGACCGGCTGGCCGGGGTGCGGCGCTGCGTCTCGGCGGGCGAGCCGCTGTCCGCCGCCGTCTGGCAGGCCTTCCACGCGGCCACCGGGCAGCGACTGATCGACGGCATCGGCGCCACCGAGCTGCTGCACGTGTTCGTCTCGGCCGCCGACCAGGACATCCGCCCCGGCTCCACCGGCCGGCCCGTCCCCGGGTTCCGGGCCGCGGTCCTGGACGGGCAGGGCCGCCCGGTGCCGGACGGCGAGCCCGGGCTGCTCGCCGTCAAGGGCCCGACCGGCTGCCGCTACCTGGACGACGAGCGCCAGCTGGACTACGTCCGCGGCGGCTGGAACCTCACCGGCGACACCTACGTCCGGGACCGCGACGGCTACTTCTGGTTCCGGGCGCGCAACGACGACATGATCGTCTCGGCCGGTTACAACATCGCCGGGCCCGAGGTGGAGCACGCGCTGGCCGCCCACCCCGACGTGGCCGACTGCGCGGTGGTCGGCGCGCCGGACGAGCGGCGCGGCACGGTGGTCAAGGCGTACGTGGTGCTGCGTGCGGGTGTGCCGGCCGGGCCCGAGACGGCGCGCGGGCTCCAGGAGCACGTCAAACGCGCCATCGCACCGTACAAGTACCCGCGGGCGGTCGAGTTCGTGCCCGAGCTGCCGCGCACCGCGACCGGCAAGCTGCACCGCGCCGAGCTGCGCCGACGGGCCGCGCGGACTCCCGCCAGTGTCAGCGTCGAGCGCCGGGTGGAGTGGTTCGACACCGATGCCGCCGGGCACTACCACTTCTCCGCCGTGCAGCGCTGGGCCGAGGCGGCGGAGGCGGCCCTGCTGCGCCGGCTGGGGCTGGCCGACCTGTTCGGGCGGATCCCCCGGGTGCACTTCGAGGCCGACTACCGAGAACGGCTCTGGTTCGGCGACCTCGTCCGCACCGAGCTGCGGGTGGACCGGGTCGGCGGATCCTCGCTGCACTACGCCTTCGAGGTGCACGGTCCGCACGGGCTGGCCGCGAGCGGGCGGATGTCGGTGGTGCACTCGGCGCCGCACGACGGGGGCTCCCGGCCGTGGCCCGCGCAGGTCCGCCGGACGCTGGCGGAGGCCGGGCCGCAGCGGCCGGAGGTGGTCGCATGAGCCCCCGGGCAGCCACGAGCCAGGAACCGGCCACCAGCCCCGAGACGGCCACGAACCCCGACGCCGCCACCAGCCCCGAGGCGGACACATGACCGCGGCACGCGACCGCGCCCGGATCACGGTGGTCGGCGCCGGCCCCGGCGGGCTCTACTTCGCCGCCCTGGCCAAACAGTCGGCGCCCGACCGGGAGATCACCGTCTTCGAACGGGACGCCCGGGACGACGAGTCCGGCTTCGGCGTGGTCTTCTCCGACGAGACCCTGGACGGCATCGCCCGGGCCGACCCGCGCGTCTTCGCCGCGATCAGCGCCGAGTTCGCCCGCTGGAGCGACATCGACATCCGCTACGCGGGCGAGGTCCGCACCAGCGGCGGCCACGGCTTCGCCGCCCTGGACCGCAACCGGCTGCGCGCCATCCTGCAACAGCGCTGCGCCGAGCTGGCGGTGGACGTGCGCTACCGCACCCCCGCCCCGCCGGTGGACCGGCTCTGCGCCGAGTACGACCTGGTGGTGGCCGCCGACGGCATCCGCTCCGGCACCAGGGCCGCGTATCCGGAGAGCTTCCGCCCCGACCTGGACGAGCGCCACTGCCGCTACATGTGGCTCGCCACCGACAAGGTCTTCGAGGCCTTCACCTTCATCGTCGAGCGGTTCGACTTCGGCGTCCTCCAGGTGCACGCCTACCCGTACAGCGCCACCCGCTCGACCTTCATCGTCGAGGCGGCCGCGGACTCCTGGCGCCGTGCGGGCTTCGAGGCGCTCGCCGCGCGGGAGCCGGCGCGCGGCGAGAGCGACCTGGCGAGCGTGCGGCGCTGCGCGGAGCTGTTCGCCGGGCACCTGGACGGCCACCGGCTGATCCCCGACGCCTCCCGCTGGATCCGCTTCACCACGGTGCGGAACGCGAGTTGGCGCCACCGCAACGTGGTCCTGCTCGGCGACGCCGCGCACTCCGCGCACTTCTCGATCGGCTCGGGCACCAAGCTCGCCCTGGAGGACGCCCTCGCCCTGGCCGCCGCGCTGGGTGAACAGCCCACCCTGGACGAGGCCCTGGCCGCCTACGAGGCCGAGCGGCGCCCGGTGGTGGAGTCCACCCAGCGTGCCGCGCAGGCCAGTCTGGAGTGGTTCGAGACCATCGGGCGGCGGATCGGCCAGGGCCCCGACCAGTTCGCCTTCAACCTGCTCACCCGCAGCCGGCGGGTCACCTACGGCAACCTGCGGGCCCGCGACCCCGGCTTCGTGGACGCCGTGGACACCGCCTTCGGCGGCTCGCCCGGGGTGCCGCCGATGTTCCGGCCGCTGAAACTGGGCGCGTTGGAGCTGCGCAACCGCGTCGTGGTGCCCCCGCTCGCCACCTACACCTCGCCCGACGCGCTGCCCAGCGACTTCGACCGCGCCCAGCTGACCGGCCACGCGCTCGGCGGCGCGGGGCTGGTGCTCGCCGGAATGACGGCGGTCGGCCCCGAGGGCCGGACCACCGACCGCAGTCCGGGCCTGTGGACCGACCGCCAGGAGGGCGCCTGGCGTCAACTCGTGGACGCGGTACGGGCGGTGAGCGACACCCCGCTCGGCATCCAGCTGACCCACGCCGGGCGCCGGGGCGCGACCGACATCCCCGGGCCGGACGGCGTCGGGCGCCCGCTCGCCGACGGCTGGCCGCTGATCGCCCCCTCGGCCCTCCCCTGGGACCCGGACAGCCCGGTGCCGCACGAGGCCAACGACATCCAACTGGCCGCCGTCACCGCGGACTTCGCGGCCGCCGCCGAGCGGGCCGCGCGGGCCGGCTTCGACGTGCTGGAGCTCCAGTTCGGCCACGGTCACCTGCTCTCCTCCTTCCTCTCCCCGCTCACCAACCACCGCACCGACCACTACGGCGGCCCGCTCACCCACCGGCTGCGGCTGCCGCTGGAGGTGCTGACGGCGGTGCGCGCCGTCTGGCCCGCCGGCCGGCCGCTGCTGGTGCGGATCTCGGCGAGCGACTGGGCGCCCGGCGGCACCACCGAGGAGGAGGCCGTGGCGATCTGCCGCGCGCTCGCCGGGGCCGGGGCCGACGCGCTGGACGTCTCCACCGGCGAGGTGGTGTCGCACCAGCGGCCGCCGTACGGGCGCGGCTACCAGACGCCCTTCGCCGAGCTGATCCGCGCCGCCACCGGAGTGCCGACCATCGCGGTCGGCGCGATCTCCGGCTTCGACGACGCCGACTCCGTGCTGCTGGCCGGACGGGCCGACCTGGTCGCGGTCGGCCGCGCCCAGCTGTACGACCCGCTCTGGACACTGCACGCCGCCGCCGAGCAGGGCTACACCGGGCCGGGCGCCCGCTGGCCGGAGCCCTGGCGGGCGGGCAGCCGCAAACCGCCGGGCCCGAACGCCGACCGGGTCGCCCCGCACCTGCGGCTGCTGCGCGAGCCGCCCCCGCCCGTCCACCGCCGCTGGTCACCGCCCCGTCCCGACGACGCCCCCGAGGAGTGACGAGGAACCATGCCGCAGCTGCCCCGATTCACCGCCGCCGCCGTCCAGGCCGCCCCGGTCTACCTGGACCCGGCCGCCACCGTCGACAAGGCCGTCGCGCTGATCCAGGAGGCGGCCGGGCACGGCGCCGAACTGGTGGTCTTCCCCGAGGTGTTCGTGCCCGGCTACCCGTACTGGAACTGGACGATGAACCCGGTGCAGGGCTCGCCCTGGTTCGAGCGCCTGTACCGGGCCGCCGTGGACGTCCCCGGCCCGTACGTCGACACCCTGCGGGCCGCCGCCCGGCAGGCCGGCGTGGTGCTGGTGATCGGGGTCAACGAGCGCGGCGGGCCCGGCCTCGGACTGCTGTACAACACCCTGCTGACCATCGACGCGGACGGCGAACTGCTCGGCGTGCACCGCAAACTGGTGCCGACCTGGGCCGAGAAGCTGACCTGGGGGCAGGGCGACGGCAGCACCCTCACGGTGCACCCCACCGCCGTCGGCCCGCTCGGCGCGCTGGCCTGCGGCGAGAACACCAACCCGCTGGCCCGCTTCGCCCTGCTGGCGCAGGGCGAACTGGTCCACGTCGCCTGCTACATCGCGCTGCCGGTGGGCCCCGAGGACTACGACATGGCGGACTCGATCGCGCTGCGCACCGCCGCGCACTGCTTCGAGGGCAAGGTGTTCTCCGTGGTCTCCTGCTCCACCGTCTCGCCCGAGATCGTGGACCTGATCGCCGGCGACGACCCGAAGGTCCGCAAGCAGCTCGCCCGGCCGCACAGCGCCCTGTCCGGGATCTTCGGCCCGGACGGTCGCCCGGTCACCGAGCCGCTGGTGGACGAGGAGGGCGTCGTCTACGCCGAGATCGACCTCGGCCGCTGCGTCCAGCCCAAGCAGATGCACGACATCGTCGGCCACTACAACCGCTTCGACGTCTTCCGGCTGCACGTGGACAACCGTCCGCTGCGGCCGCTGGTGCTCCCCGAGGAGGAGGCATGACCAGCACGGACCGCGCCCCCGAGCCCGTCACCGATCGCACCCCCGAACCCGTCACCGCGAGCACCCCCGAACGCCTCGTCGAGCGCGCCCCCGCCCGTGACGACGACCGTGACAACGACCGTGACGACGACCGTGACGACATCCACGACGACGACCGGATCGGCCGGGCCAGGGTCACCGACAGTCCCGAACTGCTGGCCTACTACGAGGAGTTGGCCGAGCGCCAGGCCGGCGCCCTGTGGACGGTCGCCAACGAGATCGAGCCCTGGTACCCCCAGCCGCGGTCCGTCCCGGTGCTCTGGCGCTACGCCGACCTCCGACCGCTGGTGCGCAAGGCGCTGCCGCTGGTGAAGGCCGACGACGCCGGGCGCCGGGTGGTGATGCTGGTGAACCCCGGCCGCCGCGAACTGAGCGCCGCCGTCGGCCTGTTGTACACCGGACTGCAGATCATGGGCCCCGGCGAGGCGATGACCGCGCACCGCCACCAGGCCTCCGCCCTGCGCTTCGTCCACGAGGGCACCGGCGCCTGGACCGTCGTGGACGGGCAGAAGCTCAAGGTCGGCCCACGCGACTTCGCGATCACCCCGAACAACACCTGGCACGAGCACGGCAACGAGGCCGACGACGCCCCGGTGATCTGGCAGGACGGCCTGGACATCCCGCTGGTCAACACCCTCGACGCCAACTTCTACGAGGTCCACCCGGAGCTGTACCAGCGGCCCGGACCGGTCGTCAACTCCTCGCTGCTCAGCCACGGCGGCAACCTGCTGCCGTACGGCGTCGAGAAGTGGACCCGGCCCTACTCGCCGCTGCTCGGCTGGCCCTGGGAGCCCAGCTACGAGGCGCTGTGCCGGCTCGCCCGCGCCACGGAGGGATCGCCCTACGACGGCGTGATCATGGAGTACACCAACCCCGTCACCGGCGGGCCGGTGATGCCGACCATGTCCGCCCACCTGCAGCTGCTGCGCCCGGGCCAGGCCACCCGCGCCCACCGGCACACCGGCTCGGTGGTGTACACCGCGGCCAAGGGGCGCGGCGTCTCGGTGATCGCCGGACGGCGCTTCGAGTGGCAGCAGGGGGACGTCTTCGTCGTCCCGTCCTGGGCCTGGCACGAACACGCGAACCTCGACCAGGGCGAGGACGCCTGCCTGTTCTCCTTCAACGACTTCCCGGTGATGCACTCGCTCGGCCTGCACCGCGAGGAGGCCCACCCGGACGGGCAGCAGCCCACCACCACCGCCTGACCAGGAGCCCCGCCACCATGCACCTGCTGACCTTCCGCACCGACGACACCGACGACACCGACGGCACCGGCGGCACCAGCGGCACCGACACTCCCCGTCTCGGCGCCCGGATCGACGGCGACCGGGTCGCCGACCTGACCGCCCTCGCCACCGCCGCCGGGGCCCAACTTCCGCCCGACCTCCTTGGGTTGATCCGCGCCGGGGAGCCGGCCCTGGCCACCGCCCGCCGGCTGCTCGCCGGGGCCCCCGCCACCAGGCCGCTCGCCGAGGTCTCGCTGTGCGCGCCGCTGCGCCCCGGCAAGATCGTCGGCGTCGGTCTCAACTACGTGGAGCACGTGGCGGAGTCGCACCGCACCTTGGACACCGACCGCGAACTGCCCGACCGCCCGGTGCTGTTCGGCAAGCCCTCGACCGCCGTCACCGGCCCGGGCGGGCCCATCCCGCACAACGCCGCCCTCACCAAGCAGCTCGACTGGGAGTGCGAACTCGCGGTGGTGATCGGCGCACCGGCCTTCCGGGTCGCCGAGGAGGACGCACTGCGGCACGTCTTCGGCTACAGCATCGTCAACGACATCAGCGCCCGCGACCAGCGCCGCTCCGGCCAGTGGTTCTTCTCCAAGGGCCAGGACGGCTACGCCCCCTTCGGCCCGGTCGTGGTGACCGCCGACGAGATCCCCGACCCGCAGCGGCTCGACCTCTCGCTGAAGGTCAACGGCGAGCTGCGGCAGGACTCCAACACCCGCCACATGCTGTTCGGCGTCGCCCGGCTGATCGCCGACATCTCCTCCGGCGTCACCCTGGAACCGGGCGACGTGATCGCCACCGGCTCCCCCTCGGGCGTCGGCGCCGGGATGGTGCCCCCGCAGTTCCTCCAGCCCGGAGACCTGGTCGAGGCCACCATCGAGCGGATCGGCACGCTCGCCAACCCGGTGATCGACGCCCGCTGACCCGCCCTGGACCGGAAGGAGCACCCACCCGATGACCACCTACCGGATCGGCCAGATCGTCCCGAGCTCCAACGTCACCATGGAGACCGAGGTCCCCGCGCTGCTGCGGGCCCGCGAGGCGGTCGCGCCCGAGCGGTTCACCTTCCACTCCAGCCGGATGCGGATGACCAGGGTCACCCCCGAGCAACTGCGGGCCATGGACGGCGAGTCCGACCGCTGCGCCGCCGAGCTGTCGGACGCCCGGGTGGACGTGATCGGCTACGCCTGCCTGGTCGCCGTGATGGCCACCGGCCCCGGCTACCACCGCCAGGCCGAGCGGCGGCTGCACCTGCGCACCGTCCAGAACGGCGCCCCCGCGCCCGTGGTCACCAGCGCCGGCGCGCTCGTCGCCGGGCTGCACGAACTCGGGGCCGCGAAGGTCGCGATGGTCACCCCGTACCTGCGCCCGCTGGCCCGCACGGTGGTCGAGTACCTCGCCGCGGAGGGCATCGAGGTGCTCGACCACGCCGCCCTGGAGATCGCCGACAACCTCGACGTGGCCGCCCACGACCCGGCCCGGCTCCCCGCGATCGCCCGCGCGCTCGCGTACACCGAGGCGGACGCCGTGGTGCTCTCGGCCTGCGTGCAGATGCCGTCCCTGTCCGCCGTCGAGGAGGCCGAGCAGCAGCTGGGCAAGCCGGTGGTCTCGGCCGCCGTCTGCACGGCCCACCAGCTCCTGCGGGCCCTCGGCCTGCCCGCCTTCGCGCCCGGAGCCGGGCACCTGCTCTCCGGCGCCTACCCGTAGCGGGTGTCGCGCTCCCGGCGGCACCCGCCGGGAGCGCGGCGCCGGTCGTCGGACACGCCTTAACAGATGATCCCCGCCGTTCCCGCCCGATCGGCGGAGACGGCAAAGATCGGCAAGACACCGCCCAGGACCCGCGCCCTCGTTATGATCGCCACCAGTCGCTGGGGAGGAGGGCCCGCGCATGTCCGAGCACACGCCCCGGCCGAGCTCCCTGATCCACACCGTCTACGGCGAGTTCGTCCGCCGCCTCGGCGGCTGGATATCCATCGCCGACCTGATCGCCCTGCTGGCCGAACTGGACGTCGACGGCCCGGCCGTCCGCTCGGCGACCTCCCGGCTGAAGAAGGCCGGCACCCTGCTCCAGGAGCGCCGCGCGGGGACGGGGTACCGGCTCGCCGGGGCGATGGAGCCGGTCTTCGAGGAGGGCGACCGGCGGATCTTCCACAGCCTGGAGCCCGCCGCGCTCGCCGACGGCTGGGTGGTGGCGGTCTTCTCGGTGCCCGAGTCCGCCCGCGCCCACCGCCACCAGCTGCGCTCGCGGCTGAGCTGGCTCGGCTTCGGCAACGCCGCCCCCGGGGTCTGGCTGGCGCCCGCCCGGCTGCTGCCGGACGCCCGTCGGCTGCTGGACCGGCTCGGGCTGAGCGCCTACGTCCACCTGTTCCTCTCCGCCGAGTACGCCGGCTTCGCCGATCCCCGTACCGCGGTGGCGGGTTGGTGGGACCTCCCGGCGATCGAGGCGCAGTACGCGGCCTTCTCCGACGCCTGGCGCCCGGCCGCCGAGGAGCTGCGCGGACGGCCCTCGGTCGATCCGGCCGAGGCGTTCCGCGACTACGTGTCGATGCTCACCCGGTGGCGCCGGCTGCCGTACCTCGATCCCGGGCTGCCGGCGCAGCTGCTGCCCGCCGACTGGAACGCGGTGCCGGCCCGCGCGGTGTTCACCGAGTTGCACGGACTGCTCGCCGAGCCCAGCCTTCGGTACGTGGAGAAGGTCACCGGGCTGTCCCGTTCCCAGGAGCCGCGATGACCGACCCCGCCCCCGCCGACCTGTTGATCCGCGCCGCCGCGGTGCACACCCTGGTGCCCGGCGAGCCGCCCCGCCGGGCGCTCGCCGTCACCGGCGGGCGGATCACCGCCCTCTCCCCCGCGCCCGACGGGCTGGACGCCCTGATCGGCCCGGGCACCGAGGTGGTGGACGCCCCGGGCTCGACCGTGCTGCCCGCCTTCGACGACACCCACACCCATCTGATCCTGGCCGGGCACAGCGTCCACGGCGTGCCGGTGCACCGGGCCCGCGATCTCGCCGGGTTCCTCGGCCTGATCCGCGAGCGCGCCGCCCGCACCCCCGCCGGGGAGTGGATCCACACCACGGTCAACTGGCAGGAGATCCTGCTGGCCGAGCAACGGATGCCCACCACCGGGGAGTTGGACTCGGCCACCGCCGACCACCCGGTGCTGGTGCGCCGCGGCGCGTACAACATGGTGCTGAACTCGGCGGCGCTGCGGCTGGCCGGGATCACCGAGGCCACCGAGGCGCCGCCGGGCGGTGTGATCGAGCGCGACGAGCAGGGCCGGCTCACCGGGCGGCTGATCAACCGGGCGGTCGAGCTGGTCGAGCGGGTGGTGCCGCGCCCCTCCCTCGCGGAGCGGATCGAGGGCCTGCGCGCCGCCTCCGCCGAGTTCGCCGCCACCGGGATCGGCACCGTCCGCGACTGCCTGGTGCCGGCCGAGGACCTCGACGTGCTGGACGCCGCCCGGGCCGAGGGCGCGCTGGCCGTCCGGGTCCGGGTGCTGGTCTCCGGCTTCGCCGCCCGGACGCCGGAGCAGGTGGACGCGCTGCTGGACCGGATGGACGACTGGCGGGCCGCCGGCCGGGACGACGACCGACTGCGGCTCTGGGGCGTCAAGTTCGGCATCGACGGCGGTTTCGAGGCGGCCGCGGTGGAGGAGCCGTACCGGGGGCAGCCGTGCTACCACGGCCGGCTGCTCTGGGAACCGGCCGAGCTGCTCGCGGCGGTGGAACGGGTGGTCGGGCGGGGCCGGCGGGTAGGCGTGCACGCCTGGGGTGACCGCGGACTGCGCGTCCTGCTGGACGTCTTCGAGCAGGTGGTCGCCCGCCACCCCGGCCTGCCGCCCGGCACACTGGTGGTCGAGCACGGCGGTCTGGCCCGGCCGGAGCTGCGGGCCCGGGCGATCGCCCTCGGCATCCCGGTGACGGTCCAGCACCCGCTGCTGCACGACGGCGCGCTCACCCAGCAGCGGGCCTGGGGCGAGGAGCGCACCGCCGCGGTCTTCCCGCTGCGCGAGTGGCTGGACGAGGGCGCGCTGATCACCGGCGGCTCGGACTTCCCGGTCGGCCCGTACGGCGCGATGGTGTCGGTGTGGGGCATGACCACCCGGGGCACCACGGCCGGGGTGGTCGGCCCGGAGCACGCGATCGGCCGGTCCGAGGCGGTCGCGCTGCACACCGTGAACGCGGCCCGGCTGACCGGCGAGAGTGCGGTGCGCGGCAGCCTGCGGCCGGGGGCGTTCGCCGACCTCACGGTGTGGCCGGTCGATCCGCTGGACTGCCCGGTGGAAGCGCTGAGCGAGCTGCGGCCCACCCGGACGATCGTCGACGGGCTGACCACTCACCGGAGTTGACGGATCGTCAGGCTGCCGCGAGCTCCCGCAGGTCGATGCCGCGGTGCAGCGCGCGCAGGTCCTCGTGCAGCGTGGACGGCGGGACGGTGAGCACCCCGCAGCGGGCCCGACTCAGGCAGCGCCGGGTGACCGAGCGGCGCGCCAGCCTGCGCAGCCCGACCCGCAGGCCGCCCTGTTCGCCGGTGCTGACCACCAGCAGGTCGCCCGGACGGTCGGCGAGCCCGGTCAGCATCGTCGCGGCCTCGCCGCGCACGACCAGCGGCCGCACCGGCACACCGATCGGCAGACCGCCGAAGGCCTGCTCCAGCACGTCCGCCATCCGCGCCTCGGCGAGTTCCTGCCAGGCGCGCAGCAGCGGCGGGCAGGGCCGGGCGCGGTAGCTGCGCTCGCCGCCGACCGGCGTCCAGGCGAGCACCGGCACCAGGACGGCCTGCCGGGCCCGGGCCTCCTCGGCCGCCCGGTGCAGGGCCGTCAGGCTGTGCAGTGAACCGCTGACTCCGACGATGACGCGGGCGCCGTCCGACATGATCCTTCACTTTCCGATGTCAAAGCTCTTCAATGTCTGCGATTAGGCTGCCACATTCCTTGTTTGACCTGCAAATCGAAGGTATTCACTGAATATCACCTTGCATCACCCGGCATATCCATGCCCTGGCCCGACCCACCCCGGCCCGACCCGCCCTGACCTGGCCCACCCCGACCCGACCCACCCGGGCCCCGGCCGTCCATCGGGCGGACCTCCTGGAGCAGCCCCCAGGTGAAGTCGGCCTCGCACGGACGCGGCCGCCCGTCGGCGTCCGGTGCCGCGAAGTCCAGCCGGAACCTGGTCGGCGCACTCCCCTCGCGCGGCACGGCCGGCGGGAACGCGGCCCCGACGTCACCCACCACGCAGCTCCACGGCGCGAGGTCGGCCAGGGTGCGCAGCACGGGGGCCGGCGCGTCCGCTGCCCGCACCAGCCACTCGTTGAGCAGCGGCCCGCCGATCTCCGCCGGGCCGAGCAGGATCTCGAAGCGCAGCTCGGGCCAGAGCGGCAGCGTCCACTGCCGGGCGACGCAGGCGAGGTCCCCGATCCGGCGCGGGGCGCTCGCCTCGGCCGGCCCGAGCACGGCGGCGTAGCGGGCGGCGCCGCGCGGGAACCGCGGGGCGCGGACCATCGCCTGCCAGCGCTTGTTGGCCTCGCGCATCGACGTCCGGGTGGCGCCGAGCCGCCGCACCGCCTCCTCGACCAGCCCGGGCTGGAAGTCGGCCATCCTGCGCAGCAGTACCAGCTGGAACTCGGTGGCCCCGAAGCCGTTGATCGCCATACCCGCAGCCTAGAACCCGCATATTCGAGCATGTGTTCGAACGAAGGCGTACGCTGGCCCCATGCACGGCACCGTCCACCTCCAGCCCTCGCTGTTCGACGACACGGAGCGCGGCGGCATCCGCCTCCGCCCGCTCGACGGCCTGCGACGGCAGCCGCTCGGCGACGGCGCCTGGCTGGACCTGCTCCCCGGCTGACTGCACGGGGCGGACGAGCTGTTCGAACAGCTGGCCGCCACCGTGCCCTGGCGGGCCGAACGCCGCGAGATGTACGAGCGGACGGTCGACGTCCCGCGCCTGCTGGCCTCCTACCCGGCGCACGCCGAACCGCCCCACCCGGTGCTCGGCCTGGCCCGGGCGGAGCTGAGCCGGTACTACGCCCAGGAGCTGGGCGAGCCCTTCCGCACCCTCGGGCTCTGCTACTACCGGGACGGCCGGGACAGCGTGGCCTGGCACGGCGACCGGATCGGGCGCGGCGCCCGCGAGGACACCATGGTGGCGATCCTCTCCGTCGGCGAGCCGCGCACCCTGGCGCTGCGGCCCCGCTCCGGCGGCCCGGCGGTCGTCCGCCACCCGCTCGGCCACGGGGACCTGGTGGTGATGGGCGGCTCCTGCCAGCGCACCTGGGAGCACGCGATCCCCAAGACGGCCCGCCCGGTGGGCCCGCGGATCAGCGTCCAGTTCCGGCCGCACGGGGTGTCCTGAGACGTGCCCTGCGGGCACCCCGCTTGCCGCCCACCCGCCGGGCGCGGAGGCTGGCGGGTGGGGCCGGTGGCGCTCGGCGCGCCGGGCACCGAAACGCCGGGCCCGCCAGGAGGGCCGCATGCCGAAGCCGGGCAGCTACCACGCCGGGGTCCCGTGCTGGGTCGTGCTCACGACGCCGGACCCGGCCCGGGCGCAGGCCTTCTACGGCGCCCTGTTCGACTGGGAGTTCGTCCCGACCGCCCCCACCGAGACGGTGGCCACCCGGTACGGCGCCCAGGTCGCGGCCGTCGAACGGGCCCTGCCGGCCGAACCGCCCGCCTGGACCACCTTCCTCGCCTGCCCGGACCCGCTGCGCACCGCCACCGCCGTCCGGGCCGCCGGCGGGCGCCTCGCCCGCGAGCCGTACGAGGTGCCCGAGCAGGGCCGTGCCGCGCTCGCCGTCGACCCGCTCGGCGCCCGCTTCGGACTCTGGCGGGCCGGCACCATCGACGGCGCGGGCCTGGTCGACGAGCCGGGCGCGCTCGCCTGGAACGAGCACCTCTCCCCCGCCCCCGACGCCGCCCGGGCGTTCTACCGCCGGGTCTTCGGCTACACCTACGACCGGCCGCGGGAGGGCCACGCCCTCGCCCGGGTGGACGGCCTGCCCGCGTGCAGCATCGGCCCCTCCCGCCCCGGCCGGGGCGCGGGCGCGCGCTGGCTGGTCCACTTCGCGACCGAGGACACCGACCGCGCCGCCGACCGGCTGCGCGCCCTCGGCGGCACGGTCCTCTCCGGGCCGGCTCCGGCGCCGTACGGCCGCACCGCGCTGGTCCGGGACGACGCCGGCGCGGAGTTCGTGCTCGTCGCCGTCCCGTCCCGCGGCTCCGCGGCGGTGGCCTGAGCCCGGGCCGCCGACGCCTGCGCCTCCACCGCCCCGGAACCGGCGCCATCCCTTCCGAGCAGTCAACTTGCCTCTGTGGCAAGAAGGTTCAGCGCGGCCACCGGCGCCCAGGACGGTTGGCCCCGCCCGGCCCGCTGTCCGTTGCGACCGCTACCGTGCTGGCATGAGTTCCTTCCTGAGCGCATACCTGGTCGACCCTGCGGAGCTCCGCGCCCGTGTCGGCAGCGGCAACGACGGGGCGGTCGACGAGGCCCTCGCGTACTTCGGCCCGTCCCTGGACAGGTCCGACGAGTACTTCGCCGACGAGATCGCCCAGGGCGCTCCGACCGCCCGGGAGGCACTGCGCGCTGTGGTGCACGGCGGGCCCTTCTCCGCGGACGAGGACCACGCCTTCCAGTACGGCTACGCCTACCGGCGGCTGTGCTGGCTGGTCGGGCAGCCCCTGGAGGTCGACTCCTTCGGCCCGTTCCGGGGCGACTGGCTGGCGGTCGTGGACGGGGGCCTGAAGGCGTACGGGATCACCGCCGTCTCGGTCGAGGAGTTCCGCTACGGCGGCCTGCCCGACGGACTGCCCCACTGCGACGTGCCCTCCTGCAGCACCTGGTCGGCCGAGGACTGCCGGAAGGCGCTGGACCAGTTCGAGCGGGCCGAGCGCGAAGGCCGCACCCCCGTGCCGGAACGCGAGGTGGCCGAGGCCGTCGCGGAGGTCGCCGGCTGGCTCCGGCTCGCGCAGCGCTGGAAGGACGGTCAGATCGTCGGCTTCGTCTCCTGAGCCCGAACGGCCACGGCCGTCGGCGTGGGCCCCGGACCGCCGCGGGAACCGGACCGCCGCGGGAACCGGACGGCCGCGGGAACCGAACGGCTGCGGTCCTCTGACGGCTGCGGGAGTCCCGGCCGATGGCGGGGACTCCCGGGTGCGCGGCCCTCGGCCGACGTCAGTCCTTCACCGCGCCGGCCAGCCCGGAGACCAGCCTGCGCTGCACCGCGATGAAGAAGATCAGCACCGGCACGGTCATCAGCGTGGACGCCGCCATGATGCCGCCCCAGTCGTTCTCGTCCGGCTTGAAGAAGACCAGCAGCGCCGAGGGCAGCGTCTGGTTCTGGGTGGCGCTGATGATGAAGGTCTTGGCGAAGACGAAGTCGTTCCACGCCGCGATGAAGGAGAACACGCTGGTCGCGGCGAGGCCGGGCGCCACCAGCGGCAGCAGGATCCGCCACAGGATGCGGGTCCGGCCGGCCCCGTCGATCTGCGCCGCCTCCTCGATCGAGACCGGGACGGCCGCGACGAAGCCGCGCATCATCCAGATCCCGAACGGCAGCGAGAACGCCAGCTGCACCAGGACCAGCGAGGCCAGGGTGTTCAGGCCGACGCCCGGGGCGAACCGGCCGGCGTCACGGAACATGAAGAACAGCGGGATGGTCAGCGCCTCGACCGGGATCATCTGGGCGATCAGGAACATCACCATGATGGTGGTGCGGAACCTGAACCGGAACCTGGTCACGGCCACCGCCGCCAGGAAGACCACGATCGCCGACAGCACCACCACCGACAGCGCCACCACCAGGCTGTTCGCGAAGTAGCGGCCGAAGCCGTCCACGCTGAGCACCTGCCGGAAGCTGTCCAGCGTGGGGTGGGCGGTCCACGGCCTGGGGTCGAGCGACTGGATCTCGCCCTTCGGCTTGAAGGCCGAGAGCACCATCCAGAAGATCGGGAAGGCGGTGACCACGGCCAGCACGATCGCACCGGTGTTGGCGGCCAGCCGCCACCGGCCCCGGGTGTTCCGGCGGCCACCGACGGACCTGGCCGATGCCGGAGCCGGCGCCGCCGCCGATGCCGACGCCGACGCCGACGCAGCGGAGGGGAGGGAGTTCGCCGGGCTCACAGTTCGTTCCCCGTCCGTCGCAGCGTGCGGATGTACAGGACCGTCGGGATCACCAGGATCAGCAGCATGATCACGCCGATCGCCGCGCCCAGCCCGTACTGCGAGGAGGCGAACGCCTTCTGGTACGCGTACACGTTGAGCACCAGGTTCTGGCCGGCGATGCCGCCGCCCTCGGTCATCACATAGACCTGGGTGAAAACTTTGAAGTCCCAGATCACCGACTGGATCACCACGACCGTCAGGATCGGCCGCAGCATCGGCGCGGTGATCCGGCGGAAGGTCGTCCAGGTGCCGGCGCCGTCCAGGGCGGCCGCCTCCAGGATCTCCTCCGGGATGGCCCGGATGCCCGCGTACAGGGTGACCATCACGAACGGGTAGGAGTGCCACACCACCACGGCGCCGACGATCAGGAACGCCGTCCACTTGTCGTAGAACCAGTTGAACTCGTGGAAGCCGGAGAGCCCGAGCCCCTCCAGGGTGTGGTTGACCAGGCCGAGGTTGGTGTCGAACAGGAAGCTCCACACCGTCGAACCGGTCATCGCCGGCGCCGCCCAGGCGGCCATCGCCGCGGTGGTCAGCACCAGCCGCGGCCACCGGCCGACCCTGGTGAGCAGCACCGCGAGGGTGGCGCCGACGGCCAGGGTGGCGACCACGCAGAACGCGGCGAAGCCGATGGTCTGGACGAGCACCGTCCAGAACTGCTCGTCCTCCAGGATCCTCGTGTAGTTGCCGAAGCCGACGAAGGAGGTCGGGGCGCCGCCGGAGGCCTGGGCCTGCCCGAAGTCCAGGACGGACAGCAGGCCGAGCTGGTAGATCGGGTAGGCGACCAGCGGGATCAGGACGACCGCGGCCGGCAGGAGCAGCAGCAGCGGGGGCCGCCGGCGCCGGCCGCCCGGGGGTGCGGCCGGCGCCCTGCCCCCACGGCGCCGCTGCGGGGAAGGCGGCGCCGGGGCGGTCGGGGTGGATACGGACACGTGCGGGACCTGCTCTCTGAGGCGAACCGGGAGGGGGCCGTCAGTGCGCGGCGAAGGCCGAGGAGATCTGCGCGGCGGCGTCGGCCGAGGCCTTGGCCACGTCCGCCTTGCCGGTGACGACCTGCTGGAGCATCGTCGGGATCACCGACTGGGCGTCGATCTGCGCCCACGCCTGGTCGAGCGGGACGAACTTCGTGCCGGCCGCGATGGTGTCGGTGAAGGGCTTCAGGAACGTGTCCTTCGCCGCGACCCTGCCGCTGACGGACTTGAGCGTCGGCAGGTTGCCCATCGCGTCGTACATCTGCTCCTGGTACCCGGGGCTCGCCAGCAGCTGCGCGAACTCGACCGCCAGCGTGCGGTGCTTGGCCGCCTTCATCACGCCCAGGTTGTTGCCGCCGGCGAAGGCCGGGGCGATCGAGCCAGGCTTCTCGCCGGGCAGCGGCACCACGCCGTACCTGCCCTTGACCGCGCCGGCGTCCACCTTGCTGCGCGCGGAGTTGGGCATCAGCGCCATCGCGGACTTGCCGGCCGCGAACAGGTCGATGATCTTGCCGCCGGTCAGGTCCGCGCACTGCTGGGCGGGGCAGCCGTCCGGGCCGAACAGGTCGGTGTAGCGCTTGATCCCGGCCTGCGAGGCGGGCGAGTCGATCGCCGCCTTGAACGTGGAGCCGTCCTTGGTGGCGATGTCGCCGCCCGCGTCCCAGACGAAGGGCAGCGCGCCGAAGGTGTACTTGCCGCCGACGGCGATGCCGAAGGTGTCCGGGTGCGCGGCGTGGACCTTCCGGTTGGCGGCGACCAGTTCGGCGTACGAGGTCGGCGGGGTGAGGCCGGCCTCGGTGAACAGGTCGGTGCGGTAGTACAGCGCGCGCACGCCGACCCACCAGGGCAGGCCGTAGGTCTTTCCGTCGACGACGGCGGTCCTGGCGATCGCCGGGTCGAGGTCCCCCTTGTCCTGCCACCTGTCCAGGTCGGCGGAGATGTCGGCGAGGCCGCCGGCGGCGACGTAGCCGGGCAGGTCGGTGTTGCCGAACTCGACCAGGTCGGGGGCGCTGTTCGGGTCGTTGAACGCGCCCTTCATCTTGGCCGCACGGGCCGAGGCGTCGGTGTCGATGTAGCTGACGTTGACGGTGACGCCCTGGTGGGAGGCCTGGAACTCGGTCACGGCCTTGGCGATCACGGCCTCCTTGGCCGCGTTGCCCGCCTCGCTGTACAGCCAGACCTGCAGCGTGCCGGTCCGGTCGTCGGCGGCCTTGCCGCCCACCGACGAGGCGGTGCCGGGGGCACAGGCGGTGGCGGCCAGGCAGCCGGCGGCGAGCACGACGGCCGCGGCGGTCCGTCCGATGAGTCGCATGGTGGAGACCTCCCCTCCCGACAGCTGCCGCCGAGACGTCCGCCGCCGGGGACGGGCACGTCGAAGCAGGCCCTGACCGGGGCCGATGGTGGGTGAAGTGGTGGGGGTACGGCAGGGCGCAGCGCTCGGGTGGGGCGACGTCGCCTGCTCGATGGCAGGGACGTTAGGCGGGGGCGATCGGCGCCAACAAGGGGGAGTTGGCGAAAGTTTTGCACTGCACAACGTTGTGTCGAGGATGCGGCGATCCGGCCGCGAACGGGTACGTTCTGACAACCGCCGCCGACCCGCGGGGGAACACCGCCGGAACAACACCAGGGAACGGACCCATGACGGAGACGGCGCCCAAGAAATCCGCGACCGAACGCAACCAGTCCTCCTCGCTGCGCCGCGCGCTCGCCGTCCTCGGCTACGTCCGCGACCACGGCGACGGGCGCGGCGTCCCGCTCGCCCAGCTCGCCGACGGACTCGGCCTCAACAAGAGCACCGTGCTGCGGCTGGCGGGCCCCCTGCTGGACGAGCACCTCCTCGACCGGGACCGCGAGACCGGCTGGTTCCGGCTCGGCCACGGCTCGCTGCGGCTCGGTCAGGCCTACCTGACCACCCTCGACCTGCGCAGCGTCGCCGCCGAGCACCTGCGCCGGCTCCAGCGCGAGGCGGGCGAGACCGTCCACCTGACCGTCTGGCAGGCCCCCGGCATCGTCTACCTGGACAAGGTCGAGGACGAGACCAACGTCCGGATGGCGTCCCGGGTCGGCAGCCGGGCCCCCGCCTACTGCACCGCCACCGGGAAGGCGATCCTCGCCTGGCTGCCCGAGGAGGCCGTCGCCGAGGTGGTCGCGGCCGGCCTGCGCCCGGTGACGGCCTGGACCATCGCCGACGAGCCGCGGCTGCGCGCCGACCTGGCCCGGATCCGCGCCCGCGGCTACTCGATCGACGACCGGGAGAACGAGCCCGAGGTCCGCTGCGTCGCCGCCCCGATCTTCGACCACACCGGCGAGGTCACCGCCGCCCTGTCCGTCTCCGGCCTCACCTCACGGATGACCGCCGCCCGGGTCCGCGCCCTCGGGCCGGTCGTCGCCCAGGTCGGCCTGCGGATCTCCCGCGAGCTGGGCTCCGACCGCCAGCCGTCCTGATTCCGTTCCCTCCCGGAAACGCGGACGGAGCCCGGCGCCGATTCCTCGGCACCGGACCCCGTCCGTTCTGGAGCGCCAGGCCCGGGTCGCACGGACTCTCCCTACTGAAAGTAGGGCGTGCTCTGGTAGCACCACTGACGCCTGACGAGGAATCACTCCCTCGCGACGAGAAGTACAGTAGCAGCCCCGTGATCATTCACCGAATCGGAGGGAAATCCCGGATGACGAGCACTCGGCTCGAGGTGGTTCCGTACGCCGCCGGGCGGCTGATGGACGTCCACGTTCCGGCCGCCGGCACCGCCGGGGCGGCCCCCTCGGTGCTGCTCTGGCACGGCAGCGGCCCGAACGAGCGTGACGTGCTGCGGCCGTTGGCCCGGGAGGCCGCCGGGCTGGGCCTGCTGGTGCTCGTCCCGGACTGGGACGCCGGGCAGCCGGACGGCGGCCGTGCCGAACTGCTCGCCTCCCTGGCCGGGGCCCGCCGGGCCGCCGCCGGGCACGGCGGGGATCCGGCGCGCTTCGTGCTGGCCGGCTGGTCGCTGGGCGGCCGCGAGGCGATCGCCGTGGCCACCCACCCCGACACCCCCGCCGAGCTGCGCCCCGGCGCCGCCGTAGGCATCGCCTCGCACTACTCGGCCGCGGCCGTCACCACCGGCGACGCCCCGCTCGACCACCTGTCGGCCGCCCGCTCCCCCGTCCCGCTCCGGCTGGTCCACGGCACGGCGGACGAGCTCGTGGACGTGGAGCACACCCGGCGGTTGAACGCTGCTCTGACAAAGCAGAGCTCCGCGGTACGGACCCTCGAACTCCCCACGGACCACGCCGGCGTCGTGATGACCGCCTACTCCCCCGAGGCCCGCCGCTGCCTCCCGGCCACGGACCCCGCCACCTTGGCCGCCGGCCGGCGGACCGCCGCCGTCCTCGCCGAGGCGGCGGGGCTGTCCTAGGGTGTGTCTTCAAACTCGCGTCTGCGGGGCGCCGCCGGGGCACGCACCTCGCCGCGTTGTCGTCGGTCGCCAATGCTCCGCAGTGGCTCCCTCCTCCGCCTTGCGATGCACGCACCCCAACGCCGCCCCGCCCGCCCTCCGGGCGAACGACGGGAGTTCGAAGACACACCCTAGGGGCTGCCAAAGACGCCCCGGCCGCGGTTCCCCGCCGCCGACTCCCGGAGCCCGTGGCCACGTCGGAGGGCCTCCAGATCCCGTTGCAACGGCGGCTGCGGGACGGCCAGGACGGGGCAGGTGGCGTGCCGGACGCAGTAGGCGGCGACCGAGGGGTGCACCAGTCGGGCGAGACGGCCGCGCTCCCGGCCGGCGCCGAGGACGAGCAGGTCCCCGGGCCGGTCGGCGCACCGCACCAGGGTGTGGCCGGTGTCGCCGCGGACGGCCTGGCAGCGCAGCCGGACGCCCGCGTGGCGGCCGGCGAAGGCCTCGTCGAGGGCCTGCCGCAGCCGGGCCACGGCGGCGTCGCGGCCGGCGTCGACCACCGGCGGGCACGGGGTGCGGCGGTAGCCGAGTTCGTCGCCGGGCGGGGTCCAGCAGAGCACCGCCAGCACCTCGGCGTCCGTCCGGCGGGCCTCGGCCACCGCGTGGTGCAGCGCGGCGAGGCTGCCGAGCGAGCCGCTGACGCCGACCACGATCCGGCTCTCGTCCGCACCACTGTCCCTCATGGCCCCGCTCCCGCCTCTGCGTCCGCCCGCGCGTCCTGGTGCCCGGCTGCCCGTGCACCGGACCGCGCCGAACCGGACCGCGCCGCTTCCACCCCAGCAAAGCGGCCCGCACCCCTGCGGCTCCGGCCCGTTGACGCGGCTCTGACGCGGCGGCCGGCCTTCCGTACGCGTCCCTGACGCCTGTGCGCGCTCGGTGCCGCGCGGGCGACGCGCGTGCTCAGGCCTGCGGCGGCTCCGCCTCCCAGAGGTCCGCGAACATTCGGTCCAGGTGCTCCTCACCGATCGGCGGGACCGGCAGCGGATGGCCGGCCCGGGCGCGGAAGCCGTCGAGCAGGAGCGCGAGGTAGCGGCGCCAGAGGTCGGGGCGCAGCTCGGTGGCGGCGGGCAGGGCGCGGCAGAGCGGGCCGAGGAGGAAGAGCAGGTCCATGGTGACCACGTCGCGGCGCATGGTGCCCTGCTCCTGGGCGCGGGCGATCAGGGCCCCGACGGTGGCGGCGTGCCGGTGGCTGATCTCGGTCATTCCGGGGATGGTCGGGATGGCCTGGGTGACCAGGTCGTTGATGCCCCGGTCGGCGGCGACCAGTTCGAAGATCCGCCCGAAGTACCGTTCGAGGCCGCTCCAGGCGTCCTCGGCGGCGAGCGCCTCCTCGCCCGCGGCGGCCAGTCCGCCCCCGGCGTCCGCGAACACCTCGGCGATCAGCGCCTCGCGGGTGGGGAAGTGCCGGTAGAGGGTGGCGTTGCCGACCCCGGCCTCCTTGGCGATCTGGTCCAACGGCACGTCCAGGCCGTGTCGGGAGTACATGTCGCGGGCGGCGGCGAGCAGCAGGTCACGGTTGCGCTGCGCGTCCCGCCGGAGCCGCCCCGGGGGGTTCGCGCTGCTCGGTGGTGCCATGCCCCCGACCCTAGCAAGGGCCGGACGGATCCCGCCGGGGCCGCCCACCACGCTCGCGGGTACCGCCCGCCACACCGACCGGGGCCCTCAACTACCCTCTGGGATCGGCACGATCCACGGAACGCGGACGCCAAGGGGGCGGCAGGACGATGGCCACGGTGACGGAGCTGCGGTACTACCCGGTGAAGGGGTGCGCCGGAGTGGCGGCCGCGCAGGCGGAACTCACCCCGGCGGGGCTGGCCCACGACCGGGCGTTCATGGTGGTGGACGAGGAGGGCGTGTTCCGCTCCCAGCGCCTGGATCCGGCGCTGGCCACCGTCCGCCCGACGGTGGCGCAGGACGGCCGTACGCTGACGCTGGCCGCCGCGGGGGTGGAGCCGGTGTCGGTCGCGGTGGACGCCGAGGGCCCGCGGCGCGCGGTGCGGCTGTTCAAGCTGCCGCTCCTCGGCATCGACCAGGGCGAGGAGGCCGCCGGCTGGCTCTCCGAGGTCCTGGGTGCGCGCAGCCGGCTGGTCCGGGTGCCGCCGGAGCACGACCGGGTGACCGACGGGCTGGTCCCGGGCACCTCGGGCTACGCGGACAGCTGCGCCGTGCACATGCTGTCGCGCGCCTCGCTGGAGCGCTTCGACGAGCTCTCCGGTGCCCGGCCGATGCCGATGGACCGGTTCCGCCCGAACGTGGTGGTGGACGGCTGGAGCGAGCCGCACACCGAGGACCTGGTCCGCCGGGTCGAGGTGGGCGGGGCCGAACTGGGCTACGCCAAGCTCGCGATCCGCTGCGCGGTGACGCTGGTGGACCAGGACCGCGGCACCAAGGCGGGCCCGGAGCCGCTGCGCACGCTGGCCCGGTACCGCCGGGCGGCGGCCGGCGGGGTGGCGTTCGGCAGCAAGTTCGCGGTGCTGCGGCCCGGCACGCTGCGGGTCGGGGACGAGCTGACGGTGGGGGCCTGGGGACCGTCCGAGCTCTGAACCCGGCCGCGGCTGCCGCCCGGCCGCGGCTGCCGCGCTGCTGCGGCAGTCACGGCCGGGCGGCGGGAACTCAGCAGGTCTGGTCGATCAGGGAGAACGTGGCGTAGTGGTCGCCGGTGTAGTAGTCCTCCTGGTAGGCCTGGCCGGTCACGATCCGGCGGGCGCCGCGGGTCGGCGAGCCCGGGGTGACGACGGTGTACTCGTGGTAGTAGCCGTAGGACTCACCGGGCAGGACGCCCTCCCGGTTCTGGAAGACGACGCCGTCCTGGGAGTAGGGGAACGGCCCGTCGGAGGCGATCAGGTCGAGGGTGTCGGTGGCCTGCGGCGGGAGGGCGGAGAGGCAGACCGAGCCGCTCACGTCGGCGTGCGCGTCGGTGGCGACGGCGACCGGGGCGAGGGTCATCAGGGCGACGGCGGTGACGGCGGCGGCGCGGGACTTCCACGCGCGTAGAGTGCGAGTCATGTCCACCAGTGTGGCGAGACACCGTCAACTCCGGAAGCCTTCAGGAAAACTATTAACCAGCGAGTAACTACCCTTTACCCAAGGGGACTTGAGCCGTACGCGCACTGCCGCGCCCACCCCTCCGGCCGGCCGCGAAACGTCCACGAACCGCCCGCCAGGCGCAGGGGCCGACCGTCGTCGAACGTACGCCGAGGCCGCCCCGAGCGCCCGACGGGGCCCTCGCCGCGCCCGGACCCCACCGCATAGAGTGACGGATCACGGCGGGCCGGACGATCTCTGACGGGGTGGACATGGGTACGGGCTCGGGCACGGCACTGACGGCCCACCAGTTGATCGGCCTGCTGGTCGACCCGGGCGGCTTCCGCGGCTGGGACGAGCCGCCGGCCGTCGACCGGGCCGATCCCGGCTACCGGGCCTCGCTCGACCGCGCCCGCGAGCGCACCGGCCTGGACGAGGCGGTCCTCACCGGCGTCGGCCTGATCGACGGCCGGCCGGTCGCCCTGGTCGCCTCCGAGTTCGGCTTCCTCGGCGGCTCGATCGGCGTCGCCACCGCCGAGCGGATCACCCGCGCCGTCGAACGCGCCACCGCCGAGCGGCTGCCGCTGCTCGCCCTGCCGGTCTCCGGCGGGACGCGGATGCAGGAGGGCTCCGCGGCCTTCCTCTGCATGCTGCGGATCACCGCCGCCGTCCAGGCCCACCGCGCCGCCGGCCTCCCCTACCTCACCTACCTGCGCAACCCCACCATGGGCGGAGTCTTCGCCTCCTGGGGCACGCTCGGGCAACTGGTCCTCGCCGAGCCGGGCGCCCGGCTCGGCTTCCTCGGCCCGCGCGTGTACGAGGAACTGCGCGGCGTGGAGCTGCCGCCGGACGTCCAGCGGGCCGAGACGCTCGCCGGCCAGGGGCTGGTGGACGCCGTCGTACCGCCGCAGGAGCTGCGCGAGCTGCTCCGCCGTACGCTCGCCGTCCTCACCGCCACACCGCCCTCCCCTCCTACTGCGCCACCGTCTCCCACGGCAGCGGTGTCCCCTGCCACGGACCCCGCGCGCACGCCGGGAGACCCCGACGCCTGGGACTCCGTCCGCCGCACCCGGCGCCCGGACCGCCCGGGCACCCGCGAGCTGCTGCGGCACACCACCGAGGAACTCGTCCTGCTGGACGCCCCCGGCGGCCGTGACGGCGCGCTGGTCCGGGCGCTGGCCGTGCTCGGCGGGCGGCCCGTCCTGGTCGTCGGCCAGCAGCGCCAGACCCCGGACCACGATCGCCCCTTCACCGCCGCCGACCTGCGGGCCGTACGGCGCACCGCCCACCTGGCCGAGCAGCTCGGGCTGCCGCTGGTCACCGTGGTGGACACGGCGGGCGCCGAGCTGTCCGCCGAAGCCGAGCTGGAGGGCATCGCGGTGGAGATCGCCCACTGCCTGACCACCCTGCTCGCACTGCGCACGCCCGTCCTGGCGGTGCTGCTCGGCCAGGGCTCGGGCGGCGGGGCGCTCGCCCTGCTCCCGGCGGACCGGGTGATCGCCGCCGAGCACGCCTGGCTGGCGCCGCTGCCGCCGGAGGGCGCCTCGGCGATCGTCCACCGGGACGGCGCGCACGCCGCCGAGCTGGCCCGCTCCCAGGGGATCGGGGCGCGCCACCTGGCCGAGGTCGGGCTGGTCGACGAGGTGGTCCCGGAGCTGCCGGACGCCGCCGAGGAGCCGGAGGCCTTCTGCACCCGGCTCGGGCAGGCGGTCGGTGCGGCGCTCGGCACCCTGGCGGCGGCCACCGAGGCGGATCGGCTCGCCGCCCGCGCCCTCCGGCACCGGCGGCTGGGCGACCTGCGCTGAGGAGGGCGTCCCGACCACCGCGGTGTGGCGCCGGCCTCAGGGTGACGGTGTGGCGCCGGTCTCAGCGCCGGGTTGATCGTCTGTACCCACCGTGCCGCGCCCGGGCCGGGGCGTGACGCCCACCGGGCCCCGCACGGTGAGTGCGCTCACACGTGATCAACCACCACGACGGGCGGTAGTAGACGCCTCCGGGGCGCCCGCGCCGCCCCCACACCCCCCGCGTTCGCGCAGCTCAGCGCCGATCGGCGGGCCCCGCGCGAGCGCGCATTCGAATCCATGGCCGGCCGTTCCGGTACGACCGTGAGTCGTACCGAGGGGGTCTTGGCGACGGCCCGCCCGGTCTGCCAACAATGGCTCCGTCGTCAGCCGCACCGGCTCCTGTCCCACCGGTGAACGGCTTGCCGCCGATTCACACCCCGTGACCTTTCCGGCCCCTGTCCGGCCGTGGTCCTGGGCGGGGAGTGATCCGGCCCAACCCGATTGAGGTCCTGTTCTTCATGCCCGCTTTCAAGCTCCGTAAGCGCACCTCCGCCGCGGTTCTCGCCGGCGCCGCCGGTCTGACCGCCCTGGGCGCGGGTGTCATGCCCGCCACCGCGAACGCCGCCACCGCCTCCCCGAAGGCGATCGCCGCCCAGATCGTGCCGGCCAACCAGCTGGCGTCGTTCAACCAGATCATCGCCCACGAGTCGAGCTGGAACGTGACCGCGACCAACCCGAGCTCGGGCGCGTACGGCCTGGCTCAGGCGCTGCCGGGCTCCAAGATGGCCACGCACGGCTCGGACTGGCGGACCAACCCGACCACCCAGATCAAGTGGGCGCTGGACTACATGAACTCCCGCTACGGCAGCCCGAACGCCGCCTGGAACTTCTGGCAGTCCCACCACTGGTACTAAGCCGACCCACCGGCTCACCGAACTCCACCCGTGACCTGACCACTCCCCCCACACCCCGGGGGTCGGACAGGGGCCACCGGGGTGCCCGAGAGGGCCCGGACCCGCGCAACCCGCGTGGTCCGGGCCCTCTCGTGGTTTCCCGGGTGGCCCGGGTGCGGCTCCGCGGGCGGTGTGGCTCCCCGGGGCGGCGTGGCTCCGCGGGCGGCCCGGAAGGTCCGTCCGCGGACTACAGCTCGCCGGTGAGCCCGAGCAGCTCGCGCATCCGCGCGTACTTGGCGCTCAGCCGCTCGGCGGTCGCCGGGTCCAGCGTGGCGAGGCGGGCCGGATCGGAGTTGTGCGCCAGGTCCGCGCGCTTGACCAGCAGCGCGCCCGGCGTGTCCAGGATGCGCGCGGTGTACTCCTCGACCGGTTCGTCCGGGCGCCGGGTGAGCGCGTCCACGATCGCCTTGGTCTCCTGCGGCAGCGCGGCGCCGGCCAGCCACTCCCGGCTCAGCCGGTCGTCCTCGACGGTGTCGTGCAGCCAGCCCGCCGCGATCTGCGCGTCGCTGCCGCCGCGCGCCGCCGTCCCGCGGGCGACCGCCGCGATGTGCTCGCCGTACGGGTGGCCGTTCTTGTCCACCTGCCCCTGGTGGGCCCGGCGCGCGATCGACTCCACCTCGGACAGGCTCAGGTACTGGTCCTCCATCGGCTCATCGTAGGCCCGGACGGTCGGCCCGACCCGGGGGGCGGGCTCCGTACCACCGGCCCGGCTCCCGTACGACCGGCCTCCTCGGACCGCCGCGGGCCGGGCCCGTCGACCACCCCGCCGACGGCCACTGGTTTACTGCCCCGGGGGTTCATGGGCTTCGGGGGGTCACCGCGCTCGGGAGTCGCGCCCCCGACGGGAGACCCCCGTCGCACCCGGCAGACCCGTCCGAGCGATCCGAGGAACCATGCCAGCCCTGCACCCCCTGCTGTCCGCCTTCGCGCCGATCTGGGCACTCACCGGCGTCGGCTACGTGGTCGGCCGTACCGGGCTGCTCGGGCCGCAGGCCGAGACGGTGCTCAACCGGTTCGTCTTCCATGTGGCGATGCCGGCCGCGCTGTTCCTGATGATCTCCCGCACCCCGCTGGACCGTTTCGCCAACGCCTCGATGCTCGCCTTCACGGCGGGCACCGTGGTCGCGATCGGCCTCGGGCTGCTCGCCGGGCGGCTGCTGTTCCACCGCAAGCCCGGCGAACTGGCCGTCGGCGCGATGGCCTCCGGCTACGTCAACTCGGCCAACCTCGGCATCCCGGTGACCATGCAGGTCCTCGGCGACGCCTCCTTCGTCGCGCCCGTCGTGCTGTTCCAGATCCTGGTGGTCACCCCCGCCGTCCTGGCCGTCCTGGACGGCGGCGCGGCCGGCCGGCGGGCCCTGCTCACCCTGCCCGTCCGCAACCCCATCCTGCTGGCCACCGCACTGGGCGCGCTCGCCTCGGCGACCGGCGCCCACCTGCCCGCCGAGCTGAATCGTTCCTGCGAACTGCTCGGCGGCGCGGGCGTTCCGACCGCCCTGGTCACCCTCGGCATCTCGCTGCACAACCGCCCGCCGGTCGACAGCCGTCCACGCCGCACCGAGGTCGGACTGACCGTCGTGCTCAAGACCCTGGTCCAGCCGCTGGTCGCCCTCACCGTGGCCGGCCCGCTGCTCCACCTGCCGGCCCACCAACTCCTCACCGTGGTGCTGTTCTCCGCGCTGCCCACCGCGCAGAACGTGTACACCTACGCCCGCGAGTACGGGCAGGGCACGGCCCTCGCCCGGGACGCGGTGCTCTGGTCGACGCTGCTGTCGATGGCGACCCTGTCGGTGATCA
Source organism: Kitasatospora sp. NPDC048286 (assembly GCF_043201735.1). Classification (NCBI taxonomy): domain Bacteria; kingdom Bacillati; phylum Actinomycetota; class Actinomycetes; order Kitasatosporales; family Streptomycetaceae; genus Kitasatospora; species Kitasatospora sp. NPDC048286. The sequence goes on from NZ_JBICZE010000007.1 coordinate 242,444, forward strand.
GCTGGACCCTCGGTCCCGCGTAGCCACGGCCGGTCACCTCTCCCGGGCGGCCGCCACCACCTCGGCCATGGCGGTCAGGAAGCGCCGGGCCGTGTCCAGCTCCCCCGGCCCGAACTGCCGCATCGCCGCGACCAGATCGCCGATCAGCCCGCCGAAGAAGCCCTCCCCGAGCTCCATCGCCCGCTCCTCCACCAGCAGCCGCACCCGGCGCCGGTCCCGCGAGTCGCGCTCGCGCCGGATCAGCCCGAGCCGCTCCAGCCGGTCCACCAGTCCGGTGGTGCCCGCCGAGTTCAGACCCAGCGCCTCGCCGAGCCGGCCCGGGGTGACCACCTCCCCGGCCCTGGCCGCGTCCAGCAGGTGGATCAGCGCCCGCAGATCGGTCGGGTGCAGACCGTTGCGGGCCGCGAACTCGGCGCCGAACAGGTCGAGTTCGACGGTCAGCCCGCGCAGCAGATGGACCAGCCGGATCGGCTCGGCAACCTCGGACACCCTGTCGTCCTTCCTCGGGTAGGCATGTGCCACTATTCTCTCGCTCAGCGAGATACTTGTTCAGCGTGACACTTGTTCGGCGAGTGGTCCAGCCCACTCGGCCGCCATCACACCACACCAGCGGAGGCCCGGATGTCCGCCCGCACCACCCCCTCCCTCACCCCCTTCCTCGCCGCCTACGACGCCCTGCTCGCCCGCTGGCCCGTCCCGGTCGAGGCACTCAACGTCCGCACCGCCCACGGCACCACCCGGATCAACGCCTGCGGACCCGCCGACGGCCGCCCACTCGTCCTGCTCCACGGCGGCGGCGCCACCTCCACCATGTGGTTCGCCAACGCCGGCGCCTGGGCCGAGGCCGGACACCGCGTCCTCGCCGTCGACCTCATCGGCGACCCCGGCCGCAGCGTCCACGACGGCGCCGCCCTCGACGGCGTCCCCGGGCTGCTCGGCTGGCTGGACGCCGTCCTCGACGAACTCGGCGTCCCCCGGGCCGACTTCTGCGGCCACTCCTACGGCGGCTGGATCGCCCTGGAGTACGCCCTGCACGCCCCCGCCCGGGTCGGCCGGCTCGCCCTGCTCGACCCCAGCCTGTGCCTCACGAGCTACCGCCCCGGCTACCTGCTGCGCGCCCTCCCCCTGTTCCTCCCGGGCCGCACCCCGGCCCGCGCCCGCTCCTACCTCGACTGGGAAGCCGGCGGCACCCCCGCCCTCGACCCCGCCTGGCGCGAGCTGTACGCCCTCGGCTACGCCGACTTCCCCGCCTCCCGCGTCGTCACCGGCCCCCGCCCCTCGGCCGAGCGCCTCCGCACCCTCACCGCCCCCGTCCTCACCGTCCTCGCCACCCACAGCCGCGCCCACGACCCCCAGCACGCCGCCCGGACCGCCCGGACCCTCCCCCACGCGGAAGTCGCCGTCCTCCCCGACACCTCCCACCACAACCTCCCCATGGCCGCCGCCCGGGCCCTCAACCCCCTCCTCGCCACCTTCCTCTCCCCCACCCACCACCCCTGACCACCGACAGAGCACAAGCCACTCTCCTGGCCCCGGGTACGAGGCACCCTCGTCGGCCTCCCCACCGACACCGCCCCGCCACAGGCTGGCCTCCGCCCACCGCCTCCACGACAATGACCTTCGTCGGCAGAGCGAGCGGGGGCACCATGGGCGATCGGCGCAACGGGCAGCACTACTTCAAGGCGCCGATCCGGTTCCGGCGGACGGGCCGCAGGACCCTGGTCCTCTTCCCGACCACTCTGGCCTGCGCCCTCGCCTTCGTCCTCACCGCGGCGGCCAAGGGCCCGAATCCCGCGGTGACCGCCCTCTTCGCAGCCTGCGTGATCGTCGCCTACGTCATCGCCGCCTCCTTCGTGGGCCCCTTCTGCGGCAGTACCACCGTGCACACCGCGGGCCTCACCACCCGGACCCTGTTGCGGACACGGGTGGTCACCTGGCCGCAGGTGCGGTCGTTCGGGTTCTCGCCGGAGGTCAACCGCGGCATCGATCACTGCCTCCTCGAGGTACGCCTGCACAAGGGGCGGGCGGTCGTCCTGCCGGGCCTGGTCGCTCCGAACGCCGACGACCCGGAACTCAGGTCGCGTCTCTCGGAGCTGCGGGCCGCGTGGGCCGCGGCCCAGCCCGGTGCCACGACCGAGTAGTCCGCCTCGACCCCCCTGCGGCGACCCGGGCCGCCTGGGCACCGGCGCCGACGACGAGCCGACCGCACCGCCCGGCGACCGGCCGGGCGGCGCCTGACCGAACCGGGCCCAGGAGGCCGTCGCCTGATGCGGCACCGGCTGGACAGGCGCTAGGACAGCAGCTGCGCGGGAACGTCGGTGGCCCGGGTGAACACCGAGAGCGGGAGCTGGGTGTCGCAGTACTTGTTGCCGGTGGAGACCACGCCGATCACCACGCCGCCGACGACCAGCGGCCCGCCCGAGTCCCCCTTGCAGACGCTGTCGGTCGTACCGGCCCGCGGCAGACCGCAGACCTTGAGCAGCGGCGAGTCGCCGGGCGAGGTGTACGGGTCGCAGGAGGCCGGCGGGGCCAGCGTCAGCTGCGCCTGCTTGAGGTGCGTGCCGGGCCCGTCCGAGCCGGTGCGCCCGAAGCCCAGCAGCGTGGCCGTACGGCCGTACCGGTACAGCGCCGCGTCCCCCTCCCGGGCCACCCGGGCCGGCGTCTGCGGCAGCGGACGGTCCAGGGTGAGAACGGCGGAGTCGTGGTCCAGGGCGGCGGTGTAGCGCGGGTCCACCCGGTAGCCCTTCACCCGGCGGACCTGGCCGCCGGAGCCGGTCAGGTCGGTCCGCCCGGCGATCACCCGCAGTGAGCCCGGGTCCTGCGCCTCGGCGACGCAGTGGCCCGCGGTGAGCACCTTGGTCGGCGCGATCAGCGCGCCGGTGCACCACTGCTCGCCCGTGGCGGTCTCCAGGGCCACGACGAACGGGTGGGCCTTGGTCGTGGTGTCCGATCCACCGTGGACCGCGGCGGCCGGGGTGGCCCCGGCGGCCAGCAGTCCGACGGCGGCCAGGAGGGTGGCGGTCAGGCGTCGGTTCGAGGTGCGCATGGCGGGGATTCCTTCTGGGTCGGTGGTGCGTGACGGGGCGTTCGGTGCCGTGGCCGCGTTCGGCGGCGGGCGGACGGCGTCGGCCACCCGCCCCTCGGGCTCGGTGCCGATCGCCGCCGGACCACAGACTGTCCCGGGATCCGTCCCGCCCGCCAGCCGTGCCCGGCGGTTCGGGACGCTGGAACGGTGAAACCCACTGTGACCTGCGCTTTTGTCGCCTCCTGGAACGCCGTGGCGGGACGCGGGAGGCCCTGGAACGGGCGGCGTGGGAGCGGTGACGTGGGAGCGGCGGCGTGGAAGCGGCGGCATGCGGGTGACGGCATGCGGGTGACGGCGAGGTGGGCCGGGCGTGGATCCGGCTGACATGCGGTCATTCCGGTGGCGGAGCGCGGTCGGCCCCGGCTTGCGCGCAGGGGCCGCGCAGGTGGTGGTCACCGGGAGTGCCGGCGTCGGGGACAACACCGCGAGCTGGGACCCGACGATCTCCGTCGACCTGCCCGCCGGCGCCGTCGGCGGGTCCTACTCCGGAACGCTGACCCACTCCTTTGCCTGAGCGGATGAGGCGTGGGTGCCGCTGCTGGGTCCTGCTGATGGTGCTGGCCGTCGTCCAGGCGCTCGGGGTGACGCCGGCGACGGGCACGACAGGCACGACGGGCACGACGGGCACGGCCGGCCGGCCGTGCCCGTCATCGGCGCACGGGCCGCCTCCGGGCGATCAGCGCAGGACGGCGAGTTCGGCGACCACGGCGCGGTGGTCGCTGCGCGGCAGGGCGTGCTCGGAGACGTCGACGGCGGTCAGCGCGGACCCGTGCAGGACGTGGTCGATCTGGATCACGGCCGGGACGCGGTAGTCCGGGTGGTCCTGGGGCCAGGTCGGGAAGAGGCCCGCGCCGAGCTCCTCGTGGGTGTCGGTGAGGCCGGTGCCGATCAGGTCGCGCATCGGCCTGTGGTCGAGGGTGGCGTTGAAGTCGCCCAGCAGGACCGCGTTGTGGGTGCGCCCCGGCGCGGCGGCGCGCAGGTCGTGCAGTCCCTCGGCCCAGCGGCGGGCGTCGCCGAGCGGGTAGTAGGTGTGCACGGCGACCAGCTGCACCGGGCGGCCGCCGACGTCGACGGTCAGGTTGGTGGTCGGCCAGGCCGGATCGGCGCCGGAGCTGACGGGCAGCCTCGTGTAGAGCGCGGTGTCGGTGCCGGCCGGACGCTCGCGGTGCGGCAGCAGGGCGCGAATGCCGGCCGCGTCCAGCGCGTCGGCGGCGGAGTCGCTCTGCTCCTCGACCGCGAGCACGTCGATCCGCTGCTCGCGCACCAGGTCGACCAGGGACTTCGGGGAGACCTGCCCCATGAAGTTGTTGCTGGTCGCCACCCGCAGCCGGGGCGTGTCGGCGGGCGCGTCGGCCCCGTCCGGGACGAGCCGGGGTATCAGCCACCACAGCTGCAGGGCCATCAGCACGGCCGCGGCCACAGCCGTCCACCGCCCGCGCAGCAGCGTCACGACCGCCAGCAGCAGCACGCTGAACAGCGCCGCGTACGGCAGCCCGGCCATCGGCAGGGCCCACACCGTGCCGTCGTCCCACCCGCACAGCCGCACCACGGCGAGCACGGCCGGGCCCAGCAGCAGCACCCCGCACCCGATCAGCGCGGCGCGACGCCAACGGCCTCTGCCGGCGGGCGACGCGCTCTTCGATCTACCGTCCGTCACGGTGCTCCTTCCAGGGCGGCGGCCGACAGCCGTGATCATCGGCCGCCGTCGCGAAGGACGGACGCGCGCGCCCGGGGCCCGGTTCCGCACAACCGATCGAGGCCCGGGCCCTCGGGTCGTCGGGCCCTCGGGTCGTCAGGCCTTCAGGCCGTAGAAGCGGATCGGAGAGTTCGGCTCGAACCCGATGCGCGGGTAGACGGGCGCCCCGGCGACGGTCGCGTGGAGGGTGGCGCGGGTCAGCCCGGTGGCGCGGGCGCCCTCGTGGAGGGCCTTGCGCGTGACCGCCTCGCCGTAGCCCCGGCGCTGCCACTGCGGGTCGGTGGCGACCAGGACGACGAAGAGGCGGCCGTCCGTCTCCACGGTGGCGGCGCAGGCGACCGGGACGCCGTCGCGCAGGGCCAGGTAGGCGTGGACGTCCTTCTTCCACAGGACGGATCCGAGCAGGCCGTCACGGCCGTCCTCCAGGGGGAAACCGTAGCCGCGGGAGTTGATGTCCGCGTAGGCCCGCAGGTGCTCGTCGGTCGCCACCCGGACGAAGGTCAGCTCGGGGTGGGCGGGCTCCGGGATGGGCAGGAGGTCCCCGGCCATGCCCGTCCCCGGGAAGGCGTACTGGAGGCCCGCCTCGTCGGCCGCCGTCGTCAGCGCCGCCCGGGCCTCGTCGGTGAGCAGGTCCTCGAACAGCCAGAGGAAGCCCGGGTGTTCCTTGGCGCGCATGATGTCCGCGGCCTGCCGCAGCCGTTCCCCGACGAGGTCCGCGCCCGCGCCCACATCGGTCAGCGTGACGCAGTTCCAGAACGCGAACCGGCAGTCGGCCCAGCGCACGGCTATGCCGGGGAGGTCCCGCACGTCGGCGCCGGCGTCGCGGTCGAGCACCATGGTCCGCCAGCCCGCGGCGAGTTGCCGGACCGATTCGATGGAGTCCGAGAGGTCTGTCACCGCGCCCCCAAGCGTCAAGAAGTTTGCCGAACAAGGAACTTGCCGAGATCGGCACGTACCCTACCCGGCGAACGCGGCGCGGTGGCCGGCCGTGCCAAGGGTCCGCCCCCGCGAACGGGGACGGACCCTACTCCCTTGGTGGGAAACGGACTTCGGGACGGGGGGCGAAGCGCCGGCTCCCCCGGGGGGCTCCCGCTCAGTGCAGGACGTCGAGGACGTTGTCGGCGTTGTTGACGAAGTAGACGGCGTCGCGGTCGAGGTCCAGTGCGAGGCCGAAGAGCGCGCCCGCGCCGGGCGGGCTGCCCTCGTTGTTGATCTGCTTGACCGCCACCTGCCGGCCGGCCGGGGTGGTCTCGACGATGTTGCCGTCCCCGCCGTTGACCGTCAGGACGTCGCCGCGGGGCGTGAGGGCCATCCCCAGCGGGCCGTTGAGGGCGCCGCCCGAGGTGATGACCCGCCCGATCCCGGCGCTGTCCTGCCGGTCCAGCGCGTGCGGGATCGCGGTGATCCGGCTGAGCACCGTGTCGGCGACGAACAGCGTGCCGTCGTGGCCGAGGCCGACGCCGGTCGGGCCGACCACCAGGGCCGCCGGGTCCGTCCGTTCGGGGAAGCCCGACCCGACCTCGGTGGTGGCCACCCGCTGCGGCAGGCCGCCCTCCTCGGTGCACAGGGTGATCCGCAGGACGGTCCCCTGGTCGACCTGGGCTCCGCCGGCGGCGACCGTCCCGTTGAGGACGTTGGTCACGAACAGCTCGCTCCGCTCGCCGAAGCTGACGGCGGTCATGTCCCACGGCCCGTTGATGCCGTCCCCGGCGATGGTCTCGCGGACCGTGCCGTGCTTGTCGAGCACCAGCAGACAGCCGGCCTGGGCGGTGTCGGAGGTGCCGTCGGCGGTGGGGAGGCTGCCGACCACGACCCAGCCGCCGGGCAGGACCGTCAGCGCCGTGGTGAGCCCGACCCCGCCGGGGCAGGGGCCCGGCAGGTTGTTCGGGTCGATGGTGGCGAACGTGGTCCTGGTCCCGTCCGGGGTGATCTGGACCAGCGTCGTGCCCCGGCCCTGCTCCCCCGCGGGCGGGTTCGCCGCGTTGTTGAAGTTGCTGACCAGGACGTTGCCCCGGTGCAGGTTGCCGGTGCTCTCCTGGATCGTGAACACGCCGTACGGGTTGACGTCGCCGTTCTCGGGGACGGTGGACGCGACGGTGGACACGGTGTTGAGCCGGTCAAGGAACGGCCGGCCGGCGTCCCCGGACGGGGACGCGGCGGCGGTCAGCGCGAGGGTGAGCGCGCCGGTCACCAGCGCGCTCGAGCATGCCCGAAGCTTCATGTGTACTGCCTTCTGGAAGGCGGACGGGACCGGTCGTCCCGACCCGCGGAAGTGCTCCGTGTGGCCCCCCGGGTCGCCACGCTAGACATCCGCCGCCTCCACCGCCCGGCGGCATCGGCCAAATGCCGGTCACGCTGGGTGGCGGCTGACGCCGTGACGTTCGCGGGTCGGTGCGCCGGCCCGAAGGCCGCGCGGGCTCACCGGCGGCCTTCGGCGCGGGCGCGGGTCCAGGCGGCCTCGCGCAGCAGGCGCAGGCCGTTGAGGCCGACGATGACGGTGGAGCCCTCGTGGCCGAGGACGCCGAGCGGCAGCGGGAGGGTCGCGACCAGGTCCCAGACCACCAGGCCGGTGATGAACACCGAGGCGATCACCAGGTTCTGCACCACGAGGGCGCGGGCGCGGCGGGAGAGGCCGACGACGGCGGGGACGGTGGCGAGTTCGTCGCGCACGATGACCGCGTCGGCGGTCTCCAGGGCGAGATCGGAGCCGGCCCGGCCCATGGCGATGCCGGTGTGGGCGGCGGCCAGCGCGGGGGCGTCGTTGACGCCGTCGCCGATGACCATCACCTTCCGTCCGGCCGTCTCCCGCTCCCGGACGGCGGCGACCTTGTCCTGGGGCAGCAGCCCGGCGCGCACGTCGGTGATGCCGACCTCGGTGGCCAGGCGGGCGGCGGCGCGCGGGTTGTCGCCGGTGACCAGCATCGGCGCCGTACCCGTCAGGGCGGTGAGCGCGGTGACGGTGGCGGCGGCGTCCGGGCGCAGCCGGTCGGCGAGGCCGAGCACGCCGACCGGGACGCCGTCGGCCTCGACCAGGACCGCGGTGCGGCCGCCGTCTTCCAGTTCGGCGACGAGGGCGGAGACGGCGTCGTCGGCACTGTTGCCGAGCCGGGCCGGGGCGCCGACCGCGACGGCGCGGCCGGCGACGGTGGCGGTGACGCCGATGCCGGGGGCGGAGGCGAAGTCCTCGGCCGACGCCAGGGCCAGGCCGCGGGTGCGGGCGGCGTCGACGACGGCGCGGGCGAGCGGGTGCTCGCTGGGGTGCTCGGCGGCCGCCGCCAGTGCCAGCAGTTCCTCCTCCGTCAGTCCGGCGTCGGCCAGGGGGCGGATGTCGGTGACGCGGGGCGTGCCCTCGGTGAGGGTGCCGGTCTTGTCCAGGGCGACGGCGTCGACCTCGCCGAGCCGCTCCATGACGACGGCGGACTTGACGAGCACGCCGTGCCGGCCGGCGTTGGCGATCGCGGACAGCAGCGGCGGCATGGTGGCGAGCACCACGGCGCACGGGGAGGCGACGATCATGAAGGTCATCGCCCGCAGCAGCGAGCCGGTGAACGCGGCGCCGAAGGCCAGCGGGACCGCGAAGACGGCCAGGGTCGCGATCACCATGCCGATCGAGTAGCGCTGCTCGACCTTCTCGATGAACAGCTGGGTGGGTGCCTTGGTCTCGGAGGCCTCCTCGACCATCTTCACGATCCGGGCGATCACCGAGTCGGAGGCGTCCCGCTCGACCTTGATCCGCAGCGCGCCGGTGCCGTTCAGGGTGCCGGCGAACACCTCGTCGCCCGTCTCCTTGGCGACGGGAAGCGGCTCGCCGGTGATGGTGGCCTGGTCGACCTCGCTCGCGCCGTCCAGGACCCGCCCGTCGGCGCCGATCCGTTCACCGGGCCGCACCAGCACGGTGTCGCCCACGGCCAGCTGCCCGGTCGGGACGGTCTCCTCGGTGCCCCCGTCCGCCAGCCGGGTCGCCGTCGCCGGGGCGAGGTCGAGCAGGCCGCGCACCGAGTCGGCGGTGCGGGCGGTGGCGACGGCCTCCAGCGCGCCGGAGGTGGCGAAGATGACGATCAGCAGGGCACCGTCCATCACCTGGCCGACGGCGGCGGCGCCGAGCGCGGCGACGATCATCAGCAGGTCGACGTCGAGCGTCTTCTCGCGCAGCGCCTGCAGCCCGGCCCAGGCCGGCTCCCAGCCGCCGGTGGCGTAGGCGAGCGCGTACAGCGGGCCCCAGGCCCAGGCCGGGGCGCCGGTCAGTTGCAACGGCAGCGCGGTCAGGAACAGCAGCGTCGCGGCGAGGGCCCACCGGGCCTCGGGCAGCGAGAGGATCCGCGTCCGCCGACGGGGGGCGGCGCCGACGGACGCGGCGGCCGCCTCGGGGGCGGAGCGCTCGATCAGGGTGGAGGACATGGCAGGCAGGACCCTTCGCACAGGCCACGGGCAGGAGTGACGACCCGATCCACAATACAGGAATACATGAACACCTCTTCATGTGTCGTCTGTAGTATTGGCGCATGGGTCATGGAGCCGCTCCCGCGAACAACGCCGTCCCGCGCACCCGCCTGGACGCGGACAACGCCGTGCGGGTGGCGACCACCCTGCAAGCCCTGGCCACCCCGTCCCGGCTGCTGATCCTCGCCCGCCTGCGCGAAGGGCCCTGCGCGGCCACCGAACTCGCCCACGCCGTCGGCATGGAGCAGTCCGCCTGCTCCCACCAGCTGCGACTGCTGCGCAACCTCGGCCTGGTCGTCGGCACCCGGCAGGGCCGCTCGGTGGTGTACGCCCTGTACGACAACCACGTCGCCGAACTCCTCGACCAAGCCGTCTACCACACCGAGCACCTGCGCCTCGGGCTCAGCGACGCCGCCGGTGCCGAGGACACGGACCTCGTGGACGGCACGGCGGCCCGACCCACCTCCTGACCGACCCCCGCTCACCCGCCTCCGCCGTGCGCGAACGCCGCTGCCCGGCCCGCTCGTGGGGAGCGGACCGGGCAGCGGCGGACGGGGAGGGTGCGGTCGGTCAGCCGTCCGTCTCGTCGTAGCGGCCGTGGCCGAGGCGGCGCAGGTCGAAGGACCAGATGCCACGGCCGAAGGTGGCGGCGTAGAGCTTGCCGTCGGGGCCGGTCTTCAGCTGCTGCACCGCGGTGGTGGGCAGATTGCGGCCGAGGACCCGCCAATCGGTGGTGCCCGGTGCGCGGTAGAAGGCGGCGAGGTCGCTGCCGAGGGCGAGGCCGCCGTTGGGCAGGATCCTGACCGAGGTGGCGGGGACGTCGGGCAGGTTGGCCGAGACGTCGGTCCAGTTGGCGCCGCCGTCGCGGGTCTCGAAGAGGTGGCCGACACCGGCGCCGGGGCCCTCGGTCCAGGTGCGCGAGAACCCGTTGAAGGCGACGAAGACGTGCTGGGCGTCGTTCTCGTCCACCGCGAAGGAGGAGATGTAGCGGTTGGGCAGGGTGCCGTCGACCGGCAGGTCGAGCTGGTGCCAGCCGGTGCCGTCGGTCTTGCCCACCGCGATGCCGCGGCTGAAGCCGACGTTGTTGCACGGGCCGCACCAGCCCGCGTACACGGTGCCGTTCACGGTCGCCACCGCGGTGGCGACGTGGCCGGCGCCCAGGTCGTAGGCGCTGGTCCACTCGCTGCCGCTGCGGATCGCGTAGCCCTTGTGCTGCACCCAGACGTGCCGGCCGCCGGCGATCCAGGTGTCGACGTTCTTCGGGTCGGCGGTGATCGGCGCGATGAAGCGGGCCTCGCCGGTTTCCTTGTCCGGCGGGGCGACCTCGTACGAGGTGGCCTTGGCCGGGTCGGTCTTCCAACTGCCGTCGTTGACGGCGCAGTTCTGGGTGACCCAGATGTCGAGGTAGACGTACTCCTCGGCGATGTTGCAGCCGTTGTTCGGGTCGACGATGGTGTCGGCGCCGTCGCCGCCGAAGTTGGAGCCCATCACCTTGTCGTGGGCGCGCAGGATCGACTCACCGTTGTCCTGCATGCCGCCGCTGACGATCACGCCCCGCCCGGAGCGGTCCGCCGGGTCCTTGCCGACGCCGACCGAGTAGTACTGCAGGGTGTCCATGGTGCCGTCGGCCAGGGACTTCCAGTCCGTGGCGTGGCCGGACGCGTCGGCCGCGCCGTTGACCGGGCGGCTGTAGATCCCGCCGTCGTTGCCGACGTACACGCTGGACTTGCCCTTGTACGCGCCGAAGGCGACGGCGTGCTGGTCGGAGTGGGTGGTCTGCGAGCAGTCACCGCTCTGCTTGGCCGGGTCGATGCTCCAGCACGGGAAGCCGAAGTTCCAGTACGGGCCCGGGACGGTCCAGGTGGAGCCGCCGTTCTTGGTCTCCAGGACCTCCTCCAGGCCCGCGTAGACGTGGTCCGGGTCGGCCGGGTCGACCTGCAGGGACTGGTTGTACCAGGCCTGGATGCCGGGCTGGTAGCCCTCGTCCTGCAGCGCGGAGCCCGAGTTCCTGAGCTTCTCCTTGTCCGCGATCTGGGTCCACGGCCCGAACGGGGAGCCGGACTTGGAGACGTAGATGCCCTTGAGACCGGTGTCGGGGTCGGTCGCCGCGACCTCGGGCGACTGGTCGATGGCGTAGTAGCGGGAGCCGTCCGCGGAGGCGGCGAAGGTCACGTTGCCGACGTTCGCGGCGTCGGTCGGCAGGTCGCCGAGCGAACCGACGCGCTGCCAGCTTCCGTCCGCGGCCTTGCTGTAGAAGCCGTTGTAGGTGTCACCGCCGCGCCAGCCGACCGCCAGCACGACCTTGCCCGGGTCCCTGGGGTCGATCGCGATGTCGTTGGCGATGTTCTTGTACGGCGCGGCCGGGTCGCCGGCCTTCGAACCGCCGGGCAGGTACTCGGGGTTGGGGGCGAACTCCAGCACCCACGGGCCCGAGAGGTCCGTCGTGGAGTGGCTCCACACGCCCCGGCTGGTGGCCGCCCACACCTTGCCGCCGCCGAAGCGCAGCGCGTGGATGATGGTGGACTCCAGCTCGGCGCCGCCGACCCGCATGCCGGGCTGGAACTCGCCGCGCTTCGGGTCCGCGAGCACGTACACGCCGGTGCCGACGTACGAGGTCGCGCCGGTGTTGGACTCGCCGGTGGCGTACCAGAGCCGGCCGCCACCGTCCAGGTTCAGGGTGCCCGTCGAGAGGGACGGGAGCTTGTCCGAGATGGACTGCCACTGGCCGCCGCCGGTGCGGGAGCGGAACACGCCGCCGTTGGCGCCGCCCGCGTACACGTAGCCGTCGGCGTCGGCCGCGATCCCGGTGATCCGGCCGGTCACGTACCCGGATCCGCCGCTGGAGTTGGAGTTGACGTCCCGGTAGCGCGGGTCGTCGGAGTCGTACGGCTTGTCGGTGACGTGGTCCCAGTTGCCGCCGGTGTGCGGCATCGACTGCAGCTGCGCCCAGGCCGCACCGTAGGCGCCCGGCGCGACCACGCCGGGGGCGGTGCGGGCCTCGGTGTACTGCGCGGTGCCCTCGGCGGAGTTCTCCGCCTCGTCGCCCCCGTCCTCCCCGGGAGCCTCGGACCTGGCGTTGAACGACGGGCCGGCGGCAGCCGCCTGGGCCCGGACCTTCTTCGCGTGCTTCTGCCCGATCTCGGCCTGGTGCCGGGCCTGGTGCGGACGCGGCCCGGGCTCGGCGGAGGGCGCGGCGAGGGCCTGGGTGGTGGTCAGCCCGAGCACGGTCAGGGTGACGGCGGGCAGCAGCAGCCGCCGGTGTTGCCTCGTGGGCACGATGGTGGGTCCTCCCCGTACGGCGCCGGCGGCGCGGTCGCGCGTTCCGGCGGAAACAGAGCGAAGCCTTGCGGGTCTGCCGTCGCCGAGGAAGGGCGGCGACCGTAACGACTTGTTAAAAGCGTTACTGTTGAACGCTGTTGCATTCACCGAATGGCGGCGCGCCGACCGGGAACCGCTCCTCCGTCACCCCTGCCGGGGCTTTGCCCGCATCCGGAGGTCGCCCGGTCCGAACGACGCTCCCAGAACGGGGCGGAGCTTCCCCTGGCCGGGCAGGTGTTCCAGGCGGGGCAGGTCGGCGTACGTGGCGGGGCGTGCGCGCAGGACGGTGTCGACCTCGCGGTGCAGCCTCCGCTCGATCTCGGGGTGGCGGGCCGGCAGGTCCAGCGGGTCCCGCGCCGGCGGCACCAGGTGGCCGATCAGGGGCCAGGCGTGGGGGGTCGCGGGGATCCGCCGTAGGCCCTTCACTCGTGCCCCGCGCTGAACGCCCATGACCACCCTCCGGAAGTGCCGTACTTCGATCCGCCACTCGACGAGCCCGCCCGACCGGGGAGTGGCGATATTCGGTTTTCACGCGCCATTTCGGCCGCCCCGGGAGAGGCCTGCCCAAGGCGGACCATCCGATCCGCCGAATACTCGTGATTCACCCGGATGGCCGCACTCGCAGGCGCGGCACGGCGCTCTGCGGGACGGCTGGGGCCATAGTGCTGGTCGTGCGTGTACGCCGAGACTGCGGATCGAGGAAGAGTCCATGACGAACGATTCGGGACAGCAGGATGACGACCGCTTTCCGGATGAGGACGTCGCCCTGATCGAGGAGACGAGGAAGTTCTTCGGGATCGATCGGGAAGTCAGGGTGGTCCTGGCACCTGCGGACTACCCGGCCGACAAGCTTTTCAGGGATTATGACAGGAAGTACCTCTACCACGTCGACGGGGACTTCGGCGGCAAAAGCGTCTGCACCGTGATCCCGCGGCCTCCCTGCTCGAACGACACCCGCGCGGATTCCCAGCTCGAGCAGAGTCGAGGCGGGGCCTACTTTCCCGACCACGACCTGATTCTCATCTCGGAGGAACCGACCGGGGGGTTCACCAGGAAGCAGGTGCTCGTCCATGAGATCGGGCACATTCGGCAGGTCTGCCAGAAGTACGTCCTCGACCCGGCTCACGGCAGTCAATCGATGTGGGAATATCACAATATCGCCGTGAATGAAAACCCTGTCAGATTCAAGGACGGAGAACAAGCGCGCCTCATTTACGACGATCCGGACTGGACGCTGACATCGAGTGCCGCCGATCACTACCAGATGAGGGCTTCACCCAATCTGGAGGACGTCTGGGGAATTTTCAAGGGGCACGTCACCGGCACGCAGGATCTCAAGATGCTGGAAGAGTTCGAGAACACTGTGGAGGACAAAGCCTACGACACCGAACAACAGGTAGCGCGAGGTTCGCTGAAGGTCACCAGCAGAACCCATAAATACAAGCGCAGGGATTTCATCAAGACACGCCTCGCGTGCAGATTCCTCAATGATCTCCACAAGGCCAGAACATAGGACCGAAACGAAGCCCCCGGCCCTTCTCCCTCCCCGACCGATCAGCACACATCACCGAGAGGACTTCTGCCATGAGCGACCAGGACCAGCCGACGTCCGGGGCGACGGACGCCGAGATCCTGACGGCCCTGCGGGACCGCCTGGTCCAGGAGGGCGGCGGCACCTCCGACCGGCAGTACCCGCTGAACAGCACCACGCTGCCGGCCGGGGTGCCGGGCAGCCCCGACGTGGTGTTGCGGTTCCTCGACCAGCACCTGGGGGACGGCCCGGTGGTCGGCTCGGACACCGACCCGGTGCTCGACACCAAGGCGGGCACGCTCACCCTCAAGGGCCGCTCCGCCGTCCTGGCGAGCGAGAGCGGCGCCACCACGGTGACGTTCACCGTCTCCGGCGGCAAGCTGCGGGTGGACTGGCGGACCGTCCCCGGCGAGCACTGGAAGCTGAGCCACACCTATCCCGCCCTGCACGGCACCCCGTTGGAGACCCTGCCGCTGTACGACCCCCTCTTCGTCCTCACCGACCACGAACAGCCGGCGTCCGACGGCGTGTTCTTCGCGCTCAAGGCCGGCCTGCACTTCCAGGGGGCCGTCACCGTCGGCCCCGACCTGGTGCCCGTGGCACGGAAGTCCCCGCCGGCCGGCAGCACGGAGGTCCGGGTCGGCGGCCCGCTGTCGGTCGCCGCGGGCCAGGTCCCGTCGTTCACCTGGCCGGCCGACAGGTCCTTCGCGGCCTTCCAGGTTCGCCGCCCCGGGCAGGCCGATCTGTCCCTCCAGGACGGCCGCCTCACCCTGACCTGCCGGCCGTCGGCTACGGCCGGCAGCTGCGAGGCGGAGGCGGCGGTCGTGGGAACCGTGGACTTCGAGGGCGGCCGGCGCAGCGCGAGCCTCGCCCCGCCGCAGGGCACCCCGAGCACCCGGACCCTGACGCTCACCGCGGCGAGCTGGCCCGCCACCGTCAAGGAGGCGCTCGCGGTGACCGGCTGCGGCGAGCAGATCGAACCCCGCGTCCCCGCGAAACTCCTCGCCCTGACCGGGTCGCGGATCGACGCCTGCACCCTCACGTTCGCCCCGGACGGCAAGGGCCCCACGGTGACCGGTGTGCGCATCGGGTGCGGGTCCGGCGTGGCCTGGCAGGCGACCGACGGCATCGCCTTCTCCGGCGTCGCCCTGGAAGCCGCTGCCACCCGCACGACCGTGGGCACCACCGTCGTCACGAGCTGGACGGTGTCGGTGCTCGGCACCGTGCGCCTGGGATCGGCCGATCTCGCCATGCGCGCCTCGGCCGGCGCCTGGGGCTGCTGGCACATCGAGCCGACGGACCCGGCCCGGCAACTGCCGTCGCTGGACACGCTGGCCGGGCTCACCGGCCTGGCCACGGCCTCGGTCACGGCTCTGCTGCCGGGCTCCCTGTACGACACGAAGCAGCCGCTCGCGCTGTCGCGCGCGGGCCTCGACCTGGACCCGGCCGACTGGACCCTGTGCGCGGTCTCCTTCACCCTCGCCCAGACCACGCCGTGGTCCGTGATCGACAAGGTGCTGACCCTGTCGGGCTGGACCGCCGACGTACGGCTGGAGAAGACCGCGGGCACCTGGCGGGCCATGGGCCTGCTGTCCGGCGCGCTCGGCCTCGGCGCGACGCAGCAGCCGAAACTGGCCGTGACGATGGTGGTCCCCGTCGGCAAGGACGCACTCTGGACGCTCCGGCTGCAACCGGGCACGCAGGTCACGCTCCCGTCGGCCCAGGACGTCTTCGGTCTTCTCACCGGCTCCCAGGCCTCCCTGCCACCCGGTGTCGGCTCGGTCGGCGGTCTGGAGGTCTTCGACCTCCTCGTGGCGGTCGCACCGTCACCGCCGGCCGTGCGACGGCTCGGCTTGCGGTTCGCCCAGCAGAAGGAGTGGACCGTCGTCGACAAGGCGGTCACCGTCCAGGACCTCACCGGGGCGGTCGACCTGCGCCGTGACGACGGCGCCGGCACCGCCACCGGCGAGCTGTCCGGAGTGCTCACCCTGGCGGGCCAGTCGGTCGACGTCCGCGTGGAGCGGGACGAACAGCACCACTGGCTGCTGCACGCCGCGCAGGCCCTGCCCGTCCACGTCCCCGGCTTCGACAAGCTCGACTCCTGGCTCTCCCCGGACGAGGCCAAGTCCGCCCTGCCCGCCGAACTGCCGCTGTCCAAGGGGATCGACGTGGCGGACGTGTCCGTCGGCTTCGGCGGCGACCACGGCGCCGTCGACCGGATCGGCCTCACCGTCGGCACCGCCGAACTGTGGACGATCGTGCCCGGATCGCTGTCCCTGGACGACGTGTGGGCCGAGCTGAGCATGCCGTACCCGGTGAAGGCCGACGGGATCACCGGCACGGTCCGAGGGAGTCTCACCCTGGGCGGCCTGGCCGTCCTGATGACGGCGCACAGGCCGAAGGAGGCCGGCGGCACCTGGGAGTTCACCGGCACCGCGCAGTACGGCCCGCAGCAGCCACTGGCCCTGGACACGACCGCGGACGCGGTGACGAAGCCCACCCAGGACAGCACCTGGGCGCAGGTCGTCCCGAGCGGGATGAAGAAGCTGGAGCTCAGCGCGGCAGCCTCGCTGTACCTCGATCCGAGCCGCCCGCTGTTCCTCCTCTTCGGACGGGCGTCGTTCGGCCCGGCCCTGGCCGCCGACGCCCTGCTGTACTGCGCCCGGCGGTCGGCGCAGGACAGCACCTGGGTCTACGCCGCGGCGGCCCGCCTCGGTCAGGACTTCCGCCTCAGCGCGCTGAGCCCGGCCCTGTCCGGGCTCGACGACGTGCTCCGGTGCGACGACGTCCGGCTGGTGGTCTGCGACCTGGGAAGCGGGGACCTGAAGGGCCTCGCCGACACCACCGACACCCTGCTGCAGAAGCTCGATTCGAAGGCCGCTCCCCCGCTGAAGGACCTCCCCGACACCGCCCTGCCACTCACCAAGGGCGTGTACCTGGCCGCCCGGACCGCCCTCGGCTCCTCCCCCGTCCTCACCCACCTGGTGGACCTCACCAGTGACGGAAAGGCGCCCGCCGTCACCGTCACCGCCGTGGTCGACCGGAAGGCGCCGACGCGGACGACGTTCACCGCGGACCTGCCGTGCATCACCGTCCTGGACACCCTGACCCTCGGCCAGGCCACGGGCACCTCCGGTGTCCGGCTGACCTTCCAGCCCAACCAGCACCGCGCCTTCACCCTGGTCGGCCCGGCCCGGCTGAAGCTCTTCGACACCGAGTACGCCTTCGACCTGACGCTGTACGCCGACACGCAGAAACTCACCTCGAAGGCGACACCGTCCACCCAGGAGCTGGACCAGCCGTTCGGCCTGCCCGGCCTCGTCGTGTCCGGGCTGGCGCTGTCGGTGGACTGCACCTGGGCCGTCCCGGCCAAGGACGGGCAGCCGGCGCAGCCGAGACACTCGCAGTTCACGGTGCAGGGCTCGGCGAGGATCGGACCGGCGCCGGGGAGCGGGAAACCGGACCAGCGGCTGGCGGCCACCGCCGCGCTGGCCCTGGCCGACGGGCACCCGGCGCTGCTGCTCGCGACGCTGGACGCCGACGTGTCCATCGGGTCCTTCCTCGCGCAGTGCCTCACCGGCGACGCGAGCACCTGGCCCTCGGACTTCGTCGAGCTGACGGTCCGCAAGGGCTCGACGGTCTACTACTACGACGCGAAGAAGGACCCGGGCAAGACCCTGGAGAAGTTCGGCGGCGCCACCACCCCGTACCTCGACCAGTTCCACCTCGACGCCCGGATCCGGCTCACCCTCGACGTCCAGGTCGACGTCCGCGGGCTGCTCTCCTTCCGCCGCGAGAACGGCCGGACCACCGGGATCACGGGCACCCTCGCGCTGGAGAAGCCCGTCGACCTCGCCGTCGTGGAACTCGCCGGCACCACCGTGGAGAACGGCCGCTACACCGGCGGCCCGGAGCTGAGCCTCACCAGGGACGGCGGAGCGAAGGACGGCGGAGCGAAGGACGGCGGAGCGAAGGACGGCGGGGCGAAGGACGGCGGAGCGAAGGACGGCGGGGCGAAGAAGTTCGTCCTCAGCACCGGCGTCAACTTCCTCCAGGCCGCCTTCACCACCGTCGAGGTCTCGGCCGCCCCGCAACCGGACGGCGGGCGGCGCTTCACCGGCACCCTGACGGCCCGCAAGGAACTGCCCCCCTTCGGCACCCTGGGCTGCGGCTTCACCTACACCACCCACCCCTCCCCCCGGAAGGCCGAACTCGCCATCGACTGGCCGGAGTTCGACTGGTCGGGGAAGGTCATCGACCTGCTCAAGAAGATCCAACAGATCGCGGACTCGTCCGGCGGCGGCTCGGGCTGCGGCAAGCTCGCCGACATCGCCGTCCAGAACGCGTACACCGAGAACCTCGCGCTCCGGCCCAAGGTGTCGCTGTCCGACGCCGGGAAGCTGCGCTTCGCGATGTCGCCCACCTTCTCCCTGAGCCTCAAGGACGCCGAGAAGCCCTTCTTCTCGCAGGACCTGCCCTCACTGACCGTCGACGTGCCGGCCGACACCACCTGGTCGGACCTGCCCGCCGTGCTGGGCAAGGGCCTGGCGGACGGCGCCCGGGACTACGTGAAGAAACTGCTCCAGGACACCGGCAAGATCGCCCTGATCGCGGCCTTCGTCTTCGGGAAGAAGGCCGCCGCCTACCTGGCGGGCCTGGTCTGCCGGGGCCTGGCGAACAGCGACGCACCCGCCGCGGGCAACGCCGGGGCCGACGCGGCGTCCGGCGCGGACGGCGGCATCGGCGGTGCCGGCGCCGCGGCGGCGGCCGCAGCGGCGATCGCCAAATCGATCCTGAACTCGAGCGACCACAAGAAGAAACAGGGCAACAACGACGGCAGCCACGGCGGTTCCGACCCCACTCCCGGACGGCCCACGATGACCTCGCTCACCTACGACAAGGGACAGCTCACCGCCTGCTGGGACACCGCCCCCTATGCGACCGGCTACGAGGTCGAGGTCGTCCGCCCCTCGGGCCAGACGCTCGCCTCAAACACGGTCGACAACGTCATCACCAGGAGCGTGGCCGTCGATGCCGCCACGCTCGCCCCCGGCACGTACACCTACCGGGTCCGCTCCCGGCGCGGCGGCAAGACCAGCGAGTGGGCGCAGCTGACCATCGACAAACCGGTCTCCCCCGCACCGGACCTGACGTGGGAGGACACCAAGGCGCAGCTCCGGGCGCAGTGGACCGGCGCGGCAGCGGACAGCTACCACGTGCGCTTCACCGACCCCGCCGGCAAACAGCTCGGCCGGGAGCAGACCGTCACGGCGGCGCCGTACACCGCGGTCCAGCCGGTGACCGCCCCCGTCACGGGCCAGTACGCCGCCACCGTCCGGGTCGAGCGGGCCGGAACGATCCCCGCGGACCCGGGCAAACCGGGCACCCGCGACATCATCGACAAGCCGACACCCGTCATCCAGGAGGTCTGGTACGAGGACGACCGCGTCCACGTGCGGTGGAACGGCGGCGAGGGCGCCACCCACTACCAGGCCCAGGTGCTCAAGGACTCCACCGTCGTCGCCTCCTGCGACACCGAGGGATCGGTCCGGCAGGCGGCTCTCGGCCCCCGGAGCGGGACCTTCACGCCCGGCACGCGGTACCGGGTCCAGGTCCGCGTCCACACGGAGGGCGGCGACAGCGCCTGGGCCGGGCAGGACTTCACCGTGCCGACGATCCAGCCGCCTACCGTGCCGCCCTGGACCGTCGACGCCGGTCGGATCGTCGTCGGCTGGAAGCCGCTCGCCGCCGACGCGTCCGCGGGTGCCGTCAGCTATGACATCCGCCTCTTCGCTACGGCCACCCCGGACCAGCCGGTCGCCACCGCCGACGCCGTCGCGGCGCCGCCCGTCACGCTCGTCCCGTCCGGCGGCGGCCACCTGGTCGACGGCACCGAGTACGGCGTCCGGGTGCGCGCCCGGGTGGGCCGCGACACCGGGCCGTGGTGCCAGCCCGTCACCCGGACCTTCCGGGCCCTCCCGGCCCCCGGCTCCCCGAAGCTGGAATTCTCCGGGACGCGGCTCGACGCCTCCTGGCAAGGCGCCGAAGACCCCCAGGGCGGCAAGAGCTCCTACGAGCTGACCCTCAGCGCCGGTGACGGCCACCTGGCCGGACCGCTCACCGTCGACGACCAGGCGTACGCCTTCACACTCCCCCAGCCGCTCCCCGACGGCCAGGAGTGCACGCTGCGCGTCCGGTGCAAGCAGGACGGCGACACCAGCGCGTGGGTGGAGGCCACCACCAGGTACCCCGGAGCCGTGACACTCACGGAGGCCCGGTACGCCGACGGGCGGGCCACCGTCACCTGGGCCGCCTCTCCCCTGGCGGACGCCGGGTACCAGGTCGACATGACGGAGGAGCCCAGCGGGAACACCACCAGCGACACGCTCCACCCCCAGGGACAGCACCCGGCGGCCACCACGACGAGTTTCGCCGTGCGGCCGCCGACCGCCGGCGTCGTGCTGCGGTTCGAGGTCACTGTGGTGATCGACCTGTCCTCGGGGCCGTCCAGCCCGCCGCTGCGCATCGCCGCCGCCGAGCCGCCCACCGGCGTGACACCGACCTGGAACGCGGACGGCCAGCTGGAGGTCGCCTGGCAGGCCGCCGGCGCCTCCGGCTACCGCGTCACCGTCACCGACCAGGCGGGCCACCGGGCCGTCACCGACACCCAGGGCCCGGCTACCAGCACGGTGGCCGGCACGGACGGGCTCGTCCCGCACACCCCGTGGACGGTGACCGTGGCCGTCCTGGTCGACGGCATCGCGGCCGAGCCCTCGGCGGCCGTGCCGGTGCCGCCCCAGCCCGTACCGCCGCCCACCGTGAAGTCCACCGTCATTCCCGGCGTGGTCCGCCTCTCCTGGGACCGTGTGGAGGACGCCCGGACGTACGAGGTCCAACTGCTCAGGAACGGGGACGTCGAGCTGAGCGACGACAGCGACCAGTACCCGTCGAAGGACTTCTTCGCCCCGACCCACGACGATCCCTACCAGGTCAGGGTCCGGGTCCGGACGCCGCACGTCGGCGCGTGGTCCGACACCGTGACGGTCGGCGTCGTTCCGCCGGACCTGGCCAGGCCGTTGTCGCTGTTCACACTGCTCGCGTACCACCTCTGGGTACAGGATCCGGCCCTGGCGGACGACTTCCAGGCCGTCTTCGGCGGCATCGGCCAGAACGCGACCACCTCCGACCCCGCCGGCTCCGGGCCGTACACCGCCGCGTGCCTGGGCGCTCCGCCCGGCGGAAGCTGCACACTCGACGGCGCGACCGTGCCCTTCGCGGCCGTACACGAGCAGATCTCGGCCGAGCGGCTCATCGCGGCCTACCACACGGACGAGCCGCAGACCTCAGGGTGGGCGATCATCGGCTCGGCGCCGGCCTCCGCCTCGCTGTTCGACCTCGCCGTGCGTCTGGCGCGGGCGGCGGTGGGCGACCAGCAGGTGGAGTCCCTGATCAGCGCGGCCCGGAAGGCCGACGTCGCCTGCGCCTACCCCGGGGACGGCTACCGCATGATGGCGGTGTGCGACGGTGCCTTCATCGACCGGGTCCCGGGGTCCGGGAACGTCGGGGACGTCATTCTGGACCTGGGCTGGGACGAGGCGCACGACGGCTACGTGGTGACGGGAGACTGGCAGCTCCTGGAGCAGAGCCCTTACGCGGTGGAGCAACTCGCCGTCAGGCTGGCCGCGTTGCTGGTCGGGAAGGGCAAGGTGAGCGCGGAGGACGCCTATCGGGTGTTCAACAACCCGTGACGGCCGACCGGCCGAACCCCGGCCGGGTCGGCACCGTCCGCGACCGCCGACCCGGCCGTCTCCATGACCGTTGACACTCCGCCCTCGGTCGGTGGAGGTCGCCGCCGAGTCGCCACCGCCAGTAAGATCGTCGGACCGATCTCCGTGCCGCCCACTCGGCGGCGCTCGCTGCCGCGAGCCGTCAGGACCCTTGCCGGGCAAGCGAGTCGGACTTCCTGGAACGGGTGAAGACATGACCGGATCCGCGGACGCCGTCGCGTCCGTCGCGCCTCTCGCGGCCCTCGCGCCCCTCGCGCCCCTGTCGACGGAGGAGTTCATCGCGGGCATCGAGGCGGCCGCCGCGCGGTTCGACGCGGCGACCTACCCGCAGCGGGAGTTGCCCGCCGAGGACTGGGCCGTCCTGACGGAGGCGGGCGTGCTGCTGCCGGTGCTGCCGGCCGAGTACGGGGGCCGGGACAGCCACGTCGAGATGTGCCGGGTCGTCGAGGTCCTGGCCGAGCGGAACCTGGCCCTCGCCGTCTACACGGCGGTCGTCACCGGGCTGGCGCTGCGGCCCGTCGTGCTGTGGGCCGGTGAGGAGGCCAGGCGCGAGGTGCTGCCGCTGTTCGCCGGCCCGCTGGCGCCGACGGCGGGCTTCGCCTCCACCGAGCCCGGCTGCGGCTCGGCCATGTCGGGCCTGACCACCACCTTCGAGGAGGTCGAGGGCGGCTACCGCATCCGCGGCCGCAAGCACTGGCAGGCGCTGAGCGCCACCGCGTCCTGGTGGTTGGTCGTCGCCAGACGGGACGGCGACGACGGCCGCGAGTACGGGTGGTTCGTCGTCGAGCGCGGCGACGGCTTCCACACCTCGCACCGGTACGAGGCGCTGGGCCTGAAGGTGATCGACTACGGGGTCAACGACATCGACGCGTTCGTCCCCGCCCACCGGCGCATCGAGGTCGGGGCCGGGAACCTGAGCTCGATGGTGGACATCTACCTGTCGGGACGGGCACTGATCGGCGCGCTGGCCTGCGGGTTCCTGCGCCGCGTCGCCCGCGAGGCACGCGCCTACGCCGACGCGCGTCGCATCGGGCGCTCGCCGCTGTCGGCGATCGGGTTCGTCCGCTACCGGCTCGAAGCCGTCGACAGCGCGCACACGGTCTGCGCGGCGCTCAACCACCACGTCCGGACCCGGCTGGACCTCACGTCCGACCTCGCCCCCGCGTTCGCCTCCATACAGGCCGTCAAGATCGTGGCCACCGAGCTGATGGTCAGCTCCGCCAACCACTACCAGCAGCTCACCGGCGGTGAGGGCTACCGCAGCGGCTCGCCGACCAACATCGCCGCCCAGGCGTTCCTGGACTCCCGGGTCTTCACCATCTTCGACGGCACCAACGACCTGCTCAGCCAGCAGCTCGCCCAGCACTGCCTGGACAGGGCGGGCAGGGCGGACGGCTCGGGCAGCTTGGACAGCTCGGGCAGCCCGGACGGCTGGGACGGCTCGGACGGGCGCGGCCTCAGCGCCTTCCTCGCCGACTGGGCGCCGACCGCGCCCGCCGTCTCGGCGCACGGCCTCGACCTGCGCTTCCTCGACGGCGAACTCGGCCAGGAGCACCTGGTCCTGGCCGGCCGGGTGATCGCCTACACCTTCGCCGCCGCCCGCGTCCTGGAGTGGGCCGCCGAGCCGGCGCCGACGCCGACGGCCGGGCCCGCAAGGCGGCCGCGTTCCTCCAGGCCGACATCGAGCGCGTCCGCGTGGAGTTCGACCTCCTGGCGCGCCTCGGGGCCGGTCACGGGGCCGACGTCTGAACCGGGGCCCGCCGGCCTGTCCCGGGCCTCACACCAGCGCGTTGTCCCGATCCCGAAGACTTGGGAGAGTTGGGCCATGCCCAAGAAGCGTCAACGTCCCGCGACCCTGGCCGAGATCACGGCCGCGCTGCCGCCGGTCGAGTACTGGTACGGCGAGGGCATCCCGTCCCCGGCCGGCCGTACGGAGTTCACCGACGACGACGGTCGGCTGTGGCGGAAGGTCCGCGGTCCGCTCCACCGCAACCTCGCCAGGCGTCTGGTGACCCAGGCGGACGAGCTGATCGTGGGAGAGGGCGCCGGCGGGCACTTCCGCCACGTTCCACCGGCCGACCGGCTCACGGCCTGGCACGAGATCAAGGACCGGCTGCACGCGGACGAGGCACCGAGCTACCACCCCTACGAGTTCGCCTCCATGGACGGCCTCCTGACCCTCCTCTACATCGAGGAGAGCTGCTGAGGCCTCCGGTGGGCGGGAGGGGTTGGAGCCGGAGCCGGCGCCGGGTCGGGTTCGGTTCCCGACCCGGCGCCGGGGCCGGCTCCAGCTCCAGCTCCAGCTCCGACCGTCGCGCCGGTGCTACCGCTCGGTCAGCGCCCGCGCCCGGACGGCGCGGCGCAGCGTGTCCAGCTGGTCCACCAGTCCGCGCCGGGTCGCCGCGGTGAGCTCCGGGTCGGCCAGGCAGGCCTCGGCCGCCCGTACCGTCTGCTCGGTGGCGGCGAAGGCCGGGAAGCCCACCGTGGCGAGCACCCGGGCCAGCGCGGGGCCGCGGCGGCCGGTGGCCGGCCCCAGCTCCTTGAAGTAGCGCGCGGTCAGCTCCTCCAGCAGCTCGGCCTGCTCGGGCTGCCACAGGCCCCGGGCGGTGGCGATGGCCAGGTAGTTGGAGAGCTCGCCGTGGAACAGCGCCTGCCAGGCGGCCTCCTTGGCCGCGGGGTCGGGCAGCGCGGCGCGGCAGCGGGCGGCGCCCTCCTGGCTGGTGCTGCTGGGGTCGGCGGCGAGTTCGGCGGCGATCTCCGGCTCGCCCGCGGCGCCGAGCACGCACAGCCGCAGCAGCAGCTGCCAGCGCAGGTCCGGGTCGAGCACCGGCCCGCCGGGTACCGTGCCGGCCGCCAGCCAGTCGCGCAGTTCGGCGGCCTGCTCCTCGCCGTCGGCGGTGGCGATCACGCCGCGCACGGTCACCAGGCGCAGATCGGTGCGACCCGGCTCGCCCTCGGTGCGTCGCAGCAGGGTGCGGCAGACCTGGGCCAGTCCGGCCAGTGCCTCCGGGCGCCGGGACGGCGGCAGCGCGCAGTCCACCACGAACTCGCGGGCGAAGGAGAGCACCGCGTCCACCAGGTGCACCGAGGTCTCGCCGGGCAGGTGGTCGGCGACCAGCCGCAGGTACTCGCCGGGCGCCAGCTCCCCGTCGCGCACCTGGTCCCGGGCGGCGCTCCAGAGCACCGCGCGGGCCAGTTCCTCGGGCACGGCGCCGAGCGAGGAGCGCACGGCCTGCCAGGAGCCGGGGTCGAGGCGGATCTTGGCGAAGGTGAGGTCGGTGTCGTTGAGCAGGGTCAGCTCGGCCTCGGCCGGCCGCGTGACCGTGGCGTCGGCCGCCAGGTCGACCGACACGCGGTCGGCCTGCTCCAGGGTGCCCTGGGCAGTGCGCCGGTAGTGGGCCACGGTCAGCTGGTGCGGGCGCAGCGTGCCGTCGGCCGAGGTCTGCTCGATCCGGCCGTCGGTCAGCCGCAGGGTGTCCACGCCAATGGTGCGGAGCCAGCGGTCGGCCCAGCCGTGGACGTCGCGGCCGCTCGTCGCCGCCAGGGCCCGGAGCAGGTCGTCGAGGGTGGCGTTGCCGAAGGCGTGCTCGTCGAAGTAGTCGTTGACTCCGGCCAGGAAGGCCTCCTCGCCGAGCCAGGCGACCAGTTGGCGCAGTGCGGCGGCACCCTTGGCGTAGGAGATGCCGTCGAAGTTCTGCAGCGCCTGGGCGGTGTCGTCCACCGTGCCGGGTGCCACCGGGTGGGTGGAGGGGCGTTGGTCGGCGTCGTAGCCCCAGGTCTTGCGGTTGGCGGCGAAGCCGGTCCAGGCGCTGGTGAAGCGGGTGGAGGAGGCGGTGACGCTGTAGGCCATGTACTCGGCGAAGGACTCGTTGAGCCACAGGTCGTCCCACCACTTCATGGTGACCAGGTCGCCGAACCACATGTGCGCCATCTCGTGGATGACCACCATGGCGCGCTCCTCGCGCTTGGTGTCGGGCACGGCGGACCGGAAGACGAACTCGTCGCGCAGGGTGACGCAGCCCGGGTTCTCCATCGCGCCGGCGTTGAACTCCGGTACGAAGCACTGGTCGTAGCTGTCGAAGGGGTACCGGTGCCGGAAGACCCGGTGGTAGTGGTCGAAGCCCTGCCGGGTGATCTCCAGCAGCTCGTCGACGTCGGCGTCCAGGTGGGCGGCGAGCGAGCGGCGGCAGTGCAGGCCGAGCGGGATGCCGTCGTGCTCGGCGCGCACCGAGTGCAGCGGGCCGGCCACCACGGAGACCAGGTAGCTGCTGATCGCCGGGGTGGGCGCGAACTCCCAGCGGCCGGGCGAGACCTGGCGGCCCAGGCTGTTGCCGACCACGGTCCACTGCTGCGGCGCGGTGACGGACACCGTGTACCGCGCCTTGAGGTCGGGCTGGTCGAAGGACGCGAACACCCGCGGGCCGTCGTCGAGGAAGGACTGGGTGTAGACGTAGTCCTCGCCGTCGGCGGGGTCGGTGAAGCAGTGCATGCCCTCGCCGGTGTGCGAGTAGGCCATGTCGGCCTCGACCGTGAGCTCGTTGTCGGCCGCCAGGTCGGTCAGCGGGAAGCGCCCGGCCCGCAGGGCGGCGACGTCCAGTTCGCGGCCATTCAGCACCACCCGGTGCAGGGCGGCCGGCTTGACGTCCAGGAACGTCCCGGCGCCCGGGGCGGCGCAGCCGAAGCGGATCACCGTGGTGGAGCCGAACAGCTCCTGCCCGCGGGTCAGGTCGAGGTCGACGTGGACGGTGTGGACGTCGAGCAGCCGGTGGCGCTCGACGGCCTCGGCGCGAGTGAGTACTGAGGTATCGGACACAGGGGCCATGCTGCTCCATCCAAGGGGCGAACGGTACGGGCTTTTCGGCTCCGGGCGCGCGGGCTTCGTGACATCCGGCCACGGCGCCCGCGCGGGAACCGTCGGCGGATCGCGGTGACGACTGCTTACTTTGCCGGAGGCCGTGCGAGAGTACGAGGAGGTGGTACCCGTGAACGCAGTAACGACATGGGTGCTCCCCTCCGGGGTCACGGTCGGGCGGTAGGTCGTCGTCCGGGAGCGCCGTCTCTGAGCACTCCCGAAAGGCACGACCATGCACTTCACTCAACCAGCCCCAGCAACACGGAGACGATCACCATGCCCCTCGATGACCAGCACATCTGGGCTCTGCTGAGAGACCTCGACGATCCCGACCACATGGAGTTCCCCCAGTACTACGACCACAACGCGACCCGAGCCCGATTCGACCAGCTGGCCGCCAGGCTGGATCAGCGGTTCCGCTGCACCTGCTCCGTCGATCTCGGCGTCCAGGACGGCAGCCACCACGGGACAATCGTCATCCCCACCACGGCGACTGCCAGCGGCGACCACATCGCCATCCGCGTCAGCAACTTCGGCAACCTCGTCGCCGTGACGCTGGGGAACCCCGGCAGCTACGACGAGGAAGAGGAAAGCCTCCTCTTCGAGACTGCCGACCGGCACCGCATCAAGGACGAACTCGAAGCACTCGGCTACATCGCCGTCTCCGAGCACCTGCTCTGGACCCGATACGACGGTGTCAGCAACTTCGGTTCCTACTTCGAGCCACAGACCTGGTGGAACCGCTTCTTCGACTACCTATGAGTCCGCCCCGAGCATCTCTACAAGGCAGGCATTCAGACAGCTCCAATACCCGACGTCCCCATTACACGTCAGCTGGTGACGTCAAACGATCAAGTGGCCCCGTCGGGAACGATCCGGCGGGGCCACTTGAATATGCTGCCAATCTCGCGGGAAGGAGATGTTCGTTGATGAATTAACATCATCGAGTTGGCGTCAAACGATTACAGTGGATCCGCTATGCAGAATCCAGGGAAGCTGCCGTTAATCTCAAGATTCACCTCACTTCCGAAACTGAAATCTCATATCAAACGATCGGGAGGGTGAGAGCATTTTGCGATGCTGCTCATTCTGCCTCTTTGATGCCCCAGTGGCGGTGAATCTTGAGATACCTCGATTCGCAAATCCGCCGAGGCGCCAGACTCGACTATCCGAACCACAAGGCGGCGCTCGGGATGGCTCGCCATGAGTCGGACCTGCCATGTTTCCACAAGAAACCCGCTGAGCAGCCCATGCATTTCCTCGAAAGTCGAAGTTTGATCAAATGGGTGGCTGCCATTTGGACTCAAAGGTAGAAAATTCGATGAAATAATCGATCACTCTCTCCAATGAGCCCGGGTCGCAGGCCGCCACGAACTTGATTCCGTCACTCTTTGCCGACATCCATGATCCATCAACTGATTGATCTACCCTGTCGCAGCTGTGGCCGGATAGCGGCGTTTGGGCCAGGTCGACAATCAGGATCCAGCCGGGATTGTCGGTAGTTTCAATTCGAATGCCGTATGAATGCTCCCAGTCTCCATTGCAGGAGGATTCGTACCACTTTTGGAGAGTCTTCAAAGATGAATTCATGGGTTCCTTCTGGGGATTTCCCAAGGCTCCGCCGGAACTGCCGATCCGTCCGGAAGGTTTACGTGCGGCGTCGGGACTTCGGTCCTGGTCTTCTTGTCGAAGTGAGGTTTACCCTTCACGTCAACTCGTTTCGTTGGAACCCAAGGCCTAGGATCCCGAGGATCTGACGGTCGATCATAGGATTCATAGTGGTCGATCTCGCCAGTCGCTCCATCTCGACGGAATGTCGTGTGGGGCCCTTCTGCGTCTGGGTGCGGACAAAGATTTCCCGCGCGAGAATTATGAACGAGGACTGGGGATTCACCTGCCAGCACATAGTACGTGTGGAGCTGAGCGACGGTGAGGTTGCGGGCTTCCTGAGGGGCGGTCTCGTAGTTGTGGACGGTCTGGACGGTAAGGAGGGTGCCGTTGGCTGCGCGGAGCTGGTCGCCTGAGTGGAGGTCAGCGGCTTCGGTCCAGCGCTGGGTGGTTTCGTTCCAGTAGGGGTGGCGCTGGGTGGAGGTGCTGGTGACGGGCGGGGCCCGGGGGTCGGCGTCGGAGGTGAGGGTGAGGTCGGTGAACTCGTGGTCGTCGGGGGTGATGATGACGTCGGTGACGGGTTCGGCCGCGGTTTCGCCGGTCTGGGGATCGGTGGCGAGGACCGAGTCGCCTGTCTGAACGTCCCCGATGGGTTTACTGCTGCCGTCGGCTAGTAGGACCAGTGTTCCTGGTGTGAAACTGTGTTTCACACCTCTGATCGGACAACTGCCCACGACCTGTTCGGCCTCGCGGGCGAGCTTGGATTCCTTGCGCCAGGCCTGGAAGCCGTCCCAGAGTTCACTGGCGAGCCGCTTGACGGTCTTGCCCAGTTCCCAGGCCTTGTCCCAGTGGAACATGTACTTCTTGGCGAGCTTGGCAAGCGGGCCGCCACCGATGAGGCTGCTGACGACGTTGAGGGCGGTCTCGCCGCAGGCTCCGAGGTCGCCCTTGGTGACGCAGTCGAAGGCGTCGGTGATGCCGAGCTCGTCAGCGGCGATCTTCGCCAGCTGCTTGCCGGCGTTCATCACCTTCTGCTTCGTTTCGTCGGCCCTCTTCTTCGACTCCTCCGCCTTCTGGACGGCGACGACCTGCTGCACGAACTCGGGCTGCTCGGTCGCTGCGGTCACAACTGTCTGCGTGGCAGCCGCAATCGCATTCAGGGCGTTGCGGATGATGCTGGCGAACGAGAACAGCCCGCTCGGGTCGGACCTGTTGACCGGATCGTTGTTGCTGTAGGCGTAGGCGTTCCACTGCTGCGGGTCGGCGCTGCTGAGGATCGGGTCCGGGTTGAGGAAGCGCCCCGTGGTTGGTTGGTACTGGCGGGCGCCGAGGTTGGTGAGGCCGGTGACGTCGTCCTTGGTGCCGCCGACGAAGCCGCGGTCGCCGGCCCAGGCCGAGGGCTGGGTGCCTCGGGGGTTGCCGAACGGGTCGGTCGGCCTGCGGGATTCGGTGAGGGTGGCGGAGTCGAGCGCCAGGCCGCCGGTGCCGTGGTGGTCGGCGATCTGGTAGGTGAGCCGGCCTCCGCCCTGGCGGACGAGGGTGGTGCCGCCGGGAATGCTGTAGTAGCGGGTGCCGACGGTGGCCTTGGTGTTGGTGTCGTAGACGAGTTCGTCGTCGCCGATGGTGATGGTGGTCCTGCCGGGGTTCCGGCGGATCAGCTGGTTGCCTTCGGGGTCGTACAGGTACGTCGTGGTGCCCGCGCTGGTCTTGGCGAGCGATTCGAGCTTGCCCTCGCTGTTCCAGGTGAGTGTCGCCGTGCCGGCGGTGTCGGTGATGGCGGTCGTGTTGCCGACCTGGTCGTACTGCGTGGTGCTGGTGGTCGGCGCGTTGTTGCCGGTGCGGCTGCTGGAGGTGAGCAGGGCGTGCGGGCCTCCGGTGCCGCCGCCGGTGTTGGGCGCGCTGGTGGGGGTGTTGCGGGTGCCGCTGGACGGGAAGGTCTGGGTGACCGTCGTGTCCTTG
Source organism: Kitasatospora sp. NPDC048286 (assembly GCF_043201735.1). NCBI lineage: Bacteria > Bacillati > Actinomycetota > Actinomycetes > Kitasatosporales > Streptomycetaceae > Kitasatospora > Kitasatospora sp. NPDC048286. The sequence goes on from NZ_JBICZE010000007.1 coordinate 272,720, forward strand.
GTGGTGTCACCGCCCGGGTTGTGGGCGACGAACTGCGTGCGGTTGCCCGTCAGGTCGTACTGGTAGGTGTGCCAGTACGGGACGCTCCCACCGACGGTGGTCCGAGCGGGTGCCTGGGCTCCGCTCGTGGGGCTGTTGTTGGCGCAGGCGCCCTGTCCCCCGACCGCGGGACCGGGCACCTGGTTGAGCCGGCCCGTGTCCGTCCAGGCGGTGGTCAGGCGTCCGAGGTAGTCGTAACCGAAGCACTGGAGGTCCGTGGCGTTCGGGTCGCTGTTCGGGATGGAGCGGATCGCCGTGATGCGTCCGGACGGGTCGTAGGCGTAGGTGGTGTTCTGGACGACGCCGGTGGTCGAGGTCTGCGTGTCGACGAACTGGGTGAGCAGACGTCCGGTCGACTCGTCGTAGGTGTCGGTGGTGACGACCTGGGTGCCCCAGGGGTTCATGGTGGAGCGGATGTTGCGGCCGTAGGCGTCGTAGTCCGACTGGAGGTCGTACGTCTGGCCGGCGACCGCGCCGAACCTCAGAAGCGGTCCGTATTTCTCGTAACCGTATTCGATGGTCTCGGCGAAGACGTCGCCGACGGTGGGTCGGGTCTCTTCGTTCAGTGCGCCGGTGATGGGGTCGTACTTCGCCTTGCTGGTGAAGGTGACGTTGCCGGTCTTGCCGATCTCGCTGCCGGGGATGGTCAGCGTGGTCTTGGTCGGACGGTAGGCGATGTCGACGCTGAGGACGGCCTTCGTGTAGGAGGCGCCGTTGGAGTAGCGGGTGGAGCTGTCTAGCTGTCCCTTGGCGACGGTGTCGTAGGCGAAGCCGGTCAGCTGGTTGGCCGGGGAGATGGTGCCGTCGTACGTCCCGGTCTTGCGGCCCAGGAGGTCATAGGTGGTCGCGATGGTCTTGCCGCGACCATCGGTCGTGGAGGTGACCCGCCCGGCATTGTCGTAGACGGTGGTGCTGTTGCCCGTGTCGGGGTCGCTGCCGCTGGTCTGACGGCCACGCTGGTCGTAGCTGTAACTCCAGCTGTTGCCGGCGGCGTCCGTACGCGACGTCTCCTTCCCCGCCGGACTGTAGGTGTACGTCGTGACGTCCGCGTCGCCCGGGTTGCCGGTGGCGGTGGGCGTGCGGTACTGCCAGAGCTGGGTCGTGCGGCCGCGCGAGTCGGTGACCTTGGTGCCCGGGGTCGCGCCTGCCGGAGGCGTGACGTCGGTACGGTCGACGCCCGGGAAGGCGGTCGTGATGGTGGACTGGGTGGTTCCGAAGGCGCGGGTCTGCGTGCTGACGGCCCGGCCCATGCCGTCGAAGACGGTGTAGGTCTGGTTGGGGACGGTCGCGTCGTCGGGTTCGAAGCGGGTGGTGCTCGGACCCACGAGGTCCTTGTAGTAGGTGTTGTTGACGCGCGGAGTGCGGCCCTGGGAGTCGTAGTACGTGTCGGTGATCAACCGACCGGTGTACGCGGAGATCGCCGGGTCGGTCTGGGTCTGGATGACCCGGGCCAGCCCGTCCAGGATCTGGATGGATGTCGCGTAGCTGCTGCCGCCGGCCCGCAGGGTGCGGCTGGTGATGGTGCTGGGCTTCGCCGAGCCGTTGAGGTCGTAGGTGAAGATCTGGCTGGCGGGGTCAGCGGTGGTGCGGCCGGCCTGCCACGCGGAGGTCAACCGGCCGAGGCCGTCGTAAGCCTCGGTGATGGAGCGGCCGTTGGCGTCCGTGCTCACCAAGGGCAGGGAGCGGGCTGGGTCGAGGGTGACGGTCGAGACGCGGCCGGTGTCCGCGTCGGGGGCGCCCGCGGGCGCCGGGGCGGTGATCGTCGTCTGGTTGGGCAGTTCACCGGGGTTGGCGGAGCTGCGCGTGGTGGTGGTGGACGCACCGGAGGGGTGCTTGGCGTCGGTGACCGTCGGATCGGTGACGGTGACCGTACGGCCGTAGGCGTCGTAGGTGGTCAGCCCGGTGGTGATCCAGCGGGCGTTGCCGTTGGCGTCGTAGCCGTCGAGGGCCTGGATGCCGCTGACGAGGCCCTTGGAACCGGCGGAGCCGTAGGGCTGGCTGTCGAACAGCGTGCGGGCGCCGCTGATGGTGTTGGCCGCAGTGGCGGCGGCGGTGCAGGCGTTCACCCCGGAGACGGAGATCGTCTCGGCCACCATGCCGGACATGACCGGGTCGTTGTTGGCGGCGTAGGAGGTGCGGGCGCAGACATCCGGGGTGCCGTCGGCTGCGCTGAGGACGGTCTTGGGACGGTTGGAGTGGTCGGGGTCGTTGGTGGTGGTATCCGTCGTGGTGCGCCAGGTGCCATCGCTCTTCAGGGCTCCCGCGGTGGTGACGGACGTGGTGGCCGAGTACCGGGCGATCAGTGGTGGCAGGGTTCCGCGAGCGTGCCTGGCGGTCTCCACCTCCCCGGCGCGGGTGTTGATGCTGTAGGCGACCGGCGCAGTGGCGTCGGCGTCGGCGTAGGTGTCGCTTTCGAGGACTTCCCCCGACAGCCAGTCGGAGTCCTGGACCGCTGCGCTGACCGGGCCCTTCACCTTCACCGAGCGGGTGCCCGTGGTGGTGATGTCGCCGTCCATGCCCTGGTAGTAGGTCCGGGAGGTCTTGCCCTTGATGCCGTCCTTGCCGTTGCCGGTGACGGCGGTGACGGAGGCGAACCCTCTGAACTCGTCCCAGGTGCGGTCCTTGTCCTCGATGAACGGGGAGTCGTTCCGGTGCCAGGCCGCGTCGCCGTACGTGTAGGTGGTCGTCTGCGGGAGGGCTCCCTTGACGAGGTCGGATCGCGGGTCGACCGTGACGGACTTGACCGGGTAGCGCAGGAACCAGTCGTCGACCGGCGGGTCGGTGGGCTTGGAGTTGGTCTGGTACCACTTGACGTTGTAGCAGGCCAGCTTGTTGTTGTCCGCGGAGGTCGGCATGACGCCCGCCATCCGGGAGCAGGAGGCGGAGTAGTAGTCGACGCCGATGGTGCCACCGGTCTCGGTGGTGACGAAGGCCATGCGCGGCCGGTTGTACTCGGGACGCGCGGGGCCCGCACCGTCGACACGGTTGGGCAGCAGCATGTTGGCGAATGTGACCAGCGGGACCTTGACCTCGGCCTGGCCGTTGGCAGTGTCCTTGCCGGTGCGCCGGATCGACGCGAGCCACGGGACGGCGGTGTTCTCCGTGGGGTTCTCGACCTGCTTGAAGACGTGGGTCAGCTCGTAGTGGTCGACATCACGGTAGCCACCGCCCGAGCGGATCTGGGTGGTGATGGTGTTGAGCCACTTGGTCGTCCAGTAGCTCGGTCCGCTGTTGGAGCAGGGGTCGTTCTGCTGGCACTGCTTGTCGAGCGGTACGTCGGGCCAGTTGACCGCGTTGGCGGCGGTGCGCTGTCCCGGGTCGCACGCGGTGGGGCTGGTGAGGCAGCGCTCGCCGCTGTCGAGGACGATCCTCGACGCGCCCTGGTAGTTGCCGTTCGCTGCGATCTGGTCGCTGAGCAGCTGACCGTAGGCGATGGTCCGGACGACACCGCCGCGGGTGTAGGCGCTGTTGACGCCGTTGCCGCGGTTCTGGCCGGCACCCCGTGCGTAGTAGTTGGTTTCCGGGGCGTAGGTGTAGGTGGTGAGGTTGCCGTGGACATCGACCACGTAGTCGAGGTTCCAGCGCCAGGCCATCTGACACCACGATGCCTGCCCCTGGCCGGCGTTGTAGCAGGGATCGCCGGCGTTGGGAGAGTAGACGGGGACGGTCCAGGCGGAGTTGGAGTCCGGCCCGGTGGCCGTTGCGCCACCGCCGACGGACGGCAGGTGGTTGAGGCCGAAGTAGTAGGCGGTGCCCGCCGCGTCGGTGAGCTTGATGTAGGAGCCGCTCCAGGTGCCGTTGGCGGCGCCGGTCAGGAACTCGATGCGGCTGCCGTCATCGCTCTTGAGGCGCCAGGTGCACTTGGACTGCTCGTCCGTGGAGGTTCCGGTGGCACACGAGCCGTCCTTCGGGACCAGTTCACCGGAATGACCTGCGAGCGAGAGCGTCAGGTTGGCCCCGCCCCAGCACTGGTCGCCGGATCCCGCGATGCCCGCCTTGGAGCACGGCTTGTAGACCCGCTCGACGAACCCGGTTCCGAGGTCCCAGCCGTCACCGAGCCATGAGGCCTGCGAGTTGGTGGACGACGTACGGCCGTCCACCGAGGCCGAGCTGTACCCGAGGGCGAGTTGGGGAGCGGTGCCGCCGAGGGTCGGCGGAGACTGGATCGGATAGGTGTAGTTGAACGAACCGGACGCGTCACCGGCGGTCCAGGCCTGGCTCGGGGCGAGGCTGGTTGCGCCGAAGGTTCCACCGCCTCCGGCGTCGGTCGGTGCGTCCAGGGTGAGGACCATCGGTGCGAGCGCCGTGACCGACTTGGCGGAGACACCACCTTGGGCCGGTGCCGCCGCCGTCGACGGCAGGTCCACTTCTGCGACCAGCCGCTTGGTGGCGGCGTCGTAGTGCGACGCGACGGGCGTGCGCTCCCGGCAGCCTCCCGTCTGGGGAGTGGTCAGTGAGCAGGCCGGCAGGGCGTAGAGGCCGGCCCGTTGGGCCCACCCGGCACCGATGCCGCCGCTGATCACGTCGGGGTCCAAGGCCACCTGGACCTTGCCGCCGATGTCGGATGTCGGCGTGAGGGTGACGAGGCCGCCGTGGGATCCCACGGCCTCGGCTGCCTTCGCGTCGGTCACCTCTACTCGGAGAACGGGGCCCGCAGTGGCAGGACCGCTCTTGGCGGCGACCTCGGCACCGGTCGTTGCAGGGTTCTGTCCCGCTGCCGTCGCCACCGGGGCGAGCCAGACCGGCAACGTCCCGGCCCGCTGCGACGCGCCTGCGGGCGCCTGAACGGGCGCCACCGCATTCGAGCCTCCGGACGCCGTCCGGGCCTCAGCGGCCTGACGTGCGGACAGGTCCACAGTGGCACTGCCGCGCTGCGCAGTGGTCGGCGACTTCGGCGGCACCCAGTCCGGAGTGCCCGTGGGCGGAGCCACCGGGTTCGGAGGAGCCGCATCCTTGCCGGAGACCGAGGGAGTTCTCGGCAACGGCGTGGTCGGCGGGGACCAGACCTTGTTCTTGTCGACCGTGGCACCGAACGCGGGCCCGGCGACCGGAGTCAGTAACGCCGCGACCACTGCCAAGGTACTCAGCAGTGCGACCCGTGAACGGCCGGTCGCGATAACAGCGTGTCTACGCACAGAGCGGACACGAGGAAGTAACACCGAACCCCCCAGATGAGTCCCAATGTCAGTTCGAAGACACAGGGACGGCCATTAAAACGTCGGCGACTCTACGGACTTGTCGACATGTCAGTCGAGATGAAGATTCGATGAGAAAGGGGTGATCTAGATCACCCCACTTGGCAAAGGCCGCCGACATCAGCAAACCGGGCATTCGCGTCGATTGTCAGTTGACGGATCACTTGATGATCAGTCAGGTTGTGCGTGTCCTGTGTGTATCCGCCCGATACCCGGCGGTGACCGCACCCTCGTCACTTCCGGGAGCGCTTCGGTATGCCCAAAACTCCGCCTGGTCCACCACTCAGACGCGAACACCACCCGCAGAGTCGGCTCCGCCTGCTGTCAGCGTTCGCCGCCACGGTGCTCGCCGTCGGTGTCACGTCGCCCGTGGCCTTTGCCGGCCAGAACGCCGGTGGCATACCGAACACCGACGTCATGAACGCGGCTGATGCCGCTCATCGAAAGGACCTCCCCCAGCTTCCGGACGACAGCGCGTTCGCCCAGGCCAAGGCCACCGGCAAGGACGTCCCGATCGAACGATTGACGACGGAGTTCACCGAAACGCTCGCCACTCCGGACGGGCACCTCCGGCAGGTCCGACACCCCGACCAGCAACGGCTCAAGGGCAACGGGGCCTGGCAGACACTGGACGCCACCCTGACCGCGCACGCGGACGGGACGTACTCTCCCAAGGCCGTCCCGTCGGGTGTCACACTCTCCGCCGGCGGGAACGGGCCCCTCGCCACCATGACCAGTTCGGATGGCAAGAAGCTCTCCCTGAGCGCGCCGTTCGGCCTGCCCGCGCCCCGCGTCGAGGGCAACTCCCTGCTCTACCCCGGCGTGATCGGACCCGACACGGATCTCAGGGTCAGCGTCGGCAAAAACGGCAGTGTGCGCACGGTCGTCGTCGTCAAGACCGCCCAGGCGGCCGCAAACCCGGCACTGAAGAACCTCCACTTCGGCACGAGCACCGACGGCGTCTCCCTCACGTCGGACGCCGACCACAACGTCACCGCGACCGGTGCCGACGGCGTACCGCGCTGGAGCGCCCCGGCGCCCCGCATGTGGGACAGCACCCCCGCGGCACCCGTCAACACCCCGCCCGCACCGACTCCGGCACCCACGACGGCCGCCAAGGCCATGGCACAGGCGGCGCAGCCGACGCCCACCACCGCTACGCCCGCACCCGCGCCGACGGCCTCCGCCGGCGCCTCCGGCAAACCCGCAGCTCCCGCCTCCAGCAGCCCCGACGGCCCCGGCGCCGGAGCCAAGGTCTCGACCATGCCGGTCAGCGTCTCCAGCACCGGCATCGATCTGGCGACCGATCAAGAGGTCCTCTCCACCGGCACGGCGCCGTACTTCATCGACCCGGACTGGATTCCGTGGTCGCGCGGAAGCAACGGCTCGACCTACGTCCAGTCGAAGTACCCGAACACGCCCCACTACAACGTCAACGGATCCAACGACAGCGACCACCTGGGCGTCGGCAGGTGCGGCGTGTATCCCAGCGCGCCCAGCTGCAACCCCTCCGACCTCATGCGCTCCTACTTCCAGTTCGACACCAGCGACCTGCGCGGAGCCATCATCAAGAACGTCCGCCTGGACTTCTGGGAGTACACCTCCGCCGACTGGGACTGCAACAAGACCTACGGTGTCGACGTCTACCTCGTCGACCGCCAGATCAACTCCGGCACCGTGTGGAACAACAAGCCGGAGCCGGTCGGCGGACGACTCGACTCGACCCAGGTCGCAGGGTCTGGGCGCAACCCCTGCCATGACAACGTCGATGTCCCCTACTGGAACCTCGACGGCCTCAAGCAGTACATCCCGGCCAACAACGTCCTGACCGTCGGGTTGCAGGCCTCGGACGAGAACAACATCTACGCGTTCAAGCGCTTCGACTACGGCGCGAGCCTCAGCGTCACCTACGACCGCACCCCCGACACCCCCACCCACCCGTACGTCTACCCGGATCCGAAGACGATGGACCCGAGTCAGGTCACCCAGGGGTGCGCAGGCGCCCCATGGGGCTGGCTGAACTCAAGCGCCCTGGCGCAGGGGGCTGTCACCCTCAACGCCACCGTCTCGAGCCCGGTGCAGGGCCAGCTGTACTCCTGGTCGCACATCTGGGACTACAACCTCCCTGGATCTCCCAACGTCGCGGAAGGCTTCTCCGACCTCGTCACCAACGGCAGCAATGCGGCGTTCGTCGTACCGAGCAACGTCATCCAGGACGGTCACGCGTACGGCTACAGCATCATGGCCGGCGACATGCTCGTAGGCCTCTCCGCTTCCACGCCCGACTGCCGGTTCGCGGTGGACGCCACTCCGCCGCGGCTGAGCCTCCCCACACTCAACGACCAGCTTCCCGACAGCGCTCTCGCCGACCAGTTCCCGCCGGCCGGCAACGGGCAGACGAGCAAGAAGCGCCTCGGCGACTCGGGCGTCGTCCCGTTCAGCGCGGTCGACCCGGCTCCCAACGGTGGATCGCCGTCGGGGGTCGTCTGTGCACGATGGGGCTGGGATCCTCAACTGGCGGGCAGCACCTGGCAGTGCGGAGCGTCCCTGCCGCAGGGCGGCGTCTCCGTACGACCTGGCAGCTGGGGCACCAACATCCTCTTCATGCAGGTCATGGACAACGCCGGGAACCAGTCACCGATCCAGTCCTACGCCTTCCACGTTCCGTGGAACCCGGCCGGCCCGCCCCCGGTGTTCGGCGACATCACCGGCGACGGCGCCCCCGACATCCTCGCAGCCGACCAGGCCGGCAACCTCCAGGCCTACAGCGTGCCCGGCAACCCGCTGGCCAAGAGCCCAGCCGTTTCGGTCGCCGCGTTGAAGTCCTACTCCCCTGTGAAAGACGGAGACTGGAAGACCGACATCCAGTTCACCCACCGCGGCGCGCTCACCGGCGGCAAGAACGTCGACGACCTGATCGTCCACGCCAAGGGCGACACGCAGCTCTGGTACTACGGCAACCCGGGGAACACCCACTACACCGGCCGGTTCGACACCAAGCAGCTCCTCAACAAACCGGCCTGCGAAGCCCCCGCGAGCGACTCCCACTACTGCGACGGCTACAGCACCAACTGGTCGACCGTCGTTCGCCTCGCCTCAGTCGGCGACCCGATCCATTCCGACCTCGACTACAAGCTCCAGTTCCGCAACGGAGCGGGACTGCTCACCACCGAGACGACCGCGAACGGTGCCGACGCCGCACTCTGGTACTACCCGACCCTCGGTACGCACTTCGGGGCACCAGTGCGCCTCAGTGCGACCGGTTGGAAGAACATCGAACTGCTCAGCCCCGGGGACTGGGCCAACCAGGGGCACCCCGGCTTGTGGTCACGCAACATGACCACCGGCGAGCTCAGGGGCTACACGTTCACCACAGGTGTCTACGCACCGACCGTCGACGGCGAACCCGTTCTGGACCCGGTCACCGGCCAGCCCGTCAGCGCTCCCACGCTCGTCGGCATCGACACCAACTCCTACCTGGGCTTCGTCCAACCGAACGACTATCCCGTCCTCGGCTCCGACGGGGACCTCACCGGCAACGGTGCGCCCGCCCTGTGGGGGCGCAGTGCCAACGGCCAGATCCAGATCTGGTGGGGCCATCGCACCGGCACCCCCTCCGCGCCCGGAATCGATTGGGAGGCCGGCCCGGTCACCGTTGCCGACACCAAGGTCAGCCCGGTCTGGTACGCCCTCGACAACAAGCCCGCCAACGTCACTGTCGACAGCTCCGCTTCCAATCCCCTCGTGACGGCCGGGAACCCGGCAGCGGTCGCGGACCACAACGGCGTTCCGAACGGCGCCATCGCCCTGAACGGCGGCTACTACCGGACCTCGCAGAGCCCGAACATCGACACCCGGCAGAGTTACAGCATTGCCGCCTGGGTCAAGATCAACAGCACGAACGGCTACCAGACCGTCGCGACCCTCGTGGGCAACCAGCACAGTCCCTTCTACCTCCAGTACTCGAAGGCCTACGGCCGCTGGGCCTTCGTCTCGCCCGGGGAGGACAACGCCAACACCAGCGCCTACTACGCCGCCTGGGACTCGAGCGGCGCACCACAGGTCGGTGTCTGGACACACCTGATCGGTGTCTACAGCTCCGGCGACAAGACCATGACCCTCTACGTCAACGGCCAGGCCGTCGGCAGCGCCGTCAACCCCAGCACCTGGACCACGTCCGGTCCCCTCTCCATCGGCGCCCAGATCACCAATTCCTCCCCCGCGAGTCCCGCCTTCGACGGGTCGGTCAGCGACGTACGGATGTACCCGTACCCGCTCACCGAGCAACAGGCCAACAACCTCGCCACCAGCAACTCCAGCGTCCAGATCCACAGCCTGCAGCGCACGGCCACCTGCCTGAACAACTGGGGAGGCGGCGGAGAGATCGCAGTTCAGGACTGCGGAAACGATGCCAACCAGCACTTCACCTTCAACGACGACCGCACGATCACCAGCGCCGGCAAGTGCCTCGGCACCAAGGACAACGCAGGCACGAGCGGCACGCCTGTCGTCCTTCGCCCGTGCGACGCCACGAGCGGCAGTGCCCCCAAGGACGGCGAAGGTCAGCAGTGGATCCGCAGTTATGACGGGACCATCCGGAACGTCCAGTCCGGCCTCTGCATCGACATTCCCCACGGCATCACGACCAACGGCACCCGCGTGATCGTTTGGACCTGTTCGGCCGACAGCAACCAGAAGTGGTTCGCGCGTGCGCACCTGAACGGCTGATCCACACCTGCTACGAGGAGCGGGGTCCGAGGACTTGCCCTCGGACCCCGCTCCTTTCCCACCCGTCGACATCGCCTTCCGAGTGATCGGCGGGCGTCCGTGGAAGGGTCGTCCGCGGCCGCCGAAGAGACCTCACCGTCCACCACAGGAAAACGCACCAGTCTCCGTGTCCGGCGCCGCTGTTGTCAGTCCGTATGGTTCCGGGTTCCGTGCTCCACGGCGGGTGGCTACCGTCCGAACCGTCGGATATCCGGCGGTCCGGACGGGCCGCCGTCACGCGCCTTCTGGAGGTCACGGTGACCGCGAACCACCCCACCCGCAGGAGCATCCTCAAGTCCGCCGGCGGGCTCGGCGCCGCGCTGGCGCTCGGCGGCGCGAGCGTCCTCGCGACGGCTTCGGCGGCCCGCGCGGCCGATGACGGCTTCGGGCTGCACATCACCGACCGCAACGAGGGCGACGCCCGGATGTGGTACTACCGCTTCGCGACCGCCGAGATCGGCTGGCAGCCCGCCGTCAACGTGCTGCTCCCCGACGACTACCACACCAGCGGGCGCACCTACCCCGTGCTCTACCTGCTGCACGGCGGCCTCCAGGACTTCATCGAGTTCGACCACCAGGGCGTGCGCGACTGGACCGTCGGCAAGCCGCTGATCGTCGTGATGCCCGACGGCGGGCAGGCCGGCTGGTACTCCAACCCGGTCAGCACCGGCGTCGGCCCCCGCAACTGGGAGTCCTTCCACATCAACCAGCTGATTCCCTGGGTCGACGCCAACTTCCGTACCTACGCCGAGTACGACGGCCGCGCCGTGGCGGGCTTCTCCATGGGCGGCTTCGGCGCCCTGAAGTACGCCGCCAAGTACTGGGGCCACTTCGCCTCCGTCAGCGCCCACTCCGGCCCGGCCAGCCTGCGCCGCGACAACGGCGCGGTCGTGCACTGGGCCAACGTGTCCGCCGCGGTCAAGGACCTGGCCGGCGGCACCGTCTACGGCGCGCCGCTGTGGGACCAGGCGAGGGTCACCGCCGACAACCCGGTCGAGCGCCTGGAGAGCTACCGCAACAAGCGGATCTTCCTGGTCGCCGGGACCAGCCCCGACCCGACCAACCCCTTCGACACCTTCAACGAGACCGCGGTGCTGGCCGGTCAGCGGGAGTTCCGCGCCCTGCTGGACGGCGCGGGCATCCCGTACGAGGCCCACGAGGAGCCGGGCGGTCACTTCATCCGCGACTACATGTTCCGGCGCGACATCGACGGCATCATCGACCGGCTCCGCAAGGCGTGAGGGGCGCTCCGATGATCTCCCGCTTCTCGCGGCCGGCCCTGGCCGCGGTCGCTGCCCTGTTGCTGCCGGTCGGCGTGCTGGCCGCTACCGCCCGGGCCGCCACGGCCGCCGGGTTCGCGGCGGCCTGCCCGGCCCGCGGTCAGGTCTCCCAGCACTACTCCGCGGAGCACAACGGCATCGACATCGCCAACGACTACGGCACGCCGATCTACGCGGTCGGCGACGGCCAGGTGCTGATCTCCGGCACGGCCCAGGGCTACGGCCAGTGGATCCGGATCCTGCACCCGGACGGAACCATCACCGAGTACGGGCACATGTACGAACGGGACGTGGCCGCCGGGGACCACGTGACGGCCGGCCAGCAGATCGCGCTGATGGGCAGCGAGGGCGAAGCCACCGGCCCGCACCTGCACCTGCGGGTCTGGGCCGACCCGGACGCGTCCGTGCGCACCGACCCGGAGCCGTACCTCACGGAGCGCGGTGTCACCGTGCCCTGCGTTCCCGGAAGCGGCCCGAGCCCCGCCCCGCTGGTGTATCCGGCGGAGTCCGGCCGGGTGGTCTCGGCGCGGTCGGCGGACGGACGCCTGGAGGTCTTCGCCGCCGGGGCGAACGGCGTCTCCCACGCCTGGCAGACCGCGATCAACGGCGCCTGGTCGGAGTGGGAGGACCTCGGCGGCCCCGGTGGTGCCCAACTCGCCATCGGTCCGAACGCGGACGGCCGGTTGGAGGTGTTCGCCATCAACGGCAGCACCTTCCAGCACCGTTACCAGCTCCAGCCCTCCGGCGCCTGGTCGGGCTGGGAGGACTTCGGCTCCGGAGGCCACGACATCGCCGTCGGCTCCAACCAGGACGGACGCCTTGAAGTCTTCGCCTCCGGACCGGTCGGCGTCTACCACCGCTACCAGACCGCGCCCAACGGCGGCTGGTCCGGCTGGGACCCCACCGGCGCAGGCCCTACCGGCGCAGGCTCTACCAGCGCTGGCTCCACCGGCGCTGGCCCCGCCAACAGCGAGATCGAACTCGGCAAGGCCCCCGACGGACGCCTCGAAGTCTTCGCCCTCAACGGCAGCACCTTCCAGCACCAGTGGCAGACCGCCGTCAACGGCGCCTGGTCGGGTTGGGAGGATTTCGGCACCGGCGGCCACGACCTCACCGTCAGCCACAACCAGGACGGCCGACTCGAAGTCCTCGCCTCCGGACCCGCCGGCGTCTACCACAAGTACCAGACCAGCCCCACCAGTTGGTCCGGCTGGGACCCCACCGGCGGCCCCGCCGACTCCCGGCTCACCAGCCGGCAGACCGCGGACGGCAGGGTCGAGGTCTTCGCCATCAACGGCAGCACCGCGCAGCACATCTGGCAGACCGGCCTCAACGCGCCGTACGGCCAGTGGGACACCTTCGGCACCGGCGGCACCGAGATCGCCGCCGCCACCAACGCCGACGGCCGGATCGAGGTCTTCGCCTCCAACACCGACGGCGTCCACCACAAGTGGCAGACCGGATTCTCCACCTGGTCCGACTGGACCTGGCTGAACACCACCCCCGGACCCGCCGTCAGCCGAGGAGCCATCCGGTGACCAGAGCGCACCTCCCCCTGCTGTCCGCGCTCACCTCGCTGGGCGTGGCAGCGGGCCTGATGGTCGGCGCCACGCCCGCGCCCGCCGCCACCGGCATCGACCTGTGCACCGAGGTCGGCTACGCCGCGGGCTTCCGCGGCGACGCCCTGGTGACCGCGATCGCCGTCGGCATGGCCGAGTCCAGCTGCAACCCGCTGGCGTCCAACGTCCAGGGCAACAGCCCGCAGTCCACCGACCGCGGCCTGTGGGAGATCAACGACTACTGGCACAGCGAGGTCACGGACGCCTGCGCCTACGACGCCCAGTGCAACGCCAACGAGGCCTACCGCATCTCCAACCAGGGCATCGACTGGCACCAGTGGTCGACCTACGCCGCGGGCGTGCACCAGCGGTACATGGACGCGGCGCGGGCCGCCGTGGACCGGCTCGGCCACCACGAACCCGGTCCGGCGCCGGTGGTGTATCCGGCGGAGTCCGGCCGGGTGGTGTCGGCGCGGTCGGCGGACGGACGCCTGGAGGTCTTCGCGGCCGGGGCGAACGGCGTCTCCCACGCCTGGCAGACTGCCATCAACGGCGCCTGGTCGGAGTGGGAGAACCTCGGTGGACCGGGCGGCGCGGAGCTGGCGGTCGGTCCGAACGCGGACGGCCGGTTGGAGGTGTTCGCCATCAACGGCAGCACTTTCCAGCACCGTTACCAGCTCCAGCCCTCCGGCGCCTGGTCGGGCTGGGAGGACTTCGGCACCGGAGGCCACGACATCGCCGTCGGCTCCAACCAGGACGGACGCCTCGAAGTCTTCGCCTCCGGACCGGTCGGCGTCTACCACCGCTACCAGACCGCACCCAACGGCGGCTGGTCCGGCTGGGACCCCACCGGCGCTGGCCCCACCGGCGCTGGCCCCGCCAACAGCGAGATCGAACTCGGCAAGGCCCCCGACGGCCGCCTCGAAGTCTTCGCCCTCAACGGCAGCACCTTCCAGCACCAGTGGCAGACCAGCGTCAACGGCGCCTGGTCCCCCTGGGAGGACTTCGGCACCGGAGGCCACGACCTCACCGTCAGCCACAACCAGGACGGACGCCTCGAAGTCTTCGCCTCCGGACCCGCCGGCGTCTACCACAAGTACCAGACCAGCCCCACCAGTTGGTCCGGCTGGGACCCCACCGGCGGGCCCGCCGACTCCCAGCTGACCAGTGAGCGTTCGCCGGACGGCCGGGTGGAGGTCTTCGCGATCAACGGCAGTACGGCTCAGCACATCTGGCAGACCGGCGTCAACGCGCCGTACGGCCAGTGGGACACCTTCGGCACCGGCGGCACCGAGATCGCCGCGGCGGGCAACGCGGACGGCCGGATCGAGGTGTTCGGCTCCAACACCGACGGGGTCCACCACCGCTGGCAGACCGGGTTCTCCACCTGGTCCGACTGGACCTGGCTGAACACCACCCCCGGACCCGCCGTCCCCTGACAACGCCCTGGAACACAGCGATCCACCCGATCAGCAGGCGCGGCCTGCTGTGGTGGGCGGCCGAGCGGGAGCACTCGTGCTCCCGCTCGCGGGCCGTTCCGCGCCAGTGGCGTCCGAAGACGCCGCCGGGCCCCACCCGTGGGTCGGCGGCGGCCGGCGGCCGTGGGCCGTCGGCGGCGACCTCCCGGCGGCACCGCCGCATTCGGGGCCGCCGATGCTGTGACCGCGGGGGTGCCGATGCCCTGACCGAACACCCGTACATTCCACTGTCACCTTGTCAAGTAGCGTGCGGCTCCGGTTTATTGTCGTACGCGAAGAGGTACCGTCCGTCCGTCCGGCCTGAGCCGGCGCGGCACGGGAAGCGGTGCGCGGGGACGGAGGCGCGGTGCGCGGGACGGGGCAGCGGTGAGCGGGATTGTCGTCCACCTGCCGGCGGGGAACGGCGACGCCCCGGTGACCTTGCGGCTCGGCCCGGGAGAGCGGGCGCGCTTCGGCCGCGGTTCCGCCCACACCCCGGTGGAGCTGCGGCTCGGCGACGAGTCGGTCTCCCGGCTGGCCGGCGAGATCCACGCCACCGACGACCACTGGCAGTTGAGCAACCTCAGCAACACCCATGCCTACCTGGTGGAGAACCCGGAGGGCGCCGGCGAGTACCTGCGGGTGCCGCCACGGCGGGTCGGCGCGCCGATCCCCTTCGAGTTCTCCCGTGTGGTGCTGCCCTCTCGGCGGGAGACCCCGCTGTCCTTCCAGGTGTTCGCCCCTGACCACGTCTACCTGGACCCGGACACCCGCGGCGGCTCCCGGGAGAGCCGCACCATGACGGCGTACTCGCTGGACGAAACCGCCACCTACTTCCTGGTCCTGGTCGCGCTCTGCGAGCCGTGGCTGCGCGACCACTCCCCCGCCGCCGTTCCCACCACCCCGCAGGTGGTCGCACGGCTGCACGGCCACCCCGCCTGCGCCCGGCTCACCGCCCGCGCGGTCAGCTCGCACCTCGACTACCTCGCCGACGAGAAGCTCCGCATCGACCTGCCCGACGGCGACCGCGCGGACCGCCGCGGCGGCAAGCGCGAGGCCGTCGTGGGGCTCGCCCTGAAGTTCGGCATCGTCCGCGAGGAGCACCTCGTGCTCCTGCCGAGCCCCGGCCCCGGCCCCGGCCGGTCCGGACGGTAGGGAGGGCGGCGATGCTGCAGGACCCGGCCTTCCCCGTGGACAGCGAGGAACTGCTGCCGGCCGGCCACCGGGTCGGCGAGTGGACCGTCACCGGGCCGATCGGCGAGGGCGCCTGGGCCACGGTGTACGCCGCCCACCGGACCGACCACCGGGCCGAGGGCGGGACCGCCCCCCGGACCGACCACCGGCCCGACCACCGGAACGACCGCAGGAACGACGAAGCGAACGACGAGCCGGACGACACCGTCGCCCTCAAGGTGCTGCCGACCGCCGGGCTCGCCCCCCGCCAGGCCCGCCAGGTCGCCGAAGCCGCCCGGCGCGAAGCCGAGTTGGCCCGCACCGCCCCGCACCCCCGGCTGGTACGGCTGCTCGACACCCTCGTCCTGGCCGCCCCCGACCAGCCCTCGCTCGACGGCGCGATCGTCCTGGTCATGGAACGCGCCCGGTGCACCCTGCGCGACCTGCTCGCCACCGGCGTCGACGAGGCCGAGGGCGCCCGGATCGTCACCGGCATCTGCGAGGGCCTGGCCCACCTGCACCGCTCCGGCTGGGTCCACGCCGACCTCAAACCGGAGAACGTCCTCATCGGCGCCGACGGCGAGGTCCGCCTCTCCGACTTCGGCCTCGCCATCGAACTCACCGGCACCCACGGCCACGGCGCCCCGATGGGCACCCCCGACTACCTCCCACCGGAGCGCTGGCGGGAGCCGCTCGGCGAACACGGCGTCAAGGTCCGTACCACCGCCGACATCTGGGCGCTCGGCATCGTGATCCACGAGGTCTTCGCCGCCGGCAGCCGGCCCTTCCCCGGCACCACCCCGACCGCCCGCTGCGCCGCCGCCCAGCAGTACGCGGAAGGCCGCGCCGCCCTGCGGCTGGCCGCCGCCGTCCCCCCGTTCTGGCGCGCCCTGGCCGCCGACTGCCTCGCCCCCACCCACGCCGCCCGCGCCCCGCACACCGCGGAGAGCCTGCTCGGCCGCATCCGCGCCCACCGCCCCGACCGGCGCCCGCTCCGCCCCCGCCGCCGCCCGTACCCGCGTCCTCGCCCGCGCACCGCCCTGCTGGCCCTGGCCTCCTGTGCCACGGTCGCCGCCACCGTCACCGCCCTGTGGCCGCACCCGGGGCCGTCCGGCCAACCAGCCCACGTGCGGGTCTTCAACGCCGAACGCGGCTGCCAGGACCGCGCCGACCGCGACCCCCAGTGCAGCCTCGGCCTCGCCGTCGACCCCCTGCGCCCCTACACCGCCGACAACGTCGTCCCCGTGCGGGTCTGGCACGACGACACCCTCGACGCCGACTGCCAACTCCCCACCGGCCTCCCCGTCATCAACGAGGAGGACCTCACCTCCACGCTCTGGTACCGCATCCGCCTGCCGGGCTCCTCCACCACCGCCTGGCTCCCCGCCGTCCGCACCAGGGACCGCCCTGCCCTGCTCCGCTGCCCGTGAGCGCCGCCGGCCCGGCTACCCGCCCGTCGGCCGGCCGGCGTTGGGGGCGCCCCGCTGCTCGGGCTCGACGGCACCGCCGTCACCGAGCAGCGGATGAACCTCCCTCCCCGGAGGACGGGGTCAGGGAGCGGGTGACCGCCTGCCGGATGCTCCGGCGGCGCGTTGGCAGAGCTCGACGAGGGAACCGAGGAACTGGCCGCCGTAGACGCGGGCGGCGGCGCAGGGGTCCGTGTTGGCGTCGGCGGCCGGGCCGCCGGGCGGCCGGGCGGTGGAGGGGGCGGGCCGTGGTCGGGGGTGAGCGCCCGGGAAGTGCGGTCGCTGCCCCGGCCGGGCGCCGTCTTCGCCCGGCTCGGCGGCCGGGGTCTCCTGCTCCTCGGTGGGCGCGGCGTCCGGCGTGGGGACGGGCTCCGCGGCCGTCGGCTCCGGCGGGGGCGGCGCGGGGACCGGCGCCGGAGAGGCCGACGGCGCGGAGTGCTTCAGGGCCCCCACGACGGCGGGGGCGACCGGCTGGTCGTCGAGCGCCGGGCGCGGCCCCATCCCGAGGTAGGCCCGCGGGCCGGCGTCCGCCGCCCCCGAGAGCAGTGCCGTCGCCAGCACGACCGCCACGACGGCGCCACGCCCGAACGCCCGGGCCGGGGACGGGTAGAGGGGCGGACGCCCGGCGCCGGCCTCCGCCGAGGGCTCGGACTCCAGCAGTTCCACCCGGCGCCGGCAGACCTCCGCGTTGCGCGAAGCCGCCCACTGCTCGGACGCCCCCTGGTCGGCCCACGCGGTGGCCGTCCCGGTGAACAGGTCGGCCGCAAGGCCTGGGTCCCCGCCGACCGCCGCGACGTAGGCCCGCACCTCCTGCGCGCGCAGCGCCTCCGGGTGCGTGGCGCCGCGCTCCAGGGCGACGTGCTGGTGGAGCTCCTCGGCCAGGCGGGCGGCGAGAACCGTTTCCCCGACCTCCATGGCGCCCCGGATCAGGTCCACCCTGGGGGCGTAGGCGGCGGGCGGCTTCTCGGCTGCCGTCCTTGACGACGTGTCGGTCGGATCGGTCATGGGCCCCTCGCAGGTGGTCTCCGAACGATGGATCACGTCACCTATACCGGTCGGGGCCACCCGTCGGCCGGTCCACGGTCGTCCCTTCGGGTGAAAGCGTCAACGAGCGATCGGACGCCGTTCGGGGTCCGGGCCGCCCTGATCGGCCTGCGGTGGACCTCCGGTAGGCCGCCGGAAGGCCTGCGATCGGCCTGCGATCAGCCCCCGGCCGGCCTCCGGTCCGCCCGGCGGCCGAACGGAGGCCGACCGGCGCGCCCGTAACGGCTCCGCGCCGGAATCGCCGCTTCGAGTGACAGGCCGACAGCAGGGGCACACGTCCGACCAGCGGTGGACCCGGCCGCATCGTCGGCTCAGCGGATCACGCCGGAAAGGTCCAGTCGCTCCATGCGGTTGAGGCACTGTCCGATCTCGACGATCAGGTCCTCGGCACTCAAGGGGAACTCCTCGGGACCGGTGGACAGCAGCTCCGCGACGTTGCCCTCGTCATCCTCGACGGCAACCGTGGCCAGCAGATCCGTGCCGGTGACACTGAAACCGATGGACAGCTGGACGGCCACCGTCAGCCCACTCGCCAGCTCGATCACCTGGCCATCGGCGTAGGACGCCTCATCCGGCCGGTCCGAGTACTGCCACCCCGGCCCCAACGACTCACGCCTGCGCACCGAACCGACCGGGACGCCCTCCTCCCAGGCGCGCGCCAGCCTCCTCAGCCCGAAATGGGCATCCCGAAGCGCCACAGCCAGCGCAACGGCGGCCTGCCCGGTGCCATCCATCAAGTCCGCTTCCCGCCCGTGTCCGTATCGATCCTCGTACTCCTTCGCGCCGGGCCGTCCGGAGGCGAAGGCGGCCACCGTTACTCATCGTCAGTTCTGTGGAAAAGCGAAGATCAGTCGATGGCCGTGGGCCACAGCGTAGACCCGCGCCGGCAACCGGTCCGGGACAGCCGCCGGATCTGCCGCTGACGGCCGGGTGGTCAAGATCCCTGTCAGAGGACCGTCGGGTTGGACGGCCGCGCGGAGTCGGGGTCGGGCGAGAGCGACCGACACCTCCCACCAGCTGTTCTCCGCCGCGCGAAGAGGCGATCGGCTGACTAGAGTGGGCACATAGGTCTCGTGTGTGAGTACCGGTCAACACGACTGGTGGCAGGTGGAAACAGACCGGCCAGTCGTTTCTGCAGTAGTGACATGTCGCTGTTCAACCATTGAAAAGTTCAACACCCCTCCGATGCTCGAAGGAGGCGGAGTCATGGTGGGAATTCTCAAACGCCGCGGTGGCGCAGTCCTCGCAACTGCTCTACTGGCTGCGGGAACCATCGCCGGCCCGACCGCGGCAGTGGCGGCGCCCGTACCCAGTAGTCCAACCATCCTGCCGACCCAGGTCGTCATCAACCACAACGTGACCTTCGGTGGAGGAGTCCCGGTCGGCGGCTGGTACTCATTGAGCGTCTTCCCCAGCGGGTCGTTCAACTACTCCGGCCACATGCACGACTCGGGCGCGCCGAGCTACAACCTCGCCGGTGTCTGCGTCGTGCGCTTCAACAACGGCACGGCCTTCGTGTTCCAGACGTCCGGCCGTATGCACGGGACCTTCGAATCGGGGTCCCGGGACTACAATTGGAACAGCAACGGCACAAACCAGTCCATCCGCGACGCTTGGCAGGCCTCGGGCGGCGGCTGGAACGCGAGCTGCAACAGCAAGGTCAACGCCGACATCGGCGCTCTGGTCAACTCGACGATCCAGGGGGTCGGATACGTCGCACAGGTCATCGCGGTCGTCGGGTGACCCGGTCGGCACCGTCGATGTGGCCCCGTACGGGAACCGCACGAAGTGGTTCTGACTCAACTCCCGCGGAATTCGAGCCAGAACCACTTCATGAAGGCGAACGACGCCACAGCGGGGCATCCGCCGGCCCCGCCGGGCCAGGGAAATCCGCTGGCGCGAGGCTCGCCAGGCCTTGATCCTTGGCACCGTGCCAGAACCCAAGCAGCAGATTCGCGCCCTCCACACGGCGTCCACGGTGACCGTCTACCAGGCGTACCGGCCGGAGATCGGCCTGCCCGCCGCACGGGACGGTCGGTTCCCGGCGGCGTGGAAGAGGGACCGGATGACGTGGATCAAGCCGTCGTTCCTCTGGATGATGTACCGCTGCGGGTGGGCGCGGAAGGAGGGACAGGAGACCGTCCTCGCGATCGAGATCACCCGCGAAGGCTTCGAATGGGCCCTGGCGAACAGCTGCCTGTCCCACTACGAGCACGGGCTGCACTCCGACCGGGCCTCCTGGAAGCGCGAGTTGAAGCGGTCGGCCGCGCGGGTGCAGTGGGACCCCGAACGCGACCTGCACCTCCAGCCGCTGGCCCACCGGTCACTTCAGCTCGGCCTCGCCGACGAAGCGGCTGGGCGGTACGCGGACGAGTGGATCGTCGCGATTGAGAACGTCACCGCGCTCGCGCACACGATCCACGCACGCGTGCGGGACGGGGACCTGGACGCCGCGCGGAAACTGCTTCCCGCCGAACGACCGTACCCGGCGGGCGCCATGCTGCTGAACCACCTGGGCGGCTGAGCGGTTACGAGAACGCGACCGGCGGCACCCGGAGTTGTTGGATCGGTGGCTCCGAGTCGACTGTGGAGTCGAGAAGGCCAGCGAGCCCGAGGCCCCGCCGGATGCGTCCGGCGGGGGCCTCGGGGCTGTCCGGCGGCGCCGTGTGAGGACGAGTGGTCCCGAGGCGGTCGCAGATGCAAGGGGCGGCTTGGGGGCGTCAGTTCCCGCTCGGGAACTCGCCCGCCTGGATCGCGGCGATGAAGGAGTCCCAGGCGGCGGTGGGGAAGACGAGCGCTGGGCCGTGGGGGTCCTTGGAGTCACGCACGGGGACGAGACCGGGGAATCCGGGGGCCACCTCGATGCAGTCGCCGCCGTCCGGGCCGCTGTAGCTGCTCTTGAGCCAGCTGGCCGCGTCGAGCTCGTTCCGCGTCATCTCTGAACCCTTCCAACGCCTCGGCGATCAGCGCGAGCGTCTCGCCTGCCGTGAGCGCATCGCCACGCAGCCGATCATAGCGCCGCCGGTGTCCTGAGACGATGGACGGTTCGTCGCAGGGGTTACCCCTGTCCAGGCTCTCCGAGTACACCGAATGCCGGCCATCCGGCATCTCCAGAAGGACCATTGGGATCTTGATGATCGTCACCCGAGCCGTGAACGGCACCACCTGGATGACGATGTTCCCGCGCTGGGCGAGGTCCAGCAGGTGTTGCATCTGGCGCACCATCACCTTCGGCCCGCCGACCACCGATCGAATGGCGCTCTCGTCCAGCAGGACGACCAACTGCGGGCCGCCCTCCGCGAGGAATCGCTCCTGCCGTGCAAGCCTCGCCTCGACTCGCTCCTCGATCACTTTGGGGCTTTCCTCAGTTCCACCCGCCTCGAACATCGCTCGCGCGTAGTCCCGACACTGGAGCAGCCCGTGCATGTAGTCGGTCTGGAACACCTGGGCCCCGACCGCCTCGGCCTCCGCGTCGGCGTGGGTCTGGAACCAGTCCGGATGCTCGATCTGCGCACTCCAGTCGACCCGGTTGTACAGCCGCATCAGCAGCCCACCGGTGTCCAGCAACTCCTCAAGCAGCTCGACTTCCTCGACGGTCGGCTTCCGCCGCCCACCCTCGGTCCGCGAGATCACCGTTCGGTCGAGGTGGAGCAGCTTGCCCAGGTCCTCCTGGGTGAGGCCCGCCAACTCCCGGGCGTAGCGGATCTCTTCACCGAACATGATCGCGGAACTCGCCGTCGGCTTGCGCATCTTCCGCTGTGTCATCACTGCCCCCTGCCGTACGCCACGCGCCCAACACGTGCTTCTGCGCGTCACCGTACCCCCGCATTCCGACCGCCGACCTCGGAACGCGATCTTTTGCGTGCAGAGCGTCACATGCGCGCCCCCTCTGCACGCCCCTCTCCACGGCCCGCGCTTGAACCCCACGCAGGACGTCGACCCCGCCGACTTCCTGCGCGCTCAGCTGACGGGCCGGGCGGAAACCGCTGTGCGCGAGTGGGCGCCGTGCGCGAGACTGCCGGAATGTACCTGGGGAACGACATGGTGACGGAGCTGGTCAGACGGGCCCTCGAGGCGCCGGACCGGCACACGAGCGAGGATCTGCTGCGGCGCGCCGCCGAAGCCGACGCGCACGGCGCGGTGGCGCGCGCGGGCGACCTGCTCCGGTCGCCTCAGCCCCTGGAACGGGCCCTGGGCTGCGATCTGTTGGGGTTCGCGAGTGACGTCCACGAGGACGTCCGGGCCGAAGCCGCCGTCACCCTGACCGCCCTCGCCACTCAGGAGTCCGACCCCGACGTCCTCTGCTCGTTGGCACGCGCCCTGGAGCAGACCGAGGACTCCCGTGCCGTACCCGTCCTGGTGGCTCTGGCCGAACACGAGGACTCCGAGGTGCGGCAGCGGACGGCCATCGCGCTCGGCGGCTTCGCCGACGGGCCGTCCGACGGGCCGGTGGTCCGCGCGCTGGTCGCCCTCACCCGGGACGCGGACCCGGACATACGCGACTGGGCGACGTTCTCGCTCGGCTTCCAGTCCCAGGCCGACACCCCGGCAGTCCGGGCCGCCCTCTGGGAACGGACGCGGGACGCCGACCCGGACGCCCGTGCGGAGGGCATCCGTGGCCTGGCGCGGCGGCGCGACCCGCGCGCCGCCGCGCTCCTGCGCGAGCTGCTGGCGGACCCCGACGGCGCCGAGATCCTCACCTTCCGGGCGGCGGAGATCCTGGGCGCCCCCGAACTGCTGCCGCTGCTACAGGACTACGACCCGGACGACCACGGGGTCGCCGAGGCCATCGCCGCCTGCGATCCCGCGCAGAAGGCCCGGCACGACGAGGCCGCCTGGACGCTCGTACACACACTGGAGCAGCTGCGGCCCGAACTTGCGCCCGCGGTCTGGGCGACCCGCTGTGAACCCGGCCTGACCCTCGGCCTCGGCAGCGGCCCCGACGCACCGGTCTACGACGTCGCGGCACTGCTCGCCCGGGCGGGCGGCGACCCCCTGCGGGCAGCCGAACTCGCGGACGGTGACCACCCGTCGGCCATCGGTCGCTGAGCACTCCTGACGAAAGTGGTGGCAGCGGGGCGAGGTCAGCCGAGTGATCGCGGGCGAAAACCCGGCGACGTCGGCGACCGTCCCCGGGATACTGGTCGCCCATGGATGAGGTCGAAGTCGTCGTCGCCCATTCCGAGCGTGCGACTCTGCGGGTCGGCGACGTGTTCCTGAAGGTGGACGCCGACCAGGCGCGCATCGACGTCGAGGTCGAGGCGATGTCCCTGGCGCCGGTCCCGACCCCGGAGGTCCTGTGGCGCAAGCCGCCCGTGCTCGCGCTCGCCGCGGTTCCGGGGACGACGCTCGGGCGCCTCGGTGGGCCGTCGACCGGGTCGCCGGCGGCGTGGGCCGCGGCGGGTGCCGCCATCCGGAGGCTGCACGACGCGCCGCTTCCGTCCTGGCCGGGACGGGCCGGGCGGAGCATCGCCGCGCTGGCGGCGGAACTCGACGACGAGTGCGAGTCGCTCGTGACGGACGGCGTCCTGCCCGCCGACCTGGTCGCCCGCAACCGCCGGGTCGCCGAGGCCGCGCTCCGGCCGTGGACTCCGGCGTTCACGCACGGCGACCTGCAGATCGCGCACGTCTTCGTCGACGGTGACGAGGTCACGGGCATCATCGACTGGTCCGAGGCGGGCCGGGGTGACGCCCTGTACGACCTCGCCACCTTCACGCTCGGACACGAGGAGCACCTCGACGACGTCATCGCCGGCTACGGCACCGGCGCCCGCATCGACCTCGACGTGATCCACGCGTGGTGGTCGTTGCGGAGCCTGCTGGCGGTCCGCTGGCTGATCGGGCACGGCTTCGATCCCTTCGCGCCGGGCTGTGAGGTCGACGTGCTGAGATCCCGGATGTGAAGCCGCGCGGGGCCGGCTGCCTCTGCACCCGGCCCATGGCGAACACCTGCCCGTCAACGCACCCGTCCACGGGCCGTCGACGTCGTGTACACCCCGACCAGGTGGCATCACCTCGGGCCGGTTCCAAGAGGGGAGCCGGCCCGAGAGGAGAGCCCAGAGATGATCACCCGTCGTACGGCCGCCACCGCCGTCGTCCTGTCCGCCGCGACCCTCGTGTCCGGGATGGCCTTCGGCGCCGGGACCGCCGGCGCGGCCGAGTCGCTGCCGACCGGCGGCGCCGCCTACCGCATGTCCAACTACGCGGGCGGTGCCCTCCAGTGGGACAGCCGCGACAGCGGCCTCAACGTGGTGGTCCGCGAGTCCGACCAGTCCTCCGCCCGGCAGTCCTGGACGTTCCGGGACGAGGGCGACGGCACCTGGTCGGTCAGGGCGCCCGGTACCGACATCGCGCTCGACCGCGACCGGGGCGGGAACACCGTCGGGGCCCGGAACTACACCGGCGCGGGCAACCAGCGGTGGTGGCTGGAGAACACCTCGGCGGGCGGCGGCCGGGCCTGGCTGCTGCACAGCGCCTCGGACAACGGCCTCTGCCTCACCCGCAACAGGGACCTGAACGCCACGGTGGCCGCCTGCAACCCGGGGGATCCGACGCAGTCCTGGAACCTCGACCGCAGCGGCATCACCACACCGCCGACCACCGACCGCCCGACCATCGACCTCGACTACGCGCAGGCCCCGGACCTCGGCCCGTGGCTGGAGCAGCAGAAGAAGACCGTCGCGGACTACTACCCGGCGATCTCCGACCTGATCATCAGGGGAACCTTCAAGGCCCCCTCCTACTTCAAGATCATCATGGACCCGGCGCTGACCGATCACCCCGCGTACGCCTGGACGAACCCCGACACCGGCGTCAAGGAGATCCACGTCAACATCGGCTACACCCGGGACAACAAGGGCGACACCGGCTTCCTGGTCCACGAGGCCGTCCACGTCGCGGTCGCCGACAACCCGACGGACCGCCCGTGGTGGCTGAGCGAGGGTCTCGCGGACTGGGTGCGCGACTACAACTTCCAGCCCGGCACCGGCGCCCAGCACTTCGACCCGGACACCGGCTACGACAGCGGCTACCAGGCCACCGCCCGCTTCGTCGACCACATCTCGAAGACCTACGGCAAGCCCGCCCTGGCACACCTGCTGAACACCACCGAGTACAGCGAGCAGCTCTGGGTCCAGCTCACCGGGAAGAGCGCGCAGCAGCTCTGGAACGAGATGCCGAAGTAGCACCCGCCCCCATCTCCCTGAACCCGCGCACAGGAAGTCGGCCCCGCCGACGGCTCGTGGCAGCCGGTGTGGACCGTCATGCGCACCCTCGCGGACGTGCACGGCGAGCAGAACGTCCGGCTGGTCGTCTGGTTCGAGGAGTAGCCCTGCTCACCTGGGGCATCGTCAGCCCCAGGTGAGCGGGCCCCGACTCAGGTCACCGGGCGGTTGCCGCGTTCCGCCGCTGGCGCCAGTAGCCGACGGCGCTCAGGGCGGTGACCAGGACGCCGGCCGCGTAGAGCTGGTCGCGGTTGCCGGGGCTGGTGGTCATCAGGGCCAGGAGGGCGACCACGGCGGCGATGGCGAGCCAGGTCAGGTACGGGTAGGCCCACATGCGCACGGTGAGCAGTTCGGGGCTCTCGCGCTCGACGCGGCGGCGCATGCGCAGCTGGGCGATGCCGATGAAGAGCCAGACCACCAGGATGGCCACGCCGGTGGAGTTCAGCAGCCAGAGGAAGACGGTGCCCGGCCAGAAGTAGCCGGCCAGCACGGCGGCGAAGCCGAAGCCGCAGGAGGCCAGCACGCTCAGTCGCGGGACGCCGCCGGTGACCTTGGCCAGCGCACGGGGACCCAGACCGCGGGTGACCAGCGAGTGGACCATCCGGGAGGCGCTGTAGATGTTGGCGTTCATCGCGCTCAGCAGGGCGATCAGCACCACGGCCTTCATGACGAGGGCAGCGCCGGGAACGTTGAGCAGCTGCAGCACCGTGACGTAGGGGCCCAGCTTCACCACGTCGGGGTTGTTCCAGGGCACCAGGGTGACCGCCAGGGCCATCGTGCCGATGTAGAAGATCGCGATCCGCCAGACCGCGGTGCGCACGGCGGTGGCGACGTTGCGGCGCGGGTTGTCGGACTCGGCGGCCGCGATGGTGACGGCCTCCAGGCCGCCGTAGGCGAAGACTGCGGGCAGCAGGCCGGTGATCAGGCCGTGGCCGCCGTGTGGCAGGAAGCCGCCGTGGCCGGTCAGGTTGGCGGTGCCGGGGGCGTGGCCGACGACACCGGCGACACCCAGCACGCCCAGAGCCAGGAAGGCGACGATCGCGGCGATCTTGACGGCCGCGAACCAGAACTCGAACTCGCCGAAGTTCTTCACGGCGGTCAGGTTGGTGGCGCAGAAGAAGACCATGAAGATGCCGACCCAGACGAAGGCCGGAACCCCGGTGACCCAGGAGTGCACGAGCGCGCCGGCGGCCGTGGCCTCGACGGCGACGGCGACGCCGACCGTCACCCAGTACAGCCAGCCGGTGGTCAGGCCCGCCCAGAGGCCGATCTCGCGCTCGGCGTGCACCGAGAAGGAACCGGAGGCCGGGTGCGCGGCGGACATCTCGCCCAGCATCCGCATGACCAGCATCACCAGCAGACCGGCCGCGACGAACGCCAGGATGATGCCGGGGCCGGCTACCGCGATGCCCGCGCCGGAGCCCACGAAGAGGCCGGCGCCGATGACGCCGCCGAGGGCGATCATCGAGAGGTGGCGCCGCTTGAGGCCGTGGCCCAGCTCCGGGGCGGCCTGGGCCTCGGGGGCTCTCGACGCCTTGGTGGTGCTCATCGGGGATCCATTCCTGTGACGGACGACTCGTGCGGACATGCGCCCCTGGTTTCCTGAAGGGAAGGCTAGGCGGGTTCGCCCAGAAGGTGCTTCCAATCTTTTCCCGATGATCGCCACCGAGTGGAAGAATCTTCTCCATGGATGACATAGACCGGAAAATTCTTGCCGAACTGCAGCGTGACGGGCGACTGACCCTCACCGAGCTCGCCGAGCGAGTCCGCCTGAGCGTGTCCCCCTGCCACCGCCGACTTCGGGCCCTGGAACGCTCGGGCGCGATCGCCGGCTACCACGCCCGGCTCGACGCCGCCGCCCTCGGCCTGACCTTCGAGTCGCTGGTCTTCGTCACCATGCGCTACGAGGACCGCGAGACCGTCGCGGCCTTCGAGCAGGCCGTGGCCGACATCCCCAACGTCCTCCAGGCCCAGCGGCTGTTCGGCGACCCCGACTACCTCCTGCGCGTCGTCGCCCGCGATCTGGCGGCCTACCGGCAGCTCTACGACGACCGCCTGGCCACCCTGCCCGGCGTCCAGCGCCTCAGTTCCACCATCGTCATGGCGAACGTCGTCGAATCCCGCTCCCTGCCCCTGTGACGTGCCGAGAAGGCCCGCACCCGGCCCCGGGGGGAGCGCGAGGGACGAGAGCCCGGGCCCGGGGGGGGCGAGGACCGGGGCAGAGTCGGGCCGAATCGGGCAGGGTGGGACGATACCTGCCATGTCTAGCAAGTCTCCATCGGTCCGGGTCGTCGATGCCCCGCCCGAACCGCTCCGCCGTCTCCTCCTCGACCTGGGCGAGGCCCTGCTCGGCGGTGGCCTGCCCGTCCATGACGTCGAGGAGGAACTCCACTGGCTGGGACGGGCGTTGGGGGCTCCTGAGGTGCGGGTCGCCGCGCTGACCAACGGGCTGTTCGTCTCGCTGGACGCGGACGGCGCCACCCGG
This sequence comes from Kitasatospora sp. NPDC048286, assembly GCF_043201735.1. Lineage (NCBI taxonomy): Bacteria > Bacillati > Actinomycetota > Actinomycetes > Kitasatosporales > Streptomycetaceae > Kitasatospora > Kitasatospora sp. NPDC048286. Next base: position 300,408 of record NZ_JBICZE010000007.1, read on the forward strand.
TTCCAGCCCGTCGGCGGCGCGCTGCGGTTCGAGCAGACGGCCGACGTCCTCCACCTGGTGCACCGGCTGCGGGCGGGCGAGCTCGACGGGCCCCGGGCGCTGGCCGAACTGGACCGGATCCGGCGGGCGCCGGCCCGCTGGCCCGCGTGGGTGGCGGATCTCGGGGCGCTGCCGGTCGGTGTGGGGGTCTGCCTCTTCCTCCAGCCGGCGGCGGCGAACGTGCTCGCGGCCGGGCTCGGCTCGCTGATCGTGGTGGGGCTGACCGTGCTCGCCCGACGGCTGCCGTACCTGCGGCCGCTGCTGCCCGTCACGGCCGGCTTCCTGGTCGCCCTGCTGGTCCTGGCACTCGCGCGGGCCTCGCTGCTGGACGGCCCGCTGCGGACGATCGTGGCCACCCTGGCGATCCTGCTGCCGGGCGGGCTGCTGGTCACCGGGCTGTCCGAGATCGCCGCGGGCGCGGCCAGCGCGGGCACCGCCCGGCTGGTGTCCGGCGCGGTCCAGCTGGCGCTGTTCCTCGCGGGGGTGGCCGCGGCCGCGACGGCGATCGGCATGCCGGCCACCGCGCTGGCCAACGTCCAGGTCGCCAAGCCCAGCTGGTGGGTGATCGCGCTGGGGCTGGCGATCGCGGTGGCCGGAGTGGTGGTCAACGTCCAGACACCGCCCTCGGCCATCCCGTGGATCGTCGCCGTGATCGCGGTCAGCGTGACCGCCCAGGTGGCGGTGGGGTCGGTGCACGGCGCGGCGATAGGCGGCCTGGCCGGGGCGGTCGCCGCCGCGGTCGCGGCCACCCTGGTGCACTGGCTGCCGGGCGGCCCGCTCTGGCAGGTGCTCTACCTCCCGGCGTTCTGGATCGTGGTGCCGGGGTCCTTCGGTCTGTTGAACACGGCGCAGATAGAGGTCGGGAACGGGGCCCAGTCGGTCCTGGCGGCCGTGTCGGCGGTCTTCGGGGTGTCGATCGGCACGCTGATCGGCGCGGTGATCAGCCGGATCCCCCGGCCCTCCCGCGCCGTGCTGCTGTCCCGGGCCTGAACTCCGGGGCGGCGGCCCCCTGACGGGGTGGGGGCGGACCCGGGTCCGCCCCCCGTCCCGTCAGGCGTGGCGCAGGGCCTCGGTGAGGCGGCGGCCCGCCTCGACCACGGCCTGGGAGAGCTGGGCGCCGGGGTGGCGGGTGAGCCGTTCGATCGGACCGGAGACCGAGACGGCGGCCACCACCCGGTTGGACTGGCCGCGGACGGGCGCGGACACGGAGGCGACCCCGAGTTCGCGCTCGCCGACGGACTGCGCCCAGCCCCGGCGCCGTACGCCGCTCAGCGCGGTGGCGGTGAAGCGGGCGCCCTGCAGCCCGCGGTGGAGGCGCTCGGGCTCCTCCCAGGCGAGCAGGACCTGGGCGGCGGAGCCGACCTTCATGGGGAGGGTGATGCCCACCGGGACGGTGTCCCGCAGGCCGGTGAGGCGTTCGGCGGCGGCCACGCAGATCCGTACCTCGCCCTGCCGGCGGTAGAGCTGGGCGCTCTCGCCAGTGAGGTCCCGCAGGTGGGTGAGGACCGAGCCGGCCGCGGCCAGCAAGCGGTCCTCGCCGGCGGCCGCGGCGAGCTCGCCGACCCGGGGGCCGAGCATGAACCGGCCGTTCACGTCCCGGCTGACCAGGCGGTGGTGTTCGAGTGCGACGGCCAGCCGGTGGGCGGTGGGGCGGGCCATGCCGGTGGCCGCGACGAGGCCGCCGAGGGTGGCGGGGCCCGCCTCCAGGATCCCGAGGATCGAGGTGACCTTGTCGAGCACGCCGACGCCGCTCGTGTTCTCCATGGGTGGGGGTACTCCAGTCTCAAGGCCCGGGAGCAGCGGGTCGGCGCTGCTCACGGCGGCTCCTGGCGGGGAGCCGGGGGTGGTCAGCGAGGACGGGCCGCGGAAGTCGGCCGATTGCCTGCGCCGGGCACGAGACGGGTACGCGAAAGCGCCGGGGCGGGAAGCGCCCGGGCGAAGGACAGCACAGAGAGCACCGTGTCTCCTCATCTTTCCCGCGCCACATTGGCGACAGGCCGGAGTTGGCACTGATCCCGGACGGCACGGCGCGTACTTCGGACGCCGGGTCGAACGGGGAGTTGCCGGGGCTTCGTAGGGCCGGTCCCTCCACCCCTCTGGATGATTCGCCAGGAACGATACAAGACTTCCCGGGCCCGCTGCCAAGCCCCCCTGCTCTCGACGGCGGGCGGGCGGGCCCGCTCAGCGGTGGCGCGGCTCCGACAGTCCGGTGCACGGGGCCGGGTGCGGGCCGCCGGGGGCGGTGGTGTCCCAGGCCCGCAGCGCGGCCAGGGCGGCGGCGCGTTCGGCCGCCGTCGGCCGGGCGCCCTCGGCGCCGAGCAGGTAGTCGGCGACCGGGGTGAGCAGCAGGGTGGCGCCACCGGCCGGGAGCAGCAGGGCCTCGTCCCACTGGTGCCGGATGACGGTGCGGCGCAGCAGGGTGCCGTGGCGCAGCAGGGTCCCCTTGCGCGGCCGGTGCGTGCGGGTGAGGGGCCGGCGGCGGCGGAGTTCGGGGCCGACCTCGGCCTCCAGGACGGTGCGCACGTCCCGCAGGGAGCCGAGCGGCACGTGCTGGGCGGCGAGGTCGAGCAGGGCGGCGGCCTCCGGGGCGAGCCGGTAGGCGGCGAGGACCGCGGCGGTCTCGGCGGGGTCGAAGGGCTGTCCGGCGAGGTGGGCCACGTCGATCACGTCGCCGGCCAGGAAGGTGCGCGCGAGCCCCTCCTCGGCGAGGGCGATCAGGCATTCCACGTGTTCGTCGGCGGCCAGGTAGGGGCGGACGGGGACGGTGGCGAGGTCGCCGGTGAGGGCGGCGGTGGCGACCCGTACCTGGTACCAGGGGTCGAGCAGCGGGTCCTCGGCCGGCCAGCGCAGGGTGACGGCGGTGTGCCGGGGCCGCTCGCCGAGCAGGGTGACCTCGACGGACTCCACCGGGTGGTCGGTGACCAGCCGGTTGACGGCCTGCCAGAGCGTCGCCTCGGTGGGGCTGACGAGGCTGAGCCCGCCCAGCGGCCGGGGCAGGTCCGGCGGGTAGTAGCCGGCCAGGGGGAGGTCCCGGATCGGGCGGACGCCGGTGGCGTCGGCGAGGTCGCGGGCGACCCGGGCGTAACACTCGGCCCGGTCCCGGGCGCGCTGCAGCTCGGCCCGGGCGTGCCCGCCCATCCGCACGCCCTCGCGGGAGAGCGCGGCGAGCACCAGGTACGGGAGGTGGCGGTCGGCGCGGGCGCGGTGGAGCAGTTCGGCCGGCCCGGCGGCCGGGTCGACGTCGAGCAGCCGGTGGAGCAGGTCGCTGGTCAACGGGTCGGTGCCGACCGGGGCGGTGTCGAGCCGGTCGGTGTGCAGCAGGTCGGTGTCCATGGGCGTCCGCCTCCGAGAGCCGTGGGGGGCGCCCGGGCGGCGGCCGGGCGGCCGGGGACGTGGCGGGTCCGACGGCCGGGGCCGGGCCGTCGGCGGGTGCCACACCATCGATTGTCGTGACGGCCGATCAACACCGGATCACCATCGGGTCGACGATCTCTCGACATCACGCCCGGTGGCGTGGGTTGATAGGGGCTCATCAAATCGGGGGCGGCACGTGCACGGGCGGGGGCGAGCACATGAGGCGGGCAGGTGCAGTCATGGATGAATTCCGGTTCTCGGTGCTGGGACTGATGAGAGCGCAGCGCGGCGCGACCGCGCTGAAGGTGGGCAGCCCCCAGCAGCAGGCGATGCTGGCGGTGCTGCTGCTCCGGCCCGGGCACGGTGCGAGCGCCACCGACCTGATCGACGCCCTGTGGGGCGAGGAGCCGCCGGGCACCGCGATGACGACGGTGCGCACCTACGCCTGGCGGTGGCGCAAGGTCCTGCACGGCGAGGAGCCGGACGCGCCGACGGTGCTGACCTCGGTCGGGGACGGCTACCGGCTGGTGCTGCCCAAGCACGCGGTGGACGCGGCGCAGGCGGAGGAGCTGGCGGGGCAGGCCGAGCGGACGGCGGCGGCCGGGGAGCCGCAGCAGGCGCGCGACCTGCTGAACCAGGCGCTGGAGCTGTGGCAGGGCGAGCCGCTGGCGGGCATTCCCGGCCCGTTCGCGCAGCGCCAGCGCCAGCGGCTGCAGGAGCTCCGGCTGACCCTGCTGGAGGAGCGGATCGCGCTGGACCTGGCGCTGGGCCGCTACTCCCGGTGCATTCCGGAGCTGACCTCGCTGACCACCGAGCACCCGCTGCACGAGCGGGCGTACGGGCTGCTGATGCGGGCGCTGTACCAGGCCGGGCGGCAGGCGGACGCGCTGGCGGTGTTCCGGGGCGCGCGTCAGCTGTTCCTGGCCGAACTGGGCGTGGCGCCGGGGGCGGAGCTGGACCTGCTGCACCAGCGGATCCTGGAGGGCGACCCGTCGCTCGCCGCCCCGGCGCCGGCCGTCGCGCCGCGGTCGGCCCCGCCCGTCTCCGTGCCGCCGGCCTCCGCCCCGCCCGGCTCCGGACCGGCGGAGCCCGGCGCGCCCGGGGCCGAGTCGCCGGACCCGCGCGCCAAGGCCCAGGCGGCGGCGGACGCGCCCGCCGCCCCGACCGGGAGCGGCGCCCCAAGACCGGCCCAACTGCCGCCCGACGCCGCGGACTTCACCGGACGTACGGCGCTGGTCGAGCGGCTGGTCGGGGCCCTCGGCGCACCGGGCCAACAGGCGCTGGCGATCGCGACCGTGGTCGGCATGGGCGGGGTCGGCAAGACCGCGCTGGCCCTGCACGTCGCCCACCGGGTCCGCGAGGCCTACCCGGACGGGCAGCTCTACGCGGACCTGCGGGGCGCCGACGCCACCCCGGCCGATCCGGAGGCGGTGCTCTGCGGCTTCCTGGTGGCGCTCGGCGTGTCGGCCGACGCGGTGCCGGACGGCCTGGACGCCCGCTCGGCGCTGTTCCGCTCGGTGGTGGACGGCCGGCGGCTGCTCCTGGTGCTCGACAACGTCCACGACACCGCGCAGATCAGACCGCTGCTGCCGGGCGCGGTCGGCTGCGCGGTGCTCACCACCAGCCGCACCCGGCTGTCCGGCCTGCCCGCGACCGTCCAGGCCGACCTCGGCGTCTTCGAGCCCGGGGAGGCGCTCGAACTGCTGGGCCGCACCATCGGCGCCGAGCGGCTGGCCGCCGAGGCGGAGGCCGCCCGGGAACTGCTGCTGATGTGCGGGCACCTCCCGCTCGCGGTACGGATCGTGGCGGCCCGGCTGGCCGCCCGGCCGAGCTGGACGGTGCAGACGCTGGGCCGCCGGCTGGCGGTCGAACGCCGCCGGATCGACGAGCTGCGCATCGGCGACCTGGAGGTCGCGGCCGCCTTCGAGCTGAGCTACCGCCAGTTGACGCCCGCCCAGGCCAGGGCGTTCCGGCTGGCCGCCTCGGTGGACGGCCCTGACCTCGGGCTGCAGGCCGCGGCCGCCCTGCTGGACCTGGACGAGTACGACGCCGAGGACCTGCTGGAGGCCCTGGTGGACGTGGCGATGATGGAGTCGCCGTTCCCCGGCCGCTACCGCTTCCACGACCTGCTGCGCGCGTTCGCCCGGCGCCGCCCGGACGATCCCGGCGCGGCCGTGGCGGCCCGCGACCGGATGCTGGACCACCTGCTGGCCACCGCGTGCGCGGCCTTCCAGCACGCCGTCCCCGGGGACCCGGCGGCCGGGGCGCTCGGGCCGGCCCGCAGTGCGGGCGTCCCGCTGGACGGCCCGGACGGGGCGCGGGCCTGGGCCGAGGCGGAGGGCTCGGGGGCGATCGCGCTGGCCGCGCAGGTGGCGGGCTGGACGATGACGAACGACGGCGACGACGGCAACGACGGTTCGGCCCCCGACCCGCTGGGCGCCGCGATCGACCTGCTGATCGCGCTCACGCCGTTCCTCCTCGCCCCGCCCAGCCGCCAACTGGCCACCACCGCCGAGGCCCTGGCCGCCGCCGCGGCCCATCGCGCCGACCACCGGGCAGCTGGCCGGGCGCACTTCCTCCGCGGCAACGTCGCCCTGGCCACCACCCGGCTGGAGGACGCGGAGGCCGCCTCCCGACTGGCGGTGGCCGCCTCCCGCGAGGCGGGCGACACGGTGATCCTGCGCCAGGCGCTCAACGACCTCGGCCTGGTCTGCCAGTTCCTCAGCCGCTACGACGAGGCCGTCGGGCACTACGACGAGGCGCTGCTGCTGGCGCGCGAACTCGGCCACCGCTCCGGGGCGCTGGTGACGACGGTGAACGCCGCGCTGGCGCGGGTGCGCAGCGGGCGGGCCGCCGAGGCGGTGCAGATCTGCCACGAGGCGCTGGCCGAGCTGCGGACCCGCAACGACGATCCGGGCCGGGCGTACACGCTGTACGTGCTGGGGCTGGCGCTGCACGGGCTGGGGCGGCACGAGGAGGCGGTCACCTGGTTCGGCGAGTGCCTGGCGGTGGCCTCGGCGGCCGGTCTGCGGGCCCGGGCCGGGCACGCCCGCTACCGGATGGCGGACAGTCTGCGCTCGCTGGGCCGGACGGACGAGGCGCTGGAGCACGCCGGGCGGGCGCTGGAGCTTTGCGAGGAGCTGGGCGCCGAGCGGGACCAGGGCCACGCGCTGGTGGTGCTGGGGCGGACGCTGGCCGACCTCGGGCGGGAGGCCGAGGCGGACGTCCGGCTGCGGGAGGCGCACCGGATCTTCGTGCGGCTGGGGCTGCCGGAGGCGCGGGAGGTGGCGGAGCTGCTGCCCCGGGGGGAGGGTTCGGCCGCGTCGGGCCGGTCGTTGCCGGGTGGGCGGCGGGCCGCCGACCGGCTGTCCTCGGGCTGTTGAGGAATCGATCCTGCGGGCGGTTTCCTCGCTGAGCTCAGGAGCCGCTGCTCAGGAGCCGGTGCTGTTCCAGTCGCCGGTGCTGCCGTGCCCGGTGCTGGTGGGGGTCGGGGTCGGGGTGGGCGTCGCGTCGCCGCTCACCACCGCCGCCGTCCCGCTGTCCACCGTCTGCGCCACGGCCGCCGTGGCGCAGAGGCCGGCGCCCAGGGTGAGGGCCACTCCGAAGCCGACCGTGAACAGCCGGAGGCGGGTGCGGGTGGTGGCCGGACGCTGCGTCATCTCTGCTGCTCCTTGGCTCGCTTCCCTGGTGGGAAGGGGTTCCGTCGTGGTGTGGCACCAGTCTGGCCGGGAGCGTTCAACGGCCGATCTACAGCCGAGCACCGGTGATCACCAGGCATCGCCAGGGATCACCGGTGCCCGGCACCGCCCGATCCGGCGGCTCAGGCCGCCGAACGGATCTCCAGGGTGCAGCACTTCACGCTGCCGCCGCCCTTGAGCAGCTCGCTGAGGTCCATCCCGATCGGCCGGAAGCCGCGCTCCCGCAGCCGCGCCGCCAGGCCGACGGCCGCCTCCGGCAGCACCACGTGCAGGCCGTCGCTCACCGCGTTGAGGCCGAACACCTCCGCGTCGGCCCCGTCCACCAGCAGGGCGTCCGGGAACAGCCGGCGCAGGACGGCGCGGCTGCCGGCCGAGAAGGCCTCCGGGTTGTACATGATCTCGTCGCCGTCGAGCACGGCGAGCGCGGTGTCCAGGTGGTAGTAGCGCGGGTCGACCAGCTCCAGACCGACCACCGGCCGGCCGAAGAACTCCTGGGCCTCCGCGTGCCCGTCGGCCACGCTGCGAAAGCCCCGCCCGGCCAGCACGTAGCCGGCGGTCAGCAGGAGGTCCCCCTCGCCCTCGTTGACGTGCTCCGGATCGCGGGTCTCGAAGCCCCGGGCGCGGAACCACTCCAGGTACGCCGGGCCCTCGGCGGCCCGCTCGGCGTCGCGGAAGCGCGCGCCGAGCACCCTGCCGTCCACCACGGTGGCGCCGTTGGCCGCGTACACCATGTCGGGCAGGCCGGGCAGCGGGTCGATCAGGTCGACCCGGTGGCCGAGTTCGCCGTAGAGGGCGTACAGCCGCTCCCACTGGGCGACGGCGAGGTCGGTGTCCACCGGCTTGGCCGGGTCCATCCACGGGTTGATCGCGTAGCTGACCTCGAAGTGGGTCGGACGGCACATCAGGTAGTGGCGCGGACGGGCGGTGCGGGTCATCGGGGCCTCCGGGTGAGGGCAGGTGGGGCGGGAGGTGAGGCGGGGAGGTGGGGCGGTGCGGTCAGGCGGCGGGGGCCGACGGCCGGGTCGGGAAGTCGCGCAGGCCGCGCAGCGGGCTGGCCAGCAGCACCCCGCCGGCCGAGAGCAGCACGCCCGCCATCAGCCAGATGGTGCCGCGCGCGCCGATCGTCTCGCCGAGCCAGCCACCGAGCAGGGCGCCCACCGGGATCGCGCTGTAGTTGAGGGTCGCGGAGCTGGCCCGGACCCGGCCGATCAGCTCGGGCGGGCAGTAGGCCTGGGAGAAGCTGCCGGCCAGGACGTTGCCCGCCACCACGCCGCACACCGCGACGGCCCAGGCGAGCGCGCTGACCACGAGCGGCAGCCGCTCCCCCGCCAGCGGCAGCAGCAGGATGAAGGGCGCGACCACCAGCTCGCAGACCAGCAGCCCGCGCGCGGTGCCCAGCCGGCGGGCGATCCGCCCGGCCAGCATCGCGCCGGCCAGCCCGCCGACGCTCACCAGCGCGAACACCGCGCCGACCGCACCCGGTTCGATCCCCACGCTGCGCACCAGGAAGACCGTCTGCACCGCCTGGATGCCGTTCAGCCCCAGGTTGCCGACCGCCGCGAAGCAGGCGAACGTGCGCAGGTACGGGTCACGCAGCAGGAACCGGACGCCCTCGCCGATCTCGCGCGGGATGCCGCGTCGCTCGGACACCGGCGGGGGGCGCTCCTCCGTCCTGATCCGCCGCAGGAAGACCGCCGACACCAGGTAGCTGAGCGAGTCGGCGAGCATCCCGCTGGCGGCGCCGAGGGCCTGGGCGAGCAGACCGGCCACGCCCGGGCCGGCGATCTCCGCCGCCGACGCCCCGGAGCGCAGCTTGACGTTGGCCTCCAGCAGGTCGGCCTTCGCCACCAGGGTGGGCAGCACCGCCCCGTAGGCGGTGGAGAAGAACACCTTCACCGCCCCGGTCAGCAGCGCCACCACCACCAGCTGGGCGAGCGAGAGCGCCCCCAGCCAGGCGGCCACCGGGACGCTGCCGAAGAGGACGAGCAGCAGCAGGTCGCAGACCAGCATCACCCGCAGCCGGGGCCAGCGGTCCACCCAGGCGCCGGCCGGCAGGCCGAGGAACAGCCAGGGCAGCCAGGCGGCGGCGTTGACCACGCCCACCGCGAGCGGGCCGGCGCCCAGGGTGACCACGGCCACCAGGGACAGCGCCACGCTCCCGACGGCCGTACCGAGGGTGCTGGTGGTCTCGCCGATCCAGAGCCGGCGGAAGTCCCCGTGGGCCCACAGGCCCCAGCGGCCGCGCGGGCCGTCCGGCGGGGCGGCCGGGGACTCGATCGGGACGGTGGTGGTCATCGCGGGTCACGCTCCCGGCTTCTCGGTGGGCAGGTTCTCGGACGGCTTCTCGGTGGCGGGCTTCTCGGACGGCTTCTCGGTGGCGGGCTTCTCGGACGGCGCGTCGGACGGCTTCTCGACGGCGTGCAGCTTCTCTGCCAGCACGGCGGCGATCCGTGCGAGCGGTTGCGGCCGGGTCAGCTCGCCGTGCGCGCAGTCGAGGCGGTGGCCGTCGATCCGGCCGTCCAGGTACGGCCGCCAGGCCTGCTCGTACGGCCAGTCGGCGGGCTTGCCGGTGGTCGCCCCGAAGAAGACGGCGTCCCCCGGGTAGCGGGCGGGCACGTGCTCGGCCATCAGCTTGCGGTGCCGGTCGAAGACCTCCGGCAGCACCGCCACCGCGTCGCCGAGCACGGCCCGCAGGTCGGCCAGGCCCCGGCCGTCCGCCGGGTCGTAGCCGAGCGAGTGCAGCAACTCGGCCAGGCTGTCGGCGGTTTCGACGGGCGGCGGGGCGTCGTCGGTGCGGGTCGCCGGGGCGCCGTCGAGCAGGGCCAGCAGCCCGACCTCGGCGCCCTCGGCCCGCAGCCGCACGGCCATCTCCTGCGCGACCACCGCGCCGAAGGACCAGCCCAGCAGGTGGTACGGGCCGTCGGGGCGCACCGCGCGGATCTGCCGCACGTAGTCCTCGGCGATCTCGGCGACGCTCGCCGGTGCGTCGCCGCGCAGGCCCCGGGCCTGGAGGCCGTACACCGGCTGCTCGGGGCCGAGGTGGCGCAGCAGCCCGGAGTAGACCCAGCTGATGCCGGCCGCCGGGTGGACGCAGAACAGCGGGGGCCGGTCGCCGCCGGCGCGCAGCGGCAGCAGGACGTCCAGGGCGTCGGCCGCCGGGCCGTGGTCGGGGCTCCGGTCGAGGTGCCGGGCGAGGCCGGCCACGGTGGGTGCCTCGAACAGCGCCCGCATGCCGGGGTCGGCGCCGAGGGCGGTGCGGACGCGGGCGAGCAGCTTCATGGCGAGCAGCGAGTGGCCGCCGAGGTCGAAGAAGTCGTCGTCGATGCCGACCGTCTCCAGGCCGAGGGTCTCGGCGAACAGCGCGCAGAGCAGCTCCTCCTCGGGGGTGCGAGCGGCGCGGCCGCCGGTGAGCGGCCCGAAGTCCGGTGCGGGCAGCGCCGTCCGGTCGAGCTTGCCGGTGCCGGTGAGGGGCAGGGCGGCCAGCGGGACGACGGCGGCGGGCAGCATGTAGCCGGGCAGGTGGCCGGCGGCGAAGGCGCGCAGCTCGGCCGGGTCGAGCGGGCCGTCGGTGACGACGTACGCGACCAGGCGCAGCCCGTCCTGGTCGGGCAGGACGGCGGCCTGGTGCACCCGCGGGTGGCGCGTCAGCACGTGCTCGATCTCGCCGAGTTCGATCCGGAAGCCGCGGATCTTCACCTGGTGGTCGGTGCGGCCCAGGTACTCCACGCCGCCCTCGCGGGTGCGGCGGGCGAGGTCCCCGGTGCGGTACATCCGCGCGCCGTCCGGCTCGAAGGGGCAGGCGACGAAGCGCTCCGCCGTCAGGCCCGGCCGGTCGAGGTAGCCTCGGGCCAGCCCGGCACCGGCCAGGTACAACTCCCCCGGCACGCCCGGCGGAACGGGGTTGAGGAACTCGTCCAGGACGTACGCCCGCACCCCGGCGATCGGGCCGCCGAGGCCGGGGCGCTTCGCGGCGGCGACGGGCTGGCCGAGGGTGTAGACGGTGGCCTCGGTCGGGCCGTACAGGTTGTGGGCGACGGTGTCCGGTGCCTCGCGCAGGGTGGTCCAGAGCTGCTGTCCGACGGCTTCGCCGCCGAGCACCAGCACAGAGGGTGCGGCCTTCTCCAGCAGGCCCTCCGCCAGGAGTTGCTCGGCGTAGGAGGGGGTGAGGTCCATGGCGCCGATGCCGGTGGCGCGGACGTGCCGGACCAGGGCGGCCGGGTCGCGGCGCAGCTCGTCGCCGATCAGGTGCAGCTCGTGCCCGGCGAACATCCAGAGCAGGCTCTCCAGCGATCCGTCGAAGGACAGCGAGGCGGTGAGCGCGGCGCGCAGTCGGCCGTGCGCGGCCTCGGCGGGGGCGACCACCCCGGCCAGGTGGGCGGCCAGCCGCGCGGCGATGCTCCCGTGCGGGACGACGACGCCCTTGGGGCGGCCGGTGGATCCGGAGGTGTAGATCAGGTAGGCGGCGTTGTCGGCCGAGGCGCGCGGAGCCGGGTCGGTGTCCGGTCCGGTGGCCTCGGTGACGGCCAGGACGGGGGCGACGGCCAGGACGGGGGTGCCGGCCAGGGCCTCGGGCTTCGGCCAGCCGTCGTCGGTGAGGACGAGGGCGGGGGCCGCGTCGGCGAGGGTGCGGGCGGTGCGGTCGGCGGGGTGGTCGGCGTCCAGCGGCAGGTAGGCGCCGCCGGCCTTGAGCACGGCCAGGATCGCGATCACGCTCTCGGCGGAGCGGGGCAGGGCGAGGGCGACGACGGACTCGGGGCCGACGCCCCGCCCGATCAGGTGGTGGGCGAGGCGGTTGGCGCGGGCGTTGAGCTCGGCGAAGGTCAGCGCGGTGTCGCCGCAGACCAGCGCGACGGCCTCCGGGGTGCGGGCGCTCTGGGCCGCGAAGGCGGCCGGGAGCAGCGGGACTTCGGCCGGCAGGGCGGCCCCGGCGGTCGGGAGCGCGGCGCGCTCCTCGGCCGGGAGCAGCTCGATCCGGCCGATCGGCAGCTCCGGATCGGCGGCCACCGCCGTCAGCAGCCGGCCGAAGCGGACGGCGATCGCCTCGACCGTCTCGCGGTCGAAGAGGTCGGTGGCGAAGTCGATCGCGCACTCCAGGCCGGCGGGCGCGCCGTCGGGGTCGAAGGACTCGCCGAGGCCGACGCTCAGGTCGAACTTGGCGACCGTCCCGGCGGAGGACTCCACGGAGGCGTCCAGTCCGGCCGGGGCGAGCGGCGCGGAGTCGCCCGACCGGCCCTCCAGCAGCAGCGCCACCTGGAAGAGCGGGTGGCGGGCCAGCGAGCGGGCCGGGTTCAGCTCCTCGACCAGGCGCTCGAACGGCGTGTCCTGGTGGGCGTGGGCGTCGAGTTGGGTCTCCCGGACGCGGGCGAGCAGCTCGGTGAAGCTCGGGTTGCCGGAGGTTTCGGTGCGCAGCACCAGGGTGTTGACGAAGAAGCCGACCAGGTCGTCCAGCGCCTCGTCGGAGCGCCCGGCGACGACCGAGCCGATCGGGATGTCGGTGCCCGCGCCGAGGCGGGTGAGCAGGGCGGCGAGCGCGGCCTGCACGGTCATGAACATCGTCACCCGGTGTTCGCGGGACAACTCGCCGAGCGCGCGGTGGAGTTCGGCGCCGTAGGGCACGACGACCCGCTCGCCGCGGTGGGTGGCGGCGGCGCGGCGCGGCCGGTCGACGGGCAGCGACAGTTCCTCGGGCAGGCCGGCCAGCTTCTCGCGCCAGTGGGCGAGTTGGCGGGAGATCGGGCTCTGCGGGTCGTCCTCCTCGCCGAGCAGCTCGCGCTGCCAGAGCGCGTAGTCGGCGTACTGGACGGGCAGTGGCGCCCACTGCGGGGCCGTACCGCCGGTGCGGGCCGCGTAGGCGGTGGCGAGGTCGCGCAGCAGCGGGCCCATCGACCAGCCGTCCCCGGCGATGTGGTGCAGGACGAGGGCGAGCAGGTGCTCGCCGGGCCCGGCGGGGATGAGGTGGGCGCGGACGGGCAGGTCGGCGGCCAGGTCGAAGGGCAGGGCCGTGCGGCTCTCGGGGTCGGTGCCGGGCGGCAGTTGCTCGACCCGGACGCGGGCCTGCCCGGCGGGCAGGATCCGCTGGTACGGGGTGCCGTCCTCGCTCTCGCCGATCAGGGTGCGCAGGCTCTCGTGCCGGGCGACGACGTCGCCGAGCGCCAGTTCCAGTGCGTCCGGGTCCAACTCCCCTGCCACGCGCAGCAGGAGGGGCAGGTTGTAGAGGGCGCTGGGGCCCTCCATCCGGTCGATCAGCCACAGCCGCTGCTGGGCGGGGGACAGCGGCACCCGCTCGGGCCGCTCGCGGTCGGCGGTCAGCGCCGCCCGCCGCGGGCCGGCGCCCAGCCGAACGGCCAGCCCGGCCACGGTCGGTACCTCGAAGACGTCCCGGATCGCCAGTTCGGCTCCGAGTGCGGACCGCACCCGACTGAGCAGCTTCATGGCGAGCAGCGAGTGGCCGCCGAGGTCGAAGAAGTCGTCGTCGATGCCGACCGTCTCCAGGCCGAGCACCTCCGCGAACAGCCCGCAGAGGATCTCCTCCTGCGGCGTGCGGGCGGCGCGGCCGGCCGACAGCGCGGCGAAGTCCGGCGCGGGGAGCGCCCGGTGGTCGACCTTGCCGCTGCCGGTCAGGGGCAGCGCGTCGAGCAAAACGACGGCGGCCGGCACCATGTAGCCGGGCAGCGTCTCGGCGGCGAACCGCCGCAGTTCGGCGGCGAGTTCGGGCGCGTTCCGGGCCGCCGCGCAGTAGGCGACCAGGCGTTGGTCGCCGGTGTCGCTCTCCCGGACGGTGACCACGGCCTGGCGGACGGCGGGGTGGCGGGCCAACACCTGCTCGATCTCGCCGAGTTCGACGCGGAAGCCGCGGATCTTCACCTGGTGGTCGGTGCGGCCCAGGTACTCCACGCCGCCCTCGCGGGTGCGGCGGGCGAGGTCCCCGGTGCGGTACATCCGCGCGCCGTCCGGCTCGAAGGGGCAGGCGACGAAGCGCTCCGCCGTGAGGGCCGGCCGGTCGAGGTAGCCTCGGGCCAGCCCGGCGCCGGCCAGGTACAACTCCCCCGGCACGCCCGGCGGGACGGGGTTGAGGAACTCGTCCAGGACATAAGCCCGTACCCCGGCGATGGGGCCGCCGAGACCGGGGCGCTCCACCGCGGCGAACGGCTGGGTCAGCGCGTAGACGGTGGCCTCGGTCGGGCCGTAGAAGTTGTGGCCCGCGGTGTCGGGGTGCTCCCGCAGCCGCTGCCACAGCGCCTGGCCGACGGCCTCCCCGCCGAGCAGCAGGAGGCGTGGCGCGGGTGCGTCCAGCAGCCCCTCCTCGATCAGCTGCTCGGTGTAGGACGGGGTGATGTGCAGGGCGTCGATGCCGGCCTCGGCCGTGTGCCGGACCAGGGCGGCCGGGTCGCGGCGCAGCTCGTCGCCGATCAGGTGCAGCTCGTGCCCGGCGAACATCCAGAGCACGGGCTCCAGGGAGGCGTCGAAGCAGAGCGAGGCGGTGAGCGCGATCCGCTGTCGGCCGTGGGCCTCCTCGACGCCCCGGATCAGGGCGGCGCGGTGGGCGGCCAGCAGGGCGGCGACGGCGCCGTGCGGGACGACGACGCCCTTGGGGCGGCCGGTGGATCCCGAGGTGTAGATGACGTAGGCGGCGTCGCCCGGGTCGACGGCACTCCACTGCGGGTCGCCGGTGTCGCCTTCCGGAAGGCCGGCGACGTCCAGGGTGGTCAGGCCGGTCAGCACCTCGGGCAGCGGCCAGCGGTCGTCGGTGAGGGCGAGGGCCGGGCGGGCGTCGGCGAGCATGTGGGCGGTGCGCTCGGCCGGGTACTCGGCGTCCAGCGGCAGGTAGGCCGCCCCGGCCTTGAGCACGGCGAGCATGGCGACCACCGTCTCCGCCGAGCGGGGCAGGGCGAGGGCGACGACGGACTCCCGTCCGGCGCCCGCGGCCCGCAGGCGGCGGGCGAGGCGGTCGGCGCGGGCGTTCAGCTCGGCGAAGGTCAGCCGGGTCTCGCCGCAGACCAGTGCGACGGCCTCGGGGGTGCGGGCGGCCTGGGCCGCGAAGGCGGCCGGGAGCAGCGGGACTTCGGCCGGCAGGGCACCGCCGGCGGTCGGGAGCGCGGCCAGCTCCTCGGCCGGGAGCAGCTCGATCCGGCCGATCGGCAGCTCCGGATCGGCCGTCACCGCCGCCAGCAGCCGGCCGAGGCGGGCGGCGACCGCCTCGACCGTCTCTCGGTCGAAGAGGTCGGTGGCGAAGTCGAGGGCGCAGTCGATCCCGGCGGGCTCGCCGTCAGGGCCGAAGGACTCCTCGGCGATCAGGCTGAGGTCGAACTTGGCGGAGCCGGTGCCCGCCCCGAGCGGCTCGACCCGCAGGCCCGCCGTCGACGGCTCGGCCCGCTCGTTGCTCTGGAGCACCAGCATGACCTGGAACAGCGGGTGGCGGGCCAGTGAGCGGGCCGGCTTGAGCTCCTCGACCAGGCGCTCGAACGGCGTGTCCTGGTGGGCGTAGGCGCCGAGGGCGGTCTCCCGGGCGCGGCCGAGGAGTTCGGCGAAGCTCGGGTTGCCGGAGGTTTCGGTGCGCAGCACCAGGGTGTTGACGAAGAAGCCGACCAGGTCGTCCAGGGCCTCGTCGGAGCGCCCGGCGACGACCGAGCCGATCGGGATGTCGGTGCCCGCGCCGAGGCGGGTGAGCAGGGCGGCGAGTGCGGCCTGGACGGTCATGAACAGGGTGACCCGGTGCTCGCGGGACAGGGCGAGCAGTTCGCGGTGGCGCCGCGCGTCGAGGGTGAGCGCCACCCGGTCGCCGCGGTGGGAGGCGACGGGCGGGCGGGGCCGGTCCAGCGGCAGCGTGGCCTCGTCCGGGAGGTCGGCCAGGGTGTCGCGCCAGTAGGCGAGTTGGCGGGTGGCCAGGCTCCGCGGGTCCGCCTCGTCGCCGAGCAGATCGCGCTGCCAGAGCGCGTAGTCGGCGTACTGGACGGGCAGCGGCGTCCACTGCGGGGCCGCACCGCCGGCGCGGGCGGTGTAGGCGGTGGTGAGGTCGCGGACCAGCGGGCCGAGGGACCAGCCGTCGCTGGCGATGTGGTGCAGTGCCAGCACCAGCACGTGCTCCTCCGGCGAGACCCGCAACAGGGTGGCGCGCAGGGGCAGTTCGGTGCGCAGGTCGAAGGCGTGGCGGCACAGATCGGCCACGGCGGCGGCCACCTCGGCGGCCGGGCAGGCGCGCGTGTCGAGGGGGGCGACGGCCTCGCCGGCCGGGAGGATCCGCTGGTACGGGGTGCCGTCCTCGCTCTCGCCGATCAGGGTGCGCAGGCTCTCGTGCCGGGCGAGGAGGTCGCCGAGCGCCGACTCCAGTGCGGCGGTGTCCAGTTCGCCCGCCAGGCGCAGGGCCAACGGCGCGTTGTAGAGGGCGCTGGGGCCCTCCATCCGGTCGATCAGCCACAGCCGCTGCTGGGCGAAGGACAGCGGCACCCGCTCGGGCCGCTCACCGCTTCCGCTCAGCGCCGCCCGCCGCGGACCGGCGCCCAGCCGGCCGGCCAGCCCGGCCACGTTCGGCGTCTCGAAGACGTCCCGGATGCCCAGTTCGGCCCCGAGTGCGGACCGCACCCGACTGAGCAGCTTGGTGGCGAGCAGGGAGTGGCCGCCGAGGTCGAAGAAGTCGTCGTCGATGCCGACCGTCTCCAGGCCGAGCACCTCCGCGAACAGCCCGCAGAGGATCTCCTCCTGCGGCGTGCGGGCGGCGCGGCCGGCCGACAGCGCGGCGAAGTCCGGCGCGGGGAGGGCGGTGCGGTCCAGCTTGCCGTTGGCGTTCAGCGGCAGCGCGTCCAGCGGCACGATCGCGGCGGGCAGCATGTAGCCGGGCAGGGTCCGGGCGGCGGTGGCGCGCAGGTCGGCCGGGTCTAGCGGGCCGTCGGTGACGACGTACGCGACCAGGCGCAGCCCGTCCTCGTCGGGCAGGACGGCGGCCTGGAGCACCCGGGGGTGGGCGGTCAGGGCGCGTTCGATCTCGCCGAGTTCGATCCGGAAGCCGCGGATCTTCACCTGGTGGTCGGTGCGGCCGAGGTACTCCAGCTCCCCGTCGCGGGTGCGGCGCAGCAGGTCCCCGGTGCGGTACATCCGGGCGCCCGGCTCGAAGGGGCAGGCGACGAAGCGTTCCGCCGTCAGGCCCGGGCGGTCGAGGTAGCCGCGGGCCAGCCCGGCGCCGGCCAGGTACAGCTCCCCCGGCACCCCGGTCGGGACGGGGTTGAGGTACTCGTCCAGGAGGTAGCCGCGGGTGCCGGCGACGGTGCGGCCGAGGACGGGCCGTCCGGTGGCGGCCAGCGGGTGGGTGAGGGCGTCGACGGTGCACTCCGTCGGGCCGTAGAGGTTGTGGGCGGCGGTGCCCGGCGCCTCGCGCAGCCGGGTCCAGAGCACCTGGCCGACGGCCTCGCCGCCGAGCAGCACCAGGGCCGGCGCGGGCTCGTCCAACAGGCCCTCCTCGAGCAGCTGCTCGGCGTAGGAGGGGGTCACCTCCAGGACGCCGATCAGCTGTTCGCGCACGTGGCGGACCAGGGCCCGGGCGTCGCGCCGCACGTCGCCGCCGATCAGGTGCAGCTCGTGCCCGGCGACCAGCCAGAGCAGGCCGTCCCAGGAGGCGTCGAAGCAGAGCGAGGCGGTGAGGGCGACCCGCTGCCGTGCGGTGCCGGCCATCACTCCGGTGCGGTGGGCGGCCAGCAGGGCGGCGATGCCGCCGTGCGGGACGACGACGCCCTTGGGGCGGCCGGTGGAGCCTGAGGTGAAGATGACATAGGCGGCGTCGGCCGCGCCGGCCCGCGGCACCGGGTCCGTCTCCGGGCCGGGCTCCGCTACGGCGAGGTCGAGCGCGGGGTGTCCGTCGAGCGCCTCGGGCAGCGGCCAGCGGTCGTCGGTGAGCACCAGCGCCGGGCGGGCCTCGGCCAGCATGTGGGCGGTGCGCTCGGCCGGGTGGTCGGCGTCCAGCGGCAGGTAGGCGCCGCCGGCCTTGAGCACGGCCAGGATGGCCACCACCGTCTCCGCCGAGCGCGGCAGCGCCAGCGCCACCACGCGCTCGGGGCCGACGCCCTGGGTGATCAGCCGGTGGGCGAGGCGGTTGGCCCGGGTGTTCAGCTCGGCGAAGGTCAGCCGGGTGTCGCCGCAGACCAGCGCGACGGCGTCCGGGGTGCGGGCGGCCTGCGCCTCGAAGGCGGCGGGCACCAGGGGTACCCGTTCGGGCAGCGGCGTGTGGTCACCCGCGGCCGCGGACCGCTCCGCGGCGGGCAGGACGTCCAGTTCGGCGACGGACCGCCGGGGATCCTCGGCGACCTGACGGAGGATCAGATCCAGTGCGGTGGCGAGCCGTTCGGCGGTCTCGCGGTCGAACAGGTCGGTGGCGTACTCCAGGACGCCGGCCAGGCCCCCGGCGCCGTCGGCGCCCTGCCGTTCGACCAGGCGCAGGGTGAGGTCGAAGGTGGCCGTCCCGAAGTCGACCGGCTCCTCCGTCACCGTCACGCCGGGCAGGTCCGGGCCGTCCTCGACGGCGCCCGCGAAGGCGAGCATCACCTGGAACAGCGGGTGGCAGGCGGTCGACCGGGTCGGGTTCAGCTCCTCCACCAGCCGCTCGAAGGGCACGTCCTGGTGGGCGTGGGCGGCCAGGTCGGTCTCCCGGACGCGGGCCAGCAGCTCGGCGAAGCCCGGGCGGCCGGCGAGGTCGGTGCGCAGCACCAGGGTGCCGGCGAAGAAGCCGACCAGCTCCTGCACGGCCTCGTCGAGGCGCCCGGCCAGCGGGGTGCCGATCGGCAGGTCGGTGCCGGCGCCGAAGCGGTGCAGCAGGGTGGCGTACGCGGCCTGGAGGACCATGAAGAGGGTCACGCCGTGCTCGGCGGCGAGCGCGGTGAGCCGGGCGTGCAGGTCGGCGTCGAACTCCAGCGGGACGACCGCACCGCGGTGGGAGGCGACCGGCGGGCGGGGGCGGTCCAGCGGCAGCGGCAGCTCCTCCGGGGCGCCGGCCAAGGTCTCGCTCCAGTGGGCGAGTTGGCGGGAGAGCAGGCTCTGCGGGTCCTCCTCGGAGCCGAGCAGCTCGTGCTGCCAGAGCGCGTGGTCGGCGTACTGGACGGGCAGCGGCGCCCAGCGCGGGGCGTCGCCGGCCAGGCGGGCCCGGTAGGCCTCGGCGAGGTCGCGGTAGAGCGGGCCCAGCGAGGCGCCGTCCCCGGCGATGTGGTGGACGACCAGGACCAGCACGTGTTCCTCGGCGCCCTCGGGCCGCAGGTAGGCGTGCACCGGGAGGTCGGTGGCGAGGTCGAAGGTGTGGCCGGCGAGCTCGTCGGTCGGGCGGTCGGTGACGGTGAGCAGGGCGGCGGTGGGGGCGTCGAGGACGCGCTGGTACGGGGTGCCGTCCTGCTCGCCGATGACGGTGCGCAGGGCCTCGTGCCGGTGGACGACGTCGCCGAGGGCGGCCGTCAGGGCGGTGGGGTCGAGCGGGCCGCTCAGCCGCAGGGCGAGGGTCACGTTGTAGGTGGCCGAGGGGCCGTCGGCCCGGTCGAGGAACCACAGGCGGCGCTGGGCGAAGGAGAGCGGCACCCGCTCGGGCCGGACGGCGGGGCGCAGCGCCGGGCGGGCCGGGGCGGGGGTGTCGGCCGCGCGCTCGGCGATCCGGTCGGTGAGCCCGGCGACGGTGGGCGCCTGGAAGAGGTCGCCGATGGCGAGTTCGACGCCGAGTTCGGCGCGGGCCCGGCCGACCAGGCGGGTGGCGAGCAGGGAGTGGCCGCCGAGGGCGAAGAAGTCGTCGTCGATGGTGATGTCGTCGATGCCGAGGAGGTCGCCGAAGAGCTCGCAGAGCACCCGTTCGCGCTCGTCGCGGGGGGCGCGCCCGGTGTCGTCGGCGGCGAGGTCGGGGGCGGGCAGGGCCCGGCGGTCGACCTTGCCGTTGGCGTTGAGCGGCAGCGCGTCCAGCAGGACGACCACGGCGGGGACCATGTAGCCGGGCAGCACGGTGCCGGCGAAGGCGCGCAGTTCGGCCGGGGTGAGCGTGGCCTCGGCGGTGCAGTAGGCGACCAGCCGGGTGTCGCCGGGGCGGTCCTCGCGGGCGATCACGATGACCTGGCGGACGGCCGGGTGGCGGGAGAGCGCCGCCTCGATCTCGCCGAGTTCGATCCGGAAGCCGCGCAGCTTGACCTGGCCGTCGATCCGGCCGAGGAACTCCACGGCGCCGTCGGCGCGCAGCCGTACCAGGTCCCCGGTGCGGTACATCCGCTCGCCGGGCCCGTACGGGCAGGCGACGAAGCGCTCGGCGGTCAGGCCGGGCCGGCCGAGGTAGCCGCGGGCCAGGCCGGCGCCGGCGAGGTACAGCTCGCCGGGGACGCCGGGCGGGACGGGGCGCAGCCGGGCGTCCAGGACGTAGCTGCGCATGTTGTCCATCGGGCCGCCGATCGGCACCCGGGGGCCGTCGAGGTCGGCGGGGGCGAGCGGGTGGTGGGTGGCGAAGGTGGTGGTCTCGGTGGGCCCGTAGACGTGGGCGAGCAGCAGGTCGGGGCAGGCTTCCAGGACGCGCCGCATCAGCACGCCGGAGGCGGCCTCGCCGCCGGTGCAGACGACGCGCAGGGCGGCGAAGGTCTCCGGGGCCTGCTCGGCGACGAGGTCGAACAGGGCCTTGGTGAGGAAGACGGCGGTGACGTCGTGGCGGACGGTGACGGCGTGCAGGGCGGCGGCGTCGAGGGCGCCGGGTGGGGCGACCACGACGGTGCCGCCGGCCAGCAGGGGCGTCCAGATCTCGTAGGTGGCGGCGTCGAAGGCGTGCGGGGAGTGCAGCAGGACGCGCCGGTGCCGGCCGTCCCGCCAGCGGCGGTCGGCGGCGAGGTCGAGGACGTCGCGGTGGCGCACGGCGACGCCCTTGGGGCGGCCGGTGGAGCCGGAGGTGTACATCGCGTAGGCGAGCTGGTCCGGGTGGACGGGCAGGCCGGGGCGGTGGTCGGGGGCGCCGGCCTCGTCGCCGGGGCGGACGACGGCGGCGCCGTGCGGGAAGCCGGGGTCGGCGCGGTCGGTGAGCAGGACGGGGGCGCCGGTGTCGGCGAGCACGCCGGTCATCCGCTCGGGCGGCAGGCCGGGGTGCATGGGGACGTAGTAGCCGCCGGCCTTGAGGACGGCCAGGGTGGCGACGACGACGTCGGCGGAGCGTTCCATCAGCATCGCGACGGGGGTCTCGGGGCCGACGCCGAGGGCGGTCAGGTGGTGGGCGAGGCGGTTGGCGCGGGTGTCGAGTTCGGCGTAGCCGAGGGCGCCGCCGTCGTGGACGAGGGCGGTGGCGTGCGGGGTGCGGTCGGCCTGGGCCTCGAAGGACTCGGCGAGGGTGCCGGGCCGGCGGGGGGCGTCGGTGGCGTTCCACTCGGTGAGGATGCGGGCGCGCTCCTCGGAAGCGAGCACGTCGAGGGTGCCGATGGGGGCGTGCGGGTCGGCGGCGGCGCCGGCCAGCAGCCGGCCGAGCCGTTCGGCCAGGGCGGCGACGGTGGCGCGGTCGTAGAGGTCGGCGGAGTACTCGATCGAGCCGGTGAGCCCGGCGGGGGCGCCGTCGGGGCCGTGCCGTTCGGTGATGCCGATGTTGAGATCGAACTTGGCGACCCGCAGGCCGATCGGCTCGGGGGCGGACTCCAGCCCGGGCAGGGCGAGTTGGGTTTCCTGGCCGTGGTTCTGCAGTACCAGCAGGGTCTGGAACAGCGGGTGGCGGCCGAGTGCCCGGGGCGGGTTGAGCTCCTCGACGACGCGCTCGAAGGGGAGGTCCTGGTGGGCGAAGGCGTCGAGTTGGGCCTCCCGGACCCGTCCGAGCAGTTCGGCGAAGCCCGGGTCGCCGGACGAGTCGACGCGCAGGACCAGGGAGTTGACGAAGAAGCCGACCAGGTCGTCCAGGGCCTCGTCGGAGCGTCCGGCGACGCCGGTGCCCAGCGGGATGTCGGTGCCGGCGCCGAGCCGGGTGAACAGGGCGGCCAGACCGGCCTGGAGGACGGTGAACAGGGTGGTGCGGTGGGTGCGGGCGAGGTCGAGCAGGGCGGTGTGCAGGCCGGCGTCCCAGGCGAGGTCGACGGAGTCGGCGGCGCCGGTGGGGGCGGGCGGGCGGGGGCGGTCGGTCGGCAGCTCCAGTTCCTCCGGGAGCCCGGCCAACGCGGTTCGCCAGTGGTCGAGTTGGCGGGCGAGCAGGCTCTCGGGGTCGTGTTCGTCGCCGAGCAGGTCGCGCTGCCAGAGCGCGTAGTCGGCGTACTGGATCGGCAGTGGTTCCCAGTCGGGGGCGTGGCCGGCGAGCCGGGCCCGGTAGGCCTCGGCGAGGTCGCGCAGCAGCGGGCCGAGCGACCAGCCGTCGCCGGCGATGTGGTGGAGCACGACGAGCAGCACGTGCTCGGTCGGGGCGAGAGTGAACACCGTGACCCGGATGGGCAGTTCGCGGCTCAGGTCGAAGGTCTCGGCGGCCGCGGCGTCCCGGCGGGCCGGGTAGTCGTCCGGTGCGCAGTCCACGGCCAGGAAGCGCGGTTGCGCCTCCTCGGCCGGCAGGATCCGCTGCACCGGGACTCCCCCGGCCACCGGGAACACCGTGCGCAGGGCCTCGTGCCGGGCGACCACGTCCGCCGTCGCGGCGCGCAGCGCGGCGGTGTCGAGCCGGCCGCGCAGGCGCAGGGCGAACGGCAGGTTGTACAGCGCGGTCGGCCCCTCGATCTGGTCGATCAGCCAGAGCCGTTGTTGGGCGTACGAAACCGGGATCACGGTGCTTCCTCTACTCGGGTCTGCTCACGGCAACGGCACGGGCTGGTCGGCGGGGCGGGGACGACCGCGCGGGCGGGGCGGGACGGGGCCCTCAGACGGCGGCCAGGGTGGGCCGGACGCTGGGCCGGCAGTCCAGGACGTCCAGCGGGCGCCCCATCGAGACGGCGATCCTGCGGTCGCCGCGGTACGGGTCCCGGCCGTGGGCGCAGAGCACGTTGTCGACCAGCATCACGTCGCCGACCTGCCAGCGCTCGCGCACGGTCGCCGCGTGGTACGCCTCGTTGAGGGCGTCGACGTCGGCGCGCTCCAGCGGTTCGCCGTCGCCGAACCCGGTGTTGAACGGCAGGCCGTCCGGGCCGAACTCGTCGGTCATCGCCTCGCGGATGTCCGGGTCGAGCGACCACTCGTTCCAGAACGCGAGGTGGTTGAACCAGACCTCCTCGCCGGTCACCGGGTGGTGGATGGTGCCGGGGCGCAGCTGGGTGGTGCGCAGGTTGCCGTCCGCCAGCCACTCCCAGGTGATGCCGTTCTCCCGGCAGTAGGCCTCGACCTCGGCGCGGTCCTCGGTGGCGAAGGCGGTGCGCCAGCCGAGGGAGACGTAGTCCGAGTAGTTGCGGGTGAGGGTCCAGCCGGAGGTCCGCATCCGCTCGGCCAGGTGCGCGGGCAGGTGGTCGAGCACCCGGCGGCAGTCGGCGGTGGGGGTGGCCCCGCCCTCCTCGGGGGCGGTCAGGCAGGCGAAGAGCAGCCGGCCGGGGAAGGTCAGGGTGTAGCTGTTCTCGTTGTGCATCCGGATCGGCTGGGCCGGCGGCAGGTCGGTGGAGGAGAAGACGCCGTTGCCGTAGTCGCTGCGCGGGGTGGCCTTCTCCCGGTACGGGGTGCGCTCGGGGATGAGGACGTCGCGCACGGCGGCGACGTCCTCGGTGCCGGCGACCGGCAGGCCGCGCAGGAAGATCGTGCCGTGCCGGTGCAGGGCTTCGGTGAGGGCGCTCTCGTTCTCGCGCAGCCACTCGCAGGCCTCGCCGATGTCGGCGGTGCGCGGCGCGTGGGCGAGGGCCGGGCGGCCGGGGTTCAGTTCCCAGGTCGGCATGGCGGCGGTCACCGGTCGGCGAGGGCGGCGACCAGGCTGGCGGGCCTGATGTCGGTCCAGTTGGCCTCGATGTGGTCGAGGCAGCCCTGGCGGGTGTCCTCGCCGTGGACGGTGGTCCAGCCGGCCGGCACGTCGATCCAGACCGGCCACAGGGAGTGCTGGTTCTCGTCGTTGACCAGCACCAGGTAGCCGGCGTTGTCGTCCTCGAACGGGTTGCTCATGGTGTCCTCCTTGGGTTGCTTCGAAGGTAGGGGCGGGCCGCGCGGCGGAAGGGCAGGAGTCGCGGCAGGAACGCGGCAGTTGGGGCCCTGCCGCAGGGTGTGAAGGGCCGGCTCAGCGCGGGGTGAGGCGGACGGGGAAGCGGTCCAGGCCGAAGTTGATGATCGAGCGGTTGTGGGTGACCGGCCCGGTCGGCTCGATGGCGTCGACGCGCTCCAGCATCGCCGTGAACAGGCCGCCGAGTTCGGCCTTGGCCAGCGGCGCGCCGACGCAGTAGTGGGCGCCGAGGCCGAGTGCGAGGTGCTTGTTGGGGGCGCGGTCGAGCAGGATCTCCTCGGGCCGGTCGAAGGCCTCCGGGTCCCGATTGGCGGACCAGACCCAGACCGCGACCCGGTCGCCGCGCCGGATGGTGCGGCCGTCGAGCTCGGTGTCCCGGCTGGCGGTGCGCAGGCTGTGCAGGCCGACGGAGGTCCAGCGCAGCAGTTCGTCCAGGGCCGAGTCCATGCCGACCTCGCCGCGCTGCAACTGCCGCCACAGGTCCGGGTGTTGGACCAGGGTGTGCAGGCCCATGGCGGCGGTGTGGCGGACGGTCTGGACGCCGCCGACCACGATGTTGTCCAGGTTGAGGACGACGTCCTCGATCGGCAGCAGCTTCCCGCCGACCCGGTAGGTGGCCATCATGCTGATCAGGTCGTCGCGCGGGTCGCTGCGGCGCAGCATCACCTGGTGCAGCAGGTACGGGATGAGCTGCTGGTGGCCGGCCCGGCGCTCCTCGGGGGTGCGGCCGAGGAAGGCGACGTCGCAGACCCGCACGACCATGTCGCGGTCCGTCTCCGGGACGTCCAGCAGGTCGCACATGACGGACAGCGGCAGCGCGGACACGGCGTCGACGAGGTCCACCTCGCCCTGTTCGACGGCCCGGTCGACGATCGAGGCGGCGAGCTCGGCGATGCCCCGGGAGGCTCCGCGCACCGCGCCCGGGGAGAAGAACGGGTTGGCGGGGGCGCGGAGTTCGCGGTGCCGGGGCGGGTCGGTGAGGGCCATCATCCGGCCGGAGCCGACCGGCACGTTGCCCTCGCCGGCGCCGAGCAGCGAGCCCTGTTCGGAGCTGTAGACGGCGGCGTTGCGCAGCACCTCGGCGGAGTGCCGGTAGGAGAGCACCGACCAGACCGGTCCGTCGTCGACGGTGTCGGTGAGGTGGACGGCGGACTCCCGGCGCAGCTCCGCGACCAGCGCGGGGGTGTCGGGGCGGGCCCACAGGTCGGGGTCGGTGAGGTCGACCGCGGTGGTGGTTGGCATCAGTGCTCCGTGGTGGGCTGGTGGGCGGCGCCGGGCCGCGCGATGAGGGAGGTCAGCAGGTCGACCGGGCCGGGCCCGTCGACGGTGGCGAGCAGGTGGCCGCCGGGGACGACGTGGTGGCCGTGGCCGCCGCGGGTGTGGACGGCCCAGCCTTCGAGCCCGCCGACGGCGAGGAGCGGGTCCTCGACGCCGACGACGGTGTGCAGGGCGGAGCCGATCGGCGGGTGCGGGCGGGGCCGGTAGGTGTCGACCACGGCCAGGTCGGTGCGGATGCCGCGCAGCGCGTGCTCCTTGAGGTCGCCGTCGCCCGCGACGAGTTCGCCCATCCCGGCGAGCCGCAGCAGGTCGTCGGCGGTGTACTGCGGGCGGTCGGCGCCGGCCCAGGCGGCGGGCGGCGAGGCGGAGGCGGCGACGACGAGTTCGGGCCGGCGCTCGGCGGGCAGCGCCCGGGCGACCTCGTAGCCGAGCAGGGCGCCGAAGCTCTGCCCGTAGAAGCCGAACCGGCCGGTCAGGTGCGGGGTGAGGGCCTCCAGGACGGCGTCGACGAGCAGGTCGAAGCTCGCGGGCATCGGGTGGCCGAGCCGGCCGCCGCGGGCGGGCGGGCGCAGGGCCCAGACCTCGGCGGCCGGGGCGAGGGCGCGGGCGAGCGGGGTGTAGGCGGTGGCGTCGCCCCCGGCGTGCGGGAAGCAGAACAGCCGGTACGGGCGGTGCGGTTGGGGGGCGGGGACGAACAGCCAGTCCCCCTCGACGCGGGGCCGCGTCCGCAGTGCGGTGGTCATGCGCCGGCCGCCCGGGCGCGGGCGGTCAGGGCGGGCCGGGGGGCGGCGGTGCCGGCGGCGACGGCGCGCTCGACGGTGGCGGTGAAGGCGGCGAGGTCGGCCGAGTCGAGGAGGTGGCGCAGCTGGAGTTCGATGCCGAGCCGGCGGCGCAGCAGGTGGACGACCCGCAGCGCGGCGATCGAGTGGCCGCCGAGCGAGAAGAAGTCGTCGGTGGGCCGGACGCCGCCGACGCCGAGCACGGTGCTCCAGACCTCGGCGACCTGCCCGGCCAGTCCGGCGTCCTCCTGCGGCGCGCCGTCCTCGACGGCGGCGCAGGCAGCGGGGGCGGCGGCGGGTACGGGCAGCGCCGCCAGGTCGACCTTGCCGTTCGGGGTGAGCGGCAGGGCGTCCAGCACGGTGATCGCCGAGGGCACCAGGTGGGCGGGGACGGCGGCCCGCAGCCGCTCGGTCAGTTCGGCGGCGGTGACGGCGCCGGTGACGTACCCGGCGAGCCGGCGGTCCCCGGGGGCGGGCTCGTACACGGTGACGGCGGCGGACTGGACGCCGGTCAGCCGGGCCAGGGCGTGCTCGACCTCGCCGAGCTCGACCCGGTAGCCGCGCAGCTTGACCTGGCGGTCCACCCGGCCGACGTACTCCAGCCGGCCGCCCTCGCCGCGCCGGGCCTGGTCGCCGGTGCGGTACATCCTCCCTCCTTGCCCGGCGGCGGTCGGGTCGGCCACGAAGCGCTCGGCGGTCAGGCCGGGCCGGCCGACGTAGCCGTGGGCGAGGCCGGGCCCGGCCAGGTACAGCTCGCCGACGACGCCGTCGGGGACGGGGGCGAGCTTCTCGTCCAGCAGGTGCAGGCGCACCCCGGGCAGCGGCTCGCCCAGGTGCGGCCCGGGGCCGGTGATCGGCGCGGTCACGGCGTCGACGGTGCACTCGGTGGGCCCGTACAGGTTGAGCGCGTCGATGCCGCCGTCGGCCAGCTCCCGCCAGGTGCGCTCGGGGACGGGCTCGCCGCCCATGAAGAGCCGCGGCACCCGGGCGCCGGCGAGCGGCTCGCGCAGCAGCTCCCAGTGCGAGGGGGTCAGGTCGAGGTCGGTGACGGCGTGCTCGGCGAGCAGGGCGGCGACCCGGGCCGGGTCGGCGCGCTGCTCCTCGCCGATGACCAGGACGGTGTCGCCCCGGCAGATCCGGGCCCACTGCTGGACGGAGGCGTCGAAGGAGACACTGGCGTTCCAGCCGACCACGCCGGGCTCGGCCCGGTAGGCGCCGGAGGCCTCCAGGGCCTCGACCAGGGCGGCGACGGCGCCGCGCGGCACCTCGACGCCCTTGGGACGGCCGGTGGAGCCGGAGGTGAAGATGACGTAGGCCGGGTCCAGCGGGTGGGCGTGCTCCGGCAGTTCTCCCCCGGCCTGGCGGCCGGGAGGTACCCCCGGCCCGTCGGCGGCGGCGTCCGGGCGCAGCACCGGCACGCCCTCGGCGGCGGGCAGGCCGTCGGCGCTGATCAGGGCGGCGAGCCGGGCGTCGGCGGCCATGAGGGCGAGCCGCTCGGCGGGGTAGGCCGGGTCGAGCGGGACGTAGGCGGCGCCGGCCCGCCAGACGGCGAGCAGGGCGACCGGCAGGTCGGCGGTGCGGGCGAGGTGGACGCCGACCCGGTCGCCGCGGCCGATGCCGCGCTCGCGCAGGGCGCGGGCCAGGGCGGCGGTGCGGCGGTCGAGTTCGGCGAAGTCCAGGCGGGCCGGGCCCGCGAGGACGGCGGTGCGACCGGGGTGGGCGGCGACGGTGTCGCGCAGGCGGTCCAGCAGATCGGTCATGACGGCTCCTCAGGACTCTCGGGCGGCGGCGGCCATGGTGTGCAGGGCGGCGGCGTAGGTGTCGATGAACTGCTCGGCGGTGCTGTCGGCGACCAGCGAGCGCTGGTGGTCCACGGCGAGCAGCACCCGCTGCGTGACCGGGTCCTGGATCACCGAGGCGCCGAAGGCGAAGCTGTTGGGTTCGTGGCGCAGGGTCGGCTCGGTGCCGATCCGGCCGTCCACGATGCGGGCCGAGCTGAGCCGGCCGAGGGCGTGGAAGCGCAGGTAGCCGAACTGGCTGTCCAGCGCGGTGTCGGTCATCAGGCGGGCGAGCCGGGCGAAGGGCACCCGGCGGTGCGGCATCATGTCCAGCTCCTCCCGGTGGACCTCGCGGACCAGGGCGAGCAGGTCGTCGGTGGGCTCGCAGCTGAGCGGGACGGTGTTGAGGAACAGCCCGTACACCTCGGTGCCGCCGAGCCGTTCCAGCCGGCCGTTGACGGCCAGGCCGGTGGTGACGCGCCGACGTCCGGTGACGGCGGCGAGGGCGTGCAGGTGGGCGGCGAGCGCCACCGACTTGACCGGCACGCCGAGCGCGTCGGCGACGTCGCGCAACTGCCCGGGCGCCTCGGGCAGCACCCGTTCGACGGTGCGGGGCGCCTCGTGGACGTCCTCGCTGCCGGGGAACAGCTGGCCGCTGACGCCGGTCAGCCGCTCGCGCCAGTAGCCGAGCGAGCGCTCGTCCCCGGCGGCCTGTCGTTCGACGGCCACGAAGTCGCGGAAGGCGGTGCGCGGCGGCGGGGCGGGCACGCCGAGCGGGTCGGCGGCGAGGGCGCCGTGGCGCTCCAGGATCTCGGTGAGCAGCGAGGTGAAGCTCCAGCCGTCGAGGATCGCGTGGTGCTCGGAGACGGTGAGCTGGAAGGCGTCCTCGGCGAGGCGCTGCACGGTGATCCGGAACAGCGGCGGCGCGGTGAGGTCGAAGGGCGTCCACCGGTGGGTGTCGAAGACCTCGCGGATCGCGGCGTCCTGGTCCGCCTCCGCCGTGCCGCGCAGGTCGGCGAACTCGACGGGGGCGGGCAGCCGGCCGTGCACGAGCTGCAGCGGTTCGCCGTAGCCGGACAGGTCCAGGCCGGTGCGCAGCACCGCGTGGCGGTCCATGGCCTCGGCGACGGAGCGGCGGAAGGCCTGCTCGTCGAGGTCGCCGGCGATCCGGTAGGAGTTGACGTTGTGGTAGCTGTCGGTGCCGCCGGCGATCTCCATGTGGAAGACCATGGAGAGCTGCATGGACACCATCGGGTAGGCGTCGACGAGGCCGGGCGGCAGGTCGGCGCGGTCCTCCGGGGAGATCAGGGCGAAGGGCTCGCGGGCGTCCCGGTCCTCGGTGACGGGCTTCGCCAGCGGCAGCAGGGCGGCCACGGTGGGGGCGTTGAAGACGTCCCGCAGGCTGAGCCCCCAGCCGCGCTCGTGCAGCGCGCCGGCCAGCTGGACGGCCCGGATGGAGTCCCCGCCGAGGTGGAAGAAGTCGTCGTGGACGCCGATGCCGTCCACCCCGAGGACCTCCGTCCAGACGGCGGCGAAGGCCTCCTCCTCCGGGGTGCGCGGCTCGACGTGGCGCCCGCCGGTGGCGGCGCTGCGCTGGCCGGGGGCGGGCAGGGCGGCGCGGTCCACCTTGCCGTTGACGGTGAGCGGCAGCGACTCCAGCACGGTGTAGCTCGCCGGGACCATGTACGGGGGCAGCGAGCGGCCGAGGAAGGCGCGGACGTCGGCGGGCTCGCGGCCGGTGACGTACGCGGCGAGGCGGTCCTCGTGCACGGTGACGACGCAGGCGTCGACGTCCGGGTGGGCGGCGAGCGCGTTCTCGATCTCGCCGAGTTCGATCCGGAAACCGCGCAGCTTGACCTGGAAGTCGGCGCGGCCGATGTACTCCAGTCCGCCGCCGGGCAGCCGGCGGGCGACGTCGCCGGTGCGGTAGAGCCGGGCCCCGGGCGGGCCGTACGGGTCGGCGACGAAGCGGCCCGCGGTGAGGCCGGGGCGGCCCCAGTAGCCGTGGGCGAGGCTGCCGCCGCCGATGTACAGCTCGCCGGCCGCACCGGGCGGCACCGGCCGCAGCCAGTCGTCCAGGACCTGGGCGCTCAGGTGTGCCATCGGGGCGCCGATCAGGCTGCGCTCGAAGCCGGCGCTGCCGGCCAGGTCGTGGGTGGTGACGTGGACGGTGGTCTCGGTGATGCCGTACAGGTTGCACAGCCGGGCCGGGGGCGGCGGGTCGAGTTCGAACCAGCGCTGGACGACGGCCGGGTCGAGCGCCTCCCCGCCGAGCATGATCCACTTCAGTGCGGGCAGGGCGCGCGGGCTGCGGCGCAGCACCGGCTCCAGCTGGCGCAGCGCCGAGGGGGTGAGGCAGAGGCAGGAGACGGCCTCCTCCTCCAGCAGCTGGGCGAACTCCTCCGGCGAGCGGCTGGTCACGTACGGGACGACGACCAGGCGGGCGCCGTGCAGCAGGGCGCCCCACATCTCCCAGACCGTCCAGTCGAAGGCGTAGCTGTGGAACAGCGTCCAGGTCTCCTGGGGGCCGAAGCCGAAGTGCCGCTCGCCGTCCGCCATCAGCCGGCTGACGTGCTCGTGGGCGACGGCGACGCCCTTGGGGCGGCCGGTGGAGCCGGAGGTGAAGATGACGTAGGCGACGTCGCCGGGGCGTCCGGCGGCCGGCGGGCGGGTGTCGGGGCGGGCGGCCAGGTCGGCGGCCTCGGCCGTCAGGTCGTAGGCCCGCCAGGGGCCCTCGGGCACCCGGTCCGGGCGGTCGGTGACGACCAGGGTGACGCCGGTGTCGCCGAAGACCAGCGCGGCGCGGTCGGCGGGGGCGGCGAGGTCGACGGGCACGTAGGCGGCGCCGGTCTTGAGCACGCCGAGGACGGTGACCAGGACGTCGGCGGTGCGCTCCAGCAGCATGCCGATCCGGTCGCCGGGGCCGGCGCCGCGGGCGCGCAGGGCGTGGGCGAGGCGGTTGGCCCGGCGGTCCAGTTCGGCGTAGCTCAGGGTGCGGTCGGGGTCGCTGACGGCGGGCCGGTCCGGGTGGGCGTCGGCGGCCCGCTCGAACAGGTGGTGCAGGCAGTGGCCTGGGGTGTCGGTGGCCGCCGTCGCGTCGGCGGCGGCGCCCGCCGCCCTGGTGGTCAGCCGCAGCACGGTGGCGTCGGGGTCGTCCAGGGCGGCGGTGAGCAGGGTGTCGTACTCGGCGGCGAGGCGGCGGACCGTCCCGGCGTCGAACAGGTCGCTGCGGTACTCGGCCTCGCCGCGCAGCTCGCCGTCGGCTTCCCCGGCGTCGAAGACCGACCAGGTGAGGTCGAACTTGCTGGTGCCGTTGGAACGCACCCGGCTCTGCGCGGTGGCCGCCGGGCCGAGCGCCAGCGGGGTGCGGTCCTCGCCGTGGGCGCCGAACACCACCTGGACCAGCGGCGGGTGCTGGGCGCTGCGGGCGGCGCCGAGCAGGTCGACGATCCGGTCGAAGGGCAGGTCGAGGTAGCCGTACGCCTCGAAGGCGACGTCCTGGACGTGCTCCAGCAGGTCCCGGAAGCCCATCGTGGGCGCGAGCCGCAGGCGCAGCGGCAGCAGGTTGACGAAGTAGCCGAGCAGGTGCTCCAGTTCGGGGCGGTCGCGGGTGGTGACCGGGGTGCCGACGACGAGGTCCTCGGCGCCGGTCCAGCGGTTCAGCAGCAGGGCGAAGGCGGCCAGCTGGACGGTGAACGGGGTGACGCCCTCCGTCTCGGCCAGGGCGCGGACCCGTGCCGCGGTGCCGGCGGCGAGGCCGAACCCCTCGGTGCGGCCGGCCGCGCCGCGCTCGGCGGGCCGGGGCCGGTCGGTGGGCAGCTCCAGCAGGGCGGGGGCGCCGTCCAGCCGCTCCTTCCAGTAGGTCAGGTGCTCCTCGTACGAGGTGCCGAGCTGCTCCTGCGCGTAGTCGGCGTACTGCACCGTCAGCTCCGGCAGTTCGGCCTCCCGGCCGGCCGCCGCCGCGCCGTACAGCGCGGCGAGCTCGCGCTCGAAGACCTCGGCGGACCAGCCGTCCCAGACGATGTGGTGGACGGTGAACAGCACGGTGGTGCGCTCGTCCGCGAGCCGGAACGCCTCGGCGCGCAGCAGCGGTCCGGCGGCGAGGTCGAAGGGTTCGGCGCAGCGGGCGGCGAGCAGTTCCTCCAGGCGCCGCGCCTGGCCGGGGCCGCTCAGCGGGCGCAGGTCGGTCACCGCGAGCGGCACGGTGAGGCCGTGGTGGACCTGCTGGCGGGGGCCGTCGGGGTGCAGCGCGAAGCTGGTGCGCAGCGTCTCGTGGCGGGCCGTCAGGGCATCCAGCGCGCCCTGGAGGAGCGCGAGGTCGAGCGGGCCGGTGACGTCGAGGGTCCAGGGGGTGCAGTAGGTGACGGCGCTCGGGTCGAGGCGGTCGAGGAACCAGAGGCCGCGCTGCAGCCCGGAGGCGGGCGCGGTGCGCGCCGGGTGGTCGGACGGGCTCACGGCCTCGTTCCCTTCGTGTGCGGTGCGGGCCGTCACCGGGCGGCCAGCCGTTCGGCGATGGCGCTCACGGTGCGGGCCCGGAAGACCAGTTGCGGGGGGACGCGGCTGCCGGTCTCCTGGGACAGCCGCATCGCGACCCGGACGGCGGCCAGCGAGTTGCCGCCGATCCGGAAGAAGTTGTCCTCGCGGCCGACCTCGGCGAGGTCGAGCACCTCGCGCATCGCGTCGGCGACCAGCCGTTCGGCCTCGGTCATCGGGTCGGCGGCGGCGGTGGCGCGGCGTCCGGCAGGGGCGGGCAGCGCCTTGCGGTCCACCTTGCCGTTGTGGTTGAGCGGCAGGGCGTCCAGGACGTCCAGGGTCGCGGGCACCATGTGCTCGGGCAGCAGGCCGGCCAGGTGGTCGAGCAGGGCGTCCGGCTCGGGGGCGTCCGGGCCGACGGTGACGTAGGCGGCGAGCCGGCGGTCGCCCGCGGCGGGCTCGTGGACGGCGACGGCGGCCTCCCGGACGGCCGGGTGGCGGGTGAGCGCGTCCTCGACCTCGCCGGGCTCGACCCGGAAGCCCCGGATCTTGATCTGGTCGTCGATCCGGCCGGTGACCTCCAGCAGGCCCTCGGCGTTGACGTAGCCGAGGTCCCCGGTGCGGTAGAGGCGCTCGCCGGGGGCGCCGTACGGGGAGGCCACGAAGCGCTCGGCGGTCAGCCCGGGCCGGCCGAGGTAGCCGTAGGCGAGGCCGCCGCCGGTGGCGTACAGCTCGCCGGTCACGCCGGGCTCGACGGGGCTCAGCCGCTCGTCCAGGACGAGGACGCCCTTGCCGTTGAGGGCGACGCCGATCGGCACGGAGCCGCCGGTGACGTCCTCGGGGCCGACCCGGTGGCAGGTGGTCAGGCCGAGGCTCTCGACCGGGCCGTAGCCGTTGGCGACCGCCAGCTCCGGGTAGGCCTCCAGGGCCTTGGCGACGTGGGTGACGGAGGCCCGCTCGCCGGCGGTGATGGCGAGCTTCAGACCGTCGTAGGTCTCCGGGAAGTCCTCCAGCAGGAAGTTGAACAGGCTGGCGGAGAGCTGGAGTTGGGTGACGCCGTGGCGGCGGGTCAGCTCGGCGATGGTCTGCGGGTCCGGCCGCTGGCCGGGCTGCAGGACGCAGGCGCCGCCGAAGCAGAGCGCGCCGTACAGCTCCAGGGCGAAGGCGTCCCAGGAGACCGGCGAGCACTGCAGCCAGACCTCGTCCGGGCCGAAGCGGGCGTAGTCCTGGCCGAGGTAGGTGGTGGTGAGGGCGCGGTGCGGGACGGCGGCACCCTTGGGGCGGCCGGTGGAGCCGGAGGTGAACATCACGCAGGCGAGGTCACCGCCGTCGACCGGCAGGCCGAGGTCGTGTGCCGCGTGGCGGGCCAGTTCGGTGGCCGAGGCGTCCAGGTCGACGAGGCGCCCGACGGGGAAGGGCACGGTGGTCCGCCGGTGGGTGACCACCGTCGAGGCGCCGGTGTCGGCGACGGCGCCGGACAGCCGCTCGGCCGGGAAGTCCGGGTCGAGCAGGGTGTAGGCGGCGCCGGTCTTGAGGGCCGCCAGCAGGGCGACGACCATCTCGGGACCGCGCTCGGCCAGCACCGCGACGGTGTCGCCGCGGCCGGTGCCGAGGCCCGCCAGGTGGCGGGCGAGCCGGTTCGCGGCGGCGTTCAACTCGCCGTAGCTCACGGTCCGTTCACCGGAGACCAGGGCGACGGCCTCCGGGCTCCGGGCGGCCCTCGCCTCGAACAGGGCGTACACCGGCACCTCGACGGCGGCGGCCAGGGTGCCCAGCCACTCCTCGCACAGGCCGGCCATGGTGGCGGGCTCGAAGAGGTCGCTGTCGTACTCGAAGCGGCCGGTGAAGCCGGTGCCGAGGTCGTCCACCGAGACGGACAGGTCGAAGCGGGAGACCGGGTTGGAGTGCAGGGCCCGGGTGACCTCGTACCCGCCGACCGTGAACGGCCTCGGGTCCAGCGGGTGCAGCTCCAGCAGCACCTGGCAGAGCGGGTTGCGGTCCTCGGGGCGCTCGTCGAGCACGGCGTTCGCGATGTCGTCGAAGGGCACCTCCTGGTGCCGGTAGCCGCCGATCGACACCTCGCGCACGTGCCGGACCAGCTCGCGGAAGGAGGCGCCCTCCTCCAGCTTCAGCCGCAGCGGCAGCAGGTTGACGAAGTAGCCGATCAGTCCGTCGAGTTCGGCCCGGCCGCGGACGTTCACCGGGGAACCGAGCACCAGGTCGCGCTGCCCGGAGCGGCGCTGCAGGGTGAGCGCCAGCCCGGCCAGCAGCACCATGAACGGGGTGGCGTCCTCGCTGCGGGCGAGCGCCCGGACGGCCTCGGCGACCGGGCCCGGCATCGCGAAGCGGTGGA
The DNA here is from genome assembly GCF_043201735.1 of Kitasatospora sp. NPDC048286. Taxonomy (NCBI): domain Bacteria; kingdom Bacillati; phylum Actinomycetota; class Actinomycetes; order Kitasatosporales; family Streptomycetaceae; genus Kitasatospora; species Kitasatospora sp. NPDC048286. The sequence goes on from NZ_JBICZE010000007.1 coordinate 335,234, forward strand.
AGGCGCCGCGGAAGGCCTGCTCCTCGGGGCGGGGGTGGTCCGGCACCAGCGCGTCGGCGGTCGGCGCGTCGCTCAACTGCTTGCGCCAGTAGTCGAGTTGCCCCTCGACGGTGTCGTCCCGGTACTGCCAGGCGGCGTAGTCGCCGTACTGGACGGCGAGCTCCGGCAGCCCGGCCGGGCGACCCTCGGCCAACGCGGCGTACAGCTCCTGGAGTTCGGTCTCCAGCACCGCCAGCGAGCCCTCGTCCCAGACGATGTGGTGGAGGGCCAGCAGCAGCGTGGTCGCCCCGTCGGCCCGGAACACCCGGGCCCGCAGCAGCGGCCCCCGCTCCAGGTCGAAGGGCTCCAGGGCGGCCTCGGCGACGAGCGCGTCCACCTGCTCGGCGGTGGTCTCGGTGAGCGTGAACGGCAGCTCCACGGACGGGTGGACGACCTGGCGCGGACCGTCCTCGGCGAGCTCGAAGGTCGTCCGCAGGCTCTCGTGCCGCTCGACCACGCCGGCCAGCGCCCGCCGCAGCAGCTCGGGGTCGACCGGGCCGGAGAAGCGGAACACCCAGGGCACCACGTAGGTCGGCGCGTCCGGGTTCCACTGGTCGAGGAACCACAGGCCGCGCTGGAACTTGGACAGCGGGGCCTCGGTGGCGCCGCTCCTGGTCAGCGCCGGGCGCTCGCCACCGGACGCGGAAGTCACCGCGGCGGCGAACTCGGCCAGCGTCGGCGCGTCGAAGATGGTGTACGGCGACACCATGCCGAAGACGTCGAAGACCCGGCCCACCACCCGGACGGCGGTCAGCGAATCGCCGCCCAGGTGGAAGAAGTTGTCGTCGGCGCCAACCTCCGGCACCCCGAGCACGTCCGCCCAGACCGCGGCGATCAGCTGCTCGGCGGGGGTGCGCGGCGGGCGGCCGGCCGGCTTGCCCTCCGGCGCGGTCTGCGGCTCGGGCAGCGCCGCGCGGTCCACCTTGCCGCCGGCCGTCAGCGGGAAGGCCTCCAGCGCGGTGACCGTCGCCGGGACCATGTGCTCGGGCAGCCGCTCGGCCAGCCAGGCGCGGGCCTCGGCGTACCCCGGTGCGGCGCCGGTGACGTACGCGGCCAGCCGGCCCTCGTGGGCGACCACCACGCAGCCGGTGACGCCGGGGTGGCCGGCCAGCACCTGCTCGATCTCGCCGGGCTCGACCCGGAAGCCGCGGATCTTCACCTGGTGGTCGCTGCGGCCGAGGAACTCCAGTGGGCCGTCCTCGGCGGTGCGGCGCACCAGGTCTCCGGTGCGGTACATCCGGGCACCCGGGGCGCCGTCCGCCGGCGCGAACGGGTCGGCGACGAAGCGGCCGGCGGTGAGGCCGGGGCGGCCGAGATAGCCGGAGGCCAACAGCGGCCCGCCGACGTACAGTTCACCGGTCCCGCCGGGCTCCACCGGGCGCAGCCGCTCGTCCAGGACGTGGAGCCGGCGCGCGCCGACCGCGGTGCCGATCGGCACCCGGGCGGCCGGCTGCTCCTGCCCTGCCTGTTCGCCGTCGAGCCGGTGGGTGGTGGCGGTGACCACGGTCTCGGTCGGGCCGTACGCGTTCAGCAGCGGCACCCCGGTGGCCGACCACCAGGCGGCGGCGGTGGCGGGCTCCAGCTTGTCGCTGCCGGAGACCATCAGCCGCAGGGTGCGCGGCACCCGGCCGCCGAGGGCCGCCACCACGTCCTGGAAGTAGCCCGCGGCCAGGTTGGCGACGGTGACGCCCTCGTCGTCCAGCAGGTCCAGCAGCGCGGCCGGGGCGAGGAGTCGCCGCTCCGGCAGGACCAGGCAGGCCCCGGCGGACAGCGCGCCGAGCACCTGCTCCACGGCCACGTCCACGGTCGGGCGGGCGAACTGCAGCACCACGTCCCGCTCGGTCAGGCCGAAGGCCCCGACGATGCCGGCCAGGTGGCCGGTGAGCGCGGCGAGCGGGACGTGCACGCCCTTGGGGCGGCCGGTGGTGCCCGAGGTGTAGATGACGTAGCCGGCGCCCGCGTTCCCGCCCGGACCCGTGCCGAGCCCGGTGAGCTCCTCGCCGTCGAGGGCGAGGCAGGCCCCGGCGTCCTCGGCGATCCACCGGTTGCGCTCCTCGGGGGCCTCCCGGTCCAGCGGCAGGTAGGTGGCACCCGCCCGCAGCACCGCCAGCAGCGCGACCACGTGGTCCAGCCGGTCGCGTCCGGTGACGGCGACCGTCCGCCCGGGGGCGATCCGGGCGGCGAGGGCGGCGGTCAGGCCGTCCAGCTCCCGGTAGCTGATGCTCCGGCCGGCGGCCCGGACGGCCGGCCGCTCCGGGAAGCGGGCGACGGCGGCGGCGAACGGCGCGAAACCGGACGGCGCGAGTCCGGGCACCGGGAATTCGGTTGCCGGGAATTCGACGGGAAAACCGCGCGAGGACATCATCCAACCCCAGATCGTGAGAGAAATCGGCGACGAAAGCGACGATAGGGGGAATTCGACGGCCCTATCGGCAGAACGAGCGGAAGGAAATCGGCAGTTTCACCATGCCGCTTCCCGAGCAGGCCAGAGCTACCGGCCGGAGGTGGTGAAGGAATTCCCCGGGGACCAGAGATCCTCCCGGTCCAGGGCCTCGGGCGTGTACTTCCCGAGCGAACTGATCAGCAGTCGGAGCTCCAGTGCCAGACATTCCGCGAAACGGCGCAGCCCGGATTCCCGGTCCTCGGCTACGGCGAGCAGCGCCGCCCGGCCGAGGCCCACCGCGCGGGCCCCCAGGGCCAGGCTCCTGACCGCCCGGGCGCCTTCCCAGATCCGCCCGGAGACCAGCAGGGAGGGCGGCGGCGCGTCCGCCAGCCGGCGCAGGCACTCCGCGAGCGGCAGACCGACGTGCGGCAGGAACACCCCCGGCGCCCAGCCGGTGCCGCCCTCCGCGCCGTCCACCACGACGGCGTCCGCTCCGGCCTCGTGCGCCACCCGGGCGGCCTCGGCCACGTCCCGGCCGGGGTAGAGCTTCACCCAGATCCGCACCCGCGGGTAGTTGTTGCGCATCAGCCGGATCTGCTGGCGCAGGATCTCCGCGGTGAAGGTGCCCGGGGTGGCGGCGCGCAGCACCCGGCCGTCACCGAACAGCGGGTCAAGGCCGAAGCGGTCGCCGAGCGCGGCGGCGGCGTCCGCGTCCAGCACGGTCATCCCGCCGAGGCCCGGCTTGGCGCCCTGGCCGACCTTCAACTCGAAGGCCAGCCGCCCGGATTCGAGCAGCGGTAGGGCCGCAGGATCGCTGTGGACGAGGTTCCACACCTCGGCGTCGGCGTCCTCGGTGCTCTGCTGGACGGCCACGCCGCCGAGCCCGTCCGGCAGTTCCTCGGCGTAGGCGCGCAGCCGGCCGAGCAGCGTGCGGTCGGCGGCCTCGCCGAGCCGGCCGTAGCCGTTGACCGGCACCACGTTCTCGCCGATCACCATCGGGATCCCGAGCGCCCCGGCCTGCCGGCTCAGGGCCAGCCCGAGGTCGCCGCCGGCCGCTCGGGTGGATCCGGTCGCGGAGACGTACACCGGCAGAGCCGAGGCGAACCCGCCGACGGCGGTGGCGAGTTCGACGTCCCGGTAGTCGGGCTCGCGGCCGAGGTCGATCAGCTTGGCGAGCCGCTGCGGCAGGAACAGCGGCGGGACGATCCGCAGGGCGTCCAGGGCGTCGGCGGGTGCCGCCTCCCCGGGCCCGCCGGCACCGAACAGCACGTGCCCGTACTCCTCGGCGGGCGGGAACGCCGCGGCCGCCCCGGCGCGGGCCCGACGCCGGACCTCCTCCTCCGGGAAACCGGGTGCGGTCAGATCACTCACGCCGCCCACCTCGCTGCGCTCGGCAGGGGCGTTCGCCCACTCGCCCCTCTCAATGGTGAGCTCGCTTCGCTCGCTCACGGTGAAACCACCCCGGCGAGCTTCGGGAACGCGCTGGCCTGCCAGACGGCGTCCAGCCCGGCGACGTACCGGGTGAGCCGCTCGACCCCGATGCCGAAGCCCGCGCTGGCCGGCACGCCCTCGCGCACCAGGTCCAGGTACCAGCGGTACTTCTGCGGGTTCTCGCCGGTCTCCCGCATCCGGGTGATGATCTCCGCGTAGTCGTTGGTCCGCTGGCTGCCGCTGCACAGCTCGCCGTAGCCCTCGGGCGCGAGCAGGTCGAAGTTCCGCAGCAGGCCCGGGTCCTGGGGGTGTTCGCGGTCGTAGAAGCCGCGCGAGCCCTTCGGGTAGTCGGTGACGAAGAACGGCCGGTCACGCCGGGCGGACAGCAACGCCTCGCCCTCCCAGTCGAGTTCGGCCTCCGGGCTCTGCGGGTGTCCGATGCCGCGCAGTTCGGCGACCGCCTCGGCGTGCCGGATCCGGCCGAAGGAGCCCTTCAGGAGTTCGGCGAACGCCTGCGGGTCCCGGCCGAGTTCGGCGAACTCCTTGGGCAGCTCGCGCAGCACGCCGTCGACCATGTGCACCACCAGGTCCTCGGCCAGCTGGACGACGTCGTCCCGGCTCGCGCCGGCGACCTCCACGTCCAGCTGGTGGAACTCGGCCAGGTGCCGGCTCGTCCCGGCGGTCTCCAGCGGCTCCAGCCGGACGTTCGGGGCGATGCAGAAGATCTTGTCGAAGGCGAGCAGCGAGGCCTGCTTGTACAGGATCGCGCTGGTCATCAGCTTGTAGCGGTGGCCGTAGAAGTCGATGTCCACCTGCTTGGAGCCGCGCGCGCCGGGGTCGGTGACCGGGCCGATGATCGGCGGCAGCAGCTCGGTGAAGCCCCGGCCGCGCAGGAACTCGCGGGCGGAGGTGAGCAGTTGCTGCTGGATCCGGAGCGCGCTACGGGTGGCCGGTGCGGTCAGGTGGCGGCCCGGATCGGTCGGGGGCAGGGGCGTGGCGTCGGGCATGGCCGGGGTCCTCTTCTCTCGGGGAGTGTCCGTGGTCGTTCGGCGTGAAGTGGTGTCGGGCGTATGGCAGTTCGACCTGGATCGGCGGCGCCGCGGGCCCGGTCGGGAGGGTCAGCGCGCCACGGGCAGGCCACGGGCCGCGGACGCGGACGCCGCCGCGGCCGTGTACTCGGCCCGGCCGTCGTAGCCGCGCTGCACGTGGGAGAGGGCGGCCAGCAGCCCGGCCGAGCCGAGGATCGGCGTCCGGCCGCGCTCGCCGAGCCCGGCGATCGGCATCGAGCCGACCGCGGACCAGTGCAGCCGCCCGTCCGGGCCCAGCGAGCTGCGCGTCCGCCCGGCGTTGTCGGGGTGGAGGCAGTACGGCACGTCCAGGTAGCCGGCCGCGAACGCCCGCACCAGGGCGCGCCCGACATCGGCGTCCAGGTCGAGCACCGCCCCGATCAGCGCCCTGGCCTCGGCCTCGATCCCGGTGTCCGGTGGTGCGGCGGGCCGCGGGCGGGCGCGCTCCGCCGTGGCGGCCGCGGCGGCCGCCTCCAGCGCCCGGACGTTCTCGGCGACGGTCGGGATCCGGTGCGCCTCGGCCGTGGTCTTGACGATCAGCCGGGCCGCACCCCCGCGCACCGAGAGCCGCGCCGCGTCCTCCAGCAGCAGCCGCGCGCCACCGGGCGAGCGCGGGTACACGCCCATGTACGCGTACACCACGAGGTGCCAGTCGACGTCGGCGAGCAGTTCCCCCGCGATCCGGCCGAGCGCGGCGAGCGCCTCCTCGTCCTGGCGGGCGTTGGCCTGCTGGGCGTAGCTGAGCGAGATGCTGCGAAGTCCGTGCGCCCGGAAGAACAGCGCCTCCAGCACGCTGACCGCGATCAGCAGCGAGGGCGGGCAGAGCTGGCCCATCAGGCAGCCGCCGAAGGTCTCCAGGTGCGGCTCGGCGCCGAACTCCCTGGTGGACGCCAGGAGTTCGCAACTGGTTCGCCAGCGGGCGACCGACTCGTGGAGCGGGGTGCGGCCGTACGGCAGACAGTAGGAGACCGGCCCGCCCTCGGTGGCGTCCAGGCCGGCCGCCAGCAGCGCGCGGAAGATCCGCTCCGGGGCGGCCGAGCCGTGCCGGACCTGCACCGGGAAACCCGCGTCCGCCACCCCGCGCAGCACCTCCCGGGTGACGTCGACCGGGTGGGTGGCGATCGGATAGCCGTTGAGGCCCGCCCCGGCGGCCAGGGCGCGCCGCGCGGCCGCGAGGTCGCCGGTGCGGGTGTAGCTGTCCAGGGTGATGGTGCCGACGGTGACGGCGGCCGCGCCCCGGGTGGCCAGCAGGCCCTCCCGCATCCGGGCCGCCTCCGCCATGCCCATCCGGGGCTGGACCACCAGGGCGCCGGCCTCGGCGGCCTGCGCCACGAAGGCGCCGAAGCCCGCCCGGGCCGGGCCCGGCACACCAGGGCCGATCGCCAGCGGACCCGTCACAGCAGGACCCCGGAGCGCAGCCCGGCGACGAACTCGCGGAACCCGGCCACCGCCGCGCCCTCCTCGAAGACCGCGTCGAAGCCGGCCGCCAGCAACTCCCGCTCGCGGTCCGGGTCGTCGGCTCCGGCGATGCCGAGCTTGCCCCCGATGACGGTCGGGATGCGCCGCAGTTCCGGGCAGACGCGGAGGGCCTCGATCACCCGCAGGCCCTCCTGGTGGCCGTGCCCGTTGACGCTGCTGATCACGATCAGGTCCGGTTCGATCCGGCGGCATTCGGAGAGCAGCAGCGCATCCGGGACGCAGGCGCCCAGATTCGTCACCCGATGGCCCATCTCCTCCAGCAGGACCTGGAGGAACACCAGGTTCCAGGTGTGCGAATCCGAGGCGGTCGTCGTCACGACGACGGCCGGACCGTTCTGTTCGGCGTTCCCGTGCTCCACAACTCAGCCCTCATCGGTAGAGATCGTCGATGGCGTTCCGGCGCGCTCCTCGCGGTGGTCCGGCCCCACGGAGAACGCTAGGAACGATCGGGCCGGGCAAGCGGCAGCTCCTGCGGCATTAAGCGGCAGAATCGGCGCGGTGGGCAGAATCGGCGGAGTCGGCGGAGTCGGCGGCCTGCCGACGCGTCGCGGCCTGCCGACACGTCGCGGTCGGCCGGCGACAGCCGGCCCCGACGGTCAGCCCGCGACGGCCAGCAGCGGGACGTCCCCGCCCGACCCGAGCCGGACCCCCGGCTCCTCCCGGACGAGGCGCCGGCACAGGTTGAGCACCGTGAACCGCACGCCGTCCCGGGCGGGCACGCTGCGGATCAGCCCGCGCGACAGCAGCTCGTGCACCGTGGCGAGGCAGGTCTGCAGCGCCCAGCCGCTGCGGACCACCGCGTCCTCCCCCGACCACTCCCCCGGTTCGTCCACCAGCACCTCCAGCAGGGCACGCTGACGGTCCGTCAGACACCGGATCGCGGGCTCCACGTCGTCCCGCAGGTCACCGCGCGCGCCGAACACCACCGGCGGCGCGGCCAGGGTGAACGGGACGGCCCCCAGCCGGGCCACCAGCTGGGCGGTGGACTGCACCAGCGCCCACCCCGCCGCCCGCTCCAACGCGCCGGGCAGGCCGTCGAGGCGGCGGCAGAGCTCCGCGACGGCGGGCGCCTCGGAGCGCTCCAGGGTGTAGCCGGGACGCAGCCGGCACAGGTGCGAGAGCAGCAGCCGGACGGCTCCGACCTGCGCCAACGCCTCCGGCTCGGCGTCGAGTTCGAGGGCCGGGACGGGCAGCGGCGCGAGCGGGATGACCTGGCCGCCGGGCAGCGGCCTGGCCTGCCGGGCGGTGATCAGCACCCGCAGCCCGGGGCAGTGGTGGAACAGCCCGTCCAGCTGCCCGGCGTCCACCCCGCCGTCGGCGCCGTCCAGGACCAGCAGGGCGGGCCGGTCGCCGAGGTCGCGGACGAGGTCGTCCAGCGGCGCGCGCCAGGGGTGCGGGCCGCCGCCGCAGTCCACCCAGCGCACCGACCAGCGGACGGCCAGGTGCAGCCGGCGGGCGACCTCCAGGGCGAGCCGGGTCTTGCCCACTCCGCCGAGGCCCACCAGCGAGACCAGCCGGTCGCCGTGCACGGCGAAGGCGTCGGCCAGCACCTCGGCCTCCATCTCCCGGCCGACGATCGCCCCGCGCGCCACCGGCGGGGCGGCCGGCGCGGCCACCGGCTCGTCGGCGAGCGGGTGCCGGCGAGCGGCCTCCTCGAAGTCGGCCCGGCTGCGGCCCTCCAGCCGCAGGGCGTCCGCGAGCAGCCGGACGGTCTCGTTGCGGGGCCTGCGCACCCGGCCGCTCTCCATGTCCCGGATCGCCCGCACGCTCAGGGTCGCGTGGTCGGCCAGGCACTGCTGGGTCAGCCCGATCCGCTCGCGCCGTAGCCGCAGCAGCTCGCCGAAGACCGCCGCCGTTCTCACCGCTTGCACCGACTGCCCGCCGTCCATGCCTCGTCTGCCCTTCGTGGTCCGGACTCCTCCTGGCGTCGGGACCGGTGGCGGCATCAGCGCCGGGTCCCGTTCGGCCCGTGGTCCGGCCGTACGGGACCCGTGTCCAGGCTGTGGCCTCCGACCGGCTCCCTCCGGTTCCCGATGCTCCAGGCTCGCCGTCTATGCCCGATCAACGGCCGATCACCGGCCCTACCCACGACCTTCACCCGGGCCTCACAGTCCGTTTCCGTACGTCCGATGCGGCGCCGGCGGCCCGGTCACCCGGCGGGCGCGACCGGCACCCGGCAGGCACGCGACCGGCACCCGGCGGACACGCGGCGGCCCGGACCCCGGCGGGTGCCGGGGTCCGGGCCGGTCGCGCGGTCAGCGCCAGGCGTCCCGGGAGGTCACTCGGCCGCCTGCTTGAGGCCGCCGACGCACAGCGCCCAGATGACCAGGGCGTCGATCCCGATCAGGATGGCGGCCCACGCCGGGTAGTACGGAAGCCACAGGAAGTTGGCGAGGATTCCCAGCGCGGCGACGGCCACACCGAAGATGCGGGCCCACAGGGCACCGCTGAAGACCGCGATACCCGCCACCACGATGAGGACACCGATGATCAGGTGGATCCACCCCCACCCCGCGCTGTTCAGCGAGTACACGTAGTTGCGGGTGACGACGACCAGGTCGTCCTTGGCGATCGCGGAGATCCCCTCGAAGACCGCCATGAGACCGCCGGTGATCAGCATGACCCCGGCGAAGATGGTCCATCCGGACGCATAGGGATGCCGCTGGGGCTGGGGGATCTGGCTGCTGCCGACTCCACTGACGCTGCTGGTCATGAAAGTGACTCCTTCGATGGCAACCGCCTCGCGGGCCGCGGTGGGCGGGGGTGGAACAGAAGTCCTACGTTCACGGTAGAGCCGGATCCCCGTCCTGTCGTTCGCACGGATCCGGCCGCGACCACCGCCCGTACGACTACGTGGAGTTCCCTCGGCTCTCGTCCCGCGGACTCCCGGCCCCGACCCGCCCGGAGGCGGCGAGCAGCGCCAGCACGGCGAGGACGGCGAGGAGCACCAGGACGAGCAGCAGCACGGTCAGCACCGTCGGGTGGTTCCAGAGGGCGAACACCAGGGCGACGATCAGCAGCGCCGCGAGGACGAGCCAGCGGCGGTGGGCGTCGGTCCAGGTACCGGCCCGACCGGTGTGCACGCCGTGCGCACCGCTCCACCGGGCGACCGAGTCCGCGGTGTGGTCCGCCCGGCCGCGCACGGCGCGCGGCAGGCGGCCCGCCCCGGAGAGGTACGCGCCGAGCGCCACCACCACGCCCAGGACGATCGCGGTGCGCAGACTGACCCTCAGGAACCTCACCAGCGTGTCGAAGATCGCGGCCGCGGCGTCCGGGGACTGGACGGCGGGCGGCAGGTGGTCGAGGTAGTAGTGCCGGGCGACCACCAGGGCGATCGCCACCAGCAGGCCGGCCCCGGCCGCTCCGAACGCCGTGGCCACCAGGGCGCGGCGCCGGCGCCGCGCCAGCAGGACGCCGACCAGGCCGAGCAGCACGGTGATCACCGGCAGCCAGTTGCCCGCCACGTCCAGCGCGTGCGCGGCACCACGGGCCTTGGCCAGCTCGTCGGACTGGAACAGCACCATCTGCTTGTTCACTTCCGGGATCTTCTCGGCCGGGGTCAGGCCCGCGGCCACCAGATCCTGCTTCAGCTGGTCCACGGCCTTGCCGACGTCGAGGGTGACCGTGCCGTCGCCGACCTCGACGGCGCCGCGGCCGTGTCCGGTCAGGGCGTGGACCACGGCCGTGTGGGCGGCGCGGTTCGCCTCGGTCCAGACGGTGTCGAAGGCGTCGCTGCGCACCACCTTGGTCGCCGCCGCGGTGACCACCTGGTCCACCGCGTCGTCGATCTTGGGCCCCAGCGACTTGACGGCGGACGCGGCCCTGGGCGGCAGCCCCTGCGACTGCAGCCAGGCGGCCAGGTCGGAGGCGACCTCCGGGCCGTTCACCTTCACGTCCACCGCCTCGGTGATCCGGTGGACCGCGGCGTCCTGGACCGCGGGGTTCCTCGCCAGCGGCGCGACCGTGCTGACGTACCGGTCGGTGTCCAGCGCGATGTCGTGCACCCAGACGGTGAGCAGCGAAACCGGCACCAGGATGCAGGTCAGCGTGATCAGCACGGCCGACACGGTGCTCATGACGATCCGGCCCGCCCGGGGGCGGTGCCCGGGCCCCACGGGGCCGCTGCCGCCACCTGTCGGAGGTACGTCGCCCGGCGGGGGCCCGTCGCCCGGCGGGGGCCCGGACGGTGGACGCTCGGACGGCTGGGGCTCGGACGGCTGGGGTTCACTCGGTCCGTTCAACGGCTCTCCCGGCACTCGGCACGCGGCCATGGCACCGCTGGACACCATTCACGCCGCAACGCCCCCCGCCCGGCACGCCGGGCTGGGCCGACCGGACGAGGTGCGTTCCTCACCCCGGGCAGGTGATCCGCGGACCCGGCGGCGGCCCCTAGCGTCGAAAGCAGCGCCCTGCCCGACGGACCGATCCGACGGACCGACCCGGACGGGCCGGGCGAGGGACTCCACGTGGAAGGGAACACCACCATGACCGAGGACGTCCTCGCCGAGACCGGGCCCATCGACTACCTGGTGGTCGAGTTCCCCGGCAACCGGATGACCGGCGAAGCACTCCCGCTGCTGATCGACCTGGTGGACCGGGGTCTGATCCGCATCCTGGACTTCGCGTTCGTGCGCAAGGACACCGACGGCACCATCGCGGGCATGGAGATCGCCGACTTCGACGGGGACGGCCTACTGGACCTGGCCGTCTTCGAGGGCTCCGGATCGGGCCTGCTCGACGAGGACGACCTGAGCGAGGCCGCCGCGGTCATCGAGCCCGGCAACTCGGCCGGCGTGCTCATCTACGAGAACACCTGGGCCGCGCCGTTCGCCGCGGCCCTGCGCCGCAGCGGCGCCCAGGTGGTCGCCAGCGGACGGGTGCCGATGCAGGATCTGCTGCACTCCCTGGACGCGCTGGACGGTACCGAAGGGAACGACGGGAACGACCCGACGGACGCATCCGAGGGCTCCGGCTCCGGAACGTCCGCCACCGGGTGACCCCGCCGAGAGGAGAAAGAACCATGCCAGGTCTGCTGCGCGGTGTCGCGCGCACCGCCGTCGTCGCCGGAACGGCGACCGCCGTGTCCAACCGGGTGTCCCGTCGCCAGGCGGGCCGTTGGGCCCAACAGGACGTGGTGGCCGAACCCGCGCCGCCCCCGCCACCGGCTCCCGCCGCTCCTGCCGCGCCCGCCCCGGCGGGCATGGACGCGAAGATCGCCCAGCTGCAGCAGTTGGCGCAGCTGAAGGACCAGGGAGTCCTCACCGAGGAGGAGTTCGCCACGCAGAAGCAGCGACTGCTCGCCTCGTAGGACCGTCGGCGCAGCACCGTCGGCACGGCGACGAATCACCCGCCACGGGTGATTCAGTGCCCCACCGCGACCTTGGCCGCCACGATCACCAGACCCAGCATCAGGTTGACCGCCCCCTCGGCGGCGATCTGGCCCGGTGAGGCGCCCGCCCGGCGGGCGCCCAGCGCCGCCCAGGCCACCTGCTGCGCCACGGCGACGCCGAGGGCGAGCCAGGCGTTCTCCCCCGCCCCCAGCCACGGGCTGACCAGCACCGCCAGGGCGGGCAGCGCCGACGCCTCGACGAGCGGCCACTCGTGCCGGCCCACCTCGCGCACCTGGCGCCGGGTGACCTGCCGGCCGGCCTCGCGCTCCCCGGCCACGCGCGCGTAGACGTGGGCGGCCCAGAACACCAACCCGGTGATCACCAGCAGCAGGATGAGCGACAGCCTGGGGTGCGGTTCGTTGAGGCTGGCGGCCGCGATCACGGAGGCGGCGAGCATCGAACCGTACACCGCGCCGGTGTAGTCGGTCCGGGGCCGGATTCCGGCCGGGGCCCGTTCGCCCGGGGCGGGGGTACGACTGCGCGAGGTGGTCATGACGCCTGCTCCCGTCATCCCCTCGAACACGTCCGACGGGTCCCACGTCCGATGGGCCCACGACCGACGGGTCCCACGACCAGGTCCCACGTCCGATGGGCCCGTTGCGGCCATCATCGCCCGCGTTCCGGGTTCCGGCGCGTCCGCGCGGTCACCCACGCCGGGTGATCCGGAGTCCGGCCGGCGCTCGTAGCGTGGCCGGGAAAGGTCGTTTCCCTCGTCGTCCGCCGAGGAGCCGCACGTGAGCCCGTACCCCCCGATCGCCGAGCACGGAGTCATCGCCGCACGACAGGGCCTCCGCCGCGGGCACCCCGGACCCGACCCCGCCCGCTGAACCCGAAGGAGGGAAGTCCCACCCCAACCACCCCGTCATCCCCGGCAACCCCGTCACCCCCCGCAAGGAGGCGAGAACGGTGCTCGGCATCCACCACCAGACAGCCCATTCCACCAGCACGGCCAAGACCGACGAGCTCGGACGCGTCGGCTGGGTCGTCCTCGGATCCTCGCTGTTCGTCGCCGGCGCGGTCGCGCACGCGCTGTCCGGCCTCATCGCGATCGCCAAGGAGATCCTGCGCCCCGCGCCGCAGCGCGCACCCGCGCCGGTCCGCCCCGTGCGCCCGGGCGACCTCAGCGTCGCCGAGAAGGACGGATGGATCCTCATCAGCGTCCTGCTCATCGCGACCGGCGCGGTGGCCCACGCCGTCTCGCACGTCATCGGGACCATCAAAGAGGTCACCCACGCGACGCACCGGCAGGTCCGGGTATGACGCTGGCACCGGCACCACCCCCGCCGACCTCCGACTCGGTGTCGAAGGGGCGCCAGGCCCGCCGCGCCGTGCCGCGCTCGGAGCACGGGAACTGGGCCCCCGCGCAGGACCGCGCCGACCCCGTCGGCATCCTGGAGGCGCAGGCCGCCACCCGCGTCCCCGAGTTGGTGCCGATCCGCTACGGCCGGATGGCGGCCTCCCGGTTCGCCTTCCTGCGCGGCGCCCCCGCCGTCATGGCCGCGGACCTCGCCGCCGGTCCGCACACCGGCCTCACCGTCCAGCTCTGCGGTGACGCGCACCTGTGCAACTTCGGGCTCTTCGCCTCGCCGGAGCGCGCCCTGCTCTTCGACCTCAACGACTTCGACGAGACCCTGCCCGGCCCCTTCGAATGGGACGTCAAACGCCTGGCCGCCAGCATCGCCGTGGCCGCGCGCGAGAACGGGGCGCCCGACGAGTCCTCCCGGGCGGTGGCGCTCACGTCCGCCCGCGCGTACCGGCTCTCCATGCGGCGGCTCGCCGGCCTCGGCGAACTCGACGTCTGGTACCAACGGGTGGACACCGCCGACCTGCTGCCGCTGATCGAGGAGACGAAGTACCGCAAGCGCATCCGGACCACCCTGGCGAAGGCACGCGCACGGACCAGCCTCCAGGCGCTGGCCAAGCTCACCGAGCCCGGCCCGGACGGCGAACCCCGGATCGTCCACGACCCGCCGCTGCTGGAACCGATGGGCCGCGACGAACTGCCGCGCCTGCGGCAGATCCTGCTGGACTACCGGGACACCCTGCCGGAGGAGCGGGCGGCACTGCTCGACCGCTTCGAGCTGGTCGACGTGGCCCGCAAGGTGGTCGGCGTGGGCAGTGTGGGCACCCGGTGCCACATCGGGCTGTTCCGCGGACGCGCCGGCGGCGAACCGCTCTTCCTCCAGGTGAAGGAGGCCGAACGGTCCGTCCTGGAGCCGTACCTCGCGCCCAGCCTCCACCGGCACCAGGGCCGACGGGTGGTCGCCGGGCAACGCCGCCTCCAGGCCGTCGGCGACATCTTCCTCGGCTGGGCCACCGGCCCCGGCGGCCGCGCGTTCTACTGGCGCCAACTGCGCGACATGAAGGGCTCCGCCGTCGTCGACGGCATGCCGGTGGACCTGCTGGACCGGTACGCCGAGCTGTGCGGCAGCACCCTCGCGCACGGGCACGCGCGCACCGGGGACCGCGTCGCCATCGCCGCGTACCTCGGCTCCGGCGACGTCTTCGACCGCGCCATCGCCGACTTCGCCCTCGCGTACGCCGACCGGACCGACGCCGACCACGCCGCGCTCACCGCCGTGATCGACAGCGGCCGGATCAGCGCGCGGCCCGGCGTGTGAGCCGGCCCCGACGGCGGGACGGCCCTACGCCCGGCCCGTCCCGCCGCCCTCGCGCGCCGGCTCGTCCGCGCCGGACGCGCGCCGGGCCGGCAGGTGGCCGGTGAAGGCGAAGCAGGCGAGCGTGATCGCGGCGGCGGCCAGCAGCGACACCTTGAGGCCGCCGAGCTGGGCCGCGCTGTAGGAGTCGACGACGGCGGTCGCCTCCGACGGCGGGACGGTGGTCCCCGCGAGCGCGGTGGCGAGCTGGTCCGCGGGCACGAAGGTGACGCCCGCCTCGATGCTGATGCCGGCCTGCTGCTTCACGGCGTCGGAGATCTCCGGATGCCCGGCCACGGCGTTGCCGAACGCCACCGTCAACGCGCCGATCAGGATGGCGCCGATCAGCGCGGTACCCAGTGACGAGCCGAGGTTCTGCGCGGTGTACTGCAAACCGCCGACCTCACTGCGGTCCTCCTCCCCGACGCTCGACTGCACCACGTTGCCCAGCTGCGAGGCGAGCAGCCCCATGCCGATCCCCAGGGCGGCCATCGCCAGTGCGAACGACAGGTCGTCGAGCTCCGGCCGGACGGTGCCGACCAGCCACAGGGCCGCGGCGAACAGCACCAGCAACCCGACCCGCACCACCGTCCTCGGCGACGCGAACCGGGTGAGCAGCGGTCCTGACATGGAGGCGACGAGCATCGTGATCGACACCGGCAGCAGCCGCAGCCCGGTCTGGAAGGCGTTCTGGCCCTGCACGGCCTGGAGATAGAGCGGGATGACGAAGAACAGCCCGAGGAGGATCAGGTTCTGGCTGAAGAGCATCAGCAGGCCGGAGCGCAGCGATGGGATGCCCATCAGCGTGAACCTGACCAGCGGATGCTCCTGGCGCAGCTCCCACGACCGGAACAGCACCAGGAGCACCCCGCCGAGCGCGACGGCGAAGAGCGTCGGCGAGTACCCGAGGACGGTGAACGGCGGGTTGCGCGGCTGGAGCCAACCCCAGGTACTGCTCTGCAGCACCGCCATCACCACCAGCCCCAGCCCGGCGACCGACAGCAGCACCCCGACCAGGTCGATCCGCGCGTGGTGCTCCGGTGCCGGCTGCGGCTCGATCCAGCGCAGCAGGAACAGGATGACGACGACCAGGACGACCTCGCCGGCGAAGACCAGCCGCCAGGTCAGATAGGTGGTCAGCCATCCGCCGAGCAGCGGCCCCACGGCGATGCCCGCCCCCGCCAGGCCGCCGATGACGCCGTAGGCCGTCGCACGGTCCCGCCCCCGGTAGGCGCCGGCCACCAGGGCGGCCAGGGCCGGAAGGACCAGTGCCGCTCCCAGACCCTCGATCACCGACCAGCCGAGCGCCAGCAGCCCCAGGGTGGGCGCCACGGCCGTGATCGCCGATCCCACGGCGTAGACCACCAGCCCCACCGTGAACATCCGGCGGCGCCCGAACATGTCGCCGAGCTTGCCGCCGGTGATCATGAACGCCGCCATCACCAGCGTGTAGAGGGTGATCACCGCCTGGATCGCCGTGACCTCGGTGTCGAAGTCCTCGACCAGCTGGCTGATGGACACGTTCATCACCGACGCGTCGAGCACCATCAGGAACTGCGCCATGCCCAGGACGATCAGCGCTCTCCAGCGGTTCACCGTGACTCCTCGTGCTCACCGGCCCACACGGTTCGTCCGTGCCTGCCTCGTACCCTCGTACGCCCACGGCCGGGACGCCCGTCGAGAGCGGTCACCGCGTTGCGCCGAACGGCGGACCGCCCGAGGTGCCGCACGGCGTCCCGTCGCCCAGTCTTGGACGGAATCCGCAGCAGCGGACCGGGAACGGGGGCGGGGGCATCGACCGGAGGGAGCCCGGTGTGGCGCAGCAACGTGGTCAGCCCGGCCGCGCCGACTGGATCCGCGGCAGGACCGCCTGGCTGAAGGGGCGGACGGCCACCCTGCGCGACGCCCCGTTCCTGCGCCGGCTCGCGGCCCAACTGCTCCACGTCCACGTCCTGGACACCGCCACCCGCCTCGCCGCGCAGACGTTCCTGACCGCCATCCCGGTGCTGTTCGTACTGGCCGCCTTCATGCCCCAGGTGGTGCGCACCAGCGTCTCCGATTCGCTGCGCACCGTCCTGGGCCTCCAGGGCGCCTCACTCGCCGAGATCCAGGGGGCACTCAACCCCACCGGTGAGGAGTCCACCACCGACACGTTCGGCGGTATCGGCATCCTGGTGACCCTGCTCTCGGCCACGACGTGCAGCCGCGTCCTGCAGCGCCTGTGCGAGCGGAGCTGGCACCTGCCCCACCTGGCGGGCCGCCTGGCGGCGTGGCGGTGGCTCGCCTGGCTCCTGGTGTGGCTGACCGCCCTGATCGTCCAGGGCCAGATCCGGTCCGGGCTCGGGGCGGGCGCGGGCCTCGGGGTCGTGCTCTACCTGATCACGGCCACCCTGCTCTGGTGGTGGACCCAGCACCTGCTGCTCGGCGGACGGATCCCCTGGCCCCCGCTGCTGCCGGGGGCGGTGCTGACCGCCGCCGCGCTGACGGTGCTCGCCTGGGCGTCACGGCTCTACGTCCCCCACTCGCTGAACCGCAGCATCACCAAGTTCGGCCCGCTCGGCCTGGTCTTCACCCTGCTCAGCTGGCTCATCGTGGTGTTCACGGCCATCACGCTCTGCATCGGCATCGGGTACGTGGTGGCGAGCCAGGGACGACTGGCCCGGCTGCTGGGAACTCCGGTGCCGGACCCGGATGACGAGGACTGAGGCCGCCGTGGCCGCGGCCCGTGGGGCACCCGCCCGTGCGCCGGGGTCGCCTTTGCCAGCCCGGACGGTGTCGGACAGGATGGGGTTGTCAGTGCTCCGCGCTCACTATGCGCCATCCCCTCTGAGGTGAGCACCATGCCCCTCAGCCCAGCCGCCGGCTCCCCCGTCCGCCCGCCGGACGCACCTCGACGCGGCTCCGCGCGGCCGGCCCGCATACCCGGGGGCGACCCGGTGCTCGCGGCCCGCTTCGCCGTCCCCCCGATCCCGGTGACCTTCGTGCACAGACCGCGACTGGTCGGGCGCCTCGGCGACGGCCCGGGGACGTCCCTGCTGCTGGTGAACGCCCCGGCGGGAGCAGGAAAGACCCTGCTCGTCGCCGACTGGCTGGCCACGACGCGGCTGCGCGGCTCGGCGGTCTGGCTCACCGTGGAGCGGGAGGACAACGCTCCCGGCGTCTTCTGGGCCTACCTGCTGGAAGCCGTCCGGCACCACGGCGTCGCGCTGCCGGACGACATCGGCTGCCCCGCCCGGGCTTCCGAGGTCGACCACTCGCTGCTGGCCCGGCTGGCCGCCCACCTGAGCCGCCGCGAGGATCCCGTGGTCCTCGTCCTCGACGAGTTCGAACACGTGTCGTCCGCCGAGGTGGCCTCCGGACTCCACTTCCTGCTCGGCCACGCGGGCCCGGGACTGCGGCTCGTCCTGATCAGCCGCACGGAGCCGAGCCTGCCGCTGCACCGCTACCGCGCCTCCGGCAGCACCACCGAGATCCGGGCCGCCGACCTGGCCTTCCGCCCCCGGGAGACCGCCGCGCTGCTGCGCCGGCACGGCCTGGACCTCTCCGCCGGGACGATCCGGTCGCTGACCGAGCGGACGGGCGGCTGGGCCGCCGGTCTCCGGCTGTCCGCCCTGGCCGCCCAGGGCGCCGCCGATCCCGAGGCGTACCTGAAGGAGTTCGAGGCCTGCCGCAGCACGGTCGCGGACTTCCTGCTCGCCGAGGTCCTCGACACCCAGCCCGCCGAGGCCCAGGACCTCCTGCTGCGCACGAGCGTCCTGGAACGGGTCCACCCCGATCTGGCCGACGCGCTGACCGGCCGTCCCGACGGGGCGCGGATCCTCGCCGACCTCGCGCGCGCCGACACCTTCGTCGAGGCCCTCGGCCACGGCTGGTACCGCTGCCACCCGCTGTTCGCCGAGATCCTGCGCGTCCACCTGGCGGCGCGCAACCCGGGGCTGGAACGGGCGCTGCACCGCAGGGCCGCCCGCTGGCTGATCGCCGCCGGACACCTGACGGACGGGCTGGTGCACGCCGCCGCGGCCGGCGACTGGGAGTTCGCCGCGACGCAGGTCGTCGACCAGCTGACCATCGGACGGCTGTTCACCGGCCGCGGCGCGGACCGGCTCGACCGGCTGTTCGCCGACATGGCGGCCGACGCCCGGGGGCCCGCCCCGGAGCTGGTCCGGGCCGCGCGCGACCTCGCCCGCCACGACGTGGACCGCGGGCTCGAACACCTCCGGCGCGCCGAGGCGCTGCTCGCCGAACGCGACGGCGAGGACGTCCCGGCGGCGGCCCTGCTCAGCCTCGCCCACCTGCGGGTGCTGGCGGGCCGGCTGCTCGGCTCGGCCGACATGGCCCAGGCCGCCGCCGCCCAGGCCGCCCGGTGGGAGGAGGACCTCCCGGCGGGGCTGCTGCGGCAGCACCCCGAGCTTCCCGCGCTCCGGCTCACCGATCTCGGCTCCGCGCTGCTCTGGAAGGGGAGCCTCGACGCCGCCGAAACGGCGCTGTCCGCCGCTGCGGCCACCGACGGCGCCACCACGGCCTGTCCGCGCCAGGAGTCCCTCACCCGGCTGGCCCTGATCGACCTGCTCCGGGGCAGGCCGGGGCGGGCGGAGGTCCGCCTGCGGAAGGCGGGGGCGGAGGCCGAACGCGCCGGTCTGCCACCGGACTCCCGCACGGGGGCCGGCCAGCTCGTGCTGGCCGCGCTCGCCGTCGACCGCGACGACCTGCCCGCGGCGCGGGCGGCGATCGACCGGGCCGCCGGATCGGACGCGGCCGACCACGACCCGGCCGTCGCCGCGGGGCTCGCGATCGTCCGGGCCAGGACGCTGCTGGCCGAGGGCCGTACCCGTGCGGCCCTCGACCTCCTCGACGGGCTGGAGCACACTGGCCCCGCCGCCGGACCGCCGCCGCCCTGGGTGCGGGAGGGCGTGGCCGTGATCGTCTCCGCCGGGCACCTCGCCGAGGGGGACCCGGCCGCCGCCCTCCGGGCACTGGAGCGCAGTGGCACGGACGGACCGGAGTGCGCCGTCGCCGCCGCCCTGGCGCGGCTCGCCGCCGGGGAGAGCCGACACGCCCTACGGATCCTGGACGCGATCCCCGAGCACGACGGTCACGGACCCGCGGTCACCGTACGGGTCCTGCTGGCCCGGTCCCAGGCGGCCCTCGCCCTCGGCGACGAGGCCGCGGCCCAGCGCCTGCTCGCCCGCGCCCTCGCCGTCGCCCGGCCGGAGCGGCTGCGCCGGCCGTTCCGGGACGCCGGGCCGCGGCTGGCGCGGCTGCTGCGCTCCCGGCCCGAGCTGGTGGACTCCCACGGCTGGCTGCCCCCCGACCTCCTGCCCGGCCCCACGGGCGAGGCGGCCGGGGACACCGCCACGGCGGACGATCCGGTCGAGCCGCTGAGCGACCGCGAACTGGACGTGCTGAGACTGGCCGCGCAGATGCTGTCCACGGACGAGATCGCCGCCGAGCTGTTCCTCTCCGTGAACACCGTCAAGACCCACCTCAAGAGCATCAACCGGAAGCTCTCCGTCACCGGGCGCAACCGGGCCGTGCGGCGGGCGCGGGCGCTGCACCTGCTCTGACCCCGGACCGCTCCACCGCTACCCGCGGGCCAGGGCCTGTCTCTTGGATTGTGTTAGGCGCGCCGGGACCGGCGGGCGCGCAGCCAGCGCCATCCGACGGCCAGGGCACCCATCCCGAGCAGCACCAGGAACATCGCGAGCCAGGTGTTCCCGACGACCCGGGCCCCGGTGAGCAGCACGATCAGCACCGCGCCCACGGTGGCCAGGGCCGCCAGCGCGGTCCGCAGCGCCACGAGGAGCATGCTCGGGCGCAGGATCGACGAGACCCTCCCCGCCCGTGCGGCCGCGCGCCCCTCCAGCCCGTACCGGAGCAGGGCCCGGTCGGCGAGCTCGCCGGTGGCGCGGCGGTACATCACGCCGCACGCGGGCACCCACACGAAGGGGATCACGGTTCCGACTAGCAGCAGCCCGCCCAGCCCGGCCCAGCCGAGCCACTTGCGCACTGCCGAGCGCTCCGGGTCGTCGGGGGTCAGCAGGCCGATCAGGTACGCCTGGCGGCGGACGACGGCCGGCCAGGAGGCCTTCTCCCGGCCGTCGACCGAGGTCCGCGACGCCTTCCGGAGGGCGTCGTGCGCCTGCGCCGGCGTCGGATGGACCCCCTGCACCACCAGCACCTCCGCCGCCGCGTCGGGACCGCACGGGTCGCGGCCGGACAGGGCGGCGAGTTCCAGCACCATGCGCAGCTGGGCGAGCAGCGCGGCGACGAAGGCGACCGGGAGCAGGAGGATGAACGGGCCGCCGAGGAAGGAGCCCTCGACCACGGTGCGGCGCACCCCGCGGTCGATGATCCGACCGGCGGGATCCAGCCCGGCGGCCTCCGCCCGCTCGGGCGCCCGCTCGGGGTCGCCCCCCGCCCGCTCGGCGTCGCGCAGCGCCGCGGCCGTCTCGGCCGCCTGGGGGCCCAGGTAGTCGACCACGAAGGCCGCCAGTCGCTCGGGCATGTACGCGGGATCCGCCCGGAGCGTCCTCAGCAGTCGTCCCACCACGCCGGGTTGTCGCCGCGCACTCTCCGATCCGCCCATCAGCCGCAGAATAACCCCGCCGCCGCACGACCGCCCGGGCCGTCTCACCCGCTCCGGGTGAGGCGGGGCCGGGCCCGCGGCGCGTACCTGGAAATCGGGGTTCTACACGGATCGATGATCCTTCGATCGTCGGTTCCGCACGGATCGATGTCAGGAGGCTCGCGGTGGACTACCCGCTGCTCGACATCTTCTTCACCACCATGTGGATCTTCCTGTGGATCATGTGGTTCTTCCTGCTGTTCCGCGTCTTCGGGGACCTCTTCCGCGACGACACGGTGAGCGGCTGGGGCAAGGCCGGCTGGTGCGTCTTCCTGATCGTCCTGCCCTTCCTCGGCGTGTTCGTGTACCTCATCGCGAGGGGCAAGGGCATGGGAAGGCGCGAAGCCCAGCGGGCGGCCGCCACGGAGCAGGAGTTCCGCGCCTACATCCGGCAGACGGCCTCCGACACCGCGGCGCCCTCCTCCCACGTCGACGACCTGGCACGCCTCGCGGAGCTCAAGAACAACGGCGACATCACCGAGGAGGAGTACCAGCGGGCCAAGGCGAAGGTGCTCGCCTGATCTGACCCGACCCTGACCTGACGCCCCGGGGCCCGCACCGCTCCCGCTCCCCTCGGCCCGGACCCGCCCGACCGCTTGACCTTGACACGGTGACAAGGACTTCACTGCGGTCCGGGAGGTGGTCCTGATGATCAGGCCGGAAGAGGACACGGAAACGACGCCGCTGCTGCGGGGGCTGGAGCACGACGACCCGTCGGTGCGGCTGCGGGCGGCGCTGGCCGTCGGCAGCCGCCCGCACCCCGGGTTCGTCGGCGGGCTCGTCGAGCGGTGCGCGGTCGAGCCCGAGTTCACCGTGCGCGAGATGCTCACCTGGGCGCTCACCCGGCACGAGGCGGCGGCGACGCTCCCGCTGCTGCTCGACGAGGTCCGGGCGGAGCGCGCCCAGGCCCGCAGCCAGGCCCTGCACACGCTGTCCAAGATCGGGGACCGGCGGGCCTGGCCGGCGATCACGCCCGCGCTGCTGGCCGACGCCGACGACGAGGTGGCCCGCAGCGCCTGGCGGGCCGCGGTCGTGCTGGTACCCGACGGTGGGCAGCGCGACCTGGCCGTAGTCTTGGCGGCTCAACTCGGACGCGGCGGACGCGAGACGCAGCTGAGTCTCAGCCGGGCGCTGGTCGCGCTCGGGGAGGCGATGCTGCCCACGCTGAACGCCGCGACGACGGACCCCGACCCCCGGGTGCGCGCCCACGCACTCGCCACCGAACGGCTGTGGCACGACCCGGACGCCGGATTCGAGTCCGCGATCGAGGAGGCGAAGCGCACGGCGGTCTACGGTCAGGGCCGCCAGGAGGGACGGTAGGCAGTGTTGATCGGCGACGTCGCGCGGCGATCCGGGGTCAGCGCCCGCATGCTCAGGCACTACGAGTCGCTCGGACTCGTACGGCCCACGGGGCGCACCGGTTCCGGCTACCGCCGGTACTCCGACGAGGACATCCGGCGGATCTTCCACGTCGAGAGCCTGCGGTCGCTGGGCCTGTCGCTGCGCGACGCCGGCCGGGCGCTCGACGGCCCCGGCTTCGCGCCGGCGGAACTCGTCGACGACCTCATCCGCCGTACCCGCGAGCGCATCGCGGCGGAGACGGAGCTGCTCACCCGGCTGCGGCGGATCGACGCCGCGGAGCCCGCCGGCTGGGAGGAGGTGCTGGGGGTCGTCGCGCTGCTCCAGGCGCTGGAGTCGAAGAGCCCGGGCGCCCGGCAGCGCGCCGCCCTGTCGGCGGGCGACGCGGCCCGGTCCGCGGGCGAGGACGTCGCGGTGCCGGTGGAGGCGCTGGTCGAGGCCGTGCTGGGCGAGTCCGACCCGAACGTCGCCGGCGCCCTGCGCTGGGCGCTGGCGCGGGCCGGCGGGGACGGGGCGGCCCTGCTCGCGGAGGGCCTGCGCTCGCCCGCGGCCGAGGTGCGCGAACGGGCCGTCCGGTCCCTCGCCGAGTTGCCGGACGCCGCGACGACGGCGCTGCTGCGGGACGCCCTCGGCAACCCCGACGCCGTGGTCCGCAGGTACGCGGCCCTGGCGCTCGGGGCCCGCGGGGTCGCCGACGCCGTCCCGACGCTCGTCGACATGATCGTCGAGGCGGTGAACGACGCCGACGCGGCCGACGCGCTCGGCACCCTGGCGGGCGACCCCGCGCTGGCGGAGCGGATCGCCACCGGGCTGGTCGACCGCCTCGCCCACGACGCCGTCGGCCCGGACGCCCGCCGCCGCCTGGCCCAGGCGCTCGCGGAGGTCCCGGGCGGCACCACGGACCGCGCCCTCGACGAGCTCGCCCGGGACGAGGACCGTGCGGTCGCGCTCACCGCGACGTACATTCTCAAGCTGCGCAGCACGCGATAGTCGCGGGGCGGGGACGGGGGCGGGGTGGCAGGGGCCGGGCGGTTCCGTCGGCAGCGGCGGTTGTTCCTCTCGGTGGCGATCGACACCTTCGGCTCCGGCGTCTTCCTGCCGCTGTCGCTGCTGTTCTTCGTCACCGTCCAGCACTTCCCGGCGGCCGCCGCGGGCACCGCCGTCACGGTCGGGTCGCTCGCGTCCTTCGCCGTCGTACCGCTCTGCGGACGGCTGGTCCAGGCCGCGGGGCCCAAGACCTGTCTGCTCGTCGGCAACGTGCTGACCGCACTCGGGTACGGCCTGTTCTTCGCCACCGGGGACCTGGCCACGGTGGCGGCCGCCACCTTCCTGGTGACGGCCGCCGACCGGCTCTACGGAGCCGCCTGGCCGACCCTGGTCGCGCGGTTCGCCGAACCGGAGGAACTCACCGAGTGGTTCTCCGCGGTCACCGTCCTCAAGACGACCTCCCTGGGCGTCGGCACCCTGGGGGCGACCGCCCTGATGGCACTCGCCGGCGGCGACGGCCTGCGGGTCGCACTCGCGGTGAACAGCGCGAGTTCCCTCCTCGCCGCCGTCCTGCTGCTGGGGGTCACCGTGCCGGCCGCCGAGCGGCCCGGGCTCCGGGCGGCGCGCTCGAACACCCGGGCGGCGCTCGGCGACCGGCGCTTCCTGTCCCTGGTCGCGTCCCAGACGCTGCTGTCGGCGGCCTGGCTGATCCCGACGGTCGCCTTCCCGGTGTACCTGGTGGAGAGCCTCCACCAGGCGCCCTACTGGCCGACCGTCGTGGTCGCCGTCCGCTACGCCACCGCCACCACCCTGCAGATGCGGATCAGCCGCCGGCTCTCCGGCTGGAGCCGGTCCCGGGTGCTGCGCCTGTCGATCGGCGCGGTGGCCGCCGCCATCGCCCTGACCGCGGCCATCTCGACCGCCCCGCACCGCCTCCAGGGCCCGCTCGCCGTCCTCGTCGCGGCGATCCTGGCGCTCGCCGAGCTGGCCTCGAAGCCCACCGCGGCCGCGGCGGCGGTCACCATGGCCCCCAAGGGCGACGAGGGCCCGTACATGTCCCTGTTCCAGCTGACCTGGACGGTCTCCTACGCCGTCGGCCCGGCCGTCATCGGCCTGGGCCTGCAGAACCCCCCACTGCTCTGGACCGCCCTGTTCCTCTGCGTCGCCGCCAGCGCCCTCGCCCACCGCCTCCGGGCCCCGCTGCGGCAGCCGGCCCCGCCAAGTCCCGCTCCCCACCCGCCGGTTGAGGTCCGATCGACCCATCTCGGCTGCGGCGCCGGGGACTTGGACCAGGAGGCCAAATCGCAGCGACCTGCACCGGGAGCCGCCGGACGGCGATCACCCTGACCGACCCGCCCCAACCCCCGGGAAACCGCCGGACGTCAGCGCCGGACCGGCGGCCGCTCCACGAGCCCGAAGGCGCGCAACTGGTACGGGAGGGCGGCCGGGCGGCGCCACCGCAGGTCGAGGCCGCAGGCGCCGAGGACGGCGCCGAAGGCGTGCCGCATGGCGTCCTGGACGGCGGTACGGGCCCGGGCGGCCTGCTCGGCGGGGGCGGCGGCCAGGCGGCGGGAGGGGTTCCAGCGGAGGTCGGCGACGCCGGTGGTGTCGTCGCCGTCGTCGACGGGCCGGCACGGCGCGAGGGTGATGCCGGGTGCGTGCAGGTGGTCGGCGACCGGGAGGCCGGCGAGTGCGGCGGTGCGGCGCACCGCGTCGACGACGTCCGCGTCGATGCCGAGGTCCTGCGGGCGGGAGCCGGCCGGGGCGGAGGCGGCCGGGCCGGTGGCCGGGGCGGGGCCGCCGGCGCCGCCGACCCTGGTCTCGCCGTCGAGCCGGCCGGCCACGACCTCGATGCCGAAGGCCGGCAGGAACTCCGCCAGCGCGTTCTGCATGCCGGCGGTGACGACCCGTCGGGCGGCGGCCGCGGGCTGCCCGGGCTCCTCCATGGCGGCGGCGGCCGCCAGCCGGGGGCCGGGTTCCCAGTGCAGGGCGATCAGCTTGGCGCAGTCGTCGGAGTCGTCGTGCGGCCGGGCCGGGCGCAGTCGGACGCCGGGCCCGTGCCCGCCGTACCCGACGGGCAGGCCGGCCAGCAGGAGCGCCTCGGTGACGCGGTCGGCGAGCAGCGGGTCGATCCGGGGCCCGCTCAGGGACGTGTCCTCCGCAGCCGTGTCCACGCCGTCCTCCTCCTCAGGGCCACGGGCGGCGGCCGACCGGCTGCGCCCCGAGGGTACGGCGTACCCGGGCGGCCCGCCGGTGAATCCCGGAACCGGCCGCCGCGACACCCGCCCGTCCGGCGGTCGGGCCCGCGGGGGCCCTACAACCAACCGCGCCGCGCCGTCTTCAGCCCGGCCTCGAAGCGGCTCGCCGCGTCGAGGCGTTCCATCACGGAGGCCATCTGCCGCCGTACGGTCCGCACCGAGACGCCCAGCCGCTTGGCCGCCGCGTCGTCCGTGAGCCCGGTGGACAGCAGCCGCAGCAGCTCGCGCTCCCCGGCGCTCAGCGTCAACGACGCCACCTCGTCCCGGTCTCCGCAGATCGGGACGGCGGTCTCCCAGGTCTGCTCGAACAGGGCGACCAGGGAGGCGACGATGCCGGGCTCCCTGGTGCACAGCGCGCCGGCCCGGGTGTTCTCCGGGTCGATCGGCACCACGGCCGTGCTCCGGTCGAAGACCAGCATCCGCGGCGGCAGCGCCGACGCGGTGCGCACCTCGGCGCCGAGGTCGGCCATCCAGCGGGCGTAGTCGAGGGTCTCCGGGGCGTCGTGGATGCTGTCCTGGTAGACGGTGCGCAGCCTGACTCCGCGTCGCAGGGCGTCCTCGTCGAGCGGGCGGGACGCGGCCAGGCTGGCCGCGGACTGGCCGCCGCCGGGCATCACCGCCAGGACCTCGGTGGTCAGCCGGGCGCTCAGCACCTCCAGCTTGTCCTGGATGGCGTCCAGGCCGAGCAGCCGCTCGCGGTCGGCCACCGGGGTGTCGGTCCGTACCTTCGCGTACTCCCCCAGGGCGCGTGCGACGGCGGCCTTGGAGGCCGCCAACTCCTGCTGGCGGCGCGCGAGTTCTTCTTCCTGGCGGCGCAGCAGGATCTCCAGTCCGCGCTCCGGGCTGACCGGCCGCAGGGTGCCTGGCCGTTCGCGGGAGGTCCGCAGCAGGGTGAGGTCGGCGAGCCGGTCGAGGGCTGTGCGCACGTCGGCCTCGGGGAGTTCGAGCCGCTCGCAGAGTTCCGCGACCCCTCCCTCCGGATCGGCGAGCATTTCCCGGTAGACGGCTTCCGCAGTGGCGTCCAGCCCCAGCAGTTCCAGCACTTCACGACCCCTGATCCCCGTGGACGATTCCGTATGCCCGGTCGGCCCGGAGCCGATCTTTCCTCCGGCCGGAACGCGATCGCAAGGGCATGATCCGGTCAACGCCCCACTCCAGGGGCGTCCGGGCCCCGGCAGGTCCCGCGGCGGGGCGGGAATCCGTCCCGCCGCCCCGCGCGATTTTGCAGCATGCTGCCTGTCCTGATCCTGCCCCCGGATTCCCTTCCCGTGGGGGGCCGCGAAACGGAAGGATTCGCCGTGCGCGCAATGCACGAATTTCCGGACATCCAGAACTGCGGTCTCCCTCAACGCAGTTCCCGCACAGAACAGGACTCCGTCGTGGCCGTCCGTCCATTCGCCGCCGCTCTCCTGACCCTCACCATCGCCGGCGCCGCCGCCCCGGCCCTCGCCGCCGCTTCGACCGCCTCCGACGCCGCGCCGTCCGCCGTCCAGGGCACGGGCGGGTCGATCGGCTGGGACGTCCCCGGCGCCGACTCGATCGGGTGGGACGCCCCGTCCCCCCGGTCGATCGGCTGGGACGCCCCGCCGGTCGACGACTTCGCCGGGCGGGTCTGACCTGCGGTGTTCGCGGTCCATCTGACCGTGCCGGCCGATGCCGCCTCCCCGTCGGGAGAGGCGGCGGCCGTGGAGGTCCAGGCCGCGCTGTGGGCGTGTGCCGGTCCGGGTGACGGCCTGGAGCACGTGCGTGCCCGCGCCGTGCCCGACGGCGTGGGCCTGGTGCTCTACGTCCGGGCCCCGGACGGGACGGCGGCCCGGTCGAGGGCGCAGGGGCTGCTGGACCGGGCGCTGACGGCCACCGGCCGGCTCCCGTCCGGCCTCCGCTAGTCGCGCCGACCGCCGGTTCCCGGCGGCGGTGACCCGTCGTCACGCCCGAACGGTTTCCGCGCTTCCGGACGGTTTTCGACCGATCTCACCGGTCCGGAAAATTGGCCGATTCATTGCGCCGGCTTTACCCGGGCATATCTGACATGCACTCGGCAAGTCGGCTATGCCCCCCTTCCCCGACGCCCCTTCCCCTCCTTTCCGAACAGACCGAACAGACCGAACAGACCGACCCGAACAGTCGAGGAGTTCCATGTCACGCCCCACGGGCGAATCACCACGGCACCGGACCGAAGCCGGCTCGCCGCCCCCCACCGCGCCACGCCGCCGCAACAGCGTGCTGCGCAACACCGCCGTCGCCCTCGCCGTGGTGCTCTCCGCCGAGGCCGCCGCCGTCATCATGACGACCGGTCAGGCCGTCGCGGTCACCCCGGAGCAGGCCCCGAAGCCCGCCAAGGCGCAGGGCCCCGCCGAGGCCAAGGACATCCCCACCGCCCACCTCAAGGCGCGGCTGGAGAACCGCCGGATCGAGGTGGTCGACGAGCGCACCGAGGCCACCACCACCTGGATCAACCCGGACGGCACCACCACCCTGGACCTCGCCACCGGCCCCGTCCGCTACAAGGACAAGTCCGGCAAGCTCCAGCCGATCGACGTCGACCTCGCCAAGCAGTCGGACGGCAGCGTCAAGGCCAAGGGCCACCCGCTGAACCTCTCCCTGGCCGGCGCCACCGCACCCGCCGCCGCGTCGAAGTTCAAGGCCGCCGGCGCCCCGGCGGGCGACCCGAAGGCCCCGACCACCCCGCTGGTCTCGCTGGACAACGGCCAGGGCACCGCCATGTCGCTGTCCTGGCGCGGCACCCTGCCCGAGCCCACCGTGGACGGCGCCAAGGCCCGCTACGCGAACGCGCTCACCGCCACCGACCTGGTCATCGAGTCCACCCGGACCGGCTTCGAGCAGTTCCTGGAGCTCAAGGACCGCTCGGCGGTGGCCGCCAACGGCAGCGTGACGCTCACCCTGGACGCGGCCGGCCTCCAGGCCCGGCAGAACCCGGACGACTCGGTCTCCTTCCTCGACCCGAAGACCGGCGAGGAGAAGGGCCAGCTGCCCGCCCCGGTGATGTGGGACGCGCAGGTCGACGAGCGCAGCGGCGACCACACCCGCACCGCGCCGGTCGCGCTGAAGGTCACCCAGAACGGGAACGCGATCGACCTGACGCTCACCCCGGACGCCGCCTTCCTGAACGACCCGAAGACCAAGTACCCGGTGACCATCGACCCGGCGGTCAACATCGGCGTCGGCTTCGACACCTTCGTCCAGGAGGGCTACGCCACCGACGTCTCCTCGCAGACCGAGCTGAAGCTGGGCAACAACGGCTCCGGCCAGGTGGCACGTTCATTCCTGCAGTTCCCGATGGCGAAGATCAGCGGGAAGCAGATCACCAGCGGCAAGCTCAACCTCTGGAACTTCCACAGCTGGTCCTGCACCGCGAAGAGCTGGGACGTCTGGGACACCGGCACCGCCACCACGGCGACCCGCTGGACGGCCCAGCCCGGCTGGAACAAGAAGTGGGCGACCTCCACCGCGACCAAGGGCTACTCCAGCTCCTGCAACGACGGTTGGGTGAACCAGGACATCACCAGCCTGGTCAAGGCCTGGGCCGCCAACGGCAACGCCAACAACACCCTGGGCATCCGGGCCACCGACGAGAGCGACCCGTACGGCTGGAAGAAGTTCAACTCCGGCAACGCGACGTCCAACACCCCGTACCTGTCGGTGACCTACAACACCCCGCCGGCCGTCTCCACTCTGGTCTCCCCGGCGAACGCCGCGCTGACCAACGACGCGACGCCGACCCTGTCCGCCAAGGCGACCGACCCCGACGGCGGCAACATCGCCCTGGACTTCGAGGTCTGGACGTCCAACGGCACCGCCGCCCTGCAGTCCGGCCGTACCGCCATGGCCGCCTCCGGCTCCACGTTCACCTGGACCCCGGGCACCGCGCTGCCGGCCGGCGCCTACAAGTGGCGCTCGCGCTCCTGGGACGGCACCGCCAACAGCGCCTGGTCCGCGTTCCGCACCTTCACCGTGGACACCACGGCGCCGGGCGCGACCACCGTCTCCTCCGGGGACTTCCCGGCCGGCCAGTGGTCGGGCACCCCGGACGCCAACGGCGACTACAGCGGCACCTTCACCTTCACCCCGCCGACCGGCGACGTGAAGGACCTCCAGTACAAGCTGGACGGCGGGGCCTGGGTCACCGCGGCCACCACCGGCACGCCGGTCAGCGCCAAGCTCACCTTCAAGGCGGGCTCCCACACCATCACGACGCACACCCGCGACGCCGCGGGCAACGTCTCCGCCGACAAGACCTACGCCTTCTACGCCGGCAAGGGCGCCGCCCTGGTCGCGCCCGGCTCGGGCGAGCGCCCGGCCCGCCGCACCTCGCTGCTGGCCGAGGGCAACAGCAACTACACCGGCGTGCGCTACCAGTACCGCCGCGGCGAGACGGACGCCTGGAAGGACGTCCCGGTCGCCAACGTCTCCACCACCGACGGCAAGGCGGTGGCCGCCTGGCCGTTCGCCGCCCCCGGCGGCAAGCCGGCCGCGCTGACCTGGAACATCACCGACACCCTGGCCGAGAACGGCCCGGTCGACGTCCGCGCGGTGTTCACCGACGGCACCGCCACCGACTCCACCGAGCCGAACACCGTCACCGTGGACCGCAACGCGGGCACCGCACCGGAGACCAAGGTCGGCCCGGGCGAGGTGAACACCCTCACCGGTGACCTCACCCTCGCCGCCACCGACGCCGAGGGCTTCGGCCTGCACGCCGAGCGCTCCTTCTCCTCCCGCCGGCCCGCCAACGGCTCGGCCCAGGAGGGCCAGGCGGCGATCTTCGGTCCGCAGTGGAGCTCCGGCACCACCGCCGAGCTCACCGACTCCGCCTACACCTACGTCCGCCAGACCTCGGCGACCTCCCTCTCGGTGGTCTCCTCGGACGGCTCCGAGGTCGGCTTCACCGCCACCGGCGCCGGCGGCTGGAAGCCCGAGCCCGGTGCCGAGAACCTCACCCTGACCGGCGCGTTCACCGGTGCCTTCACCCTGAAGGACACCGAGGGCACCACGGTCACCTTCGCCAAGGTCGACTCGGCCGCCACCACCTGGCAGATCTCCGGCTCCTCGCTGCCCAGCGACAACTCCACCACCTCGGTGGTCTCGGAGAAGGTCGTCGCCGGCGGCAAGACCCTGGCCCGCCCGAAGTACGTCGTCGCGCCGTCCTCGGCGACCGCCTCCGCCAACTGCGCGGCCGTGCCGTCCACGGCCGGCTGCCGGGTACTGGAGTACGTCTACGCCGACACCACCACCGCCACCGCGTCCGCCCTGGGCGACACGGCCGGCCAGGTGAAGCAGATCCGCCTGTGGTCCACCGACCCCGGCGCCGCCACCGCCACCGCCGTCGTCGTCTCGCAGTACGCGTACGACGAGCAGGGCCGGCTGCGCGAGGTCTGGGACCCGCGGATCAGCCCGGCGCTGAAGACCGCGTACGGCTACGACGCGGCCGGCCGGGTCACCACCGTCACCGAGCCCGGCGAGCTGCCGTGGACCCTGGAGTACGGCAAGGCCGGCAACGCCGCCACCGCCGGCGACGGCATGCTGCTCGCCGCCTCCCGCCCCACCCTCAAGCAGGGCAGCAAGGACGTCACCGACGGCACCGCCACCACCTCGGTGGTCTACGACGTCCCGCTGAGCGGCGCCAACGCGCCGTACCCGCTGGCGCCGTCCGACGTCGCGGCCTGGGGCCAGAGCGACGCCCCGACCGACGCCACCGCCGTGCTGCCGCCCGACGCCGTCCCGGCCACCCACGACGGCAAGGCGCTCGGCACCGCCGGCTACAACCGCGCCTCGGTGACGTACACCAACGCCTCCGGCCGCGAGGTCAACACCGCCACCCCCGGCGGCGGCATCACCACCACCGAGTACAACGCCTACGGCAGCCCGGTGCGGACCCTCTCCGCGGAGAACCGCATCCTCGCCCTGGCCACCACCGGCAACGACCTGAACAAGCTGCGCGCCCTCGGCATCGCCGGCCGCTCGACGGCCGACCGCGCCCAGGTGCTCTCCTCCACCTCGGTCTACTCGGCCGACGGCAAGCGCCTGGTGGAGCAGTTCTCGCCGCTGCAGCTGGTCACCCTGGAGCACCCGCTGGCCGCCTCCGGCACCAGCCCGGCCCTCGCGGCCGGCGACGAGGCCCCGGCCCGTTCCCACACCGTCAGCAGCTACGACGAGGGCCGCCCGGCCAACGCCGCGGTCAGCGACCTGGCCACCTCGGTGACGGTCGGCGCCCGGATCGACGGCTACGCCGCCGACGCCGACCAGCGCACCACCGCCACCGGCTACGACTGGGCCCAGGGCCTGGCCACCAAGTCCGTCCAGGACCCGGCCGGCCTGAAGATCACCACCGCCACCGGCTACGACGCGAGCGGCCGGGTGACCTCACAGAGCCGCCCGAACTCCACCGGCTCCGACGCCGCCACCACGGTGACCACCTACTACACCGGCACCGGGACCGGCGCCTGCGCCGGCCACCCCGAGTGGGCCGACCTGGTCTGCTCGATCGCCCCGGCCGCGCAGATCGCCGGCGGCGGCGCCAACCCGCTGCAGCTGCCGACGAAGACCTTCCAGTACGACCGCTGGGGCAACGTCGCGGTGCAGACCGAGACCGCCAACGGCGTCACCCGCACCACCACCCGCGGCTACGACGCGGCCGGCCGGCCGGTGAAGATCTCGACCAGCGGCGGCACCGGCACCGCGGTCGCCGACACGGTGTTCGGCTACGACCCGGTCAACGGTGAGCTGACCAGCACCACCAACGGCAAGGCCACCATCACCCAGGGCCACGACAAGCTCGGCCGCCCGGTCTCCTACGACGACGGCGCCGGCAACGTCACCACCACCGAGTACGACAAGCTCGACCGCCCGGTGAAGAAGTCCGACTCGGTGCCGTCCACCATGACCTACGGCTACGACACCGCCAAGGACCCGCGCGGCCTGCCCACCTCGCTGACCGACTCGGTGGCCGGCACCTTCACCGCCACCTACGACGTCGAGGGCCGGCTGGTCACCCAGACCATGCCCGGCGGCAACACCCTGACCAGCACCTACGACAGCCAGGGCGTCCAGACCGGCAAGACCTACACCAACCAGGCGGGCACCGTCCTGCTGGCCGACACCGCCGACTTCACCGTCCACGGACAGCAGGCCGGCCGCACCCAGTCCGACGGCAACAGCACCACCAGCGGCTACACCTACGACGCCACCGGCCGCCTCACCAAGGCCGCCGACAGCACCGGCCTGGCCTGCGCCACCCGGACGTACGCGTTCGACAGGAGCAGCAACCGGACCAACCGCACCAGCGTCACCGACGACTGCGACCCGGCCACCGCCGACGCCGTCACCCAGGCCGAGAACCACGGCTACGACACCGCCGACCGCCTCACCGACACCGGCTACGTGTACGACGCCTTCGGCCGCACCACCGCCCTGCCGAAGGGCACCCAGGTCGGCTACTACAACAACGACCTGGTCCGCACCGAGACCCTCGGCGACGCCCGCAGGACCTGGGACCTGGACGCCTCCGGCCGCCTCGCCGTCTCCACCACGGAGACCAAGGGCACCGACGGCACCTGGGCCGTCACCGCGCAGGACACCAAGCACTTCGACGGCGGCAACGACAGCCCGACCTGGTCCAAGGACGCGGCCGGCCGACTGACCCGCAACGTCCTGGACCTGACCGGCCAGCTCACGGCCGCCACCGGCACCGACGGCGGCGCGGTCCTGCTGCTGACCAACCTGCACGGCGACGTGTCCGTCCAGATGTCCCCGGACGGCACCGAGGACCTCGCGGTCTACCACTACGACGAGTACGGCAACGTCGTCGACGCCACCGGCTCGACCGACTACGGCTGGCTCGGCGGGGCGCAGCGCGAGACCGACAGCGTCTCCGGCCTCTCCCTGATGGGCGTGCGCCTGTACGACGCGACCACCGGCCGGTTCCTGCAGACCGACCCGGTCCTGGAGGGCTCGCCGAACGCCTACGGCTACCCGGTCGACCCGATCACCATGGACGACCTGACCGGCATGTCCTGGCGGAAGAAGTGGGTCGCCAACTTCAGCCGGGCCGAGGGCAACACCATCGGCGGCCTGCTGATCGTCTCCAGCAAGGTCTCCAAGGGCATCTCCAGCATCCTGAAGAAGCTCCCGCACATCGCCGCCCGGGCCGCCGGCTGGGTCCTGTGGGCGCTGTCGTACCTCATGAAGAGCATCGGCAAGAAGTTCATCAAGTGCGCCAACAAGCGGGGCAGCCACGGGGTCCGGTTCACCTTCGGGATCTGGGACTCCAGCCACTGGCTGGTGCCGGACTACCCGACCTACCGGGTGGACCCGCGCTACTGAGCCGGACGCGAAGCCCGCTGACGTTCCATTGACGTTCCACTGACGCAAGACAGGATGCAGGACAGGTGAGGCCGGGCCCGGGGGATGTTCCCCCGGGCCCGGCCGTCTCTGCACGTCGGTGATCGTTTTCGGGCGTAGGCTCTCGGCTGATCACAGGGGCAGGAGAGGAAGACATGGGCCAGAAGATCATCCGGTTCTCGGACCTGACCGGCGAGCACGTGGAGAGCGACGGGGACCTGGTGCGGGTGGTGGTACTGCAGCATCCCGACCTGACGGACGGTCCGGTCGAGATCGACGCGCTCGCCGGGGAGTTGGGCGGGGTGCGGGAGCTGGCGCTCGACCTGGTCACGATCGAGCTGCACCACCCGGACCGCGCGGAGCCGCAGACCGTGGTGATGGAGGCGGCCACCTTCGACCGGCTGGCCTCGGCCGCGCCGATGGCCGAGGTCCTGCGCGGCGCCAGGCCCGTCTCCCGGGCCTCGGCATCCGAGGCGGCGACCGCCGTCGGCCGGGACCGGGTCAACTACGCGAGCCTGGAGCACGCCGGACGGCCGCACAAGGGCCGCACCACCGAGGCGGAGAAGCAGCTCGTCCAGCAGAACCTGGACAGGATCAACGAGCGGCTCGCCGCCGAGGGCGTCCGCACCATCGACCCGGAGAACGTCGAGCACGCGACCCGCTACGGCCTGGACGTCCTGGCCCGCGAGACCGGTGTGATGTTCGGCTGACCGGCCCGGTCGGCCCTGCCCGCGGGCAGGGCCGACCCGCGGCGTCCGGAGCCGGCGCCCGTCCGGCCGGGAGGGCCGGTCCCGCCGGGACGGCTAGGGCCTGTCTCTTGGATCCTTGCCGGGTCCGCCAAAATCCAAGAGACAGGCCCTAATCCAGCTGGGACAGCGCGTCGGTGACCAGCCTGGTGGCGAAGTCCTTGCCCTTGTTGGAGATCCGGTTGATGTACTCCGCGAGCAGGACCGTCATGGCCTCCAGCGGGTTCATCTCCTCCTTCGTCCACGGTCCGTACTGGGCGCGCCACAGGTTGGGGCTCAGGCCGGTGCCGGCCGCGATGAGCAGGCCGGCCATGGTGGGGATCACCTCCGGGCTGAAGGTCCGCGGCATCATCCGCATCGTGGCCACCAGGCTGGGGACCGCGTGTTCGAGCACGTCCTCCTCGTGGTTCTCGAAGGCCGAGCGCAGCCAGTTCATGTACATGTAGACGAGCGTGCACACGCCTTCCACCAGCGCCTCGGCCTCCTCGGGGCCGAAGGACGCGGTGAGCTGGTCGACCATCCGCTGGTGCTCGGGGTCCGTCCCGGACTTGCCGTCGTAGACGGACTTCAGCCGGGAGTCGATCACCATGAGCGCTGCGCTCACATCGCCGACGGGAGCGTGTTGGGGGTCGCAGGACGGCACGGGACTCCTCCTTGAACGGCGATGGCCCGGTACGGCCGATCCGTTCGTAGGGTAGGCGACCGATCGGGCGGGGACGGACGGATCCGGGCGCGGGCACCCCGCGGGGGCGGGTGCGGGGCGGTGGGACGGGCGCACGGTAGCTGCGGGACGGGCCCTGCCCCCGGCTCCCCGTCACCCTGTGGCGGTTCACCACACGTCAGAAGGAGTCACCGGCAGCCGAGTTGACGACAGCGTGCGGAGGGCGGCCGGACCGTAGCCGTCGCGGGCCCCGGGCCGGCCGCCCTCCCCGCCGTCAGACGCCCGAGACGGCGTTCCGGGCGTTGCGGCGGCGGACGTAGACGGTGGCCAGGATGCCGGCGAGCACCGCCCCGCCGCTCATCCCCGCGACCGACGGGTTGATCATCGGAACGGCGGCCGCGGGCTCGGCCCCGCCGCACTGGGCGTGGCCGATGACCAGGTTGGCGCCGTTCAGCGACGGCAGCAGGGTGATGTGGACGGCGTTGACGGTCAGCACGCCGTTGGCGTCGGTGGTCTGCTCGTTGAGGACGATCGAGCCGACCAGCGGGATGCTGACCCTGGTGTTGGCGGGGGCGTTGGCCTGCAGGTTGGTCGGGATGCCGGCGACGCTGACCGACCCGCCCGCGATCAGACCGCTGCCGGTGGCCCCGGTAGGGGTGGCCGTGCAGGTCGAGTTGACGCCGGTCAGGGAGACGGACGCGACGCCCAGGTTGAGCCCGAGCTTGTCGACCGTCGCCGAGGCGGACGCGGTGCCGTCGGCGGGATTGCCGGCGGTGGTCGCGGTGAGCGTGGAGTTGGTGGCGACCGGCCCGATGTCGAGGCCGACCAGGGTCTGGGTGCCGCCGGACGGGTAGGTCGACTCGGGCGACGGCGCGACGGCGACCATCCCGCCCAGTGCCTCCGTGGAGACGACGTAGGCCTCGGCCACGGGAGCGGGCAGTGCGGCGAACGCCGGGGACGCCACGGACAGGGCAGCGACGGCGAGCGCGGTTCCGGCGAGGACACGGTTGCGGGTACGAGTTCTCACGGGTTGGCCTTTCGGACGGGGGCACGGCGGACGGAGGTGTCCGCCGCACGGGGCAGGAAAGGGGGTGGTGCGTCGACTCCGCCGACCGGCCGCGGGGCCGGGATCGGCCACGGGGCCGGGATCGGCCACGGCCTCACCGGTCGGGGAGAAGTCTCGGTGCTCAGGCGGTGGCGATCTCCTGGCCGGTGATCTCCTTGGCGGGGATCTGCCCGGCGGTGAGTTCCCGGGCGGTGATCTCCCGGGCGGGCACCTCCCTCGCCGCGAGTTCCCGGGCGGGGAGTTCCCGGCCGGTGAGTTCCCCGGCGGTGGACGCCGGCAGCGGCACGGCCGTACGGGCCGTCTTGTGCCAGGCGCCCTTGCGTCGCACGATCCGCCAGAAGGCGCGGACCGCGACGAGGTAGGTGGTCGCGGCGTAGACCGCGAGGGCCAGGCCGTAGCCGAGCGCGGCCCGGCGGCTGATCCCCGGCTCGCTGCGGCGCCGGTACAGCGGCCCCCAGAGGGCGAACTCGGCGACCCCCAGGACGAGGTAGAGCGCGATCAGCACGGCTCCGCCCTCGCGCAGGAAGGCCAGCACGAACTCCGGGTAGAAGACGATGTTGTAGCCGAAGGCGGCGATCGGCACGATGTAGACCACCAGGCCGACGACCTGCAGCCAGGGCTGGACCATGAAGTAGAGGACTTCCAGGAAGCCCAGCGTGGTGAACTCCCGGGAGCGCCAGACCCTGCGCAGGTACGACGCGCACTGCATCGAGCCCTGCGCCCAGCGGACCCTCTGGGTGATCAACTGCCGCACGTTCCACAGGGCTTCCTGGTCCACCCAGGCGGTCGTGGTGTAGCCGTTGCGCCAGCCGGCCAGCATCATCCGCAGCCCGAGCTCGAAGTCCTCCAGCAGCGCCCGGCCCCACGGCTCGCCGCCGGCCCGGTCGATCGAGCGCAGCGCGCCGAGCCGGTTGGCCTGGCCGTTGCCGCCGACGTTGACGGTCCGGGTGAGCCGGCGGGTGATCTGGATGGCGGAGATCGGCCCGCGGAACTCGATGTCCTGGAGGCGGGTCAGCAGCCGGGCGAACCGGTTGGCGAGGCGCCCCCGGTGGGGCAGCGGGACGGCCACGTCGCGGTTGGACATCCGGACCTCGACCTGGACGGCGCCGACGGCCGGGTCGCCGAAGGAGGACGGTCCGGCGAAGGTGTCCAGCATCCCCGGGGAGGGCCGCCCGTCGGCGTCCAGGACGATCAGGACGACCCGGTCGGCGTCGGTGTCCTGCGGCAGCCAGGCCTCGATCGCCCGGTAGGCGGCGTTCAGGGCGTCCCCCTTGCCGGTGCGCGCCCGCGGCAGCCGCCGGGCGACCAGGTGGACGGGCCGCCCCTCGGCCGCCCTGGCCCGTACCACCTCGGCGGTGCGGTCCTCGGAGTGGTCGTCGACCACCCAGACCCGTGCGCGGGGGAAGTGCCGGGCGAGGTGGTCCAGGGTGGCGCCGATCACGGCCTCCTCGTCCCGGCAGGGTATGAGGAAGTGCCAGTCGAACCGGCTCGGGTCACCCGGGGCGTCCGGGCCGGCCCGCAGGAAGTTGCGCACGATCACCGTGACGTAGGCGAGGAAGCCGATCCCCAGCACGAAGGAGAGGGAGACGGACAGGTCGAGCAGGGTCACGGCGCATCGGCCTCCGCGTCGCGGGTGGACGTTCGGGTGGTCAGGAAGAGGAAGAGCAGCAGCGCGGTCAGGCCGGCGGCCATCATCAGCACCGAGCCGAACAGGACGTGCGTCCAGCCGAACCCCTCGTCGCCGTACCGGTGTTGCATGGCGACGATCAGCGTCAGCCGGCCCAGGTTGGCGGCGAGCACCAGGGCGGCCGCCAGGGCGAAGCCCAGCAGGATCCGAGCCGGCCCGCGGGTGCCGAACAGCAGCAGGACTCCGGCCAGCAGGGCCAGCGGGGCGATCAGCAGGGCGCTGCTGCAGCCGGTGGTCAGGGCGATCCCTCGTCCGAACCCGCCGTCGTCACCGGCGTACAGCACCGGCGCGTCGGGGGCCGCGAGCAGCAGGGTGCGCAGGCCGAGCGCGTGGGAGACCAACCACCGCGCCCCGGCCATCTCGTGGAACCGGTAGGCGCGTTCACCGGCGACCAGGACCCCGCACAGGCCGAGCAGCAGCGGTCCGGCCACCCCGGCGAGCACCCGGCCGGCCAGCGGGGCCCGGCCGGGCCGCGACAGTGGCGGGCGGGCCGGGCCCGGTGGCCGGGCGGGTTGTGGGAACACGTCTGCGGTCACGAGGAAACCCCCTGGGAGAAAGGCGAGTCGGCGGAGATCGGCCTGGCGGGGCGGCCTTTGTCGGCCGGCGCGGCTGCCGGACGGACGGGGCGGCTATCGCCCGTCGCGCGTCCGGTCGGTCCGGTCGGTCCGACCGGCCCGCTCGTCCCGGTCCGCGGCGAGCCGGCTGCGCCGCAGCAGGGCGACGCCCACCAGCACCAGGGCGGTGCCGACCGCCGCCACGAGGCCGAGGCCGGGCGAGCCGGTCGAGGCCAGCACGCCGCCACCGGCCGCCGTCGGGGGAAGGCCGCCGCCTATGGGTCCGTACATGGTGGTTCCTCTCGTTGCGACCGGGTTGTCCCGATCTTTGCGATCTGGAGCCGTATGTTGCTGGGCTGATCGGATGATCGGATAGATGGCCGCGCCCATTCGGGTGGAAATCACCCGTTTGCCGCAGTCGGCCGCGCGGAGGTGGCGGCGAGCCGGTATCCGGGAGCGAGGGCGCCGCCGCCAAGTCGGCGCGCTGCGACCGACCTTGATGCACCGGCATACGAACCGTCGGCGACGCCGCTGACGGCTCGGACGGACCCGAGTGGGCCAAGTGGGTGACATTACCCCTGCGTATGGATACTTCCCGTGAATACACCCATATCGTCTGCTGATACTTCCCCACCCCGCCCTCTCGCCCCTTCGGAGCGCCATGTCCTCGACCGATGTCGCCCTGGTCCTCGGAACCCGGCCGGAGATCGTCAAACTCGCCGGAGTGGCCCGCCTCCTCGGCCCGCGGGCCCGCATCGTCTGGAGCGGTCAGCACTGGGACCCGGCCCTCACCAGCACCTTCTTCGCCCAGTACGGCCTCCCCCGCCCGCACCACCTGCTGCAGGGCGTCGGCGGCGAGCCGCGCGGACGGCAGATCGGCCGGATGGTCAGCGCACTGAGCGACCACCTCGCGGCCCGGCCGCCGGCCGCCGTCGTCGTCCAGGGCGACACCAACACCGCCGCCGCCGGCGCCCTGGCCGCGCACTGCGCGGGCATACCCGTCGTCCACGTCGAGGCCGGTCTGCGCTCCTTCGACCCCGACATGCCCGAGGAGGCCAACCGCCGCCTGATCGCCCCGCTCGCCGACCTGCACTGCGCGCCCACCGCGACCGCCGCGGCGCACCTGCTGCGCGAGGGCGTCGAACCGGACCGGGTGGTGATCACCGGCAACACCGTCGTCGAGGCGACCCTGGAGACCCTGCCCGACGAAGCCGAGGCCCACCGCATCGTGGCCGGACACGGCGTCACCCCCGGCGGCTACGTGCTCGCCACCATCCACCGCCCCGAGAACACCGACGACGCCGCCCGACTCGCCCAGATCCTCGACCAACTCGCCGCCCTGGAGCTGCCGGTGCTGCTGCCGCTGCACCCCCGGACCGGGGCCGCCGTCGAGGCCTTCGGCCTGCGCGGCCCGGTCGCACGGCTGCGCCGGACCGAGCCGCTGGACCACGCCGGCTTCCTCGCCCTGGCCCGGCACTGCCGCCTGCTGGTGTCGGACTCCGGCGGGGTGCAGGAGGAGTGCACGGTGCTCAAGCGCCCGCTCGTGGTGGTGCGCAACTCCACCGAGCGCCCCGAGGCCGTCCGGGCCGGCTTCGCCCGCCTCGCCCGCCCCGGCCACCAACTCGCCCGCGCGCTAAGGGAGATGCTCGCCGACGAGGCCGCCGCCGACCGGCTGGCCCGGCTCCCCTCGCCGTACGGCGACGGGCAGGCGAGCGCCGAGATCGTCGCCGCGCTCCACCGCCGCTACCTGTCCTCCGA
This sequence comes from Kitasatospora sp. NPDC048286, assembly GCF_043201735.1. Taxonomy (NCBI): domain Bacteria; kingdom Bacillati; phylum Actinomycetota; class Actinomycetes; order Kitasatosporales; family Streptomycetaceae; genus Kitasatospora; species Kitasatospora sp. NPDC048286. Next base: position 375,739 of record NZ_JBICZE010000007.1, read on the forward strand.
ACTCCCCTCCAAGGCCGCGACGTTGCCCGACCTCGACGTCGAACCTCCCACCATCGAGGACCGGTTGGCCGCTCCGCTCCCAGCGCCCGTCGCCGCCGCGGTCGCCCACCCCCGGCACTGACCGGACCGGCGACCTCCCCCGGCAGCCGGCCCGGATCCCCTGGCAGGAAGGTGGCGGATCCGAACCGTCGACCCTGCGCGCACCGGCTGGCAAGGTCGGAAGCAGCCCGCAACCGGCGGGATCCACTGCATCCGGGGGGCTCCCTTGACGACGACATCCGACGGCCGGGCGACCACCGGGACCGGCGCGGACACGGACGCGTACCGGCCGCAGGCCACGGGCTGAGGCGGGCCCCATGGACGACCGCTACGAGCGCCACTGCCTCGCCGACCCGCTGTTCTACGACGACCCCGCCCGCGCCGAGCGCCCGGACGACCGGTTCGCCGCCGCCTCCGTCCCGCTGCCGCCGGGCTGGCAGCGGGTCGAGCACGGCCCCTGGGTGCACATCAGGGCGCCCCGCGCGCAACTGCCCGAGCAGGGCTGGAAGGTGCACGTCTCGGCCACCCCGGACGAGGCCGAGCGGGTGATCGACCAGGTCCTGGCGTACTGCCTGGAACACGAGCTGACCTGGAAGTTCCTGCGCGGCCGGGCCACCGTGCTCACGGCGAACGGCAAGTACGCCGACCGCCGCTCCAGCGGCAAGCTGATCACCCTCTACCCGGAGGACGACACCCGGCTGGCGCAGGTGCTCGACGAGCTGTCCACCCTGCTCAAGGGCGTTCCCGGCCCGTACGTGCTGAGCGACCTGCGCTACCGGGAGGGGCCGCTCTACCTGCGCTACGGCTCGTTCGTCCAGCGTTACTGCACCGACGAGCAGGGCCAGCGGGTGCCGGCCATGATCGGGCCGGACGGCGAGCCGGTGCCGGACGTCCGGGGCACGGTCTTCACCGTGCCGGACTGGGCGCCGGTGCCGGAGGTCGTCACGGCCCAACTGGCCGCCGACACCGCGCGGGAGGCCGAGACCGCGACCGACTTCCCGTTCGAGGTCACCAAGGCGCTGCACTTCTCCAACGGCGGCGGCGTCTACCGGGCCACCGACCAGCGCGACGGCCGCGAGGTGGTGCTGCGCGAGGCCCGCCCGCACGCCGGCCTCGACCACGCCGGCCGGGACGCGGTGCAGCGGCTGCTGAGCGAGCGCCGGGTGCTGGAGGCACTGGCCGGGCTGGACTTCGTGCCCGCGCTGTACGAGCACCTCCAGGTCTGGGAGCACCACTACCTGGTCGAGGAGTACATCGAGGGCGAGCGGCTGGAGGACGTCTTCACCCGCACCTGCCCGCTCACCCACCCCGAACCGGACGAGGCCGGGCTGGCCGAGTACACCGACTGGGCACTCGACGTGATCGACCAGGTCACCGGCATGCTGGCGGCGCTCCACGAGCGCGGACTGGTCTTCGGCGACCTCCACCCCAACAACGTCCTGATCCGGCCGGACGGTCGCTGCGCACTGGTCGACTTCGAGATCACCTTCGCGGCCGACGACGCCACCGCGCCCCCGCTGGGCGCGCCCGGCTTCGTCTCCCCCAGGGCCCGGCGCGGCACGGCCGTGGACACGTACGCCCTGGCCGCGCTGCGGCTCTACCTCTTCCTGCCGGTGAACAACCTGCTCGCGCTGGACTCCGGCAAGGCCGAACTGGCCGGCCGGGAGATCTCCGCGCGCTACCCCGTGGCCCCCGGTTTCGGGGCCGAGGTCGCCGAGGAACTGCACCGGGCGGCCGGCGGGCGGCTGCCGCCGGGCGCCACCGAGCGCCGGCCGGACCCCGCCGACGGCGACCCGCAGCCCTCGCGGCCGGCCTGGCCGCAGGCCCCGTCGGCGGACACCGAGGCCTGGCGCCCGGTGCTGGACTCGCTGGCCGCGGGCATCCTGGCGACGGCCACCCCGGAGCGGACCGACCGGCTCTTCCCCGGCGACGTCGAGCAGTTCGGCCCGGTCCACAACGGCCTGGACCTCGCCCACGGTACGGCCGGCGTGCTGTACGCGCTGCGGGCCTGCGGCCGGCCCGCCCCGGCCGAGCACACCGACTGGCTGGTGGCCCGGGCGAACGCGGAACCGGACCTGCCGCCCGGGCTGTACGACGGACTGACCGGCATCGCCTGGGCACTGGCCCACCTCGGCGCGTCGGAGGCGGCCGGCGCACTGGTCGACCGGGTACTCGCCGCCGAGCCGCCGCTCGATCCGGGGCTCGGTTCCGGACGGGCCGGCATCGCGCTGGGCCTGCTCGACCTGGCCGGCGCGCTCGGCCGGGACCACCTCGCCGACCGGGCCCTGGCCCTCGGCCACGAACTGGCCCGGGAGGAGCGCGCCCCGCTGCTGCGCGGCCTGCTGGACGGCTGGAGCGGGCAGGCCGCGCTGTTCCTGCGACTGCACGCCCACACCGGCGAACCGCGCTGGCTGACGGCGGCCGAGGCGGCACTCGGCCGCGAGCTGGACGAGGCGGACATCACCGACGGGATGCTCTTCCTGGTCGAGGACCGCTACCGCCGCAAGCTCCCGTACCTGGCCGCGGGCGGCGTCGGCACCGCGCGCGTGATCGCCGAACTGGCCCGGCGCACCGGCGCCGACCGGCTGCCCGCCCGGTTCACCGAGGCGCTCACGGCCGCCGAGCGCGCCTGCCGCCCAGACCTGATCGCCGCGTCCGGCCTGTTCGAGGGCCGCGCCGGACTGCTGCTGCACCAGCTCGGGACCGGGCACCGGGCGGAGGCCGACCGCCACCTGCGACTGCTGGAGTGGCACGTGATGGACCATCGCGGCCACCTGGCCTTCCCGGGCCGCCGCTCGATGCGGCTCTCGGCGGACCTCGCCACCGGCGCGGCCGGCGTCCTGACCGCACTGCACGAGGCAGTGCTCGGCCCGGTACCGCTGCCCGGCATCACGGACTTCCCCCGGCCCTGAGCCAGGGGAACACGACGGCCACCACCGGTGGCCGGGACCACCTCACCGGTAAGGAAAGGAACGGACCATGTCGAAGATCCTGGCCCTCCAGGGGCTCGAGACCGAG
>NZ_JBICZE010000007.1:378893-404317 GCF_043201735.1 Kitasatospora sp. NPDC048286
AGACCGGCGCCTCGGCCTACACCAGCACGATCCTGCCCCCGAGCCACACCAGCAGCGCCCTGCACATGCGCTTCGAGGCGCCCGTCGCGGACGAGACGGCCCGCTGATGTCGAAGATCCTGGCCCTCCAGGGGCTCGAGACCGAGACCGGCGCCTCGGCCTACACCAGCACGATCCTGCCCCCGAGCCACACCAGCAGCGCCCTGCACATGCGCTTCGAGGCGCCCGTCGCGGACGAGTCGGCCCGCTGATGTCGAAGATCCTGGCCCTCCAGGGGCTCGAGAGCGACACCGCGCAGGCGGAGCTGAAGATGAGCTCCATCAGCAGCCTGTCGCACACCCTGCCGTTCGGCCCGGTCGAGACCGAGTAGTAACCGCCCGGCGTCGAACCGCCGCCCAGCCACTGGCGCGGCACCACCACCTGCGCTTCGAGGCGCCGGTGACCAACAAGGAGAGGACACACCGATGACGAAGATCCTGGCCCTGCAGTCGCTCGAGAGCGACACCGCGGCGTCGGCCCTGGTGAGCAGCTTCCTGAGCACCGACTCGCACCTGTGGGTGGACGGCCCGGTCGAGAACGAGAAGTAACGGCCGGTCGGCGGCTGCGGCTGCCCGTCGGGCCCACCCCGACGGGCAGCCGCCCTTCCGTCCCCGGCGGACGTCCCGGTGACCCGCCTCAGCGCGGCACCGGGGCGTCCGCCGGAACACGCGGCACCGGAACACCCCCCGGTACGCCCGCCGAACGGTCCGCCGGGACGGTCAGCCCCGCGCGCTCGGCCAGCACCCCGGCCTGGAACCGGCTCTGCGCCCCGAGCCGCGCCAGCAGCTCGGCGATGTGCCGCCGGCAGGTGCGGGTCGACATGCCCAGCCGCCGGGCGATCGTGTCGTCCTTCTCCCCCGCGGCGAGCAGCCGGGCGATCACCTCCGAGACGTCCCGGGACACCGTGCGGGCCGCGGCCGGCGCGGTGTCGTACGGCACGGCCTGGCCCCACTCGTGTTCGAAGAGCCGGACGAAGTGCGCCACCAGGGCCGGTTCCCGGACCATCAGCGCCCCGCCGGTGGCGCGCGGGGCCGGTACGAAGGCCGTGGTCCGGTCCACCACGACCAGTTTGGCCGGCACCTCCGCGCGGGTGCGGATCTCCGCCCCCTCGGCGATGACCCGCTCCGCGTAGGAGCGGGTGGGCGGGTCGAACCGGGTCGGGTGCTGGTACACGCTCCGCAGCCGGACGCCCCGCTCCAGCATCTCCAGGTCCCGGGGCAGCAGCTCGGCCAGGGCCGCCTGCGGGTGCCCGCCGCCCGGCCGGATCGCCAGTACCTCCTCCTTCGCGGCGCCCACCACGGCGTCGAGGGCCGAGCGCAGCAGGTACGCGTCCTCGAGCAGCCGGACCGAACCGTCCGAGCCGCCGCCCTGCGACTGGTACACCGGCGCCAGCGAGGCCACCTCGGCGCGCAGCCTGGCCAGTTCGGCCTGCCGACGGCCCAGCTCGGCCTCCTCCAGGCGCAGCCGTGCCTCCTCCAGCGCGGTCAGCCGCACCGCGGCCGTCTCCGGACCGACCGTCACGTGGCAGCCCCGTTCACCGTCCGGGCGCCAGACCAGCAGGCAGAGCTCCGTCAGCCGGTCGACGGCCCAGCGGCACCGCGCCTCGGTGAGCCCGAGCGCGCCGGCCATCCGCTCCGGGTCGGCCGGCTCGACCCGCCGGTGCCGCACCGCCCACTCGTAGACCAGCCGCGTCTCGCGGTCGAGCAGGGCCTCCCGCCCCGACGACCGGATCATGTCCGTGTTCACCGGATTCATCCACCCCTCCTCAGTCGGCCATTCATCTTCCTGACCCCCCTCGGCCCTTGGCCGCCGCCGTGACCTGTGACGACTATCGAACAACCGCTCCGGAGATCTGCCGTTCACCGGACGCGTCGTCCACCGCCACCTGCTGTCAAGAGGGCCGCCATGAAAGAACGTGGAACCGCCCGGGTCGCGTTCACCGCACCCGCCCCGGCGGACCGGGGAGCCGTACGCGACACGGCCGAGCGGGCCGCCGTACCCGACACGGTCGGCGACCGGCTGCGGCGGGCCCGCCGGGAGGTCTTCCTCTGCTGCCCGGGCGGTGACCCGACCGCGGCGGCGCTGGCCGACCTGGTGCTCGCCGAGCTGGCGCCGACCGAGCAGCCGCGCGGCGGCCCCGCGCCGCGCACCCGGATCGTCCAGCAGCACCCCGCCCGCTTCCACCTGCCCGCCCAGCGCCAGGCCCGGGCCGCCACGCGGGCCGGCGCCGAGGTGCGGACCACCGACGAGAGCTACGGTCCGCTGCTGGTCATCGACCGGGAGAGCGCCTTCCTGGCGGAACGGGGGCGGCCCGAGGGGCTGGTGCTGGTGACGCAGCCGTCCGTGGTGGGCCACCTGGCCGACTCCTTCGAGACGCTCTGGCACCGGGGCGCGGCCTTCCACAGCGGGCCGGCCGCCGCCCGCGCCGTCTCCGACGACCTCCGCACCGCGATCCTGCGACTGCTCGCCGACGGGCTGAAGGACGAGACCATCGCCCGCCGGCTCGGGCTGTCGCTGCGCAACTGCCGGCGGCACATCGCCGGCCTGTACAGCGCGCTGGGCGCCGACAGCCGCTTCCAGGCGGGCGTGCTGGCGGAGCGCCACGGCCTCACCGGGAACGCGCCGGAGGCCGCCGGCGAGCCCCGGTGAACGCCCCCGCCGGCGGTGGTCGACCTCAGCCGTTGCCGAAGAAGCCGAGCGCCCCCACCGCGCAGACCCCGCCGGCCCCCATGAACACCGGGGTCAGCACCTTGATCTCCACCCAGCTGCCGGCCCGGAACCGCATGCCCTTCGGCGGCCCGATCGGGTACCACCGCCGGCGCCCGATCGGGATCGGCCACAGCACCGGACAGCCCGAGACGGTCAGCGCGTCGCCCAGGCAGTGCACCAGCGCGCCGAGCGCGATCGGCAGCCCGATCCACAGGTACTGCTGCCCGGGCTCCTCGAACAGCCACTGCGAGCCGTTGCCGGGCTTGTCGAGGACCTCCGCGAGCATCCACGCGCTGGCCGCGCCCAGCAGCCACACCAGGACGTCGCTGGAGACCCGGGCCTGTCGCCACAGCAGGCCCTCGATCGCCAGCACCATGTGCACGAACAGCACCACCAGCACGCCCCAGCGGCCGCCGAACACGGCCACCGCCGCGGCGCCCGCCCCGCACAGCACCGCCCAGAGCCAGGTGTGGGTCAGCGTCCGGTGGCCGCCCGAGCGCCGCGGGTCACCCTTGCCCCGGGTGGCCTTGTACACCGCGTACGAGAGGTTGTCGATCACCTCGCAGAGCGCCCGGGACACCGGCCCGAACGCCCTGGATATCGTCGCCGCCTTGTGGTCCAGGTCCGGCGCCAGCGCCGCCCCGGCACAGATCAGCGCCCCCGCGAGCAGGACCGGCCAGGGCATCGGCTCCCCCATGCCGGCCGCTACCGCACCCACCCCCAGCCATGCGGTCGCACCCGACAGCGAATGCGCCGGTCCCATCATGTCCGTACACCACCGATCCTCATCAGCTCCGTCCTCACCATGAGGACCTGACATCACGGCAGCCTATCCGTCCAAGATCACCGACCGGCCGCGGTCGGCCACCCCCCGCCCGCGGCTCAGGCCAGGGCCTTCTCCAGCGCCGCGAGATAACTCCGCATCAGGTGGTCGCGGATGCCCTCGCCGTCCGGGGAGAACGCCGCGGCGCCCAGCCCCTTGGCCCGGTCGGTCAGCCCGGCGACCAGCCCGACCCTCTCCTGGACGCGACCCGCGGAGTCGATGTGGCGCAGCGCGTCGACGTGGGTGAAGGCGGGCTCCGGAGGCAGCTCGGGAACGATGTCGTTGCCGTGGACGAACCGGTAGGTGCGCCCCTTCAGGCCCTTGTCGTACGCGGCGGCGAGCAGCCGGTCGCAGGTGCGGGGCTGGCCGAAGGTGTAGACGCCGTCGGCCGCCAGCCGGGGGTCCTCCAGGTCGAGCCGGGCGGCGGCGAGCATCGCGAGGGCGCCGCCGAGGCTGTGGCCGGTGAACCAGACCGTCTGGTCGCCGCTCCGCAGGTCGGAGATGGCCTTGGCGACGTCGGGGTAGATCGACTCCAGGGCCTCGGCGAAGCCGTAGTGCACGAAGCCCGTCCGGGCGGGCCCCGGCCAGGGCGGGGTGGTCGCGTCGGTGAGCCAGTCACGGATCTGCGCGGGCTCGGTGCCCCGGAACGCGGTGACGATCATGTTCTCGCCGGCCATCGTGTACGCCTGGGTGTCCTGCAGCGGGAACGGCGGGGTGAACCGCGTCTGATGGTGACGCACGGTGTCGAAGCCCCAGTCACGGGCCTGCTCCTCGATGGTGACCTCGTCCTTGTACGCCAGGTCGGACGCCCTGGCCAGCCAGTAGGCGAGCGGAAGGCTGTAACCGGTGACGCGCTGGTCGAAGACGGTGGGGACGGCCATGGAAACACTCCTGCCGGATCGACGGACGGAACGACTGGTCCACCCGGAGCCCGCCCGGCACCTACCACACACCGCGACACCCCGGTGACCAAAAGTGACGCTACCCCCCACCCCCTCCCCCAGCGACCGCACCACCCCCCACGCGACCGCCGAGGAACAGGCCGATCAGGCCTCCGGGATGTCCGCTTTCGCCGCACTGAGCATGCGGCCGGGGATGACGACGAGTCGCTCACCCGGGCCCAGGGTGACTCCTTCCGGGAGGTGGCCACGGTAGCTCTCGGTGAGGTCCCGACCGATCACGGCGATGTCGCCGTTCGAGAGCTGCCAGATGTCCGGGCACTCGTCCCTGCCATCCGACACTCCGAGCTCCTCCGCGGACCTCCCCAGGCGCTTCTCGAACGAAGCGGACGGATCGGCTTCCCATCCACGATCCACAACTGCCCCCGTTGATCGGTCTCGTGACGCAGCCCACCGGCTCCGCATCCTTCATCTGACGATAAGTCAGAACCTTGTTTCGGCACCTTGCCCTGCGCTCCCGAATGACCGCCCACCGCGTCGGCTCCCATGCGCATCGCCGTCTCCGGCACGGCGGTTGCCTGAACGGAGTCGGGCGCGTGTACCTTCTGTGGGCACCGGACCCACCCGGTGCCGACCGGGGTCGAACGGCTCCGCGCGCGGACGCAACCGGGCGGACCGGAGGCACGTCGCTGGCCTGACGCTCAGCGGCCGTCAAGTGACAGGAGCCGCCGCCGTGGACGACGGAACATCCCTGGGTGAGCAGCGCCGCGCTGCCGCCGACGGCAGCGCGGCGCGAACGCAAGAGCTGGTGACGGGTGTTGCGCCGGCCTCGCCCGGCGCCGTGAGGAGGACGCCGTGAGCGGCAGGATTCCGCGTGAGCGGCAGGGCCGGTGGCACGACCGGCGGGGTCGCGGGTCGCGTGGGCCGGCCAGGGGGCCGGCGCAGCCGCTGATGCCGTTGCCGGACGAGGCCGCGCTGCCCGAGGAGTTCGAGCGGGAGCCGTCGCAGGACGGGAGCGGCGGCCCCGGCGACGTCGCGCGATAGTCTCCGGGTCAGGCCCACGGGGGCCTGCCCCGGCCGTCCGCCCACAGGGCGAGCGCCCGCTGGTCGACGGCGCGGATGCCGACCTGGGTGCAGAAGGCGGCGGCGGCCTTGGTGAAGGAGCTGGTCGTCACCACGGCGGCCAGGTCGCAGTGGTGCACGTCGCGGTAGGTGCCGTTGACCACCTGGACGTCGTTCGAGCCGACGAAGGTCCGCGGTCCGTAGCGCTTGGCCTGGATGAGGATGCGCTGCCCGGTGGGGGTGGTGGCCAGGACGTCCGCCGCGAGGTCGCCGGCCCCGCCGACGACCCTGACCTTCGTGCAGCCGTCCCGGCGGCACAGGTCCGCCAGCGCGTGTTCGAAGGCCTTCGGTGTCATCGCCAGGAACGGCCCGATGTGCCGTAGTCGGGCGGTCCGCGTCTCCAGCTCCCGTTGACGGGCGCGCACCCGCGAGCGCAGTACGGCGACGCCCACCGCGGCCGCGGCGATCAGCAGGGCGGTGACCAGGAGGAGGTGCTGGGCCGACCAGCGGACCACCGCCGTGGCCAGCACGAGCACGACCACCGCGGTCGCACCCAGCAGCGGTGCGTTGCGCTTCATCCGCCGCACCCGGCGGGCAGCGGTCGACCGGCGTCGCCGGACAGGCCTGCGGGCCATGGCACCCCCTCACCCCACGGTGTTCGGGCGAGCCTAGGAGCAACCGCACCCGCCGCGCCTGCGATCCCGGTGAACTCCACCCGCCGCGCCGCCGAGTTGACCGGATCCCGCCCCCCGGCGGCCGGGGGCCAGGTCGCGGCGTCGCGGGAGGAGGTGGAACCGGCCGGCGGTGGGCTCAGTCCGGGTCGGGCCGCCCCCGCCGGTCGCCCTCCTCCCGGGCGCGTTCCTCGATGAACTCCTTGAACCGCCTCAGGTCCGCCTTCACCCGGTGGCCGACCGTGCCCGGGGCGCCGGCAGCCGCCCGCGCCGCGCCCTCGGGCCGGAGGTCGACGGCCATGGCGACCCGGGTGTGGCCCGGGTCGAGCCGTTGGAAGGTCACCACGTCCTCCTGGTCCACCTCGCCGTCGGTGGTCCGCCAGGCGATCCGTTCGTCGGGCTCCTGGTCGACGGTCTCGGTGTCGAACTCGCGGGTGACGCCGCCGAGGCTGGTGCGCCAGTGGTTGTGGCGACCGTCCAGCCGGGTCACCGAGTCGACGCCCTCCATGAAGCGCGGGAACTCCTCGAACAGCGTCCACTGGTGGTAGGCGGCGTGCAGGGGCACGGCCACGTCCACGGACTCCTTCACTCTGTTCATCAGGTCCTCCTCGGACGGTGGGGTCGGCGCCCTCCCGGCCCCGCTACGAGCCGCTCCGCCCGCCGGGCAGCACCGACGAAGGCGCCGGCGAAAGCACCGGCGGCGGCACCGACGACGGCCCGGCCGACGCGGAAGGCACCGACGACGGCCCGGCCGACGCGGAAGGCACGGACGACGGCCGCTCGCCCTCGGCGAGGTGCCGGGCCACCGAGTCGAGGTCCGTGCCGAGCCGTTGGGCGGCCCGGACCAGCAGGCTCAGCGCGGTGTGCGGGGTCACGTCGAACCGCTCGGCGGTGATGCCGATGGCCAGGCCGGTGGCGTGCCGGCGGTCCAGCAGGTCGGCCACCGCCCTGGACAGCGCGAAGCGGTCGAGCGCGGCCGACGCCTGGAGGGCGAGCACCTCCACCAGCCCGAGGGCGGGCGTGCCGGGCTCGACGGGTGTGCGCAGGTAGGCGCTGAACACGGTGCAGCCGTGCGGGTGGGTGCGCAGGTGGGCGCCGGCCACGGCCCGTACGCCGCAGCGCCGGGCCCGGTCGGCGAACCGGTCCGGCCGGCCCGGGTCCAGCCGGACCACGACCTGTCCCTCGCCCTGGCGGCGGAGCCGGGGCAGCGGGCCCGCCTCCGCCCCGCCCTGGGCGCGTTCGAGGGCCAGCAGGTACGACGGTGTCGCCGCGAAGGTCTCGACCGAGCCGTCGTCGTGCCAGGTGCTCACGGCGGCGCCCACGCAGTCCGGGACGGTGACGCCGGTCAGCTGCACCACGTCGTGCAGGCTCGGGACGGGCCCGGAGCGCGCCCGTTCGCGGGCCGCGAGTTCGCCGAGTTCGGTCAGCAGCGCCGCGCGGGCCCGCTCGGTCGCCGGGGCCCCGGCGGCCGCTCCGCCGGGGCCGGCCGGGCCTTGACGGTCCAGCAGGATGCGGGCCCTGGCGACGGCCCGGTCCGCGTCGGCCTCCCCCGTGTAGATGCCGATCGTGTAGCAGACGTCGCGCAGTCGTTGACCGGCCTCCGGCGAGCCCGACGAGGACAGGGCCTCGTACTCCGCGACCAGTCGGCCGAGGGCAGCGACATCCACCATGGGCATGAGCACCTCCGTTTGTTTACGGAAAGTATGCGCCGATCACGCTGCGAAACCACGTCGCCGGGCGAGGCGCCCGCACGGGCCGGCCCCGAGCTGCCCGCCCACCCGCCGGAGTCACGGCCGCCGGGGTCACGGCCGTCAGCCCGTCAGCAGCCCGGCCGGGTCCGACCGGCCCTCGACCGGCGCGCGGGCCGCGTCGGCCACCCCGCCGCCGCGGCGGGCGTGGGAGCGGAGCGCCTCGAAGGCGGCGTCCATGTCGAGTCCACCGGCTTCCGCGAGCACGCCCTTCGCCCGCTCGATGGCGGTACGGTCCGCGAGCGCCCCGCTGGTCTCCTCCGCGGCCGTCCGTTCCCGTCCGTACCGGCGCTGGAGCAGGGCGATCACCGCCGGGTCCGCGAGCGGCTGGACGACGTCCGGCCCCTCGTGGTCGGGCCCGGCACCGGTCCGGACGTCGAACACGTCGAGGGTGCCCATGACCCGGCCGTCCAGGCGCAGCGGCACCGCGCGCACGGACCGGAAGCCGAGTGCGACGGCCTTCGGGGCGAACCTGGGCCACCGGGCCCGGGCCAGGTCGAGGTCGTGCTCCACGACCTGCTCGCCGGTCCGCCGGAAGTCCGGGCAGGGGCCTTCGCCGGTGGCGATCCGGAGGCTCTCCAGGCGCCGGACCAGGTCGCCGGAGTACGCGACGTCCCGCAGTTCCCCGTGGCGGTCGGCGACGAGCAGCCCGGCCCCGGCCGTCCCACTGAGCGCCGTGCAGACCTCGGTGAGCCGGTGCAGGAACTCGACGGTGCCGTAACCGGGGGGTGTCGTAACCCGGGCCGACGAGCGTGCCGGTGAGCCCGGCGAACGCCTCGTTCACCCGGGCCTCGCGCGTCATGGCGGCCTCCATCTCCCCTCCTGGCAAGGCTACGCCGGAGGTCCGTCATCGGTCATCCGTCATCGGTCGTCCGTCATCGGTCCTCCTCCGTGAACCGCAGTCGCCGCTCCACCACGTCGTGCGCGACCTCGTCGATCTCCCGGCCGCGCGCGAAGGCGTGGGCCCGCAGCCGGTCGAGTGCCTCCGCGGCGGGCACGCCCAGCTGCACCATGATCGTGCCGACCGCCTGGTCCACCTCGACGCCGTCGAGCGGCGACTCGTCCAGCCACGGCTGTTCCGGCAGCGCTCCGGACGGGGCCAGGAAGGAGCCGACGATCGCGAGGGTCACGCTGGTCGCGGCGACCCGGATGTCGGCTGCCCGCGTCCGTTCCGGGACGCCCGGCCGCGCGCCGTAGAGGCTGAGGACGCCGATCCCGGTCGTGCCGAGGTGGAGCGGTGAGGCGTAGGCGCTGCGCAGCGCCGAGCCGGCGGGGGCGGCCGGTGTCCCCGGGCCGGCGGCCAGGTCGACGGTGAGGACCGGCCAGCGCACCTCCTCGGGCGACAGCAGGTCGGCGACGGCGACCGGGCTCCGGGTGCGGAAGGCGTCCACGCTCGGGCCCTCCCCGAGGCCGAACTGCCGCTCCTCGATCCGCCGCGCCCGGTCGTCGCTGGCCCAGACCCCGGCCCGGTGCCCGGGGTCGGCCATCAGGGTGATCGCCGCGGCGTCGGCGGCCAGCGCCTCGACGCAGGCGACGCAGAGCCGCTCGGGCAGGGAGGGGCGGCCCGGGCCGTTGACGGCCTCGGCCACGATCTGCGCGATGCGCGTCAGATCGGCCATCTCCGCGCCTCGTTCTTCCGTCGTCCTGCCACCGTCGTAGGGCGGTCGGCTGTCCGGGGAGCCACACCGTCCGTACCGCGACGTGACCATCGCAGTACAGGTGTTCACGGCCGGACGGCAGCCCGACGGCAGTCGGACGGCGCCCGACGACAGCTCGACGGCACCCCGCCCCCGGCGGCGCTCGGCCGCCGCGGCACCGGGCGCCACCGGCACCCGACCACCCCCGCCACCGGGCCTCCGACCACCCCCGCGCGCCTACCCCGATCCGCCCCGGACACACTCCGGCGCCCGGGTCCGACGGGCCCGTACCGGCCGGCCGGTACGGACACCACTCCCTGCCCACCCACCGGTGGTCCCGCCGGCTGCGCCGGTCACTGGACGCACCGGCCTGGCGCACGCCCTCTGCGACACCACCGGCGTTCTGCTGCCCCCTGCCGGAGGGCTGCCCGCACTGCCCCTGGCCCGGCAGCAATTTCCGGCTCCGGGACGGCGAGGTGGTGCACGGCCCGGCCACCGTGCCCCGGCCGGGCCCTGCAGACCCGGGTGCTCTCCGGGCACCTGGACGCCCGGCTCCCCCGGCGCCCGAGGGCCGCGCCGACAACTCCGACTCCCGCCGACGACACCCGAGTTCAGACCGCCCCAGCGGTACGCTCCCCCCGGACGCGCGGTCGCTGACGCCCCGGGCGCCGCCGCAGCCGGACGGCCAGCAGGCAGCTGTCATCGTCCGGGTTGGGGCCGCCGAGGCGGGCGGCGATGTGGTCCAGGCAGTCCGCCAGGTCGCGGGCGCCGCACTCCTCGGCCGCGCGCAGCAGCCGGTCCGGGCGGATGGTGCCGTCGTCCCGGCGGTTCAGCAGGCCGTCGGTCCAGAACAGCACGGTGTCCTCGGCCGGCCGCAGCGGCAGTACGGTGTCGCGGCAGCGGGTCTCCGGCAGGGCCCCGAGGACGGTCCCGGTGGGGCCCTCGGCGAGGACGGCGGTCGTCCCCCGCAGCACGGCCGGCGGCGAGTGCCCGGCCGCGGTCCAGGTGAGCGTCCCCGCCTCCGGGTCGAGCAGGCCGCACAGCACGCTGGCGATCCGGCTGCCGCCCTGGTGGCAGAGCATCGTGTTGAGCCGCCCGAGCATCTCCGCGGGCCCCTGGCCGGTGTAGCAGAGGCCGTGCAGCGCGTGCCGGAGTTCCGCCATGCCGACGGCGGCGGCCAGGCCGTGGCCGCTGACGTCGCCGACGGCGAGCAGGACCCGGCCGTCGGCGAGGGCGGCCAGGTCGTACCAGTCGCCGCCGACCCTGGGGCGGTCCCCGGCGGGCAGGTAGCGGGCGGCGTGGTCGAGGACGGCGGAGTCGGGCTCGGGCTCGTGGGGCCCGGCCACCAGGGCGTTCTGCAGGGCCCGGACGGTCCGGTGCTCGGCCCCGGCCCGACGGCGCTGCTCGGCGAGCCGGGCCCGGGCGCCCGCCAGGGCCCGCTCGGTGCGGTGCCACCGGCTGACGTCCTGCAGCACGCCCCGGATCACCCGCGGGCGGCCGGTGTCCGGGTCCCCGGCCGCCTCCGCGGTGACCCGCAGGGTGCGCGGCGCCTCGCCGGGCCGCCCGGTGTCGAACTCCAGGGCCGCCGTCCGCCGCCCGGCCAGCAGCCGGCGCAGGAACAGCCGGGCGGCCGGACGGTCGGCGGGGTGCACGCGGGCCACCAGCTCGGTCGGCGCGACCGGCTCGGTGCGGTCGGGGTCGAGGCCGAGCAGCCACAGGGCCTGCGCGGACAGCTCCGGCGGCGATCCGGGCGCCCACTCGAAGCTGCCCATTCCGGCCAGCCGCTGCGCCCGGTGCAGCCGGGCCGCGCGCTCGGCGCCGTTCCCGGGGCGCCAGGTGAGCAGCACGCCGTCGAGGAACGGCTCCGCCCGCAGGACCAGTGTCCGGTCCGGTCCGGCGCCGGTGAAATCCTCCGTCCGCCCCTCGTACCCGGCGCCGGTCGTCGCGGCCTCCAGGATCCGCGCGAAGTGCCCGGTCGCGACCAGTCCGGGGTGGAGTTCGCTCAGGCGCCGGCCGACCGCCGCGCCGAGGCCGGCGGCGGCGTTGGCGTACCGGACCCGCAGGTCGGTGATCGCACCGCCGGGGGTGGTCCCGCGGACGGCCGAGAGCACCAGGACGGGGTCGAACACGGCGTCCAGCACGGCGCGGAACCAGTGCTCGCCGCCGGGCACCGCCGCCGGCGGCTCGTCCTCACCGGTGGCCTCGAACCGCAGCAGGTGCCCAGCGACGAGCCCGGACAGCGCGTCGACGTACCTGGTCGCCGCGCGGGCGCGCACGGCCGGCACGTCCCAGCCGAGGCTCATCGCCCCGACGATCCGCTCGCCGCGGCGCAGCGGTACGGCGCACGCGCTGCGGCCGGGGACGATCCGTCCGCTGCCCGGCGACCGGCTGCCGTGGCTGCGCTCGAACTCCCAGACCAGGCTGCCGCCGTGGGCGGCGGCCACCAGCGGTACCCCGGTCTCCGGCGGGATGCGCTGCCACTGGCTGACCCGGCGGGGCGCCACGCCGTGGCTGCCGACCAGGAGCAGCGCGCCGTCCGGCTCCAGCCGGCCCAGCACCACGGCGACGACGCCGACCGGGGCCAGGGCCACCTGGTGCAGCAGTCGGGCCAGTTCCTCGGGCGTCTCCGCGCTGGCCAGGGCCGAGGCCGCCAGGTGGTAGCGCGCGGCCAGGTCGGGCGCCGCGGCGGCCGAGGCGGCCTTCGGCGGCCCGGGCACGGGTGCGGGCGCGAGTACGGGGACGGGGACGGGCGCGGGAACCGGGGGCCCGGGCGCGGAGCCGGGCTCCGCCGCCGTGCCCGCGCCGGTGAGCGCCGCCGTCCCCGTGAGCGGGGCGGCGAGGCCGACCAGGCCGGCGGCGATGTCCGCGAGCCGGCGGTTGGTGTCCTGCGAGAGCTGGACGAGGTACCCGAAGGCCTCCTCCGGCGTGCACTCCAGCCGCTCCGCGAGCATGCCCTTGGCCTGCTCAATGACGCCCCTGGTGCGCATCGCCCGCCGCAGGCCCTCGGCCTCGGCGCGCAGCCGGTCGACGGCCTCCCGCAGCACCGCCGCCTCGTCGGTCAGGGCGGGTTCCGCGGGGTTCCGGTCCTCACGCACAGGCCGCCGCCACGTCCGGGTAGAGCGGCAGCACCGTGGCGACGCCGCTCAGCTCCACGAGGTCCCGCACCCTCGGTACCGCCCCGGCCAGCCGCAGCGTGCCCTGCTCGCCGCGCACCCGTCGGGCGGCGCCGATCAGGACGTTGAGGCCGGTGGAGTCGAGGAAGTCGACGGCCGTGAGGTCCACGACCACCCGGGTGGTGCCCGTGTCCGCGAGCGCGTCGAGCAGGTGCCGCACCTCGCGGGCGGAGAAGTCGTCGAGGTCCCCGCTGAGCGGCACCACCGTCCAGCCGTTGGCGACCGGAAAGTCCTTCATCACGGACCGTCCTCGTTGCTCGGCCCGGCCACCGCCCCCGCCCGGGCTCCCCTCCCAGGCTAGGGCTTCCCGTTCCCTCAGCCGCACACGGGCTCGTCGACCCACCCGGGGGCGTCGCGGTCCTCCAGTTCCTCCCGCAGCCAGGCCAGTGTGGTGCTGAGCAGCCGGGAGACGTGCATCTGGGAGACCCCGATCCGCTCGGCGATCCGGGACTGTGTCCAGCCGTCCCAGAACCGCAGCTTGAGGACGGTCTGCTCGCGTGCGGGCAGCCGGGCCAGCAGCGGCCGGACGGCGATGCGGAAGTCGGCGAGTTCGATGCCGGGGTCGCAGCCGCCGAGGCGGTCGAGCAGGGCGCTGCCGGTCTCGTCGGTGTCCTGGTCGCGCAGCGCGTCGAGGGAGTTGGGGCGGTAGACCCGGCCCGCCATGAGGCCCTCGGTGGCCTGTTCGACGGTGAGGTGGAGGTCCTCGGCGATCTCCTCGGGGTGTGGGAGGCGGCCGAGTTCCTGCTCGAGGCGGTCGGAGCCGCGGGCGACGGAGAGGTAGAGCTCCTGCATGCGGCGCGGGACCCGCACCGGCCAGGAGGTGTCGCGGAAGAACCGCTTGATCTCGCCGGTGATGGTGGGGATGGCGTAGGTGACGAACTCGACGCCGCGCCGCGGGTCGTAGCCGTCGACGGCCTTGATCAGGCCGATGGTGCCGACCTGGAGGATGTCCTCGATGTCCTCGGCGCGGTGCCGGAAGCGGGCGGCGATGAAGCGCACCAGCGGCATGTTGAGTTCGATGATCGTGCCGCGGACGTAGCTGTAGGCGTGGCTCTCCCGGGCCAGCCCGGCCAGCCGCTCGAACAGGGCGTCGCTCAGTTCCCGGGCCTCGGATTTCCCCATGCGGCGCAGTTCGGCCGCCGTCGGTCTTCGCGGCAGGTCGGGCGGCAGGCCCGAGGTCACGGCTTCCCTGTCCGCGGCTTCCCGGTCGGTGGTTTCCAGGTGGATGGACACGTGTTCGCTCCTGGGCATCGGGGTGAACGCCCGGCGACGCGTGCTGGAGCCGCACCTCGTGCGCCCCGGACCTCTTCCCCCAGGACCTGTGCCCGGCTTCTTCAAGCGCGGTCCCGGTGGCACCGCCAACGGTGCCGGAGCAGCCGGAACGGTCACGGCCGCTGCATGAGGGGTTCTACCCCGGGATGCGGGTCCGGACTCCCGTTCCGGCCGTTTTTCCTGTTCCGCCCACCCTGCCACCGCGGCCCGGGGGCCGCTGCGGCTGGACGTAGTCGATCAGCTGCATCATGCCGAGGTCCTCGTGCTGGAGCTGGTGGCAGTGCAGGACGGTGCGGCCGGTGAAGTTCTCGTACCTGACCAGGAGGGTGACGGTGTCGCCCGGCTTGCCGCCGGCCAGGTCGACGGTGTCCTGCCAGACCGGCGGGTCGAGCCGGACTCCGTTGCGGTGGGTGACGAGGACGTGGTTGGTGTGCAGGTGGAAGGGGTGGTGCATGACCGGCAGGCTGTCGTCGGTGCGGAGGGTCCACCGCTCGACGGTGCCGAGTTCCAGGGTGTGGTTGACGTACTCGGGGTCGAACAGGCCGTAGGCGGGGTCGCGGGTGAGGTCGCCCGCGGGGTCGGCGGCCGGGGTGGGGTGGCTGCCGAGGATGCGGTAGGCGTTGGGGAAGGGCTTGGCGAAGACCCCGGGGTCGACGTGGAAGACCACGGTGCGGTCGCCGGCGGGGTTGGCGATGTCCTTCTCGTCGAGGAACGGTCTGCCCTGCGGCAGCGAGGACGGCAGCGCCATCGGCGGCCGGACGGCCGTTCCCGCCACCTCGATCGTCATCAGCGGGACGGGTACGCCCTTGGCCCGCAGTTCGTACGTCCCCGGTTCGCCGCCCCGGACCAGCACGTCGGCGCGGTTGCCCACGGCCAGGGTCACCGCCTCGGTGGCGACCGGCGCGGGGAAGGTCACCCCGTCCATGGCGATCTGATGCATCGTCAACGTCCGCTCCTTGCCGGTGACCTGGAGCGAGAGGGTGGTGAACGCGGTGGCCGCGACCAGGCGCCAGCGCTGGACCTCGCCGGGGCGCAGCGCGAGGGTGGGGTTGACCGCGCCGTTGACGGTGTAGGTGGGTGGGACGGCGGCGAGGGCCTCGCTGGAGGTGAACGCGGGGACCTTTCCGTCCTTGACCCGGAGTTCGTTGACGCAGACGACGAGGTCGGCGGCGGCCTTGATCTGCGGCACCTCGTCGACGTCGCCCTCGACGATGACGACCCCGGCCATCCCTCCGGCGATCTGCTCGGCGGTGGCCCCGTGCGCGTGCGGGTGGTACCAGTAGGTCCCGGCCGGGTGGTCGCGCGGGATCTCGACGGTGGTCAGGTAGCGCGGCTCCGCGGCGCCGGCCGCGGCCTGCTCGGCGGTGCGCGGCGGGAACTCGCGCAGGATGTTGTCGGCGTTGCCGGACGGCGAGACGTGCAGGCCGTGGGTGTGCAGGTTGAAGCTGTTCGGCCGGTGCGGCCGGTTGTGGCCGCCGTGGCGTGACGGGCTCGACGGCTCGGGCGGGTTCGGCGGCAGGCCGTTGATCTGGGCCAGCCAGAGCGTGTCCCCGCCGCGCACCCGCAGGGTCGGCCCCGGGATGGTCCCGTTGTAGGTGCGCGTGGTGACCGTCCCGTAGCCCGGGACGGGGGTGGCGGTGAACCGTACGTCGAGGGTCTGGTCGAGGATCACCCCCTGCGCGCCGGGGGCCGGGCACCGTACGACCGGCTGCGGGAAGGTGCTCGCCGCCGCGGCGGGCCGGGCGAGGATCCCCTCGGAGGCCGCCGCGAGGACGGCGGCTGCGGGAACGGCCTTGAGCACCGATCGGCGGCCGATTCGGACATCTTCTCTCATAGCCGGGCAATCTAGATCGACTTCCACAGGACCCCGATCAGGCACACCGCTCACCCACGAGGGGTTGGGCCTTCCGCAGTACCCGGCTACGCATGCTCCGGGTAGGTCAGGTTGGCCCCGCCGCGGGGGTCGAAGACGTGGATGCGCGCGGTGTCCACCCACAGCTCCAGCGGGCTGCCCTCGGCGGCCCGGGTGGCCGTGTTCAGCCGGGCGACCACCCGGTGCTCCAGCATGCCGGTGTCCGCCCGGCCCGAGTCGGCGGCGAGCTCGGCGAGTTCCTCGGTCACCGCCGGTCCGCCCTCCTCCGCGAAGTGGACGTAGACGTCCGAGCCGACCGACTCCCGGACCTCCACCGTCACCGTGACGGTGACCCCGCCGGGGTGCCCCTCGACCAGGGCGGCGTCCTCGAAGTCCTCGGGTCGGATGCCGACGATCAGGTCGCGCGGCGCGTCCGCGCGCTCCAGGGCGCGCCGGGTACGGTCGTCCAGTGGAAGGTCGCCCAACGACGTCCGCAGCGAGGCGCGCCCTGCGTCCTGCCGCAGCGCGGCGCCGAGGAAGTTCATGCCGGGCGAGCCGATGAACCCGGCGACGAACAGGTTCACCGGCTCGTCGTACAGCTGCTGCGGGGAGCCGACCTGCTGGACGACGCCGGCGCGCATCACCACCACCCGGTCGCCGAGCGTCATCGCCTCGACCTGGTCGTGGGTGACGTAGACGGTGGTGGTGCCCAGGCGGCGCTGGAGCGCGGCGATCTGGGTGCGCATCTGCACCCGGAGCCTGGCGTCCAGGTTGGACAGCGGCTCGTCCATCAGGAAGACCTTGGGGTCGCGGACGATCGCCCGGCCCATCGCGACCCGCTGGCGCTGCCCGCCGGAGAGGTTGGCGGGTTTGCGGTCCAGGTGCCGGGTGAGGTCCAGGATGCGGGCGGCCTCCTCGACCTTGGCGGCGATGGTCGCCCTGTCGACCTTGGCCAGCCGCAGCGCGAAGCCCATGTTGTCGCGCACGCTCATGTGCGGGTAGAGGGCGTAGCTCTGGAAGACCATCGCGATGTCGCGGTCCTTGGGCGCGCGGTCGTTGACCACCTCCCCGGCGATCCGCAGGGTGCCCTCGGTGATGTCCTCCAGCCCGGCGATCATGTTGAGGGTGGTGGACTTGCCGCAGCCGGACGGCCCGACCAGGATCACGAACTCGCCGTCGGCGATGGTGAGGTCGATGTCGCGGACGGCGAGGGCACCGTCGGGGTAGCGCTTGGTGATGCCGTCGAGGACGATCTCGGCCACGATCCGCCTTCCTGGTCCGCCGGGTGGGGCGGCCCGTCCACTCGGGTCCGACTCGGGGGTCCGACTCGGGTTCAGCCTTTGACTGCGCCGGCGGTGAGCCCGGCGACGATGCGGCGCTGGAACAGCAGCACGAAGACCACGATCGGGATCGTGATGATCACGGCGGCGGCCGCGATCGAGCCGGTCGGCTGCTCGAACTGGGAGCTCCCGGTGAAGAAGGCGATGGCCGCCGGGACCGTCCGGGCCGAGGTGGTGGAGGTCAGCGAGATCGCGAACAGGAAGTCGTTCCAGCAGAAGATGAAGACCAGGATCCCGGTGGTGAACACCCCCGGCGCCGCCAGCGGCGCGATGACCAGCCGGAAGGCCTGCCACGGCGTGGCGCCGTCCACCTTGGCCGCCTTCTCCAGGTCCCAGGGGATCTCCCGGAAGAACGCCGAGAGCGTGTAGATCGCCAGCGGCAGCGAGAAGGTCGTGTACGGAATGATCAGCCCGGCCCAGGTGTCGAACAGGCCGAGTGCCCGCTCGATGTCGAACAGCGGCGAGACCAGCGAGATCGGCGGGAACATCGCGATCAGCAGGGACACCCCGATCAGCAGCCGCTTGCCGGGGAAGCGCAGCCGGGCCACCGCGTACGCGGCCATGGTGCCCAGCACGACGGCGATGGTGGTGGCGATCACCGCGATGCCGATCGAGTTGACCAGGGCCCGGGTGAACTCCGAAGTCTCGAAGATGCCGCGGTAGTTGGCCAGGGTCCACGTCCGGGGCACGAACGCGCCGTCGGAGAGGGTGCTCGGGTCCTTGAAGGAGAGCGCCACGATCCACCACACCGGGAAGAGCGCGTAGAGCACGACCGCCAGGTTGGCGACGCCCCAGCCGGTCAGCGTCCGGTTGTGCCGGCCGCTCATCGGTGCTCCGGTTCCGCGCCCGGCGTCGCCGTGCCGAACAGCTTGACGAAGACCACGGCGATCAGCGCCACGCAGACGAAGATCAGCACCGAGATCGCCGAGCCGATGCCCAGGTTGAGCGCGGTGAACAGGTTGTCGTAGCCGAGGATCGACACCGAGCCGGTGCCGTTGGAGCCGCCGGTCAGCACGTAGATGTTGTCGAAGATCCGGAAGGCGTCCAGGGTGCGGAAGAGCAGCGCGACCAGGATCGCCGGCTTCATCAGCGGCAGGATCACCAGCCGCAGCCGCTGCCCGAAGCCCGCGCCGTCCACCATCGCCGCCCGGACCGTCTCGTCCGGGACGAGGGCCAGCCCGGCGAGCAGCAGCAGCGCCATGAACGGGGTGGTCTTCCACACCTCCGCGAGGATGATCAGGCCGACGGCCGGCCACCGCTCCGTCAGCGGCGCGCTGCCCTCCGGCAGCAGGGCGGCCAGGTAGCCGGTGCCCGGGGTCCAGGCGTACTGCCAGGAGTAGGCCGCCACCACGGTGACGATCCCGTACGGCACCAGCACCGCGGTGCGCACCGTGCCGCGCCCGAAGAGCGTCCGGTGCATCACCAGCGCGAGCGCCAGGCCGAGCACCAGTTCCACGGCCACCGACACCACGGTGATCAGCACCGTGACGCCGAGCGCCTGCCACCAGTACGGCGAGGCCAGCACCGCGCCGTAGTTGGCGAGCCCGACCCAGTGCGCCTGCTCGGGGAAGCGCAGGTCGTAGCGCTGCAGGGACAGGTAGACGGCGTAGCCGATCGGGTAGGCGGTGACGGCGAGCATCACGATCACCGCGGGGGCGCACAGCAGCCAGCCCAGCCGGCGCTCCTGGCGGGCGCCGAGCGAGGGCCCGGCCGGTCGCGGTACGGCCGCGGCGGCGGCCTCGGTGGACGGTGTCACGGGATCAGCCCCTTCGAGCCGAGGGCGTCCTGGATCTGCCCGCGGAGGTCGGCCACGTCCTTCTCCGGGTGGATGCCGGCGGGCGGGGAGAGGGTGTGCGAGACGGCGATGGAGACGTTCTGGTAGGCCGGGGTCTGCGGCCGCACGCTGGCGGAGTCGAGGGCGGCCAGCACGTCGGCGGCGAACGGGTAGCTGGCGGTGAGTTCGGCCGTCTCGTACAGGCTGCGCAGCGAGGGCGGCAGGCCGCCCTTCAGCGCGTTGGTGAGCTGGTTGTCCCGGTCGCGCAGGCAGAGGGTGGCCTCGGCGGCGAGGTCCGGGTGCCGGCTGTAGGCGCCCACCGCGAGGTCGATCCCGCCAATGGTCACGGTGGCGGGGCGGTCGGCGTTCACCGCGGGGTACGGGGCCCAGCGGAAGTGCGGGAACAGCTCCGGCCGGTTGGCCTTCATCGAGGGGTAGACGAAGGGGTAGTTGAGTTCGAAGGCGGCCGTGCCGGACTCCATCGCGAGCCGGTTCTGGTCCTCCATCTGGTTCGGCAGCGAGGGGTCGGCGGCCACCGACGTCGCCAGGTCGCGCATCACCCCGGCGGCCGTGACGGCGGGCTCCCCGAGCGAGGGCGCCTGCGCGTCGGGGGTGAGGATGGTGCCGCCCGCGCTGGTGACCAGCGTGTTGAACCAGACCGTCAGCCCCTCGTACTGGGCGCCCTGGATCTCCACGAAGTGCGGCTTGCCCTCGTCGGCCAGCTCCCGCGCCCGGGAGAGCATCTGCGCCCAGGTGCCGGGCGGGGTCGGCACCAGGTCGTCGCGGTACCAGAGCAGCTGGGTGTTGGAGTTGTACGGCACCGCGTACAGCCGGTCCCGCCAGGTCGCGGTGCGCACCGCCGCGGCGAGGGTGTCGGCGGTGGCCTGTTCGCGCATCGCCCCGGTCCACTCGCGGATCCAGCCGGCCTCGGCGAACTCGGCGGGCCAGGTGACGTCCAGGCCGAGGATGTCGACCTCGGTGTCGTGCGCCGCCATCCGGCGCACCAGCTGCTGGCGCTGGCCGTCGGCGCCGCGCGGCAGCTTGTTGTAGCGGATCGTGTAGCGGCCGCCGGACCGCCGCCCGCAGCGGTCGGCGGCCTGCTGGAGGGCGCCCGAGTCGTCCGGGAAGTTGTACCAGTTCAGGGCGACCGGGCCGCCGCCCCCGCCACCCCCGCAGCCGACCAGGGCGGAGGCGAGCACGGCCAGTCCGGCGGCGGCGCTCGCCCACCGCGAGCGGAGACGGGGGACCCTCGGCATCGTTCTCCCGGAGTGGGACGGACCGGTCCGGGAGACCCTAGCCGGGCTCCCCCGCCCGGCCCGGGCTGTGCCGCGCCGCCCTCCCGCCGACCAGCCGGACGGCCGAACCGGGGGCCGGGCCTCCGGGAGGCGGCGGTCGGGGCCCGCGCGGATACTGGGCGCACACGCAGAGACCTCCGGCCGCACCGGAACCGAGGAGCACGCCGTGACCGGACCCGTCGTCGTCGGATTCGACGGCTCACCCGAGAGCCAGGCCGCCGCCGCGTGGGCCGCCCGCGAGGCGCAGCGCCGCGGCCTGCGCCTGGACGTCCTCCAGGCCTGGCCCCGCCCGAAGCACCTCCCTCCCGGCACCGAACGCGGCGACCACCCCGCACTGGCGCAACTCGCCGAACGCGAGGGCGAGTTGCGCTCCCTCGCGCCCGAGGTGGAGGTCGCCGCCTCCTCCGTGGCCGGCGATCCCGTGGAGGCGCTGGAGGCCGCCGGGCGGAGCGCCTCCGTGCTGGTGCTCGGCTCGCGCGGCCTGAGCACCCTGCGCGGGTTCCTGGTCGGCTCGGTGAGCCAGGAGGTGCTGCGGCGGGCGGCCTGCCCGGTGGTGCTGGTCCGCTCCGACGGGGACGAGCCGGAGGGCGAGGTGACGCTCGGCCTGGACCTCGGGCGCCCGGCGGAGCCGGTGCTGGCCTTCGCCTTCGAGGCCGCCGCGCTCCGCTCGGCGCCGCTGCGCGTGGTGCACGTCTGGTCCCCGCCGGCCGGCAGCGAGTACATGTCCTACGGGGCGATCGGCGGGCTGGAGCGCGAGACGTCCGCGGCCGAGGACAGCGGGCTGGCGCGGGCCCTGGCGCCCTGGCGGGCCCACCACCCGGAGGTCGAGGTGACCACCGAGCTGATCCGGGGCAAGCCCGCCGTGGACCTGGTGGACGCCGCCGCGTCGTCCCGGCTGCTGGTGGTCGGCCGCAGGGTCCGGCACCTGCCGCTGCGCCACCACCACATCGGTCCGGTCGCGCACGCCGCGATCCACCACGTGCACTGCCCGGTCGCGGTCGTCCCGTACGGCTGAGGGCGTTGCGGGTGCGCCGCCCGGGAGGTCAGCGGGTCCGGGGGGCGAGGCCGACGGGGCAGACGACCGGGGTGCCGTGGACCGGGTCGGTGAGGATCGCGCTCTCCACCCCGTACAGCTCGCGCACCAGCTCCGGGGTGACGATGTCGCGCGGCGCGCCCTGGGCGGCGACCTTCCCGTCCCGCATGGCCACCATGTGGTCGGCGTAGCGGCAGGCGGTGCTGAGGTCGTGCAGGACGAGGACGACGGTGCGGCCGCGCGCGGTCAGGCCGCGCACCATCTCCAGCACCTCCAGGGCGTGGCCCATGTCCAGCGCCGAGGTGGGTTCGTCCAGCATCAGGATGTCGGTGTCCTGGGCGACGGCCATGGCGATCCAGGCGCGCTGGCGCTGGCCGCCGGAGAGGGTGTCCAGCGGGCGGTCGGCCAGCTCGTGCAGGTCGGCGGCGGTGAGCGCGTGCTCGACCGCCTCGGCGTCGGCGGCGGACCACTGCCGCAGCAGGCCCTGGTGCGGCTGGCGGCCGTAGCGGACCAGGTCACGGACGGTCAGCCCGTCCGGGGCGGTGGCGGACTGCGGCAGCAGGCCGATGATCCGGGCGATCGCGCGGGTGGAGAGCGAGGTCAGCGGCTTGCCGTCGAGCAGCACGGCGCCGGAGCGCGGGGCGATGGTCCGGGCGAGGCCGCCGAGCAGGGTGGACTTGCCGCAGCCGTTCGGGCCGACGATGACGGTGACCTGCTGCCGCGGCAGTTCGAGGTCGAGCTCGCGGACCACGATGGTGCGGTCGTGGCCGAGGCTGAGCGCACTGGTCGCCAGGCGGTGGGCCGGGGCGGCGGTGGTCGCGGCAGTCGCGGTGCGGGCGGTCATGCGGTCCTCCGGGGACGGGTGGTGAGCAGCAGCCAGAGCAGGTAGGGGCCGCCCACGACGGCGGTGACCAGGCCGGCCGGCACCTCCAGTGGCGACAGGACGGTACGGCCGATCAGGTCGGCGAGCAGGGTGAAGGCGGCGCCGGCGGCGGCCGAGGTGAGCACCGGCACGCAGCGCGGCCCGGCGATCCGGCGGGCGGCCTCGGGCGCGGCGAGCGCGATCATGCCGAGCGGTCCGGCGACGGCCACCGCCAGGCCCGCGCAGACCACGGCGACCGCCAGGACGCCGATCCGCAGGCCGCGCACCCGGACGCCCAGTCCGGTGGCGACGGCGTCGGAGAAGCGCAGCAGCGACAGCCGCCGGCCGAGCAGCACGGCGGCGGGCAGGCAGACCAGCAGGCCGAGTTCGAGGAGGCCGACGGTGTCGGCGTCCCGGCTGTTGAGGGTGCCGACCGTCCAGCCGTAGGCGGAGTTGGCGGCGTCGATGGCGGCGCGGGAGAGCATCAGGTTGGTCACCGCGCCGAAGACCGCGCCGATGCCGAGGCCGACGACCAGGAAGCGGTAGCCGTTGCGGCCGGCCCCGCCGCCGAGGGCGAAGGCGAGCGAGGCGGCGGTGGCGGCGCCCACCAGGGCGGCGGCGGAGGGCAGCAGCTGGGTGGCGACGCCGGTGACGGAGGCGACGGCGAAGGCGGTGGCGCCCTCGTTGAAGCCGACGGTGTCCGGGGTGGCCAGCCGGTTCTGGGCGAGGGTCTGCATCAGGCAGCCCGCGACGCCGAGGGCCGCGCCGACGGCCAGGGCCGCCTCGGCGCGGGGCAGCCGCAGCTTCTCCACCAGCAGCACGTCGCGCGCGGTGCCGTCGCCGAAGGCGGCGCGCAGGGCGGTCACCGGGTTCAGGTTCGTCTCGCCGACGGCCAGGCAGACGGCGGTCACCGCGACCACGACGAGCAGCAGGGCGGTGCAGCCGAGCAGCGGCCGGACCGGGACGAGCACCGAGCGGCCGCCCAGGGCGAGCAGCCGGGTGCCGGGTGGGGTCGACGGCAGGGGCGCGGCCGAGTATGTGTCGGGGTTCGGGGCGTTCAGGGTGGGGGTCACAGCGCGGGCATTCTGTGCGAGCGGACGACGGCGACCAGGACGGGGGCGCCGCACAGGGCGGTCATCACGCCGAGCGGCATCTCGTACGGGCGGGCCACCAGTCGGGAGGCCACGTCGGCGAGCAGCACGACGGCCGGCCCGAGCAGGGCGGAGACCACGAGCAGTCGGCGCAGGTCGGGGCCGACCAGGGCCCGGGCGGCGAAGGGCACCACCAGGCCGACGAAGGAGACCGGCCCGGCGATCGCGGTGGCGGCGCCGACCAGCAGGGCGACGGCGGCCACCGCGAGGGCGCGGACCCGGCGGGGCTTGTGGCCGAGGCCGGTGGCGACGTCGTCGCCGAGGCTGAGCGCGGTCAGCGCCGGGCCGGAGAGCAGCGCCAGGACCAGGCCGAGCAGCAGCACCGGCAGCACGGCCAGCAGTTGGTCGGTGCCGCGGCCGGCGACCGAGCCGATGGTCCAGAACCGGATCTCGTCGGCGGCCCGGGCGTCGGACAGCAGCAGTACGGAGGAGCCGGCGTTCATCAGCCCGCTCAGCGCCGCTCCGGCCAGCACCAGCCGGACGGGGTCGTCGCCGGTGCCGCGCAGCCGGGCGGCGCCGAGCGCCAGCAGGCAGCCGGCGGCGGCGCCCAGCACGGCGACGTACGGGCCGACGCTCGCCGCGCCGGCGCCGAGCACGATCGCGATCACCACGGCGAAGGAGGCGCCGGTGCTGACCCCGAGCAGGCCGGGCTCGGCCAGCGGGTTGCGGGCGGCGGCCTGGAGCACGGTGCCGGCCACGCCGAGCGCGAGGCCGACCGCGAGGGCCACGGCGGTGCGCGGGGCGCGCAGGTGGAACACGGTGAACCGGGAGTCGGAGTCGCCGTCACCGAGCAGGGTGGCGAACGCCCGTGACGGCCCCACATCGCCCGCGCCGAGCAGCAGGCTCGCCAGTACGGCGAGCAGCAGGATCCCGCCGGCGGGCAGCAGTCCGCGCAGCAGGAGTGATCGGGTTGTCACACCGGGCCTCCCCCGTCAGGGCATTACGTATGGTTAGGCTAACCTCAGAAAAACGGTTCGTCCGTAAACTACCATTGCTCGGAGAACACCCATGCTTGGCACCCGCATTACCAAGACCCTGCTCGGCGCGGCCGTCGTCGGCGCCCTCTCCCTGGGCCTGACCGCGTGCGGCTCCTCCGGGTCCGACGGCTCCGCGGGTGACTCCGGCTCCTCGTCCACCGCCGCCGCGAAGGACGGCAAGCGCAGCATCGACACCGCCTTCGGCGCCGTGGAGGTCCCGGCCGAGGCCAAGCGGGTCGTCGCCCTCAACGACACCTCGCTGGACACCGCGCTCTCACTCGGCGTCACCCCGGTCGGCACCAGCTCCAGCCGCGGCGGCACCACCGCCCCCGCCTACCTGAAGGCCGACGCCATCCCGCTGGTGGCCACGGTCAAGGAGCCCAACATCGAGGCCATCCTCAAGGCCACGCCCGACCTCATCCTGGCCTCCTCGGGCATCGAGAAGTCCCAGTACGAAAAGCTCTCCGCGGTCGCCCCGACCATCGTCCCCAAGGCCGGCGACTGGCGCTCGGTGCTCGCCGTGTACGGCGACGCGCTCGGCCACAAGGACGACCTGACGGCCAAGCTGGACGCCCTGGACAAGCGCGCCGCCAAGGCCGGCGAGGGCAGGACCGGCAGCGCCGTGGTGATGCGCTGGATGCCCAACGGGCCGATCGTGATGAACACCACCAACATGCCCGGCGACCTGCTGAAGAAGGCCGGCGCCGGCACCATGCCGATCGCCGACGACCTGGGCGCCCAGCCCCACTCGGACCCGCTGTCCCTGGAGAACCTCAACAAGGCCGACGCCGACCGGGTGTTCGTCGCCACCCTGAACGCCGACGGCGAGAAGGCCCTGGAGACCGCCCGCAAGCAGGAGGCCTTCACCCGCCTCAAGGCGGTGGGCGCCAACCAGCTCATGGGCGTCGACGGCCAGGTGTGGAGCAGCAGCTCCGGCCCGATCGCGGCGGAGAAGGTCGTCGAGGACATCGAGAAGGCCTTCGGCGCGAAGTAGCCCCACCCGGCGGGGAATTCCCCCCCCCCGAGATTTTCCGAAGGGATTCCGAAGGAGTTCCGAGGGAAGGGCCGCAGCCCCCCGGACAACCGTCCGGGGGGCTGCCGTCATGCC